>DASVVC010000001.1:0-4886 GCA_036386755.1 Telluria sp.
ATACACCGGCGCCTACGGCTTCAAGGATGCCGGCGAGGGCGACGCCCAGACCCGCCTGCGGCTGGAAGAAATCGAAGCCTCCGGCAAGCATTTCGAAGGCGCCGGCAACGACCGCTACGCCCAGCCGGGCCGCAGCTTCGAACTGACCGACCACTACGACGGCGCCGACAATTTCCTCATCATCGAGGTCTACCACAGCGCCACCAACAACTACCAGGTCAGCGGCGAGCTGGCTCCCTCGCAGTACGAAAACCGCATCGGCGCCATGCGCAAGAAGATCCCGTGGCGGCCGGGACGCGGTTTTAACAGCACCACGACCAAGATCTACGGCTTGCAGACGGCCGTGGTGACCGGCCCGCCGGGCGAGGAAATCCACACCGACGAATACGGCCGCGTGCGCGTGCAGTTCCACTGGGACCGCATCGGCAAGTACGACGACAAGAGTTCGGCCTGGATCCGCGTGGCGACCGCCTGGAGCGGCCCCGGCTTCGGCATGACCTCGATTCCGCGCGTGGGCACCGAAGTCGTGGTCCAGTTCCTGAACGGCAACCCGGACCGGCCGATGGTGACCGGCATGGTGCCCAACGAAGACACCATGCCGCCCTGGAAACTGCCGGGCAACAAGACCCAGAGCGGCCTGCTGTCGCGCTCCTCGCCCGGCGGTGGCCCGGACAACGCCAACGGCATGCGCTTCGAAGATAAAAAGGGCGCCGAACAGATGTGGGTGCAGGCCGAGCGCAACCTGGACGGGCTGGTCAAGAACGACGAGACCTATACGGTCGGCCACGATGAAACTCGCAGCGTGGGCAACGACCAGAGCGTCAGCGTCGGCAACAACCAGAGCCTGAGCGTGACGCTCGACCGCGCCAAATACGTGGGCCAGAACGAGAACAACCGGATCAAGGACACCTTGATGGAAACGGTCAAGGTCGACGACCTGCAGCAGATCGGCGGCGACAAGAACATCCTGGTCGGGAAGAACTTCAAGATCGAGGCGGGCGACACTTTCGAGATCACCTGCGGCAAGGCGACCTTCTTCATGAGCAAGGACGGCAAGGTGGCCATTACCGGCGAGAACATCAACATCACCTCCAAGGGCCCGCTGCAAATCAACGGCAAGAAGATCGACCTCAATTCGAAGGGCGGCGGTGCGGCCGTCGAGCCCAAGCCGAAAGGCGGCGGCGCGATCATTGCCGACGTGGATGCGCAGTTTCCGCCGCCGCCACCGCCGCCGCCTGCCAAGTAATCCCTATTTCTTTTTACGACGAGACCCGCATGAACTATCACATCAACGAAGGCAGCTTCACCATTCCGCCCAGCGCGCAGGACCGCAGCGTCAACATGCTGGTGCTTAACGTCGGCCCCGGCGGCCTGACCCTGGTCGCCACGCGCGACCTGGTCGAAGAAGGCGAAGACCTGGACGGCTTCCTGACGCGCCAGCTGCGCACCCTCGCTTCCCAGGTCAAGGGTTTCAAGCAGCAGGACCGGGTGGCGCTGACGGTGGGCAGCGCGCAGCTGGCGGCATTGCAGATATCGAGCTCGTTCAAGCAGAACGGCGCCACCATGCACCAGCGCCAGACCGTCATCCGCCTGGCCGGCAGCGCGGTGCTGGTGCTGACCATGACGTGCGCCGCGCCGCTCAACGCCGAGCAGGACGCGTACGCGCAGCAGTTGCTGGACAGTTTTGTGCCGGCCGGCGCCGCGCAAGGCTAAGCACACTTAGCAAGCGCTCCTCCCCCTTTCACCTCACCTGACAGAACCCGCCAATGTGCCCAGCCGCCGCCCGACAGCTTGACCCGATTGCCCATACCTCGACG
The DNA here is from genome assembly GCA_036386755.1 of Telluria sp. Taxonomy (GTDB): domain Bacteria; phylum Pseudomonadota; class Gammaproteobacteria; order Burkholderiales; family Burkholderiaceae_D; genus Telluria_A. The sequence goes on from DASVVC010000001.1 coordinate 1,818, forward strand.
ATGGGGATGCTCGCCAAGATGGCCGGTTCGCTGGTCGTCGGCGCGGTCGTCGGCGCCCTTGCGACCATGGCCGTGGTGGCGCTGGTGGCGTCCGGCCCGGTGGGCTGGGTCGCCATGCTGGCCATCGGTTTCGCGGTGAGCGCCGTGATGGAGGCGACCGGGGTCAATGCCTTCATTGACAGAGTGGTGGACAGCGCGGTCGACGCGCTGATACCGCCCTCCATCGAGGGCAAGATCCTCACCGGCTCGAAGGACGTCACGATCAATTCGCTGCCTGCGGCCAGGGCGGCGGCACCGCCGAGCATGGAAGACAACATCGTCTGCGCCATGCACAGTTCGGGCGTGCCGCCGATGATCGCGCAAGGGTCGGACAACGTCTACATCGACAGTCTGCCGGCCGCGCGCAAGGGCGACAAGACCACCTGCGGCGGCACCATCGCGGAAGGCTCCGAGGACGTGTTCATCGGCGGCGGCACTATCGAGGTACGGCCGGTCAAGGATGAGCGGCCGTGGTGGATTGCCGCGCTGGGGGTGGGCATCGGCGTTGCGCTGGCTCTGTGCGGCCGGGGTAAGATGAACTGGTCGGCACTTAAATCCTCGGTGCCATGCCTATTGACGAACATGGCCGTCTCCATCGGGGGCACCATGGCGGGCCATGCTATCAGGACATCGATGGGCAACCCGGTCAGCGTCATCACGGGTGGCAAATTTCTGCGTGAAGAGCCTGACTTCATTTTGCCTGGTCCGCTGCCAATCGACTGGGGACGTTTTTACAGCAGCCATGACCTGCGTGACAGCGGCCTGCTGGGTGTCGGCTGGAGCCTTTACCACGAAGTGCAGTTGACCGTCGAACTCGACGCGGCCGGACAACTAAGCACGCTGAATTACTGTGATGACCAGGGCCGCAGCATGACCTTCCCGCCAGTGCTGCCCGGCGAAAGCCACTACAGCACGGCCGAAGGTTACTACCTGATCTGCACGGAGCTGGGTCAATATCTGGTCGAAAGCATCGACGGCATTTACCGCGACTTCGGCGTCCCGGAAGCCGGGTTTGCGGGCGTATTAAAATTGCAGCGCCTGGAAGACCGCAACGGCAACTGGCAAGCGTTCCGCTACGATGCCGCTGGTGTCCTGCGCCAGATCAACGACGGCTGCGGACGCCGTCTGGACATCGAATATGACACCCTCCATCGCCAGCGTGTGGCAGAAGTGCGCCTCACCAAGGGGGCTGAAAACGAACCGGCGGAAGCCCTCGTGCGCTACCGCTATACGGTGCGCGGCGAACTCGCTGAAGTCATCGACCGCACTGGGCAGACGCGCCGCATGTTTGCCTACCGTCACGGTTTGATGACGGAGCACCGGATTCCAAATGGCCTGCGCTGCCAATACGAATGGATGGGTGCCGGCGTCGAAGCGCGCGTCATTAAGCATTGGACCGACGACGGCGAAGCCTACACTTTCCACTACGACCTGGTGCGGCGCCAGACCACGGTGACCGATGAGATCAACCGCGTTTATCATTGGGAGTGGAGCAAGGACAAGCAGCCGACCGTCTACACGGATCCGGAAGGCTATCCGTGGCGCTACGAGTGGGATGAGAACCGCCAGTTGGTGTCAGTGACTGATCCTCTGGGCGCGGTGACGCAGTGCGAATATGACGAGGCAGGCCACCTGACTACGGTCATCAATGCCCTCGACCAGATCGAAAAAACGGAATGGCATGCGCGCCTGGATCTGCCCACTGCAAAAATTGACGCCGCCGGGAACCGCTGGGGTTACCAGTACGATACGCGCGGCAATCTGCTAGTCGTCACCGATTCGGAAGGCTATGAAACCGAGCAGTTCTACGACAGCCGCGGCCTGCCCCACACGGTTCGCGACGCACGCGGCGGCCACAAGCATATGAAGTGGAATATGCGCGCGCAGATGACCGAGTACACTGATTGTTCCGGCAAGCGCACGCTGCTCGCTTACGACGAGCGCGGCAGCCTCGCCCGCATCACTGACGCCCTAGGCAACAGTACCGAATACCGCACGGACGCCCAAGCGAAGATCGCTGAGATCGTGCGGCCGGATGGCAGCGTAGAAAAATATGCTTATGACGTGCGCGGCCATCTACAGGCCCACGTTGACCGCGGCGGACGCGAAATGCGATACCACCGCAATGCACGCGGCCAGTTGACCCAGCGGGTGAATGCCGTCGGACACAGCATGCATCTGGTCTACAACGGCGCGCAGCAACTTGCGCGACTAATCAATGAAAACGGCGAAACGTACAGCTTCGAATACGACCGCAACGATAATCTAATTAAAGAAATACGGCTCGATGGTACGGTCAGGCAGATCGAGCGAGATGCGCGCGGACTGGTCGTTGCCGTCACCGATGCTGCTGGGGATGCTGATGCACTTACCTTGCGTATCCAACGCGACGCCCTTGGACGTCTGACGGCAAGGCATGCGCGCGGACGCAGCGCCGCTTTCCGCTACGACCAGATCGGCCAAGTACTGCAGGCGCAGCAGTATACCGACCATGGTGGTCCGCGTACCATGCACGATAGTATATTGTTCAGCTACAGCAAGCGCGGTGAACTGCTGAGTGAAACCGGGCACATGGGTACGCTGAAACACCAATATGACGAATTAGGCAACCGCCGCGCCACCATACTGCCTGACGGACGTACCATCAACAATCTCTACTATGGATCCAGTCATCTCCATCAAATTAATATCGATGGCACTGTCATCAGCGACATGGAACGCGACGACCTGCACCGGGAAACAGAGCGCAGCCAAGGCGCGTTGGCAACACATTTCTCTTACGACGGTGCGCATCGAAAAACGTCCCACCAATCGATGCGCAGGGCTCACCACGAACCCGTATTGACCAAAGAATGGCAGTACGACCAAGCCGGCGAATTGAAGCGCAAGAGCCACTCACGCAACGGCGTCACCGATTACAGTTACGATCCCCTGGGAAGGATTCAGCGTACCATCAGCGCAGTCCAGCGTGAGATATTCCAGCACGATGCAGCGGCCAACTTGGTCGACAGCAGCCGGCAAGGCGGTTCT
>DASVVC010000002.1:0-81247 GCA_036386755.1 Telluria sp.
GTGAATGGTGCCGATATGGAGCACGGCTTTAGAGAGGCTTGGACACAGAGCCGCGATGCGTTCCGCTATCGGCTTTTCCTCCGCTGTAGTCGCCCATGCCGAGTCGCCCGTTGTCCAGAGAACGCAGCCGAGAACTGCCGCGCCGATGGTCCTGCGGCAATAGCTCAGCCGGCCATAATGGGCTGTCGAATAAATGTGCATGCGATAAGTCCTCCTGGGGTTGTGTAGAAATCGTGCTCTGCTTTTGGCGCGAGTGGACCGCTACAGGAACTGGACACAGTATGCGAACTTGGGCACCAGGCGATCCATCTTGTGCGGACGGGGCACGAGGTCAGCGCTTAGCAAAATGAGAACACATGGTATTTCGGCTTCACTCAACAGCTTTGATGCAGGCAAAACGTGTTCGGCTCTTTTTAGATTTGCCACGGTGGACGAACGTTCATCGCCATTTGGAAAAATCGGCCCGCCGTTGAGGGCGGTGCGGGGCGCGAATAGCAGGGCATCAGAATCCGATCGACAGCCCCAGCTCGACCGAGCGCCCGTAACCGGGCAAGGCTTGCAAGGCCCCGCGCTGCGCGATCAGCCCGGACAAGTAGACTCCGCCCAGCGGATCGGCGTATTGCTTGTCCAGCAGATTGGTCACGCCGGCCGACAGCCGCACGTTCTTGCGCAGCTGGTAGCCGGTGCGCGCATTGAGCAGTGCGTAGCCAGCCGTGTGCGGCTCCAGCCGGCGCGCGTCGGCATGCTCCTTGCGCGCCACCAGCTTGGTGTCGACCTGGCTGCTCCAGGCGCCGCTGCTGTGTTCGAGCGCCAGCAGGGCGTTCGGCGGCATGATGTGATACAGATCGCCCCCAGCGGCGCGCTTGCCCCGTGTGTAGGCGGCGTTGCCGGTGAACGCCAGCGATTCGCCGAGCGGCATGCGCCACGACAGGTTCGCGCCGTACAGCCTGGCGTCATGATTGGCGAAGCGCAGCAGGGCGCCTTGCGCGCTCTTGATCATGTACGGGTTGAACGTCCCCAGCGCATCGGCATCGATATAGTCGCGCACCCGGTTGTAGTAGGGATTGAGCTTGACGAACCAGCCGTCCGCGCCGCCGCCGTGCCAGTGCGCGGTGAAGGCCAGCGTGGTCGCCGTTTCGGGCTTAAGGTCGATGTCGCCGACGTAGCCGTTGCCGTCGCCGAACCAGTTCGTCATGGTCATCGCCATCGTGCCCCGGCCCCAGGAATAGCGCTCGTACAGGTTGGGCGAGCGCGTCTTGCGCGCCGCCGCCAGTTCGTACGTCGTATTGGCATCGGCCTCGTAGCGCGCCAGCGCGGTCAGGTCCAGGTTGCCGTCTTTCTGGCGCCGCTCGCGCGCGTTGAACGCCTTGGCCGCCGCCGCGTCGGCCGCGTTCATCATGTTGCTGCCGTATGGCTGGACGGCGCCGGCATCCATGCGCACCGTTTCCCAGCGCGCCCCGACGAGCGAGGTCCAGCCTGCGCCGTGGCGCGTTTCGGCTTCGCCGTACAGCGCGATGCGGTCGCGCCGGCCATCGTTGACGTTGACGTAGGTTTGCGGTCCCATCATCATCGAACCGGGAACTGCGGGCCAGTAGTCGTCCAGCCTGAAGGCGTGCAGTTCGTGGCCGAGCCGGATGGTAGCCGCCTCGCCTGCGGGGAGCGTGATCTTGAGCGCATAGCCGGCGTTGCGGCCCTCGGTCAGCATCGGCATGGTGCCGGGACGCTCCGGCGTGAAGAAGCCCATCTCGTGGTTGGTGGACTGCCAGTAGGCGCTGGCGTCGAGCTCGCCCCAGGCGAACGTCGACAGCCAGTTCAGGTTGGCGAACTTGCCGTCGTTGCCGGTCATGTCCATGTACTGGTTGGGAAAGCCCTGGTAGGGAATGCGCTGCATGCCCGCTCGCAAGGTCACGCGCTGGCCGTCGCCGCGCAGGGCCAGCACGGCCGACTGGTTGGTGCTGCGGTACATGCTGCCCAGCACGCGGTTGCCGTCGCCATCGTCGTAGCTGTGGCCGCGCGCCTGCGCGGCGCTGTAGCCGAAGCTCATGCGCTCGCTGGCGATGCGGGCCGAGACGCCGGCGTTGACCGCTTCGCCATTGCTGCGCCCGCTCAGGGTGAGCTTGCCGCTGGTAACTAAACACTCGGACTGGCTGGCAAACACGGGCGCGGCCGATTTGACGGTCAGGGTGCCGCCGATGCTGTCGCCGCCGGCGCTCACCGGCGTGACCCCGGCCAGCACCTCGATGTGGCCGACCTGGCTCGGGTCGATGTACGACAGCGGCGCATTCATGTGATTGGCGCAGGCGGAGGTGATTTCCATGCCGTCGATGCGGATCTTGAGGCGGTCGTCGCCCAGTCCATTGACGAACGGCAGGCCGGACACGCCACCGCCTTGGGCCACGCTGTAGCCGGGTGTGGCGCCGAGCAGCAGGGCGGCGTCGCCGGTCCCGTTCTGCGGCGCGCGCCAGCCTTCGCCGATGGCCGAGACGATGACCCGCATGCGCGGTTCGATCACGCTCTCGGGCGCATTTTGGGCGCCGGCGTTGAGGGCAACGCCGGCCAGGGCCAGGAAGGCAGGAATGTGGAAGTGTTTCATGATGCGTCCTTGCTGGCGGAAAGTGATGGCGTGGTAAAGATGCTCGTGGCGGCGGCCGGCACGAGTTGCAGCGCGAAGAAGGGCGCCGCCGGCAGGCAATAGGACGCGAAGTAGAAGAAGGCCAGCGCGGTGAAGGCGGCGGCGTTAAAGCAGCGCATGGTGCGCATGGCGACGGCGAGCGTACTCGCCGACGCGACAGGGTTCGGTGTCAAGATAAATCCTCGTCAAACAGGTTTCAGGGCGCCGCGCAATGGCGGCAGCAGGCCCCGGCAAGCCGGTGGCCGAACAGGAACAAGATGGGACCGCGGATGGTCAGGCGAGGGAAGGAGGGGCGCGCGGGTTGGCCGAGGACCAGGCGTGCAGCGGCTGCGGCGCGCGGTAGAACAGCGATGGATAAAGGTTGCGGACGGTATCGATCACGAGCATGCCGGCGGGCGGGGATGGCGGCAGGTGTGTGCCGGCGTGGGTGGCGCAGAACGCGCAATGCTGCATCGCGTGATGGACGGAGCCGGGAGCGTCGTCGCCGTCGGTAGCGGCGACCTGGATCAGCTTGACGCCGTCGCTGGTACACACTTCCATCGTCCCGGCAGCCATGGCGGCGCTGCCGATAGCGGGCGCGAAGGCACTGAACAGGATGGCCAGGAAGGCGATCCAGATGTGCAGTGTTTGTCGCTTTGCCAGGGTGCTCATGCGGGCATTATAGCCGCGCTGTTGCCGTTTGCACACATAGCTAAGGCGGACAAGCTGCCAGGATGCTTTTCGATTGCGCTATCATGACAAGATTGCAATGAACTTTTCAGGAGGATCAGATGCGTCAATTCGAGCACGGTGTAGTGACATTGGGCTGGCCGATGCTGATCGTGCTTTTCGTGGCGATGATCGCTTTCCGCATTTTTTGGATGGGCAACCGCGACATCCCCGCCGCTTCGCCCGAGAAAATCGAAGCGGGCCGCAACGGGACGCTCGTATCAGAATGCGAAAACGGCCACGTCAAGGATCGGCCAGATGCCCCGTGTCCGGCCGGTGACGTGCCCGTACCGCCGGAAAAACTGAAGACGGCCGAGTGGAAACGCTTTTCACTACCGGGCGAGGCCGGCAAAAAAGCACCAGTGCCGGAAGCGCCGGCCAAGTAACTTTAGAAAATCTGGTCGTACAGCACCCGCAGCAGGTATTTGCCGTACGCATTGTCCTTGATCGGCCGCGCCAGCGCTTCCAGTTCTTCGGCGCCGATGAATCCCTTGCGGTACGCGACTTCTTCCGGCACGGCGATTTTCAGGCCCTGGCGCTTTTCGATGGTGGCGATGAATTGCGATGCATCGAGCAGCGATTCATGGGTGCCGGTATCGAGCCAGGCCATGCCGCGTCCCATCACTTCCACGTGCAACTGGCCCGCAGCCAAATAAGCGCGGTTGACATCGGTAATCTCCAGCTCCCCACGCGCCGACGGGCGGATCTCGGCCGCGATATCGCACACCTGGCGGTCGTAGAAATATAGCCCGGTCACCGCGTAATTCGACTTGGGCACCTTCGGTTTTTCTTCGATCGACAGCGCATTTTGCTCGTCGCCGAATTCGACCACGCCGTAGCGTTCCGGATCGAGCACGTGATACGCGAACACGGTGGCGCCATCGCGGTGGTCGTTGGCCTTTTTCAGCTTGTTATCGAGCTCGTGGCCGTAATAGATATTGTCGCCCAAAATCAGCGCAGACGGCCGGTTGCCCACAAACTCGCGCCCGATGATAAACGCCTGCGCCAGGCCGTCGGGCGAAGGCTGCACCGCATATTCCAGGTTGATTCCCCAGGCGCTGCCGTCGCCCAGCAAATCGCGAAAACGCGGCGTGTCCTGCGGGGTCGAAATGATCAGGATATCGCGTATTCCCGCCAGCATCAGCGTGGTGAGCGGATAATAAATCATCGGCTTGTCGTACACCGGCAGCAATTGCTTGGAGACGCTGGTCGTCACCGGATACAGGCGCGATCCGGAACCACCGGCGAGAATGATGCCCTTGCGTGGCAACGGCGCGCTCATTGCGCCACTCCCGCCGGCCAGCGCACGTCGCGATACGCGCCCGATGCGATCGCCGCCGCCCAGTCGCGGTGCGCCAGGTACCAGCGCACCGTGCGCGCCAGCCCGCTCGTGAAATTCTCGGCCGGTGCCCAGCCCAGTTCGCGCTGCAGCTTGCCGGCATCGACCGCATAACGCCGATCGTGGCCCGCGCGGTCGGTCACATGCGCGATCTGGTCGCGATAGCTGGCCTGCGCCGGCGCTTCGGCGTCGAGCAGGTCGCATAATGTGTGCACCACGTCGATATTGGTCATTTCGTTTTGCCCTCCCACGTTATATACCTCGCCCGGACGGCCGGCGTCGAGAATGCGGCGCAGCGCCGCGCAATGGTCGCCCACGTACAGCCAATCGCGTATCTGCCGCCCGTCGCCATACACGGGCAGCGCTTTTCCGGCCAGCGCATTGGCGATCATCAGCGGAATGAGCTTTTCGGGGAATTGGCAAGGCCCGTAATTGTTCGAGCAGTTGCTCGTCAGCGTCGGCAGACCATAGGTGTGATAGCAGGCCCGCACCAGATGGTCCGACGCCGCCTTGGACGCGGCATACGGGCTATTGGGCGCATACGCCGACTGCTCGGTAAATGCCGGGTCAAACGGCCCCAGGGTGCCATACACTTCATCGGTCGACACATGCAGGAAGCGAAAGGCGTTTTTATCAACGCCGTCGAGCGCCTGCCAATACGCGCGCGCGGCTTCGAGCAGGGCGAACGTGCCGTTGATATTGGTGGCGATGAATTCGCCCGGGGCGTCGATCGAGCGGTCCACATGGCTTTCGGCGGCAAAATGGATCAGCGCGCGCGGACGGTGCCTTGCCAATAACTCCGCCACCAGCGCACGCTCGCCGATATCGCCGTGCACGAAGATATGGCGCGCGTCGCCGCGCAGCGGGGCCAGGTTATCCAGGTTGCCCGCGTAGGTCAGTTTATCGAGATTGAGGACCGGCTCGTCGCTGTGCGCAAGCCAGTCGAGGATGAAATTGGATCCGATAAAGCCGGCACCACCGGTTACAAGAATCATGGGGTTTCCCTGGAAGGTCGGCAATTCGACAGCACGATTTTAGGTGAAATGCGGCGCAACGGGAATGGAATTGTTTAACATTCGCACGATCACAGATGCTCCAGAAAACACAGTTCGCAGCCGATCGAGGTAATCGACAGATCGGTCGGCGAGACTTGCTGGCGCGCGCGGATCGCATCCATCAGCGGCGCCACGTTCGGCAGATACGGATCGCTGCGCACAGTGAACTGCAGCACCACGGCGCCCACGTCGCGCAGCGCTTGCAAAAAATCGACTGCGGTCATGCGGTTCAGGTTGCTGATGTAGGCGTGCCAGCGCTCCGGAAACTGTTCCTTGATCTCTTGCGGCGCCATCCACAGGTGCTCCCAGTTGCATTTGCCAAGATGCCCGCCGATGGCGGAAAACCACAGCCCGTCGGCATACAGCGCCATTCGCCCGCCCGGCCGCAGCAGCGGGCGCAGCGAGTTGAGCACGCCTTTGAGGTCGCTCACATGCTCGAACACGCCGTTCGAAACAATCAGGTCGTAGCGGCCCGGATGGTCGAGCGCCAGGTCATGCACATTGCATTCGTGCATGGCGTAGCAAAAATCGCCGAAGCCTTCTTCCATCATCAGCTCGTTCAGCGGTTCATGCCGTGGATTGCCGAGGTCGATGCCGAGCACGGAACGCGCCCCGCGCCGCGCGCTCCACAGGATTTCGTTGCCCAGGCCGCAGCCGAACACCAGCACGTCCTTGCCCGCCGGGTCGCCCAGCGGCAGCAGCGCCTTGTCCAGGCCCTTGACCCGGTGACGGATGTAGTCCTTCTTGGTGGCGATCTCGTCGGCGGTCATCGCGGTGGAGCTTTCATGGCTGGTGATAAAAAAAGTGGACCGGCAGCACGGCGCCGGTGCCGGGGTCGGCCGCTTCATGCATGACGACGCCGATGCGCATCTCTGGGCAGCGGAAATGCCGCGCCAGGTCGCGTCCGTACCAGCGCCGCACGCTGCCCGCCGGGCCCACCTGGATCGAGGTCCACGGCCGCGCGCGCGGATCGGCAAAGCAGATCTGCAAGATGCCGCGCGGCGACAGCAGGCGCCACAACTGCGCAAAAGCGTCGCGGTCGTTGTCCAGGTATTCGAACACATGGATCAGTCCGATGAAATCAATGCTGCCTGCGGCATGGCCCGCCAGCGCCGCCGGCAAGCTGCCCGCGCGTTCCAACGGCAGCGCATCGCAGCGCGCGAACCAGCGCGGAGCAGCGCCGTGCTCGGTTCCCAGCAGCAGCGCGCGCCGCCAGTCGAGGTCGCCCGTGTGCAGCGCTTGCAGCACACGGGCGCTGACGCGGTGCCGTTCCAGCGAGCCGCAGGCGGTGCAATGCGGACCGAGCCCGTCCTTGCCCAGGCGCCCGCCCGGGCCGCGGCCGAATTGCGTGCCGCCGCACAGGTTGCATGCCGGCGGCAGCGCGATATGCATGTGGTCGATCGCCAGTTGCGCGTCCATGCGTCCTTATTCTAAAAAATTCGCACCGCACGCCAGGAAAACCTGTCGCGAAGGCATTGTTTATGTGAATATATCGTCGCCTTGCCTTGCCCTGCTCACGTCCTTTTCCATTCAACCCATTTTGACGAGTCCGCCATGCCATCGCCTGCCGCCAGCATCACCCGCGCCGAACGCGCCGTCCAGAACCGCCACCGTGGCGCCGTGCTGTGGCTCACCGGCCTGTCCGGCGCCGGCAAGTCGACCGTGGCCCAGGCGCTGGCGCGGCGCCTGTTCGAGATGGACTGCCGCAGCTACGTGCTCGACGGCGACCAGCTGCGCACCGGCCTGTGCGCCGACCTGGGCTTTTCGGACGCCGCCCGCAGCGAAAACATCCGTCGCGTCGGCGAACTGGCCGCGCTGTTTGCCGATGCCGGCCTGATCGTCATCTGCGCCTTCATTTCGCCCTTCGCCGACGACCGCGCGCGGGCCAGGGCGCTGGTGCCCGACGGCGACTTCATGGAAATCTTTTGCCAGTGTCCGCTCGCCGTCTGCGAAGAACGCGACGTCAAGGGCCTGTACCGGCGCGCGCGCGACGGCCAGATCGCCCAGTTCACCGGCATCTCGTCGCCCTACGAGGCGCCGGCCGCGCCCGACCTGGTGCTCGACACCGCCGCCGGCTCGGTCGACGAGGCGCTGGCGGCGCTGCTGACGCTGCTGCGCGAGCGGCGCGTGGTCCATCAGTCATAAGTCATCAGTCGTAAGCCATCAGCCGTAAGCGGCAGCCGGATCGACCTTGCGCGCATGCGCCACCGCGTACACGAACTCGCCCGCATCGCAGTACATGTCGTCAATGGTCAGTAGCGCGGCCAGCAGGCCGTCGTCGCGTTCCTCGTCCAGGTTGGCCAGGATATCGTTTAGCGCGAGCATGTAGACGATGCCGCCGGCCGGCACGATGGCCGCCTCGGGGAACACCGCCCGCACGCTCGGCAGGATATTGGCGCTGTCGATGCATTCGCTCGGATCGGCGGCGCGCATGCCGGCAATGGTCGGACGGGTCCTGCGCAGCGGCACGAGGCGCTCCGGCTGGTGCGGATCGGCGAGGTAGCGCGCCGGCAGCATCCGGCGCACGCGCTCGGCCAGGTCGAGCTGGTGCTCGCTCCATTGCATGTAGCTGGGCGCGACGCACTCGTGCATGTAGAACAGACCGCCGGTCTTGAGCACTCGCCGGCTCCAGGCAACGGCGTCGAGCGTCGGATTCATATGGTGCAGGGCGTCGCGCCAGTACACCAGGTCGTATTGCTCGGGCGCGGCAGCGGCGAACGGGTCGACACTGCTCACCGAAATGCGCGCGCTTAAGCCCATGCGGGCCGCTGCCGCATGGATCGCCGCAACCCGGCTTTCGGCAATCTCGACCAAATCGAAATGCGTGACCACCCCGGCCTGCAGCAATTGCAGTTCGTGGTAGGCGACACCGCACCCGACCGAGATGGCCCGTCCGAATGCAGCGCCGCCGTTCTGCGCGCGCAGCAGGGCCAGGTCGCCGCCGGCGGTGCCGTCGCTTTCTTCGCCGGCGATGCGGCGGTTGATGTGGCGCACGATCGCCTTCGATTGCCACCAGCGCGTGCGCAGCGGCAATGGCGGCGGCGCGTTCCAGTGGGCGGCGGTTTGCGCCATGTCATTCATTCGATACTCCCCGGCGCGCCGCGTCCAGCGTTGCAAGCAGCGTACCAACCAGAGGCGGCTGCGGCGCCATCACCACCGACAGGCTGCAGCCGGCGCCGAGCCGGGCCCGCACGCTGCCGGGCAAGGCCGGATGAAACTGCGGATCGCTGCCGGTAGTGAGCAGCAAGGTTTCGCCGTCGGCCTCGCAAAAGCGCACGGCGCGCCAGTCCTGGCCGGCATGCGCGTCACAGTCCCAGCGCCACATCAGCGCGCCCTTGGGGCTGATCAGTTCCAGCGACGCCAGGCGCATGGCCAGGATGCCGTCGGCCGGGTCGAAGCGCAGGCGCTCGATGCCGACCACACCTGGCGGCAAGGTAAAGTGCAGCACCTGCTCGCTGCCATCGAGCACGATCGGCAGGCTGAGCGCCCGTTCTTCGCTGAAGTCCTGCTCGGGCCCGCGCCAGAACAGCTGGCTGGCCATGCGCGGCGCCGGCGCCGGCCTGGTCTGGAAGCGCAGCGGCGCCGGCGCGGCCGGTGCGGCGAACAGGGTGGCGATGTCGCCGGCGGCGGTCGTTTCGAGGAATTGATGGTAGCTGATCAAGCCGGCGTAGGACGCGCGCTGGGCCGCGAATTGCTGGTAAGTGAGATCGGCGTCGAGCGGATAATCGAGCACCAGGCCATGGTTCCAGATCATGCCGACCCCGAAATCCTCGTCCACCGTCACGGTCCGGCCAGGATTGTGGTGGCGCAGCAGGGCGAAGGCCTTGTACGTTTCGCCGCACCAGACGCCGGGGCAGCGCTGGGCACTGGTCCAGGCTTCGTTGTCGGGATTGCAGTCGTGCACCACCAGCACGCCGCCGGGATTGAGCAGCGCCGGCAAGGCGCGCAGCGCGTGGTCGACCTGGGGACGCAGGTGCACCGGGTCGAAGAAGATGATGTCGAACCGTTGCCCGGCATGGCGTTCCAGCAGTTGCGGCAACTCCAGGATGTCCTGCGGCGCCGCCGTGGCCGCAACGCGCAGCAGGCGTTCGGTATTGGCCGCGTCGAGGTAAGTGTGTTCGGGAATATAGGCCTGGGTCTTGCTGTCGCAGGCGACCTGCGCGAAACAGCTGGAACCGTCGAACTTGTGGTATTCGAGATAGCGCTTGAAGCCGAATTTGCGGATCAGCCGGTTGACGATGTCGCCCTTTCCCAGGCGCAGGCGGGTAGCCGGGCCGTGCTGTGCGGGCGTGGGCAGCGTCAGCGGCGGCAGGCCGAAGAACTGGCGCCGTTCGCGTACCAGGCGCTCGAAATATATCCAGCTGTGCTCGGGCGTGATCAGCTGCGGGTCGGCCAGGGTCCAGTCGTCGGCGTAGCCCAGCTCGCGCATCAGCGGGTCGAACAGCGGGCGGTAATGGGCCACGTCGTCCCTGGTGAACCAGTGGCGCCAGTCGCCGGTGCCCTTGGTGCGCGTCACGCGCTGGTAGGTGGGATCGACCTTGGGGTCGGCCTGCACCGGCAGGCCGAGGTAGGCCGACAGGGCGTCGAGCCGGCCCGCCACCAGGTCTTCGTAACGCAGGATGAACCAGTCGCCGGCATGGGCGGCGGCGAACGCGGCCAGCGCCTGGTTCGTCGTGCAGGTATGTTCCAGGAGAACCGATGGTGGCCGCAGTTGCGGAAACGCTTGCAGCGCCACCGAGGCCGGGTCCTGCTGTTTGCGTTGCAGCAGCGCGGCGATGGTGCGCAGCCAGGCTTCATCGTCCATCTGGACGCGGAATGACGCCACCATATACAGCAGCCGGCTGATGAGGTTATCGCGCGGGTCGCGCACCAGCAGGATGCGGCGGTCGAAACGGGCGCCGAAGGCGGCGATGTCGTCGGGGCGCTCCTGCTCGAACAGCAGCTTGGCCGCCGTGTGCGGCGCCAACGGGGGCAGGGTGGCGATGCGCTCCTCGAACAGGATCTCCGGCTCCCCGCCCATGGCTTGCGCCACCGCGTACAGCAGCGCCGTGGTGCCGGTCTTGGCGGCGCCGACGATCAGGCAGCGCATTGCGCTTCTTTTTGCATCATGGATTTGGTTCCGTTGAAGACGTCGCGCGGGTGCAGCCAGCGCACGCAGGAAAAATCGGCTGCCACGGCCAGCAGCCGGTCGAGGAAGCGCCAGGTGCCGTCGGCCATGACCCGGTGGTGGCTGAGGATGCCAACCGGCTCGCTCAACTGGCCGTTGCGGCGCATCTGCAGGATCGCCACCAGCCGCTCGATGAGCGCCACCGGATCGCGCACGCCGGCGCCGCTGCGCCAGTCGACGATATCGAGATGGGTATCGACGCGCACCAGCCCGTCCACCGGGGCGTGCGGCTCGGCCAGGTATTGCGACACGCCGCACAGGCCGAGCGCGGGCAGGCGCGCCGCCAGCGCGGGCGCGAGCTTGTTCCAAGGGGGCACCATGACCGGCATGAAGCGTTCGCCGAACAGCTCGCGCATGCGTTCGCTGCCGCGCGCCAGGTCCGCTTCGGCCGCCGTCGGGTCGCGCGCGGCCCCGAACTCGCTGTTGGGCTCGCCGGGCGCCGCATGGTTCACGTGGCCCCAGCCGTGCTGGCAAAAGGCCAGGGTCGGCATGCCGTCTTCGGTGGCGCGCGCCAGGGCGGCGTCGGCCTGGGCCGGAATGACCGCCACCAGCACCGGCGCGGCGTGGCGCTGCGAGAGCGCGGCCAGGCGGCGCAGGGCGGGGCTGTCGGCGACGAGGTCGTCGTCGCGCCACCAGAAACTGCATTCGCGCTGTTCATCTTCCCAGCAGGCCAGTTCGGCGCGCAGCGGCGCGAACGGATCGTCGACATGGCTCGCTGCCAGCGCGGCTTGGCCGTGCCACGCTTGCAGATACGGCAGCCAGCGCGCCGCGTCGGCGCCGTCGCGCAACAGCAGCGTGGCGGCGAGGCGCACGGCGCTGCCCGGGTCGGCGACGTTCATGGCGATCACCGAACAGGGCGCGCAGTTCGAGGCCAGCAGCGCGGGCAGGGCGCCGCCATCGCCGGCCAGGTACACGACGCCGCGCGCCGACAGCAGGTCGAGCCCATCGAGCACGCTTGATGCCTCGCCGATGGCGATATCGGCCGGCGTGGCGCGCCCGGCGAACCAGCGTTCATCGAGGCCGTGCGGGCCAAGCGGCGGCGCCAGGGTGCGCCAATTCAGCAAGCCATGCGGCAGCGCCTGGAATACGCTGCGCATCACGCGCTGGCCCGGCGTGCTGGCGCACCCCGGGCAAACGGCGTCGGTCGCCTGTTGCATGCCGGCCCCGCACAGATTGCATTGGGCGTCAGCGTGCTGGCAGGCCGGCGTCGGGTCGCGGATCATGGCAGCTTTTCATCGACGATGACCAGCGCCGGGTCCCAGGCCAGCAGCCAGGCGCGCACGCGGGCGATATCTGCCGGGTTTTTGGCGAACAGGTGAGCCACGTCGGCCGCACCCGTGACCGGGTCGATGCCTTGTACGGCCAGCATGCCCATACCCTTGGCGGCGCAGCCGAAGCGCTGGTACACATCGCGCCCGTAGCGGTGCAGGTTGGCGTATCGGTCGACCGGGACGTCGAAATCCTCGGTCACCGCGCGCAGCTGGCTGCCGCCGAAACCGATGTGCAGCAGGCCGTGCGGCGACAGGATGCGGTGCAGCTCGTCGAACGCGGCCAGGTCGCGCGGAATGCATTCGAGCACGTGGCTCACCGTGATGTAGTCGTAGCTGCCATCCGCCCGGTCGATCGCCTGGATGTCGAGGCTGCCGGGGCCGTCGTACACCGACACTTCGTGGCTGCGGAACCAGGCCGGGTTGTGCGCCTGATCCGGGCTGAACTGCAGGCTGCGGCGCCAGTCGAGAAAGCCGACCGGCAGGGCCTGGAACATGTGGCGCACCACGCGCTGGCGTTCCAGCGCTCCGCAGCTGCGGCAGCAGGGAGGCGCGCCGGTGCTGGCCAGGCGCCCGGCCGGGCCGGGGCCGAAGTCGAGGCCGCCGCAGATGTTGCAGGCGGGCAGGACAGAAGCCGGCACAGGCACTGGCGCCGCTGTTGCGGGCTCGTCCGGTAGCTGGGCCGGCGCGCCTTGCCGGCGCAGCACGAACCAGTCCTGGAATTCGCCGTCGGCAGGGTCGCCCAGCCAGCTGCCGCGATGGTGCGATTCGACGGTCCAGCCTTCCTCGGCGATCAACCGGCGCAGGAACGATTCCTTGTAGGCGATCACATGCAGCGGCTCGGCCGGGTTGTGGATGAAGGCGTGGGCGGAAATCTGCTCGACCAGCCGGTAGCGCATCGCCGGGTGCTGGGTGGCCAGCGAAAAGTCGTCCGGCAGGCTGAAAAACGTGGCGATCCACTTCCCGTCCGGGCGCACCAGCGGGCCGATGCGGCGCAGGTACAGGCGGATGTCGTCCTCGTACATGTGCGTGAACACCGAAAACGAGGTCACGTAATCGAAGCTGGCCTCGGCGTAAGGCAGCGTGATGTCTTCGAACGGCAGGCCGCCCGGATTGTAGCGGGCGTTATGCACGTTGGCGAAGTCGAAGCCGTAGCGGGCAGTATCGTGCGGCTGCGCAAAGTGGCGGTTGAGCCAGTCTATCTGCTTCTGCAGGATGTCGAAGCCGCGGTAGCTGCCGCGAAATCCCGCGCGGCGGAGCCCGTAAGCCAGGCGGCCGTAGCCGCAGCCGACGTCGAGCAAATCGGCGTCCAGGTCGACCTTGTGACTGAGCACGGTGCGGCACAGGTGGTCGCAGATCGGCAGGAATGTCTCGTCGGTCTCGGCCATGAAGCGCAGGTTTACCGGCGGCAGCAGCGGCGATGGCGCCGCATCGGCGTTCGGCGCGGCGTTCGAGACGGCATTCAGGACGGCGCTCATGCGGCCTCCCCGGCGCTGGCAGGCTGCGTTGCCGCGACCGTATCCGGTGCGAGTCTTGCGACCACCTGCAAGATGTCGTCCACGCGGTGCTGGAAAGTATGATGGGCTACGATCAGTTCACGCAAGCGCTTGCCTCCTTCGTCAGTGTTAGCCGTGCCGCGCTGTAGCCGGGCAACCCCGGCCGCCAGGTCGTCCGGCGTGGTGTAGTAATGTACCGCATCGCCGAACAGTGCGCGGCACGCTTGCATGTCGTCGCTGACGATGGTCGCGCCGCACGCGCCGGCATCGAACAGGCGGTTCGACACGAACCCCTGCTCGCGCATGTCGCTCCAGTGGTCGTTGAGGACCACCTTGGCGGCCGAATAATAATGGCGCAGGCGCGCGTTGGGAATATACGTCTGGCGCACCATCTGCGGCGGCAAGATCCCTTCCCACATGCCGCCATATACACTGAAGTCGACGCCGCCGGCCAGCGCGTACTGCACCACCTCGCGCAACTGGCCGCGCGAATTGCCGACAAAAACCACTTCCGGCACGTCCAGTTCCTCGTCCACCTCCGGATAGAACAGGGCCGGGTCGGTGCATTGCAGCAGCGGGCTGACCTGATCGCCCATGCGCTCGCCGAGCCACGCCGCGAAGCTGGTCGACGCGACGAACACGTGGTCGTAATGCTGCAGTTCGGTCACGGTGACGTCGTCCGGGTGGCTGATCAGCCATGCCAGGTTGATGGCGGTCGGCTGCGGCTGGTACTGCGACAGGCCGCGCAACACGATCACCACGTCGTCGGCAGCGGTGAGGCCGCCGTACCAGTCGGGCAGGATGTCGATCCGGGCCACGTGCCCGCGTTTTTCCAGCGCGCGCTTGATGCCGAGCGCGAAGTGCCAGTCGCCCCATTGCTCGCGCTGGTCCATGGCCGGCACGCCGATCTTGATCGCAAAGCGCAAGGTGTGCGCGAGCAGGCCGCGCAGGCCGTCGCGGAAGGTGGCGGCGCGCACGTCGTAGGTGTGCTTCTCCAGCACCTCCCGGTGCAGTTTCGCGGCCAGCGCCTCGCGTTCCTCGTCGTTGTCCAGGTAATGGCGCAGCAGCGCCTGCAATTGCTGGTCGTCGTCGAAGGCCGGCAGCAGGCCGGGGAACAGTTCGTCGGCGCCGCCGCGGCAATTGGTCAGCACCAGCTTGCCGCTGGCGAGGGCGTCGAACACGCGCGAATTGAGCGAATTCCAGTCGCGCGTGACCGGGTGGCTGTCGTCGAGCACGATCTTGGTGGAGTTGTAGATGCCGGGCAGCGCCGCGTAGGGCACGGCGCCGCGCCAGTTGGCCTTCCAGTCCGGACGGTCCTGCCAGCCGTGGCCATAAATGGCGAACTGGTAGCGCCCGCGCTCCAGGTCTTGCAGGCCGATGGCTTCGCGCTCGTGGCCCCAGTAGCTGCCGGTGAAGGTGACGTCGCTGGCGTGTTCGGGCGCGGCCGGTTGCGGCTTGAAGCGCCCGGCGTTGGCGGCGATCGGCAGCAGCGTGGCCTCGATGCCGGTGGCGTCGCGGATATGCTCGATGGCTTTGTGCGACGACGCAAAAATGAGCTGGTAGGCTTGCAGATGCGGGGCGTCCAGCCACTGGTCGACCCGGTTGCGCACCCAGGCCACCGTGACCAGGCCCGGATTGGCTTCGCTGATCTTCTCGATGGCGTAGTCGTGCCGCATCACCACCAGCACGTCGGTGCCGGGCAGCTGGTGGGTCGGCATGGAGGCGAACATGACTTCCCAGCCGTACAGGCGGTGCAGCGCCTCGCCCAGTTCCAGCGCGGTGAAAAAGTCGCCGGCCGGGGTGCTGATGGCGGTGGCGGTCACCGCGATGGTCACGCGCAGCGGGGTGGGGCGCCACATGGTGTCGCCTTCGACCAGGGAGCGCAGGATGGTGCGGGTCAGCTGGCGTCCGTAGCGCTCGATATACAGCTTGCGGTTGTTGGCATGCAGCTTGGCCGAGTACATTTTCTGATGGGTGCCGGCGCGGATTTTGGAGTCGCGCGTGGCGCTGCGGTTGTGCAGCGCCACGGCGGCGGTATCGCACAGCACCGCCTTGCCCAGTTTCAGGCGCAGGGCCAGGCACAGGTCGACGTCTTCCATGCCGTACACATAGCCTTCGTAAAAGCCGCCAACGGCCTTGAATTCCTCGGCGCGGCACATCAGCAGGGCGGCGGTGGCGACCGGCAGGTCGTAGCAGCCGGCCAGCTCGGCGTGCGGCTGTTCGCCCACTTCCATCGGCGCATAGTAGCGCTGGCCCTTGCCGGCCAGGGTGTCGACCTTGAATTGCACGCCCTGGTGATGAGTGACGTAGCGCCAGGCGTCGGCGCCGGTGGCCAAGGGTTCGAGCAGCTTGAGGCCGATCGCGCCGACCTGCGGATCGTCGAGGTGCGCGCGCATGGTCGCCAGGCAGTCGTGCAGCATCACCAGGTCGTTGTTGGCGAAGACCAGGTAGCGCCCGCGCGCGAGGGCGGCGCCGTGGTTGTTGGAAGCGGCGAACGAAAAATTGACCCCGCGCGCCAGGATGCGCAAGGGCAGGCGGTCGGCATATTCGGCCGCCACGGTCAGGCTGTCGTCGACCGAACCATGGTCGACCAGCAGCAGTTCGTAGTCGTGCAGCCAGTCGATGCGCAGCATCGAGTCGAGCAGGTCGCGCAGGATGTTGGCGCCGTTCCAGTTCAGGACGATGATCGAGATCAGGGGCAGGCCTGCCTCGTCTTGCGCTTCGGCCAGCGGCGCCGGCAGGCGCGCGCGTTTGCCCTGCCACAGTTGCGGCGGCGGGCGGTGGCTGTAGTGGCCGTCCGGCAGCGGCGCGATCTGGCGGCCGAAGTAATCGACCAGCGGAAAGCGCAGGCTCTCGTTGTCGATTTTCAGGGCCAGGCCGCCTTCGACGATCACGGCCCTGATCTTGCGTAGCGCGCCATTCATCAGGTGCGCCGGGAACCTGACCTGGAACACGTGGTGGCCATGCCGGTTGCCGCCGCGCAGGCGCGCGCTGAAGCGGTTGGCCTGGACCACGGCCAGCAATTCGTCGTCGATGTACACGGCCACGTGGACCGGCACCGCCGGGTTCTTGCGGTCCCAGGCCCAGCCCATGATCATGCCGGTATGGAGTTGTTCCACATGGCCTTCGTAGCGCTCGGCCGGCTCGACCTGCGCCAGTTGTGCCGGCGTGAGCACCAGAGGCACGTCGTGCTCAAGCCGGAAATTGAGCGGCATGCCGTCCACGCGCACGCTGATGCGGCGCGCCTGGCCGTCGTACAGCGCGGCGGGGAACAGCAGTTCGAAGCCGTGCTTGCCCTCGGTCTGGAGCAGCTTGTTGACGTCCTGGCGCAGGAGCTGGGCCTGGCTCTGGCAAATCAGTTGTTCGCCATCGTACAGGCCGACGGTAAGCACCGTGTTGGTGTCGCGCGTGTCGAGCGCCCAGCCATGCAGGGCGTTGATGCCGACCTTGTCGACCCGGCCCACCACCGGATGGCGCCACGCCAGCGAGAGCGCGCCGCCCTGGGTGCGCAGGCGGCAGCGCGTACCGTGCAGGTTGATGGCGATGGCGTGCGCTTGGCCGTCGTACAGGCTAAATGGCAGCTCGAACTTGAAGTCGAAGGGCGCGCCGGCTTCCGTGCCGGCGTCGAGCGGCATCTTGCCGAGGCTGTGGGGGCCGTCGTCGACCCGCAGTTCGGCCGCGCCGCCGGGCACCCCGAGCGGGTCGATCCAGCCGTACAGGATGCCGTTGCGGACGTGGTAGCTGCCGGCATCGATCCGCGTGAACACGCTCAGTTCACGCGGCATGGCCAGCTGGGCGTCGAGTTCCGGCACGCGCAGGGTCAGCTGGTGCAACTGGCCGTCGAACAGCACGTCCGGCACCGGCAGCAGGAAGGCGTGACCGGCGGGCTGGGTCGAGAGCAGCTTGCCGTCGGCGTGCAGTTCGACGCTGAGCGCCTGGCCCGCCGGGGCGCCGTGGATGGTGCCGCCGATGCCGGCCGCTTCCACCTGTTCGAGCACGATGCTGCCGCTGGCGCGGCGGGCCAGCGGGGCGCTGGCGTCCAGAGCGGGCGCGCGCGGCAGCCGGATGGCGGTGTCGAACACCCACGCTTCGAGCGTGTCGAGCGCGACCTGCGGCATGTGGCGCGGCAGCGGCCAGTGAAAGCCGAAGCCGCCCGTTTCACCCTCCATGACGCCGGCGTCGCCGCGCTCCACGCTGCAGGTGGTAAAGCCGATCGGTTTGCCGCCGGCGCGAAACTCCAGCGCCAGTTGCTCTTCCGGGCTATTGAGGTCCATGCACCAGCCGCTGATGCCGTCAGGACCGATGCGCTCGATCTGGCCGCGAATGGCGCGCGCGGCCAGTGCGCCGTTGCCGGCGTGATCGTTCGATACCGCGTTGCTGCTGACATCCATGCTGTCTCCTGAATCGATAAGGAAAGTGGGTAAGAACGCGGTTAGCTCATTTCCAGCCATTGCCGCTGGCGCGCCAGGCACTGCCGCAGGTCGGTGTCAGGCAGGTGGCGCAACTGGCGCGGGCCTTGCGGGCCGGCCCCACAGCGCTCGGCGAGGGCGCCGGCAAACGCGGCGGCGTCGAAAAACGGCACGGTGGCCACCTCCAGGCGGTCGGCGAATTCGAGCACCGGCGCGGTGGCCGAGGCCACCACCGGCAGGCCGGAAAGCGCCGCTTCCAGGAACGACCATGACAGCACGAACGGCACGCTCCAGTAGGCGTGCACGCGGCTGATGCTGAGCAGGTCCAGGTACTGCGCCGCCGCCAGCTGGCCGGTGAAATGCACGCGCGCCAGATCGAGGCTGTCGCCGACTTCGGCCAGCATGTGCTCTTTCCACCTGGCGCCGCCGGGCGCCGCGTGGCCGTAGCCGCAGCCCTCGCCGCCGGCCACGATCACGTGCGCCTGCGGGCGGCGCCGCAGCAGCTCGGGCAGCGCGCGCATGAACACCTGGAAGCCGCGCATTGGTTCGAGGTGGCGCGCCACGTAGCTGACGATCTCGTCGCCGGGCCGGAAGGTGCGGGTGTCGCCGCCCGCGGCAGGCAGCACGAGCCGCGCGTCGGGATTGAAGCGCAGCCGTTCGCTGTCGATGCCGTCGTGGATCACGCTGATTTTGTCGCGTGCCCAGGCCGGGTAGGTGTTGCGCTGCCAGCGGGTCGGCGAGACGGCGGCGTCGGCCAGTTCCATGCTGAGCAGGTTGGTGCTGTTGCGCAGGCGCAGACGCCAGCGTTCGGGCAGGCTAAGGGGCGGCAGGGACGGGTCGAAGCCGACGTCCTGGCCTTCGAGCGCGTAATAGTATTCGCAGTAGATCAGCAGCCGGGCGTGCGGGAACACGTCCTTGATGAACAAGGCCTCGCCCCAGCCCGGATGGGCGTAGATGACGTCCGGCGTGAACCCGTCGCGCTGGAGCTGCATGGCGGCGGCGGCGCAGGCTTCGGCGTAGCGCACATGGGTTTCCTGCTCGGCCAGGAGCGGATGCGTGTCCGCACCGGCGGCGCGCAGCAACTGGTAGCGGCGCAGCGTCACACCGCCTGGCGCCGCGCCGCCGTTCAGCCCGAGCGCCACCACCTGGTTGCCCGGCCGCTGCGCCAGGTCGGCCGCCAGGTGCAGGAACTGGGCCGGGAAGTTCTGGTGGATGAACAGGATCTTCATTGCATCACCCCGGCCAGTTCGTCCCACACGGCCGCTCCCGTGGCGGGCATGCAGGCCAGCGCCCACAGGTCCCAGCGGCTTCCCTCGTGCACGCGCACCTCGGCAAAACCCGCTCCCAGCAGACTGCGCCCCAAACTGGCGGCGGTAAAGCCGGTGCGGTGCGCCATGTGGCGGTGGCCGGCGGCCAGCGCCGCCTGGTGGCCGAACAGCATGTCGAGCGGGCTGATGGCGCCGGCGGCGGACTGGTACAGCGGCGCGTCGAGCTGGCCGGCGGCGATGTGCACGGCAATCGCCCGCAAATCCGGCAGGGTGATCAGCGCATAGCCGTCGGGGCGGAGCACGCGGCGGAACTCGGCCAGCGCGCGCGGCACCTCGAAGGCGTCGAGGTGTTCCAGGTTGTGGGCCGAGTACACGGCGTCGACGCTGGCGTCGGCCAGCATCGACAGGTCGCAGATGCTGGCGACGATGTCGGGCGCGACCGACGGATCGATGTCGAGGCGGATTTCATGCCAGCCAGGGCCGTGCCAGCAGGCCGGCAGCGCACGCCCGTTGCGCGCGCCACAGCCCACGTGCAGCAGGCGCCGCACGCGCTGGCGGGCGGGCGCGTCCGGCGGATTGGCAAGGGAGACAGTCGCGCCGCTGCTCATCGGGCGCCGGGCTGGGCGAACTGGAACGGCGCGGCGGCGGCCGGCGGCGCGCCCAGCCAGGCGCTGAACCAGTAGCGCGCGTCGAAGGCGGGGCCGATGCGTACCGTGTCGATGGCGGCCGGGACGTCGTCGCCATCGCACACCAGCACGACGGCACAGGCGCCGATGGCGAGCAGCTCGGCGTCGCCCAGCAGCGCTTCGCCGTGGCGGGTCGCCGCCGGCAGGGCGTCGACCACGCCGGTGGCCCACAGCAGTTCGCTCACTTCGCCGATGACCAGCAGGCGCACGGTGTCGTCGGCGCGCGCGGCGACCAGGCGCGCCAGGGCCAGCACCTGCGCCGCCTGGGGCGAACCGATGCGGTGATGCCAGACGGCGATGCGGGTGCACGAGGAAGCCGCGGCCGGCGTAAAGCCCGGCGCGGCCGGCTGCGCGGCTGGCATGGCTGCGTCGACGTGGCCCGCGCGCTGCGCCAGGGCGGCGCGCGCGGCGGCCAGCGGATCGGCGCGCAGGAAGCGCTGGTAGTGCGTGTAGTAGTCGGGATAGCGCGCCATCAGCACGGCGCGGTTCTGCTGCACCCGCAGGTGCTTTTCGGCGCCGAACGAGACCCCGCCGGCGTGCGCGACGAACACGCCGGTGGCCACGTAGTGCCGGTAGCCGGCCGCGCGTGCGCGCAGGCACCAGTCGACTTCCTCGCCGTAGCCGCGCTCCAGGGCCACGCCGTCGAGCGTGCCGATGGCGGCCAGCGCAGCGGCGCGCATCAGCATGGCAAAGCCGCAGCAGGCCGGCACCTCGACGTCGGTGGTGGCGCCAGAGCGGTGTAGAAAGGCGGCGCTGTCGTCCAGCTCGCGTAGGCGGGCCGGGTCGGGCACGGGCGCGGCGCGGGCGATGTCCGGAAAACTGCTGATCTCGCCGTTGTTCGACCATGGCGTTACCGACGCGATGTCGGGGGCGCGGTAGAGCGCGGCGCGCAGGCGGTCGAGCCAGTCGCCGTTGACCAGCGTATCGGCGTTGAGCAGCAGCACATCGTGCCCGGCGCAATGGCGCAGGCCGCGGTTGACGCTTTCGATGAAGCCGAGGTTGTAGCGGTTGCGCAGCACGCTCACGCGTTCGTCGGCTTCAAGGGCGTCGAGCCAGCTCGACAGCGCCGGCTCGCCGCTGGCGTCGTCGATCAGCAGCAGGCGCGCCGCAACGCGGTTGGCGGGCAGGCTGGCCAGCACGCTGGCCACGCAGGCCTGCGCCTGTGCGAGGCCGCGATACAAGGGCACGAGCACGGTCAGCGGCGCCTCTTGCTCCAGGGTGCCAGGCGCCGGACGCGGCGCGGCAAAAGGAGAGGCAAATGGAGAGGCAAACCCGAGCGGCGAACCGGGCAGGGCGCCCGCAGCGCCGGGCAAGGCCAGCGACCAGACGCCGTCGGGATGCGGCGGCGCGAAGCGGAAACGTGCGCCCTCCAACCGCACTTCATACTGCTGCCCGCCATGTTCGTCGTACAGCAGCAGGCTGGCCGGCGGCGTGGCATCGAACAGCATGCCTTCGATGTCTTGCCCGCTGCGCCAGCACGCGCCGGCCGGGGTCATGCCCGCCGCGAGGGCGCGCGCCATCAGGCTGGCGTGGCTGCCGGCCCGGCAGCGCTGCGCCAGCAGGGCCGGGACCAGGGACGCCACCCTGGCCGTGTCGCCGTCGGCGAGCCAGGCGGAGAGTAGATTGTCTTGTAAATTGGGGTCTTGCGGATCGCGGCACCAGGCGCGCAGCCATGCCGCAGCCGCCAGGTTCGACCCGAGCGACTGCAGGATGACGGCGCGCAGCAGCGTCGGGGCCACCAGTTCGGGATGGCGGCGGCACAGCGCTTCCGCGCCGAGCAGGGCGTCGGCCGGAAAGCCGGCCTGGAACGCCTCGACCGCGCGCGACAACAGGAAGTCGTCGCGCAGGCGTGGCGAGCGCCAGGCCGAGGGCAGCGCCGTGGCCGGCGCGCTCGCCACCACGTTCAGACGATATTGTGAACGACGGTCACCGAACCGACCACGACCGGCTCGATGTGGGCGGCGGTGCCCTCCAGGCTTTGTCCGGCGTCCGAGACGAAGCCAGCGAGCACGGAGGCGCGCGAGACGCCGCTTTCGAGCACCTTGGTCCACCACGCGAAGCCTTCGGCATCGGGCGCGCGGTCGAACGTGTTGCGGTACAGGTTGGTCAGGAATTGCTGGTTGTCCTGCGCCGGCAAGGCCTTGTACTCGCTCGAGTTGAGGAAGCTCTGGGCGATGCTTTCGAGCGTGACGCCCGCGCGCACGGCGTCGAGCCAGAAATCGAGGCCCTTGGCGTCCGGCGTGCGGCCCAGCGCGGCTTCGTAGATGGTGGCCACACCGGCTTCCTTGAAGTCCTCGGCGAACACCAGCGCCTGGTCGCCGTCGAGCTGGACGAACTGGAGCTTGCTGATGTCGGTGGTCTTCATGTCCTTGGTGTTGCTGACAATGGCGTGGCCATCCTTGACCGTGACCTTGTAATCGGCCGCGCTGCCCTTGAGCTGGACGATGGCGTTGCCGGTGCCGCCAACCACGGTGCTGTTGCCCAGTCCGGCAACCACGGTGTCGTTGCCGGCGCCGGTGAGCACCTTGCTGTTGCCGCTGCCCAGGCTGAGCTGGGTGTTGCGCGCATCGGCCAGGACGAAGTTGTCGGTGCCGGTGCTGCCGACGACGACGCGGTCGACGTGGTTGGTCGGCGCCGTGCCGGCGCTGCCGTCA
The DNA here is from genome assembly GCA_036386755.1 of Telluria sp. Lineage (GTDB taxonomy): Bacteria > Pseudomonadota > Gammaproteobacteria > Burkholderiales > Burkholderiaceae_D > Telluria_A. Next base: position 22,683 of record DASVVC010000002.1, read on the forward strand.
TCGAATTTCACGTTCACGCCGCCCTTGCCCTGGAACACGATCACCGGCGCGTTGGTCGGTGGCGTCACGGCGGCGATGAAACTGTCGGACGAGTTCACCAGCACCACTTCGGCGCCGGTCGGTGCCGTCACCTTGCCGTTGGTGTCGGGAGCGACGGTATCGAAGCGCACCGAATTGTCGGTGGCCGCGGTCAACTGCAAGATGCGGTCGATGGTGCCCTGGGTGAAGATAAGGGGGTTGATGCCACGCAGGGTGGTGGTGGCACTCGCGCTCGGTAATTCATACATAGGTAGTTCTCCTCTTGTCGTTGAGACGCCTGCTCATGCCGGACTTGCTGCCGCACGTCGCTCAGGAAGCGAGCTGCTGTGCGGTGCCGTTCGACTTGAACACCTTGGTGCTGGCCGATTCCTGCCAGGGATTGCGCTGGGCGCCGACCTGCTCGTCCAATGTTGCGCTCAGGTTGACTGCCGTGAGATGTTCGAGCCCGGATGGCCCGCTCAACGGTACGGCAGATTGCAGCGGCACCTGAAAGCCGCCGCTGAAATAAGCTGTACCATCCAGGCGCCACTGGCTGGCGCGCGGGCCGATCAGGGCGAAGGTGACAGCGATGATGCGGCGCGCTTCGCCGCGGGTACCGCAAAATTTCCCGCTCTTGACCATCGGCAGGGCGCCGCCGCCTTCGACGACGATGTTGTAGGCCAGGTCGACGCCCTCGGGACGGTCGGGCCACATCACCTGGAAGCCTTCCAGGCGCAGCAGGCTGTGCGGATCGCCAAGCAGCTCGCCGGGCGCGGCGACGACGTCGCCGTCGCGCTCCACATGGCCGATCAGGGTAATGCCAGTGGCGCCGATTTCGATGCCGCCGGCCGCTGGCGGCGCCGGAGCGATCGCCCTGGACGGCAATGGCGCGCCCTTGCGCGCGAGCGCTGCGGCGACGGATGCCTCGCCCGCGTCAGGGCGGTCGAGCCCGATCTGGTCGACGCGCAGCGCCGGAACCGAATCGCCAGCTTGTTCGAGAAATGCGGTCACGAGCAGGCTGACCGGTCCTTCGCTGATATGCACGACGATGCAATCGCTGCCGTCGCGCAGCAGCGCGTTGTGGGTGCCGGCGGTGCCGAGGGTTTCCATCTTGCCTTCGCCGGGCGCACCGGGCGCGCGTGCGATGGACAGGGGGCACATGCCCTGCTTGGGATGACGCAGGATATACATGCCAGGCTGAAGTAGAACTGTGGAACCTGTAATTTCCATACGGTACGCAACCCAGAAAAAATAGTTTATTGGCTAAGTTTCTTATGCAAAAACTATAGCGCAAAGCAAGGTCGCACACGTGCAGTCGGGTATCTATTTTTCGGAGGTGTTGTAAATCGGCGGAAAGAGATCGGTCAGGCTTTGCCTGGCGCGACGCATACTGCTGAGCTGGTGCGGTGCTTACTGCTGAGCTGGCGCGGCGCTTACTGTTGAGCTAGCGCGCCGCGCCATGGGATGGACTTCGTGCTTGTGTTACCAGCGATAGTTGGCCGTGGCGAGCACTTCGCGCCGGTCGCCCGGATAGCAGTCGCCATCGCTGCAGTTGCCGAGATGCTTCTTGTCGAACAGGTTGCGCGCGTTGAGCGACACTTCCCAGTGCGCGCCGACCCGATAGCCCAGGCGCGCGTCGAACAGGATCACGCCCGGCACCCAGCGCGTGTTCTCGAAGTCGGGCACCTTGCTGTTATAGCGCACGCCCATCCCGGCTTTCATGCCGGCCACCCAGTCGCTTGGGACGCGCGCGTTGAGCCACAGCGCCGCCTTGTGGGCCGGCACCAGGCCATTCTTGCGCCCCACCAGTCTTGGATTGGTGTCGCGCGTGACCCTGGCGTCGGTGTAGCTGTAGCTGGCCGTGGTATCGATGCCTTGCATCAGGCTTGCGTTCGCTTCGAGCTCCAGCCCGCGCGATCCCACTTCGCCGCGCTGCACGTTGAAGCCTTCATTGAGCGGATCGGCGGCGGCCACGTTTTGCTGGACGATGTCGAACACGGCTGCCGAGAGCATGGCGTTGGCGCCGGCCGGCTCGTAGCGCACCCCAACCTCGTACTGGCGGGCGCTGGTCGGCTTGAACCTGACGCCGTCGAAGGTGGCGCCGCCCTGCGGCTCGAACGAGGTGGCGTAGCCCGCGTAGGGCGACACGCCGCCCGGGAGCAGCCAGACCCCGCCCAGGCGGCCGGTCATCTTGTTCGTGCTTACCGGAGCGTCGACCCAGGACGCGACCGCGTTTTCGCGGTAGCGGTCCTGGCGCAGGCCGGCGACGATTGCGAAGCGCTCGTCGAACCTGGCCTGGTTTTGCAGGTACAGGCCGCTCTGGCGGGTTGTGGCCGCGTAATCGGGCCTGAGCGGCGGCGCGGCGAACGGGCCGCTGCCGCTCGCCAGGTCGAACCGGTTGTCGGGGGTGGTGCCACGCAAGGACGCGCCGCTGATCTTGCTCAGGTCGACCCCGGCAATGGCCGTGCTGGTCCACTTGCCGGCGCTCCATTTGAACTCCAGGTAGTTGTCGCTCTGGCGGCTTTCGGTATAGTCGTTGATGTGCTGCGCGCGGCGCGTGACCACGCCGTCGCTCACCAGGCCGGTGAGAAAGTTAACCTGGTAATCGAGCTTGACCTTGCCGTAGCGGCTGCGGCTGTGAAAGCTGAGCTGGTCGTTGATGCGCCGGTCGAACAGCACGCCGGCCGACCATTGATCGCGCTCGAAGTGGTCCCAGCCTTTCTCGGCGACGGCAATGTAATAGCCCACCGCTTCGGTGTATTTGTAAGGATAGGCGTCGCCGGCGATGCGGTCTTCCTGGTAGTTGGCCAGCACCGTCAGGGCGGTGTCGCTGTCGATCTTCCAGGTCAGGGAGGGCGCGACGTAGCGCTCTTTCTTGCTCGATCCAGGGGTGACCAGGTCGTACTGCTCGCCCAACCCGACCAGGCGGTACAGCAGGGAACCATCCGCGCCCAGCGGGCCGGAGACGTCGCCGGCCACGCCACGGCGTTCGAGCTCGCCGGTGCGCACGCGGATCTCGCCCTGCGCCTCGTCGGTGGGCCGCTTGGTGATCGAATTGACCGTGCCGCCGGGGATGTTGCTGCCGAACATGATCGAAGCCGGGCCGCGCAGGAATTCCACGCGCTCCACGCCGTAGCTGTTCAGGCGCGGCATGGCGTACAGATTGCCGGCGTCCTTCAAGCCGTCGCGGTAGTTGCCACCGTTGGTACTGCCGATGCCGCGCGCGATCGACCAGTCGTAGCGGTCGTCGCGGCCGTAGGTGCGCGGGGTAAAGCCCGGCACGTATTCGAGCGCTTCGGCCAGGTTCGATACGCCGCGCGCGTCCAGGTTGTCGCGCGTTACGACCGAGATCGACTGCGCAATCTCGCGCGTGGCGGTGGCGGTTTTGGTCGCCGTGCTGCTGCGCCTGGCGACATAGCCGGCCAGCGGCGCGGCCGGGTTCTCGGCGTCGGCGCGCGCCGTCACCGTGATTTCGGACAGGGCCTGGGTGCGCGCCGGCACTGCGGGCGCGGCGGAGGCGGGCGCGGGCGCCTGCGCCTGCTTGACGAGCACGTAGCCGCCATTGTCCTGCGCCACGGCGGCCAGGCCGCTGCCCTGCAACAGCCGGGCCAAGCCGTCCTGTACCGCGTAGCTGCCATTCAAGCCCGGGCTTTGCAGGCCGGCGCTGGTGGCGGTAGGAAACGACAACAAGATGCCGGCTTCGCGCCCGAAGCGGTTGAGCGCGCGTTCCAGCGGTCCGGCCGGGATGGCGTACGCCTTGCGCGCCGGCGCCGGTACCGCATCGACGGGCAGCGCGGCGGCCAGGGCCGCGCCGGGCAGGACGGCCGTGGCGGCGAAGCCGGTGGCCAGCGCGTGGCTGATGGCTACGAGCAGCGCGCGTCGGGCAAACGGTGGGCGCAAACGGTGGTGTGGATGGGGGGACGCGCAGGTAGCTGGCCGCATGGTTGATTCCTTTTGCAAAGTGGAAGATGTGGAGTTCACCTTCCATGTCACGCGAGAATCGCAAACAGCTCACTTTGCCGAAAGTTTTTTTAGCGCCGCGCCGGGCGCACGGTGACCCAGTAGCGCGTGAGGAAATGGATTTCCACCGGCAAGGTCGTGCGCAGGGTGTCGAGGATGCGGCCGGTGTCGGCCAGCGGGTAGCTGCCGGACACGCGCAGGTCGGCAACCGCGTCGTCGCAACCCAGGCGGCCGGGCCGGTGGCGGCCGAGTTCGGCAAGAAAGTCGGCCAGGCGCATGCCGCTGGCGACCAGCATGTCGTCGGCCCAGGCCACGCTGTCATTATCGGCCGCTTGCCTGGCTGTCACCGCGTCCCCGCCGAAGCTGGCCCGCTGGCCAGCGCGCAGGACGTGCGGCGGAGCAGGCGTGGCGTTGCGCGGGCGGATGGCGACCGCGCCTTCGAACACATCGACCCGGCTCGCGCCCGCCTGCTGGCGCACGGCGAAGCGGGTGCCGAGCGGGCGCAGTTCGCCTTCGGCGGTGTCGACGATGAAGGGCCGGGCGCCGGGGTCCTTGCCGGTGCTGACCAGGATGTCGCCGCCGAGCAGGCGCAGGCGCCGTTCGGTGGCGCTGAAGCGCACATCGACCGCGCTGCCGCTGTTGAGCGCGACCGTGCTGCCGTCGGCCAGCGCGATGGTGCGGCGCTGGCCGGTGCCGGTGCGGGCGTCCGCGCTCCATTCGCGCCACGGGGCGTGCCGCTGCGCCAGCCAGGCGCCGCCGCCGGCGCACAGCACGGCCGCCAGCGTCTTGGCGGCCGTGCGGCGAGGCAGGGGACGCGCCGGCGCGGGCGGCGCGTCGAGCAGGACGGCGTGGGCCAGCGGCGCCGCTGCCGTTGCGCCACGCCAGCGCGCGTTGACGGCGGCGATGTGCTGCCACGCGCGTTCGTGTTCGGGGTGGGCCGCGCGCCATTGCCCGAGGGCGGCTTGGGCGGCGTGGACGTCGCCGGCGTCGTCCGACTGCAGCTCGACCAGCCATTCGACCGCCTGGCGGGCCACGGCGGCCGGCACCGCTCTGGCGGGGTCAAGCGCCGCCATCAATCGAGCGTCAGGCCGAAGTAGCACTGGGCGCCGGCGCGCACCAGGTGGCGCTTGACGGTGCTCAGCGAAATGCCGAGCTCGGCGGCAATGGCAGCCTGGCTCATGCCGTCGAGCTGGGCATGCAAAAAGGCGCGCTTGACCTGCGGCGGCAGGCCGGCCAGCAGGCGGTCGATCTCGACCAGCGTCTCCAGGAGGATGGCGCGCTCTTCGGGCGAGGGCGACAGCGTCGCCGGCACCTGCGCCAGCGCCTGCAGCCAGGCGCGTTCGATCTGTTCGCGGCGCCAGTGGTTGGCCAGCACGCGCTGGGCCACGGTGGTAAGGAAGGCGCGCGGCTGGTCGATGGACACCGGCTCGTCGCGCGCCAGCAGGCGCAGGAAGATGTCATGGGCCAGGTCGGCGGCCCGGTGCGAGCAGCCGAGCTTGTTACGCAGCCAGGCCCGCAACCATCCGTGATGATGGCTGTAAAGGTGCTCGACTTGCTGCTGAAGAAGTGCCGGCGCGGCAACGAACATGACACGATTCCTAGTCAGGTGCGCTGCACCGACAAATGTGAATGAGAATTATTATCATTATAGTCGACGCCCGGATCGCATGGCAATGGCGATCACGTGCCTGGGATGCGGCCCGGCTCGGGAGTTGCAAAAAGTTAAAATTAATCTTGTGCCAATGGTAATCCAGCAATACTATTACTACGGTTTAGTTGTTTTATTTGCAGCCAGGCCGGGGCGGCTTTTTTCACAAAAAAGCAGGCCCGCACATCCGCACCAGCCGCGGGAAGACATCTCACGACGACCAGCATATTCACCAAGCCGCGAAAGGGCACCGCATGACAATGAAGCCTTGGAATCCGCTGTACAACGGCGCTTTGCACCATCCGCGTAGCGCCGCATGCAAGAAATCCTCTCTTGCCCTGTGTATTGCCCTGGCCTTCGCCGCCGCGCCATTCGCGCAGGCTGCCATAGCCGCACCCGCCGCTCCCGCCGCAGCGCCGGTCTCGACCCAGCGCGCCGCCCCGTACTGGCAGGACGCCAGCGTCGCGACCGGCCGCATGGGCATCGCCAGCGCAAAAACGCCGGCCCTCTCGCTCAAGCGCTTCCGCGGCGCCACCCTGGATGCGGCCGGCATGGCGTCGCTCACCGCCAGCGCGCCATCAGAGCGCGGCAACAGCACGATGGCCGCCAGCCAGACCATTTCGCTCCCCCATCCGGACGGCGGCTACCAGCGCTTCACCCTGGTCGAGTCGCCCATCATGGAAGCTGGACTCGCCGCCAGGCATCCCGACATCAAGACCTACAAGGGCAGGGGCATCGACGATGCGAGCGCGACCTTGCGCATGGATATCACCCCGCTCGGCCTGCACGCCTCGGTGCGCTCGGCCAATGGCGGCTGGTACGTGGACCCATACTATCACCTCGATACCAGCCTGTACGCCAGCTACAGCCGCGGCGACGTGATCAACCAGCACGGCCCGCTGGTCGAAGGCGCGCTGCCCGAAGCGCAACTGGCGCTGTCGCAGTCCTTCTATAAAGAAGGGGCCCCGGTCGAGGTGCTCGGCACCGGTTTTGCGCCCGGTGCCAGCGTCAACCTGACCGTGCGCGGCGAAGGCGACACGGCCGCGCTGCACAGCGCCGTCGCCACGGCCGACGCCAAAGGCGCGATCAGGGTCAGCTTGCCCAGCGGCCGGGCCGGCGCGTTCGATATCAGCGCCACCGACGGCCAGAGTACCAGCGCCGTCCCGTTTCGCGTGATGGACGCCAGCATGGCGCCGAACGTGGCCGTCAGCGACCAGCTGCGCACCTACCGGCTGGCGCTGGTGACCGACCCGACCTACGCTACTTACTTCGGCGGCCCGGCCAACGTGACCGCCGCCAAGGTCACCCTGATCAACCGCGTCAGCCAGGTCTACGAGGATGAAACGGCGATCCGGCTGGTGCTGATCGACGCCACCGACGCCCTGAACCTGGACACCCCGGCCCAGATGACCGAGGCCAACGGCCCGTGCGGCACGACGGCGTGTTTTACCGCGACCCAGGCGTCCGGCTGCGGCAGCGGCACCCTGTCGCGCAACCGCATCGTCACCGGTTTGCTGGCAGGCGCCGGCAACTTCGATGTCGGCCACATCGCGCTCGGCCTGAACGGCGGCGGCGTCGCCAGCCTGGGCGTGGTGGGCGCCAACGCCAAGGCGCAGGGCTGCACCGGCCTGCCCAAGCCGACCGGGGACTCGTTCGCGGTCGACTATGTGGCGCACGAACTCGGTCACCAGTTCGCCGGCAACCACACCTTCAACGGCATCAGTTCCAACTGCAGCGGCGGCAACCGCAATCCGGGCACCTCGGTCGAAGTGGGCAGCGGCTCGTCGATCATGGCCTATGCCGGCATCTGCAGCACCGACAATTTGCAGCCGCACAGCGACCCGTACTGGTCGCAGCGCAGCTTCGACGAAATCGTCGCCTACACGTCGAGCGCCGAGTCGAAGCTGAACGAAGTGCAGGTTGCCGCGCTGCGTGGCTTTAACACGGCCGGGCAGCAATTTCGCATCAACGTCAATGGCAATCTGACGGCGCCGATCGTGCGCGGCACTAACTACACCACCACCGGCGTCAAGGCCGCGCTGGAAGGCAGCCCGGGCTGGCCGGCGGGCGCCACGGTGACGGTCAGCGCCCTGAGCGACGCGGCCTTTACGGTGACGTTCAACGGTGCGCTGGCCGGCGTCAATGTGGCGCCGCTGCTGCTGGTCGACTTTACCGCGGGCGCCAGCGGCTTCGTGGGCGAAGTCGCCGTGGGCGGGCCGACCACGCGCGGCGGGTCCGTGAGTGCGACGGGCAACAACGCGCCTGTGGTGAGCGTGCCGGCCAGCTACACCATTCCGGTGCGTACGCCCTTCGCCCTGACCGGCAGCGCGGCCGATGCCGATGGCGACCTGCTCACGTATATGTGGGAGCAGAACGACCGGGGCGCGGCGAGCGGCACCGGGCTGACCAGCAACGTCAAGCTCAATGGCCCGCTGTTCCGCCAGTTCGGTACCCGCGCCACCGTTAGCGCCGCCGACACGCTCGAGTACAACTCGCCGGGCGAGAACCACACCACAAGCGACCCGACGCGGGTGTTCCCGGACCTGGCGCAGATCCTGTCGAATAACACCAACGCGGTGACGGGCGCCTGCTCTAGCGCGGCCACGCCGCCGAGCCTGGCCGATATCGAGTGTTACTCGGAATTCCTGCCGACCGCCGCCTACGTCGGGCTGGACGGCACCAACGCCGCGCCGGCATCGCTCAACTTCAAGCTGACGGCGCGCGACGGCCGGGGCGGCGTCAACAGCGCCAGCACCAGCCTGGTGCTGGCGCCGCAGGCCGGGCCGTTCCTGGTGACCTCGCCCAACAGCGCCGTGACGCTCGACCCGGGCTCGGTGCAGACCGTCACCTGGAACGTCGCCAATACCGATGTCGCTCCGGTCGGCGTGGCCAGCGTGAACATTGCGCTCTCGACCGACGGCGGCAAGACCTGGCCGGTGCTGCTGGCCGAAGGCGTGCCCAACAACGGCAGCGCCCAGGTCACCCTGCCGTCGGCGCCCGCGTCGGCGGCGCGGATCAAGGTGGAAGCGGTCGGCAATGTGTTCTTCGACGTTTCCAACGCGGACTTCGGCATCCACCTGGCGGGCGACCAGAACATCGACGGCCAGGTCGACTGCGCCGACCTGGCGCTGGTCAAGGCAACGTTCGGCAAACGCAGCGGGCAGGCCGGTTTCGACGCCCGCGCCGATGCGCTGGCCGATGGCGTGGTCAATGCCCGCGACCTCACTTACGTAGCGCAGCGCCTGCCGAAAGGCGCCGCCTGCAACTGACCGAAGCGGCTGGCCGGGTGCACGCGCATCCGGCTGGCCGTTACCGCATATCAAGCCCTTCGGGGCAATAGGACGAACCATGACACTCAAAAAATATTTCGCTGCCATGCTGCTGGCCGCCAGCACCCAGGCCTTCGCCATGCCGACCTTGTCGGTGAACGCCGCGCCGGCGCCGGTGGTATCGGGCGGCAAGCTCGACCTGTCCGTGAACATCTCGGACATCACCGATTTGTACGGCTACCAGTTCACGCTCAGCTTCGATTCGGCTTTGCTCAAGGCAAACAGTTTCAAGGAGGGCGCGTTTCTGGGCAGCGCAGGCAGCACCTTCAGCGACGGCGGCACGATCGACAACGCGACCGGGACCATTTCGTTCGTGTTCAACACCCTGGTCGGTACCGGGCCGGGAGCGTCCGGTAGCGGCGAGCTCGGGCGCTTCAGTTTCGATACCTTTGGCAACGGCAACGCGGCGCTGACGTTTTCGGACGTGCTGTTTCTGGATGCTAACCTGAACGAGATCGCCGTCGCGGCCGATGGCAGTTCGGTGCAGGTGGTGCCGGAGCCGGAAAGTTTCCTGTTGGTAGGGATCGGATTGCTGGCTGCGGGAGCGGTGCGGCGCCGCCAGGCTGCCGCGCGCGCCTGAACGCCAGCGCCAGCGGCGTGAATGCAGGCGCGTGAGCAGCCGGTATCGGCTCACTCGCCTGCAGCACCCGGATGGCAACGCCGTCGACCGCCGTCGACCGCCATCGGCGCCGCGACAATCGAAACCGGCCGGCGTGCGCCCCCGTGTCGGTACAGCAGCCGACATGGTTCTGTTCAAAACCTGGATGAACGTTGTTTTTCGTCTACAATGCTGTCCCGCTATTTCCTCCCCCAATAATTGCTGCTTCCGCCGTCCGCGCGCTATGGCGCACCGCCTTGTGCCGCACTGACGCACTCTCCCGCCGACGTGTCAATTTGTTGCATAACTCAAAAGAAAATGTGACAAATTTCCGAAAAAGCATTTTAATGTCGCATGTAATTACGTTAACAATTACATTTAGACAATTAATAGTTTTTGAAAGCAAGGTGGCGGACGTCATTCCTCCACCTTTGAAGAAGTCATCAGGAGAGCAAGTGAAAAGATTTATCGAATGCAGCATGGCCGCGGTCGTATCAGGTGCGCTGGCGTCGTCGTCAGCAATGGCGCAGAGCAATATCACCGTCGGCGGTGTTCTCGACACTGGGTTCATGTCGGTCAGCAATGTCGACAATGGTTCGCAATCGAAGATCGTTGCCAGCGACGGTATCATGGGCATGTCGCATATGGGCGTGCGCGGCGTGGAAGCACTCGGCGGCGGCGTAAACGCCGTATTCAACCTGCAGGCGGGGATCAACCCCAGCAAGGGCTCCCAGACAGTGACGGGCACCCTGTTTTCCCGTAACGCCTACGTCGGCCTGGATGGTGATTTCGGCACGCTGACGGTAGGCAGGCAATGGGGCTTCAACGACGACTGGATGGTGGGCAGCGTGTTCATGGGCGGCTACCATGCCGGCGGCGTGTTCAAGTTTTCCGAGTTCGAGGCCGTCAGCGCGATCTATAACAACACGATCAAATATGTCAGTCCGACCGTTGGCGGCCTGCAGGGCGGCGCCATGGTCGGAATCGGCGAAGTCGCTGGCGATTCCTCCGCCGGCAGCATGGTTAACGTTGCGCTGCGCTATGCGCAGGGACCGATCTACTTCGTCGCCAGCCATGACCGTGAAGAGGCGGCCGATGCCACGGCAAGCGTGTACCGGGTCAGCACCGTGGGCGCGAGCTACAGCGTCGGCCCTGTCCGCGCGCGGCTCGGCTATGCCGCCAGCGATATCGGCGGTCCTGGCAAGTTTCAGTCGATTATCAGTTTGCCCAAGAGTAAGGCCAGCGTCGTCGAGGCCGGCGTGGACTATACGGTATCGAGCGCGTTCACGATGTCGGGCGACGTCGTTTACCGCAAGAACAAGACGTTTTCCAACAAATCCACGGTCGTGCGCTGGCTTGGCCGCTACACCCTCTCCAGCCGCACCAGCCTGATCGCCAACGTGGCGCATCTGAGCAATGCGGATGGCGCGACGGAAGCAATGGTCAACAGCAGCTCGCCCTTGGCCGGCCTGGGAGGCGGGGTTGCCGACCACAGCCAGACCGGCATTGCATTGGGCATCATCCATTCGTTCTGACCGACCTGGCGCCGGGTTTATCGGGCGAAGCGGAACGTTGCCCGGACCTCGTCGATGAAATCGCCCGGCTGCTCCAGCGCGGCGAAATGGCCGCCGTGCGCCAGCGCGTTAAAGTGGACCAGTTGCGTAAAGCGCCGTTCGGCCCAGCGTTTCGACAGCCTGATTTGCTCGCCCGGAAACATGCTGATTCCCGTCGGCGTGCCCATCGGCGAGGAGGGCATGCCGCCCTGGCGCATCGCCTGCATCGATTCCCAGTACAGGCGCGCCGAACTGGCGCCGGTGTTGGGCAGCCAGTACAGCATGATGTCGTCGATGAGGTCGTCCAGCTCGAACGCGCTTTCGGCGTTGCCGCCGCTGTCGGACACGTCCTGGAACAGCGCGTAGATCCACGCGGCCAGTCCCACCGGCGAATCCGCAAGGCTGAAACCCACCGATTGCGGGCGCGAGCTTTGCAGCTTGTAGTAGCCCGAAAACTCCTGGTCGTAGCGCCGGGCGTCGTCCAGCATCGCCTGTTCGTCGGGCGTGGCGTCGGCCCGCTCCTGTTCGGTCGGCTGGAACATGACCATGTTCAGGTGGATGCCGATCAAGCCTGGGGGCGCCATATAACCCAGCGTGGTGGTCACGGCCGCGCCCCAGTCGCCTCCCTGCGCCGCCCAGCGCGCGTAGCCGAGGCGCTCCATCAAGGTGGTCCATGCCTGCGCGATGCGGCCGACGTTCCAGCCGCTGGCGGCCGGCTTGCCCGAGAAGCCGAAGCCCGGCAGCGAGGGAATCACCAGGTGAAATGCGTCGCTGGCCTTGCCGCCATGCGCGACCGGGTCGGTCAGTGCGCCGATCACCTTGCGAAACTCCAGCACCGATCCGGGCCAGCCATGGGTGATCAGCAGCGGTACCGCGTCCGGCTCGGGCGAGCGCACGTGCAGGAAATGGATATCGATTCCGTCGATCTCGGTGCGATACTGGCCGAGCTCGTTGAGCAGGCTCTCGCAGCGGCGCCAGTCGTAGCCGTCCTGCCAGCGCGCGACGAGCGCACGCAGCTTGGCCAGTTGCGGCCCCTGGCTGGTGTCGGGCACGGTGTCGGCATCGGGCCAGCGGGTGTGCGCGAGGCGGCGCTGCAAATCGTCCAGATCGGCTTGGGGAATGGACAGGTGGAATGGATGGATAGCGTCGGACATGGTGATTCCCTTATGGTGTGCATCGGCTGGCCGGCGGCGGCAGGGCAGGTGGGACGCGGGTACAATCAGCGGGTTTGCTGGATTAAAACTGAACTGAACTGTTCAGTCTAGATTAACACAGATTCATTTTGACAAGACGTACCATGTGCGGGAGGGAAGTGATGGACGCGGTAGAACACGACAAGCGCGGCGCCGGAGGGCGGCCGGCGGCGGGGCGCAAGGGCGAGGTCGATGCCCGCCTGCTCGATGCGGCGACGCGGCTGTTCCTCACCTTGGGCTTCGACGCCACCAGCTGCGACCAGGTTGCCCTCGATGCGCGCGCGGGCAAGGCGAGCATCTACGCGCGCTATGCCAACAAGGCGGCGCTGTTCGAGGCGGTGATCGAGAATAATCTTGCGCGATTGTTTGCCATGGACGATGCGGCCCACAGTGTCGACAGGCCCTTGCGCGAGCGCATGACAGCGGCCGGCCTGAGCGTCGTGGAGCAGGCTTTGCAACCGGATGCGGTCGCTTTGCTGCGCCTGCTGGTGGCGGAAGCGCCGCGCTTGCGGGACATGGCCCTGAGCGCCGACCAGCTGCGCTGGCGAATGGGCGTGGGGCGGGTCGCCGACGCCATCGCCGCCCGCTCGTCAGGCCCCGATGCGGTCAAGAGGGCGACCCCGCCCGCCGCGCAGTTTATCGATATCGTCCTCGCGCCGGCGTTGATGCGCGCGCTGCTGGGCGACGACGAGGCTGGACTGATGCAGAGTGCGAAAGAGCGCATCGGCGCAGCCATCGACCTGCTGGCCGCGAGCGGAGCATTGGACAGCTGGAATTAACGACGTTTCCGGGTACGTTAATGCGCGCGGCGGCACGCAAGAGCGTTGGCGAGGATATCGCGCAAACGGTGGGCGTTGCATGACGTACACAACGCTGTCCCGCTGTCTCCCTTCCCCCAATCATCCATTTCCTCAGCCGCGCGCCGTCGATTGCCGCCCTTTTCGCGCGTCCAAGCTTAGCTGCTGGCGGAAAAATTATTTCTTAAAGTTAATAAATAATTGACGTAGTTTTCAAAACGACTTTTAATGGGTCATGCAACATACATATTCCCACACCGAAGAAGAGCCAATGCCTTGCAATCCATGTTTGTCGGCGAGATTGCCGACTGATCAGCGCAGGCCCGCCGACACCGGCGGGCGCGTCCTTTTACGGGTTCAGTGAGCATCCCCATGAACATACTGGCAGCGTTGTGCATTGCCGCTTCACTAAGCTTGGCCGCGCCCGCGCGTCCGGCTGACTTGTTGGCGCTCAAGCACGGCAACAGGCCGCCGTTCTCTTTTCATGATGCGCAAGGCAATGCCGTCGGCATCGAAGTCGACCTGGTCGTCGAAGCGCTGCGGCGCGCCGGACGCAACGTCGTCTTTCACGAGGCCCCCAACGTACGGCTGCTGCCATTCATGGCCGGCGACGGCGTCGACCTGGCGGTGAGCGTGCGCGGCAGCGACGCCGATGGCGTGTACTTCTCGGACGAGTTCATCCGGTATGAGAACGTCGCCATTTCGCGCAGGGACAAGCACATCGTGCTCAAGACAATCGCCGATCTCGACCGCTACAACTTCGCCATCTGGCAAAATGGCTGGCGCGACCTGGGTCCGGTGTTCGAGGCGCGCTACCGGGCTGGCGCCGATGGCCGGTTCCCCAGCAATTATTTTCAGCCGGCTAACCAGAAGGCCCAGAACAGGATGTTCTGGGTCGGCAGGGTGGACGTTATCATCGTCGACAAGAAGGTCTTCGAGTGGTATCGCAAGCAATACAGTGCCGAGTTCAACACCCGCGTCGAACTCGACTACCATGCGATTTTCGAGGCGACCACCGGGTTCAAGGTGGCGTTTCGCAATCGAGAGCTGCGCGACGCCTTCAACCGCGCGCTGGGCGCCATGCGTAAAGACCATCGCTACGACGAGATTGTCGCGCGCTACGGGCTGCGGCCATCGCCGTAGTTTTCCCCGCCACTACCGGCCCCACGTCAGAACCTGTAGCCGGCCCGTGCATACACAAAGCGTCCCGAGCGGCCGAACGGCGCGCGGTTGGCATACGGCACCGCCGCCGTGGTGTTGAGCGAGGCCGGCACCGGGTCCGAATACGCGTCGAACAGATTGTCCGCGCCCAGCGCCAGGGTGGCGCCGCCGGCCAGCGTGTAGCGCGCTTCCAGGTTGACCACGGTTTTGGGCGTGAGCCAGAAATCGGTCGCTTGCGTGCTGCCCGCCGACAGCACCTTTCCGTAACGCGTGGCGTTGAACGTCGCGCCCCACTGCGCCAGCTTCCAGCGCGCGCTGGCGCTGATCTTGTTTTTCGGCTGGCCTTCTTCGATACCGAGCACGTTGGCGCGCCCGAACAGCGACGGCGCCGGGCTCAGCGCTGCGAGCTGCGCCGTGACCGGCACGCGCGTCACCTCGGTCGTGTTGAAGTTGCCGGCCAGCGTCAGGTCGATCAGGCCCGCCGTGCTGCGCAGCGGCCAGTTCGCCACCACGTCGACGCCGGTGGTGGTCGAGTTCACCCCGTTGATGAAGAAGCGGCTGCCGCCCACGCCGGTGTAACCGCTGGCGCTGAGGAACTGGCGCACATTCGCTTGCGTCAGGTTTTCACTCAACACGATGCGGTCGCGAATCTTGATCCGGTAGGCATCGAGCGTCAGGCTGACCGCGCCGATACGGGCCACCGCGCCGAGCGCCACGTTGACCGATTTTTCAGCTTCCAGCGGCTTGGCGCCGAGCGCGACGGCGACCGGATCGTCGGGGCGGAAGGTGGCGATATTGAACGCCGCACCGTCGATGAAGGTCATCGCGGTGGAGGTGTAGAACTGCTGCTGCGGCGATGGCGCGCGAAAGCCATTCTGTAGCGAGCCGCGCAGGCCGAAGGAGGGCGTGAAGTCGTAGCGCGTGGCCAGCTTGCCGGTGACGTTGCTGCCGAAGTCGGAATAGCGCTCGGCGCGCACCGCCAGCGAGGTCAGCAATTGCGGGGTCAGCTTGGTTTCCAGGTCGAGGAAGGCGCCGATCGAATGGCGTCCGCTGTCGATGGCGTTGGCCGGCGTGTAGCCGGGAAACACCTGGGAGCCGGCCGCGCTCGGGCGCCCGTCGGCCAGGGTCACGCCGCCGTAGCGGTAGGAATCTGGCTCGCCGGCCCACAGTTCGTAGTTTTCGCGACGCGCTTCGGCCCCCAGCGCCACGTTCAGCGGCGCCGGCAAGATGGCGACCGTGACCGGTTTCACGGCCGAGAAGTTCAGGGTCAGCTGGTCGTAGGCGAAGCCGCCGGCATCGAACCCGGTCTTGCTGGACGCGCCCAGCGAGCGGTTGAGCGAGTTCTCGACCGTGAAGGCCATCTTGTTGCGGCCGAAACCGAGCGAGGCGTCGAAGTCCCAGCCTTGTGCGCTCCAGGCCAGCCCGCCAGTGGCGCTGGCATCGTCCACGGTGGGCGCGATCACCGGCAGGTAGCCGTCCGGATAGACCGAAGCGATGTTTTCATCCTGCAAGGGTCGGCGGAAGAAGCCGGCGGCACTCGAATCGCGCCGCTGGTAGCTGGCCGAGCCGTACAGCCTGGCGTTGCCCTGCAGCGGGATGCCGGCATTGGCGAACACAGTCGATTGCGTCAATTCCGGCTCACCGCCCCAGGTGTTGTAACGGTTGATGGTTTGCTCGCGCGGATCGAACTTGCCGTTGATGAGCGGATACTGCTGGCGCACGTCGTAGGCGCTGCGCTCGGTATGCGATTGTTTCTTGTATTCGGCCGCCACGGTCAAAAAGCCATCCTCGCCCAGGGTAAAGCCCTTCCAGCCGCTCACGGTGGTGCTCTGGCCGTCGGTGCGCTTGCGCTTGTTCGGCACGTCGAGCGCCAGCCCGGCCGGCACGGTGCCGGTGTTGTAGTCGTATTCCGAGATGCGCGCGCCGGTGCTGACGCTCAATTCCCCGCCGCTGCGGTTTTCGCGCAGGCGGAAGTTGATGACGCCGGCAATCGCGTCCGAGCCGTACTGGGCGGCGGCGCCGTCGCGCAGCACTTCCACCGTCTGGATGATGCCGGCCGGGATGGTATTCAAGTCGGCGGAAGCCGAACCGCGCCCCACCGTACCGTTGACGTTGACCAGCGCCGATGCGTGGCGCCGCTTGGAATTGACCAGCACCAGCGCCTGGTCCGGCGCCAGGCCGCGCAGGGTGACTGGACGCACGGTGTCGGTGCCGTCGGTCAGGCCCGGGCGCGGGAAGTTCAGCGCGGGCAGGGCGGCCGACAGCGCCTGGCTCACTTCGGTCACGCCATTGTTGTTGATCAGGTCGGCCGACACCACGTCGACCGGCGAGGCCGTGTCCAGCACGGAACGGTTCGACACACGCGTGCCGGTCACCACCACGGCCGGCGGCGCTGTTTCGGCGGTGGCGGCGTCGCCGGTCTGGGCCATGGCCGGAACCCACGGCGAGGCGATCGACATGGCCAGGATGCTGAGACGCAGCCCCGTGGGCGCGCGCTGAAAACCGTGTTGCTTCATTCTGTTGACTCCTGAGTGATTGGGCGCCGGCACTGCGGCCGAACGGGCAGCCACTATAAAGTGGGCCCGGCGTTAACAGAACGACGCATTTCACATAAGCTTAGAAGCGTGCCGGCGCGTGCTTTCAGCCCAATTATTTCTTCAGGCGCTCCAGCAGGGCTTGCCCCACTTGCAAGGCGGAGGCTGGATTCTGGCCTGTGATCAACTCGCGGTCCGTGACCACGTGGCTGGTCCATGGCGCCGCATTGCTGCTGTAGCGGGCACCGGCCGTCTCCAGCGCGCTCTGCGGCAGGAGCTTCATCGTGCCGCCCTTGAGCGACGCCTTGGCCAGGCCTTCTTCCTGGTTGCTGATCACGGTCATGCGGTAGCCCGCGTAGATCCAGCCCGGCGGCGTGGCCTTGCCGCCTTGCTCCATGCGGGCAATGCTGGCTTCCGGGTTGGGCAACGCCGACAACAGCGCCGCCGGGCCGTGGCATACCAGCGCCGTCGTCTTGCCCGCTTCGTGGAAGTGCGCCAGCAGGCGTCCCAGCGCGGCGCTGCGGATCAGGTCTTGCATCGGTGCGTGTCCGCCCGGGATGTACACGGCGTCATAGTGGCCATAGCCGATCTGCTCGACCCGCGCCAGGCTGATGACCGGCGAACGCTGCTGCGAGGTGATGTTCAACCCGGCGACCAGGTCCTGGTGCTGCTTGAGCCTGGCTGCATCGCCGCCGAAATACATCGGGTCGAGCGAGGTGCTGTCGACAGTGGGCGCTTTTCCGTTCGGCGTGGCGAAGGTAACGTCATGGCCGGCGTCGAGCAGGAGCTTGAGCGGCTGGGCCAGCTCGTTCAGGTAAAAGCCGGTCGGGAAGGTCTTGCCATCCTTCAGGTCGAGGTGGTCGGCGTCGGACAGCACGACCAGCACGCTGGCGGCCTGGCTGGCGCCTGCCAGGCTGAGCAGCATTGCGGCGAGGAGGGGTTTGAGTTGTGTCATGGTGGTTTCCATCGGTAGTTAGCGTAGGCAAGACTATATTCAAGCCTGTAAAGAAGATAAACTACCTCTTGGTACAATGATTAATTCTTTAAAGGCAAAAATGACGCGGCGTTACGGACACTTGGGCGATGTGGAGATTTTCCTTGCGGTGGCCGAACACGGCTCCCTGACCGCGGCGGCCGTCACCCTGGCCACGACGGCCTCGGTCGTCAGCCGCGCGCTGGGCAGGCTGGAGCAGCGCCTGGGCAGCCAGCTGTTCCGGCGCACCACGCGCAGCCTGCGCATTACCGATGCCGGCCAGCTGTACCTGGAACAGTCGCTGGCCGCGTTCGCGCTGATCGACGAGGCCGAGCGCGCCATCTGGGGCCAGGCCGACGAGGTGGCGGGGCGGGTGCGCCTGAGCGTGCCGACCACCTACGGGCACTACCGCCTGCCGACCTTGCTCGGCGCCTTTGCGCGGCAGTATCCGCTGGTGCGGGTCGAGCTCAATATCGCCAACCGCAACGTGGACCTGGTGGCCGAAGGATTCGACCTGGCCGTGCGCCTGGGCGAGCTGCCCGACAGCGGCATGGTGGCGCGCAAGCTGGAAGACGCGCCGCTGCGCCTGGTGGCGTCGCCCGCCTACCTGGAACGCGCCGGTACGCCGGCCTCGTTCGAGGAGCTGCAACAGCACGCCTGCATCTGCTTCGTCATGCCCAGCACCGGGCGCGTGTCGCCCTGGCTGCTGCGCGCGCCCGATGGCGATGTGGACTGGTCGCCGCAGGCGCGCATCACCGTCTTGGACGATGTGCTGGGCGTGGTCTCGCTGGCCGCCCACGGCCTGGGCGTATGCCAGAGCTACGACTTCATTGTGCGCGAACGCATCGAGCGCGGCGAACTGGTGGAGCTGCTGCCCGAGATGGGCGGGCGCACGCGCGCGTTTTCGGCGATTTATGCCGGCCACCGGCGCCCGTCGGCCGCTGCGCGCGCGCTCATTGCCGCGCTCACCACGGCGCGCTAGCCGGCGGCGCCATCGCCACCGGCTGCGGCCTTGCGCGTTTCAGCTTATCGCGCCGGTACTGTCATGCGCGCTGCTGCGTGTCGCCCGACGTATTGGTGACGCGTCGGCAACATGGCGACTGCCGGCGCCACAAACGCATGCCGGGACGGCCTGTTGCTGCCGCAGGTAACAGCGCCGCTGTTACCGCAAGATACTGGCTGTGCGGCGCCATCGGCGCTATCGTCCGATTGACGCACCTTGGCACCCGCCGTGCCCATCGCAACCGGAACGCACAGAACCCATGCTCCATCCCCTTTGCAGCCTGTGGCGGCACAACTGCCGCGTCACGTTTTACGAGCCGGGTGGCCAGGCGCGTTTCGCCGCGCCAGACCGGGTGAGCCAGCATGCCATTGCCGGCGCCCCGCGCAGTTTTGTCGGCAATGACGACGCTTATCACTACTTGCGCCACTGGATGGGCGAACCGGCCGCGCGTGCGGAACTGGCCTGGCTGCTGCAAAGATCCGGACCCTCGCTGTCGAGCGCGCACGCAGGCGACGACGGCTGGCTGCACGCACTGGCCAGGCGCATCGCTGGCGGCGCCGTGCTGGTGTTGGAAGAACTGAACCGGCAAGCGATGCCCGGCCGCCTGGTGGCCGCCGGTGCCGCCGGTGCCGCGGCCGTGGCGGCGCTGGACGCCTTGCCCTCGCTGGCCGCGCTGCCCAAGGTGCCGGTCGTGGTGCCGCTCTTGCCGGTGCTGGAAGAACTGCGCATCGAAGGCGCCGAAGTCCTGCCGGAACTGGACCAGTCGCTGGCCGAGGTCAAGCTGTCGATCGCCAAATTCTCGGGCGCGTCGCTCTCGCTCGATCCTGCGCCCGACAAGGTCGCGCAGATTGCGGCTGCCATGAAGGCAGCCGCCGACGAGGCCCAGACCACCCTGGCATCATCATGAAGCGGAAAGCACCATGAAGGTCATTGATGATTGCCTGACCGTCCTGCCGCAAAGCGCCACGCGCATCGCCGCCGCCCTGCAGCAGGCAGCGCAGACGGTGGCGCAGCAGGGCCAGGGTTTTGCCGGCGACGTGAGCGCTTGCGCCGCGTCGATGGCGGCCGACATGGCGGCGCTGCGCGACCAGCTGGCAACGCTGCCCGGCATACTGGACCCGGCGCCGGTGATCGCATGCTGTACCGACGGCTTCGAGCGGGCCGTGGCGGACCTGCGCCGCCTGGCCGACGACGCGGCGGCCATTCCCGCGCGCCTTCTCCAGCAAGCATCCAGCGTGGAACCGGTGATCGCCGCCGCAGCCAGCGCGGTGGACGCGTGCGGCAGCACGTTGCCGTCGCTGGCCGGCCTGGTGCCGGATGTGGCGCCGCATGTGGCGATGTTCAACAGCGTGCCGGCACGCGGCCAGGCGCTGGTGGCGCTGGCGCAGGGCAGCGTGGGCATCGTATCCAAGTACGGCAGTGGCCTGGCGGCGTTGCCCGCCGCCGGCGTGGCCGGCGCCCAGGCCCAGGCGACGCAGCTGCAAAGCGACAGCCTTGCGCAGTTGGCGGCCTTGCGCGGCACCATCGGCGCCAATGTGGCCGACCTGAATACCCAGCTGGCGCTGGCCACGGGGCAAGCGAATGACACGCTGGCCGGACTCGCCGTCACCATCCGCGCCAAGGGCGGCGCGCTGCTCGAATCGGTGCAAAGCCAGATCGCCTACGTGGACAATATGGATGCGGCGCTGGAACGCGAAGGCGCCGCCTGCGACGCCCTGTTCGACGACGGCGCGGCGCAGCTGGACCGGCTGGGCGACCTGTTGACCGAACCGCTGGCGGCGGCGCGCGCGCAGGTGGACAAGGTGATGGGCGAGCTCACGGCCGTGGGCGAGGGCGTCGATACGCTGATGCACAAGGCGCTCGACCCGCTCGACGCGCTCGACACGCGCTTGCAGGCAGTGGCGCAGGCGCTGCGCGCGCTGTCGGCCACGATTGCGGAAGAAGTGGAGCAGGTGCGCGCGCTGCTGGCTGAACTGAACACCGCGCTCGACGAGGCGCGCGCCATGCTCGCCACGCTGCCCGGCTATGTTGACCCGGTGCGCGGCATGATCGCCGATGCGGTTGCGCTGATCAACGACATCGCCGCGCGCATCCTCGCGTTTGTGGCAGCTGCCAACGCGGCGCTCGACCGCGCCGCCAGCGAGATGGACCAGGCCGAGGACTTGTGCGACAACGCCATCACGATCTGCACCCGCTACATGCCGCGCGTGGCGTCGCTGGCGATGGCGCGCATGCTGTTCGTCGGCGTCAAGGCGATGGTGCCGGGGGTGAAGGCGACCATCGTCGCGGCACGCGGCGCGGTGCGTACGGCGGGCGAGCAGGCCACTGGCCTGATGCAGCAGGCCGTGGCCGCCGTGGAGGCGCTCAATCCCGTGCTGGACCAGGCCATCGCGCAGCTTCAGGTGGCGATCGACCTTTTGAGCGCGCAGCTGGACAAGCTGCAGGCAGCGCTGCTCCAGGTGGACGAGACGCTCGCGGCGGTGCCGCCGGCGATCGACGAGCAGATCGAATCGGCCTGCGCCGCCGCCGATGCCGTGGTGGCGCAGGTGCGCGGCGCGGCCGAAGCCTGCATCGAACAACTGCAATGCAAGGAACAGGTGGACAAGGTGAAGGCGCAGCTGGACGATCTGATCGACAGCACGATCGCGCCCATCGAGGCGCAGTTGCAGGAATCGGCCGCGCCCCTGCGCGACGCGCTGGCGCAGGGCAAGGCGGGCGTGCGGCAGGCCGTGGCGGCGGCGCGCGATGGGCTCGGGCAGGTGGCGGCGGCGCTGCGCGAAGTGCACCAGCAGGCGCAATCCTATCCCGAGCGGCTGGCCGGAGAAGTGGAGGGCATGCAGCCGCGCGTGCAGTCGATGGCCGACGCTGCCGGGCAGCGCGTGCGCGAGGCTGGCGACGGCGTGATGGCGCGTGTCGCCGACGCGGAACGCAGCATCGCCGGCGTCACCTGGGATGGCGTGGTGGCGGCGCTGCTGCCGCCCGGGCAGGTGGCCGCGATGAAGTCCGCATTCGATGAATTGTTGGGCAAGACCGGTGCCGACCTGTCGCTGGCCAAGCTGGGCGACGCCATTGTCAACTGGGAGGGCGAGGTGCAGCAGGTGCAGGCGCAATGGAATGCGCGCTGCGAACAGGGCGTGGACATGGCGCGCCAGGGCCTGGAGCAGGTTCACGCTGCGGCCGATACCGTAAAGGAGGAAGCGCAGCGCGCTGCGGCCGATGTGGTGGATGTCGGCGACATCAGGGATCGGATCGCATCTTCGTTTGCCGACATGCGCCAGCAGAGCGAGGATGTGATTGCGCAGGCGGAAACGGCAATGTCGGACATGAACGACAAGGTGGAGAGCGCGCGTGCCGACGCCGAAAAAGTAGGGGAAGACTACGCCGCCGCCAGCGAGGCGCTGATGGCTGACATCGAGTCGGTCAAGGACGATGCGGTAGCGGCGGCCGATGCGGCGCAGCAGGCCGGGCGCGATGTGGCATCTGGCATTGCCGATGCTTCGACGCAGGTGAACGCCGCGGTCGACAAGGCGCTGGCCGAGACCGAGGCGTGCAAGGACGAAGCGCAGGCGGGATGCAACGCCGCGCTGGCAAAGGTGGAGTCGGTGCAGGCGCAGGTCAACGCGGCGCGCGTGGATGTTATTTCGGCCGAGTCGATTGTCGACGCGGCGGTGGCTGAACATGGTGGCACGTCGAACAAGAGCGAGCCTGACGCGGAGAGGGAGAAGGAGAAGGCGGGCAGCGCGGCAGGTGAGGGCGCTGGAGCCACTGCGGACGGCGGTTCGAGTGATGCTGGAGCAGCCAACGAGAGCGCCGCATCCACCGAAGCCGGTGCGGCCGGTGAGGCCGGTGCTTCCAACAAGGCAGATGCGACCAGTGAGTCACGTCCCGCCAGCGAGACTTCGGCCGCCGGCACTACCGCTGCCTCCGGCGAAGCAACGGGCGGGACCAATGCCGCCGGCACCGACAGCACCGCCAATGCGGCCGAAACATCGCCGCAGCCCGGGAACGCCGCGTCGGCGAAAAGCGAGGGCGCGCTGGAGACACCTGCACAGGCGCCCGGTTCGGCATCCACGTCGTCCAGCGGCGACGCCGGTGCGCAGGCCGACGCGGCGCCGTCATCTGCGGACTCGCCGGCGAGCGCCAAGGCTGTACCGCAGACAAGCGAGCGTGCCGCGCCGCCTGAACCGGCGCCAGTCGGCGCATCCGAATCGGTTGCATCCGAGTCGAAGCCTGGCCCGGCCACGCAAACGGCGGCGCCCGACGCAGACGCCCCCGCCGCGCCGCCGCCTGTCGCCACCGGCGAACAGGATTCGCTGCGAACGCCGGCCACCACGCCTGCATCTGCGCAGCCAGCATTGACGCCGGGGGATGCGCAGGCGGCTCCGGTTGATGTACCGACTCCGCCGGTCATCAAACCCGGCTCCGACGCACTCGCAGACGCACTTGCTGCCGTTGAACCCCCAGCCATACCGGAAAGCGACCTGCTGGCCCAAGCCGCCAAGGCAGCCGGGGAGCGCAAAGGAAAACTGGCGGGGCTGCTCGACAGCGCCGCCGCCGAGGAACTGCCCGAATCCGGCCCGGCCGGCTGGGCCGCCATGCTCGCCGAAAAAGCCGCCAAGGCCGCGCCTGCGCCGCCAGCAAAATAGCGTCGCTTTCTGCGCCTGTTGATACCGCGTTGATACTTGTGTTACGTGGCGGCCGACTCCTACCATGACTTTCGAACCAACCGATGTACCAAACGTGCTGACGGTGTTGCCGGGGTCTCGATGACCTGCTCGATCGCCAGTCCAGTTCAAATTTTCCAGTGAGGGTGTGATGGCAGACAGCTTGCAAAAATGGGTGGGACGGAATCGTCCGCCGCGCGTGCAGATTACCTACGACGTCGAAATTGGCGGCGCGGTCGAGAAAAAGGAATTGCCCCTGGTGGTGGGCCTGCTGGCGGATTTGTCCGGCCAGCCGCTGGTGGCGCCGCCAAAACTGAAGGCGCGCCGTTTGGTCGACATCGACCGCGACAACTTCAACGAGGTGATGGCGAAGATCGCGCCGCGCCTGGACCTGTCGGTGCCGGACACCTTCAAGAAGGACGGCAACCTGAAGATCGAATTGAACTTCACCGAGTTCGATCATTTTCATCCCGAAGCGATCGTGCGTCAGGTGCCGCGCCTGGCCAAGCTGCTGGAAGTGCGCCAGCAGTTGCGCGACCTGCTCGGCAAGCTCGACGGCAACGACGAGCTCGACACGATGCTGGAAAACATCGTCCAGAACACGGAAGAGCTCAAGGCGCTGCAAGCGGACGGTGCCCCGGCGCCCGCCGCCGAAGCCGTCACCGAGCCGGCCGAACCGGTTCCATCCTGATAGCGCTTGCGCGCTGTTTTCTCCACACTACTGAGAGAGTACAACCATGGCCAGCAATCAAGCAGTACAGGCCGGTGCGAGCAGCACCACCAACCACGACATGAGCCTGCTGGATCGCATCATCCAGGAAGGCAAGATGGCGGTCGAGCCATCGCAAAAAACCTACGCCCGCGCCCTGTTGGGGCAGTTCGCCACCCAGGTGCTGGACGAGGGCATGACCAAGGCGCCGGACAAGGGCATCGTCGCCATGATCAACGAGCGCGTCTCGCAGATCGACACCATCCTCAGCGACCAGGTCAACGCCATCATGCACGACGAACGCTTCCAGGCGTTGGAAGGCTCCTGGCGCGGCCTGCGCGACATGGTGATGGGCACCGAGACCGGTCCCAAGCTCAAGCTGCGGCTGCTGAACGTGTCCAAGAAAGAGCTGCTGAAAGACCTGGAAGGCGCGGTCGATCACGACATGAGCGTGCTGTTCAAGAAAATCTACGAAGAAGAATACGGCACTTTTGGGGGCAATCCGTATTCGCTGTTCATCGGCGACTATTATTTTGGGCGCCATCCGCAGGATATGGCGCTGATCGAGCGTTTGTCCAAAGTGGCCGCTGCCGCGCATGCGCCCTTTATCGCCGCTGCGGCGCCGTCGCTGTTCGACATGACCTCGTTCACCGAACTGGGCGTGCCGCGCGACATGTCGAAGATCTTCGACAGCGCCGAACTGACCACCTGGCGCGGGTTCCGCGAATCGGAAGACTCGCGTTACGTGGCCCTGGTGCTGCCGCGCTACGCCGCACGGCTGCCGTATGGCGCCAAGACCATTCCGGTCGAATCGTTCGCGTTCGAGGAAGACGTGGACGGCAAGGATCACAGCAAATACCTGTGGGCCAATTCGGCGTATCAGCTGGGACTGCGCATCACCGATTCCTTCGCCAAACATAGCTGGACCACGGCCATTCGCGGGGTCGAAGGCGGCGGCAAGATCACCGGCATGACGGCGCATGCGTTCAAGACCGACGACGGCGACGTGGTGCTCAAGTGCCCGACCGAAGTGACCATTACCGACCGGCGCGAAAAGGAATTGAATGACCTGGGCTTTATCGCGGTCGTCAATTCCAAGGGCTCGGATACGGCGGCGTTCTTCGGCGGGCAGTCGGTCAACAAGCCGAAGCTGTACAACCTGGATTCGGCCAATGCCAATGCGGCCCTGTCTTCGCGCCTGCCGTATGTGCTGGCGGCGTCGCGCTTTGCGCATTACATCAAGGTCATCATGCGCGACAAGATCGGCAGCTTCCAGACGCGCGCGGCCGTGGAAAACTTTCTCAATAACTGGTTGAGCGACTACGTGCTGCTGAGCGCGAATGCGACGCAGGGTGAGAAGGCGCGTTTTCCCTTGTCCGAAGGCCGCGTTGACGTGACCGAAGTGGCAGGCAAGCCAGGCGCTTATCGGGCCACGGTATTTTTGAAACCGCACTTCCAGATGGAGGAGTTGACCACGTCGATCCGTTTGGTCGCCGAACTGCCGGCCGCTGCGGCCTGACGGGCCGGCGCTGCCGGTACCAGGCTGTTTTCTCACTTTAAACCCGCGCGGCACGCGCAAGGCGCAGTTGCCGCTGCACTCACATTGCGGAGTTATATATGTCGGACGTTCTTATTCTGGATTTAGGTAAAGACCTCAAGGGCAACTGCACGATCAAAGGCTATGAGAATCAAATCATCGTCAGTTCGTTTTCTCATAGCGCCTACTTGCCGATGGGTAGCGACGCCGGTAACACCGAGCGCACCATGGGCCGTCCGGTGTTATCGGAGATGTCGTTCTCGAAGTCATCCGATCTGTCGACGACGGCGCTGTTCAAATCGTGTACCCAGGGCGCCAAACTCGGCCCTGCCAAGTTGAATATCGGCCGCGTCGAAAACGGTGTGTACATGAATTTCATGACCTACACCATGAGCAACGCGATGATTTCGCAGATGAGTTGCAGCGGCGGCGGCGGAATTCCGAACGATTCGTTCTCGATCAATTTCACCAAGATCGAGGCGTTGTTTACGCAGCAGCAGACTGATTCGTCCGCCAAAGGGACGGGTACGTGGAACTGGAACCTGGAGACGATGAAGGCCGATTAACTGTTTAGTTTCGTGCGATCATATTCCTCGTCGCAGCATGGCTTTGTTCCGCGCCAAGGCCGTGCTTGACGAGTTGATCGCCGGTTTGCCAGCGCGGTCGTCCCATCGGTTGCAGCACATCGCATAAACTTCAGTCTATGAGCACACGCATTCATCCCCAAGCCCGCACGACGCCGAAGATCCGGCAGGAAATCAAGGACTCCGGCCTGTCCGATCGCGAGGCCGCCAAGGTCTTCAATATCTCCCGTGCCACGGCTGCCAAGTGGCTCAAACGAGACGATGTACAAGACCGTTCGCACCGCGCTCATACGCTGCATACGACCTTGAGCGCGACGCAGGAAGCCATCGTGCTGTCACTGCGCCAGTCGCTCTATCTGCCGCTGGACGACCTGCTCTACATCACCCGGGAGTACATCAACGCCGCCGTTTCGCGAGCAGGTATAGCCCGCCTGCTCAAGCGCGAGGGCATGTCGCGCTTGGAGGACGTCATTCCGAAGGCCGAAGGCGAAACGATCTCTCCCAAGAAGACCTTCAAGGACTACGAGCCAGGCTTCGTTCACGTCGACATCAAATACCTGCCGCAGATGCCGGATGAGACGTCGCGTCGCTACCTCTTCGTGGCCATCGACCGCGCCACGCGTTGGGTGTTTCTGCATATCTATGACGACATGACGGACAGCAGCAGCGTCGACTTCCTGCGTCGGCTCAAGATCGCATCGCCAATCAACATCACCAAAATTCTGACTGACAACGGCTCCCAATTTACTGACCGGTTTGCAATGAAAGACAAGAAGGCCAGCGGCCAGCACGCATTCGATAAGGTCTGTGCCGGCATGGGCATCGAGCACCGCCTGGCACCGCCACGTCACCCGCAAACAAACGGCATGGTCGAACGCTTTAACGGTCGCATTAGCGAGCTGCTACAGCAGACCCGATTCGACAGCCAGGCCGACCTCGAGACAACCTTGCTCAACTACCTGAAGCTGTACAACCACCACATTCCGCAGCGTGCCATTGGTTCTAAAACGCCGATTCAAGCGCTCAAGGAATGGCAGCACAACAAACCTGAGTTATTTGTTAAACGCGTTTATGACCAGACGAGACTTGACAATTAACGTCGCGGACTGCCCTCAATCGAGCAGTATTTTTGGGGGCATATTCGGGTCTAATAAAGCGTTGCAGAGATAGCATTTCTTTCGTCGAATTGGAATGTGCTTTAGCTCTTGATTTAAGCCTTCCCCCGAAAAGGCATCAGAGCGCTGGGCGCGCATTCGGGAAAAACACGCTGACGTTCACACAGGGGTATCTTGCGGTATCCGCAGTCGACCATCAAGCAAAAAATATTGATTTTTAATTAATTTTAAACGGCTAACGGTTCTTTTGGATTTTAGAAATAATCTAACGGAAACATGCCGGGAAAGGAAGATTATGCCGCTTTTACGCCTGGAGGCTGCCCCGCCACTTAACGATCATATTGTTCTTGTCCCGATGGACGGATGGGGGATGGCAGACCGAAAAGAAATGCTGCGCACGCAGGGGGTTGCTGATTGTCTAGTCATGCTGATGCATTGTCCGTCTTTGAGGAAAGGGGCGCTTGCCCACATGAGCTGGCCACACAACGCTGTTCACCCTGGCACCACGCAAGACAGTTTGGCAATTGTGCGCAATACCGATCGCGTGCGAGGCACCATGGTCAAACACCTGAAGTGTATGCCTTCGGAAATAGAAGTTTATCTTTGGCGAGGCTACGGCTTTGGGCCGACGGCAAGCCTACCTGGTCATGCGGGAAATATAATTGACAATCTTTCGTGGAGCAATTTCGCATTGACAATCGACATGATGAGTCACGGCGATTTTGGTCGACCGGGTGATACAACGCCTTTCGCTGGGTGCTCAGCTGTGAGTTATGTACCAGACGATAATACAGCTTGGTTCCAATAGATGTGCGGACGGGATAAAGAGGTGTACCGATATCGCGCTCAATGAGTAAGCGGGCGAAGTGGCGTGATCCGCTAACGTGCCATCTGCACTTCGCTTTTTTTAACGTGGTCCAGCGAAAACGGATGCCTTTCCAGCTGACTTCTTCCCTGCCGATTGCTATGCGGCGCTGAGGAAACAATTTGTGCACTCATTTGGTATCGCTGCAGCGGGTGGACCTTGTGGTGCTCTCGTGTCTTTGCCGGGTCAGGGTGGCATACCTTCACGGTGCCCT
Source organism: Telluria sp. (assembly GCA_036386755.1). Lineage (GTDB taxonomy): Bacteria > Pseudomonadota > Gammaproteobacteria > Burkholderiales > Burkholderiaceae_D > Telluria_A. The sequence goes on from DASVVC010000002.1 coordinate 51,138, forward strand.
TGATACCCACCTGATACTTGTGTTACGCAATCAGCAGGTCCTACCATCAATTCCAGATTAAGCGATTTGCACAGCACGACTCGCAAAGGTCGTGTGTATAGCTCTCTTGCGTAATACTAAATTGGTGAAACCATGACCCCTCTGCCTGCCGGCTCTCTTGTACCCCTGTTCGACCGCCTCGGCGGCGACCTTGTCGCCTCCGCAGACGGCCGCATGCTCGACGCCGCCGGCCTGCAACAGTCGCTCCAGCACGACCTGGTCCGCCTGTTCAACGTCCGCAACGTCCTGACGATCGAGCAGTTCCTCGGCGACGTGCCAACAGTGCTCGACTACGGCCTGCCCGACACCCTGGCCTTGTCCCCGCAATCGGCCTCCGACCTGCGCCGCTGGGAACTGGTCATGACGCGCGCCATCGCCCTGTACGAGCCGCGCCTGTCGCAAGTGCGCGTGCTGGTCACGCCGGACGCCAGCAACCCCATGGCCGCCCGCGTCACCATCGGCGCCGCCGTCGCCCTCGGCCAGCAGCTTTGCCAGGTCCATTTCGACGTCGTTCTCGACGCCCAGGCCGCGCGCCTGGACGCCGCCGCCTGAGCCCAAGGAAAACCCACCATGAACGCCCAGGACGAACTGCTCGAATACTACCGCCGCGAACTAAGCTACCTGCGCACGCAGTCGGCGGACTTCGCCGCGCGCTACCCCAAGGTCGCGCAGCGCCTGGTCCTCACCGGCGCCGAAGCGCCCGACCCGCACACCGAACACCTGATCGAATCGGTCGCCTTTCTCAGCGCCCGCGTGCACCGCGAGCTTGACCGCGATTTCCCCACCGTGGCCGCCGCCATGCTCGACAACCTGTGCCCCAGCCTCACGCAACCTGTCCCCGCCATGACCGTCATGCAGCTCACGCTCGACCCGGCCGAAGGCAAGGTCACCGCCGGCACCCGGGTCGCGCGCGGCACCATGCTCTCGACCACCGCCGCCAGCGGCCAGCAGTGCCGCTTCCAGACCGGCTGGGATACCACCCTGTGGCCTCTGCGCGTACACGCCGTGGCCCAGGAAGACCCGCGCACCCTGCGCCTCGACTTCCAGTGCGACCCCGGCATCGACCTCGCCGAACTCGATATCGACACCCTGCGCCTGCACCTCGCGGGCGAGCTGCTCACCACCATGCCGCTGCACGAACTGCTGATCAGCGGCCTGCAATACCTGGAAGTCGCTGGCAGCGCCGGCGTGCAGCGCATGGCGCCGCGCCACCTGGCCGCCGTCGGTTTCGCCGAAGACGAAGCCATGCTCGCCAGCCCGGGCCACGCCCATCCCGCCTACGGCCTGCTGCAGGAGTATTTTGCCTTCCCGCGCAAGTTCCAGTTTTTCGACATCAGCGGTTTAAAAGGCCGCCTGGGCAGCGGCAGCGTCTTTTCGCTGCGCCTGGTGTTCACCCACAGCGCGCGCGTCCTCTCGCTGCTCGCGCCGGACAACCTGCTGCTCGGCTGCGTGCCCGCCCTGAACCTGTTCCCCGTCACCAGCGAGCCGATCGCCTTCGACCGCCGCCAGTACGAATACCTGCTGCTGGCCGACCGCAAGCGCGACGCCGTCACCGAAATCCACTCGATCGTCTCGGTCACGGCTTCCGACCCTCGCGGCGAACGATGCATGACCATCCCCAGCGCTTTTGCGGACGCCGGCGGTGTCGAAGGCGCCAGCGTATTGGCCTGGACCATGCGCCGTGAGGTGAGCCTGCGCAGGGGCATCAGCGGCACCGACGTGTACCTCGGCTTTGTCGACCATGGCGATGTCCACACCGACCTGCCGCAGCCGGTGGTGTACGCCCAGCTGCTGTGCACCAACCGCCTGCTGGCCGACCAGATCGCGCCGGGCACGCGCTTTTACGGCGACGGCGTCGCTACCTCCACCACCATCCGCGCGCTGTACCAGCCCAGCGCCCAGCGTGCGCCCACCATGGCCAACAAGGCCCTGTGGTCGCTGGTGTCGCTGCTGCGCTTAAATCATGGCTCGCTGGTCGGCGGCACTACTGGCGTGGCCACGCTGCGCGACATGCTCTCGCTTTTTGCCGGCGGCAGCCTGCGCGAACAGGTGCAGATTCGCGGCATCAAGCAGTTGACGGCCAGCGTCGGCACCGCGCGTCTGGGTGGCGACAGCTGGCGCGGCCACTGCCGGGGCACCGACATCGCCCTCGAATTCGATACCGACGCCTTCGCCGGCACCTCGCCGCTAGTACTGGCCAGCGTGCTGGCGCGCTTTTTCGCACTCTATACCTCTGCCAATTCCTTCGTGCGCCTGTCTGTCTGGCGCGCCGGCGAATGCTGGATGCAGTGGCCTGCCATGACGGGGCGACAATGCCTGATCTGATCTCCCAGCTGCGCCGCGCGCCGCAATCGTTCAACCTGTTCCAGGCAATCAGCCTGCTCGAACGCGGCGCCCCCGAGCGCGCGCCGGTCGGCGGCGGCCTTGGCATGGACGAAGCGGTGCGCCTGGCCGCCCAGGTGGACATGGCCTTCGCCCCCAGCGACATCGCCAGCCTTGCCGACAGCGACCGTCCCGGGCCGGAACTGACCCTGCGCACCGCCGCGCTGTCGCTGGCCGGCGCCCAGGGTCCGCTGGCCGCGCCCTTTACCGACATGCTGCTGGCGCGGCGCCGCCTGCGCGACAGCGCCGGCCTCGATTTCCTCGACATGTTCAACCAGCGCCTGCTCGGCTTCTGGTACCGCGCGCGCGCCAAACACCATCTGGCGCTGCAATCGAATGGGCCAATGCCGCTGCCGCGCAGCCTGGACGCCTTGTCCGGCCTTGGCCGCGCGGAAGGCGCCCACGGTCCGGCCGGCGAACTGGCATGGCTGCGCCACGCCGGCCTGCAAGGCGCCGCGCCGCGCTCCATGGCGACCTTGCTGGCCATCCTGCGCGACCGCACCGGCGTAGCCTTCGACGGGGAGCAGTTCGTCGGCCACTGGCACGCGCTGGCCGCGCGCGACCAGGCCCGCCTGCAAAGCCGCCGCCCGCAAGCGCTCGGCATGGGCGCCAGCCTGGGTGCGCGCGCCTGGGACCAGGCGGCCGGCATGGCGCTGACCGCACCGCCGCTGGCCCCACAGGACTTTGCCGCGCTGCTGCCCACCGGCCCCCGCTTCGCGCTGGTCGGCTGGCTGGTGGCGCGCCACCTTCAGCGCGACATCACCGTCACGCTCGCGCTGGAATTGAAGGCCGCACCGGCCACGCGGCTGGCCGGCCGCCTCGCCCAGCCCTTGCCGCCACGCCTTGGCCACAGCGCCTGGCTGGGTAGCCGCACCGACGCGGCGCGCCCGCCAGCCATTTACCAGCGTGCCCGTTTCGTGCTGGCCGCAGAGAGGAACTGACAGCATGGACACCGACATCCGCGCGCTGCTCGCCCGCCTCACGCCCGCCTGCACCCGCGCCATGGACCGCGCCGCCGATCTGTGCGTGCGTCACACTCACTTCAACGTCGAGGTGGAGCACTTGCTGGCAGCGCTGATTGACACCGGCGCGCCGGAATTGACGCTGCTGCTGGCGCACTTCGGCGTCGATGCGGTGCTGGTGCGCACCCAGGCCCAGGCCCGCCTCGACGGCTTCAAACGCGGCAACGGCGCCACGCCGGCCCTGTCGCCGGATATCGTCGGCCTGCTGCGCGACGCCTGGCCGCACGCCGGCAAGATCCATTCCGGCGCGCTCCTGCTGGCGATGCTGGAACATGGCGCGTTGCGCCAAACCGTCCCGCAGCTGCTGACGATCACGCCCGACCGCCTCCAGGCCGACATGCATGGCCTGCTGGCCGGTTCCGAAGAACTCACCGGCGCCGCACCTGCGCTCGACCTTTACACCGTCGACCTGACCGCCCAGGCGCGGGCCGGGCGCATCGACCCGGTGCGCGGGCGCAATGCCGAAATCCGCCAGATCATCGACATCCTGCTGCGCCGGCGCCAGAACAATCCCATTCTCACCGGCGAAGCAGGCGTCGGCAAGACCGCCGTGGTCGAAGGCTTTGCCCTGCGCATCGCCGAAGGCAGGGTGCCGGCGGTGCTGGCCGACGTACGCATCTGCGCGCTCGACCTGGCGCTGCTGCAAGCCGGCGCCGGCGTGCGCGGCGAATTCGAACAGCGCCTCAAGGCCGTCATCGCCGAGGTACGCGCCGCCGCCGCGCCGGTCATCCTGTTCATCGACGAAGCGCACCAGCTAATCGGCGCCGGCGGCAGCGAAGGGCAGGGCGACGCCGCCAACCTGCTCAAACCCGCCCTGGCGCGCGGCGAACTGCGCACCATCGCCGCCACCACCTGGGCTGAATACAAAAAGCACGTCGAGCGCGATCCGGCCCTGGCGCGCCGCTTCCAGGTGGTCAAGGTGGAAGAACCCACGCCGGAAGCGGCCATCGGCATGCTGCGCGCCATCGTGCCCACGCTGGAACGCCACCATCAGGTGGAAATCCTGGACGAAGCGGTGCGCGACGCGGTGCGCCTGTCGCAGCGCTACATCGCCGGCCGCCAGTTGCCGGACAAAGCCGTCAGCGTGCTCGATACGGCCTGCGCGCGCGTGGCCATCGGCCTGGCCGGCGCGCCGCCGCAGCTCGAAGCGATCGAATACGACATCGTGCTGGCCACCGAAGCGCTGGACCTGCTGCGCCAGCAGATCGCCCGCGGCGAAGGCGATTGCGCCGACATCGACCGCAAGGCCGGCGCCCTGGCGCGGCTGACCGCGCGTCACGCCGGCCTGCAGGGCAAGCTGGCCGACGAACGTAGCGCGGTCGACGAGATACTGCTCCTGCGGCGCAGCATCGCCGCATGCGTTGGAGGCAACCCCGGCGACGACCCCGGCGACATGGCGGCCCAGCTTCAGCGCCTGCAAAAAGGCCTGGAGGCGATCCGCGACGACGAGCCGCTGGTTCCTCTGTTCGTCGATTCAGCCATGGTGGCCCGCGTCGTCTCCGCCTGGACCGGCATCCCGGTCGGCAAAATGCTGGCCGACGAAGTCCACACGGTTCTGCAACTGCACGAACGCCTGTGCGAGCGGGTCGTCGGCCAGGACCAGGCGCTGGACGCCATCGCGCGCCGCGTGCGCACCTTCCGCGCGGGGCTGGACGACCCGGTCAAGCCGGTCGGCGTATTCATGCTGGTCGGCCCGAGCGGCGTCGGCAAGACCGAAACCGCCTGCGCCCTGGCCGACATGCTGTACGGCGGCGAGCGCAATATGATCGTTATTAATATGTCGGAGTTCCAGGAGGCGCATTCGGTCTCCGGCCTCAAAGGCGCGCCGCCCGGCTACGTCGGCTATGGCAAGGGCGGCGTACTGACCGAAGCCGTGCGGCGCCGGCCTTATTGCGTGCTGCTGCTCGACGAAATGGAAAAAGCCCATCCGGACGTGCTGGAGCTGTTCTTCCAGGTGTTCGACAAGGGCACCATGGACGACGGCGAGGGCGTCACCATCGACTTCCGGCACACCTTGATCCTGCTGACCTCAAACGCGGCCCAGGAAGTCATCAGCGCCGCTTGCCGGCATGGCGACAAACCCGCCCCCGACGCCCTGGTCGCGCTGCTGCGCCCAGCCCTGCTGCGCCAGTTCAGCCCAGCCTTTCTCGGCCGCGTGGTGCTGGTGCCTTACTATCCGCTCGACGACGCGGCTCTCGGCGTCATCGCCGACATGAAGCTGGCCAAGCTGGCCGAACGCTTCGCCGCCAGCCACAATGCGCGCTTCAGCTGGGACGATGCGGTCACCGCCGCCATCACCGCGCGCTGCACCCAGGCCGACAGCGGCGCGCGCGATATCGATTTTATCCTCACCCAGAGCGTGCTGCCGCAGTTGTCCGGCCAGGTGCTGGAGCGGATCGCCACCGCGTCGGCCTTTTCGGCGGTGCACATGTCGGTGTCAAGCCGCCAGCAGTTCGCCTACCGCTTTCGCGACGCGTCGCCACGGGGGCAGGCATGAGAGAGAACTTCATCCAGCCGCCCGGCCTGATGCGCCTCTCGTCCACGCTCGGCGCCGACGACCTCCTGCTCGACAGCATGGAAGGCAGCGAAGGCTTGTCCGAGCTGTTCAAGTTCAGCCTGCACATGCGCTCGGCCAGCACCAGCCTCGATGCGGCCGGCGTGGTCGGCAAGGACATGACCGTGACCCTGGCCATTCCCGGCGCGGCCACGCGCCACGTCAGCGGCATGGTGTCGCGCTTCATCCAGAGCGGCCAGGATCGCGATTTTGCCATCTACGAGGCCGAACTGGTGCCCGCCTTGTGGCTGCTCACGCTCTCGCGCGACCGCAAGATATTCCCGAACATGAGCGTGGACGCCGTCATCAAGCAGGTGCTGGGCAGCTTTGCCATCGTGTTCGACGCCAAGCTGAGTGGCACCTACGCCAAGCGCGATTACTGCGTGCAGTACGACGAAACCGCCTTCGACTTCATCTCGCGCCTGATGGAGCAAGCCGGCATCTTCTACTTTTTCACCTTTGGCAGCGCCGGCCACACCATGGTGCTGGGCGACGCGCCGGACCATTTTGCCGACTGCGCGGGCGCGGCCAAGGTGCGCTTCTGGCCCGCCACCGGCATGCTCAACCCGGTCGATACGGTGGCGCGCTTCGCTTACGAGCACCGCATCGCCATCAAAACGGCCACCGTCAACGATTACGACTTCGTCACGCCCGACACGACGCTCGAAGGCAGCTTCGCGGCCAGCGCCGGCAGTGGCGCCACCTACGAATACGCCACCGGCCACGCCAGCGTCGCGGCGGCGCGCGCGCTGGCGCAAGTGCGGGTGGAAGCGAGCCAGGCCAGCGCCGAGGTGCTGCGCGGCGACAGCTACTGCTATCCGTTCGCGGCCGGCACGCGTTTTACCCTGTCGGACCACTTTGTCGCTGCGCTCAACAGCGCCTTCGTGCTGCGCCGTGTGCACCACACCGTGCGCGGCGACTTGTACACCAATTCCTTCGAGGCGTTTCCGGCCGGCGTGCCGTTTCGCCCACCAGTGCAGATGGCGCGTCCGCGCGCGGTCGGCTGCGAAACGGCGCTGGTGGTGGGGCCGGCCGGGGAAGAAATCTGGACCGACCAGCATGGCCGCATCAAGGTGCGCTTTCCGTGGGACCGCGACGCCAGCGACGACACCCGCGCGCCATGGATCCGCGTGGCCCAATCGGTGGCCGGCAAGGGCGTCGGCGCGCTGTTCCTTCCGCGCGTGGGCCACGAAGTGGTGATCACTTACCTGAACGGGGACCCGGACCGGCCGCTGGTGACCGGCAGCGTCTATAACGGCAACAACGTCACGCCGGCGGCGCTGCCGGCCAACCAGACCCAGTCGATCCTGCGCACGCTCTCGTCCAAGCAGGGCAGCGCCGGCAACGAATTGCGCTTCGAAGACAAGAAGGACGCCGAGCACCTGTACCTGCACGCGCAGAAGGACATGCTGGTCGAGATCGACAACGCGCTCACCACCACGCTCAAGAAAGGCGCCGAGCTGCACACCCTGGAAGAGGGCGACCGCATCATCGAGCTCAAAAAGGGCAAGGAACTGCACAAGGTGGCCGGCACGCGCGACGTGGCGGTCACCGGCGCCGAAACGCACGCCAACGAGGCGGCTTTTACCCACACCGTCAAGGGTGACTATGCGCTCACCATCGACGGCAGCCTGACCATCACGGTCAAGGGCGCCATCAAGATGGTGTCCGAAGCCGCGGTGGCGCTGGAAGCGGGAACCACCATGTCGTCCAAGGCCGGCACCGCGCTGACCAACAAGGCGGGCACCGAACTGCTGTACGAGGCCGGCACCGACCTGACCGGCAAGGCGGGCAAGGCGCTGCTGCACCAGGCCGGCCTGCAGATCGACAGCAAGGCGCCGATCATCAACAGCAAGGCCGACGCCACCCAGACCGTGGAAGCGGGCGCCATGCTCACGCTCAAGGGCGCCATGGCTAAGGTGAACTAGATGACGACGCCAATCACAACGATCGAAGAACACGCCGACGACGGCACCGTGCTGCTGCGCGCCGCCATGGCCGGCGGCGTGCTGCACGGCCCCTTGCAGCAGTTCGGACCCGGCGGCCTGCCGTCGATGACCGCCCATTTCGAGGAAGGCAAGCTGCATGGCCCGATGTCGCTGTACGGTGCCGACGGCGTGCTGGTACAGCGCAGCGCCTACCGGTGCGGCCTTGCGCACGGCCTGGTCGAGACCTTCGTGCACGGGCGCCGCATCTCCGCGCAGACCATGGCCGATGGTGTCGCCAGCGGGCCGTCGCTGGCCTACGACGAAGCGGGCCAACTGACCGCGCAGATGGAACTGGTGGCGGGCCAGCCGGACGGCCCGGCCGCGTTCTTTCACCAGGGCCGCCCGGTAAGGAGCGCCGTGTACCGCGCGGGCCTGCTCGATGGCGAGTCGGTCGACTTCGACGCCGATGGCCAGGTGGTGCAGCGCTGTACCTACCGCGCCAACCTGCTGCACGGCGCGGTGCGGCGCTACTGGCCGGACGGCGCGCTGATGGAGGAGGTGATGTACCGCGACGGCGTGCCGCTCGGGCCACCGGCGCGTTTCGATGCGCAGGGAACGCGCATCGACAACGCGGCGGCGGCTCCGGCCCTGTTCGAGCGGATCAAACAACTGTTAAGGGGTGACTGATGGGACAACTCGTATGCGCCGGAGCGATGCTCAAATGCTCGTTCGGACTGGCCCCCGGCACCTTGCTGGTGCTGCCCGCCAGCTGTGTGATGACGGCGCTCCCGGACGCCAACATCATGGACAACAAGCCGATCGTGAACATTGCGCCGTTCGGCATGTGCACCTCGCTGGCCAACCCGCTGGTGGCCGCGGCGACTGCGGCCGCGCTGGGGGTGCTGGTGCCGATGCCGTGCATTCCGATGACGGCGGCGCCGTGGGCGCCCGGTTCGCCCACCGTCTTGCTGGGCAATATGCCGGCCCTGAACAATGCCTCGAAGCTGATGTGCACAGCCGGCGGCGTAATTGAAATCTGCATGCCCGGTCAAACCACCGTGGCCGTTCCTTAACTTTGATTTGCGAGGTCCATCATGGAATACCGTTTAAGTCTGACTCCACGCCTGGTGGCGCTCGGATTGTTCGCCAGCGTGGCTTTGCTGGTGCTGCTGTTTGCGCTGGGCTACCAGCTGGGCCAGGGCGTGGCGCGCCCGCAGGTGCCGGCCGGGGCCGAGCGCCAGGCCGAGGCGGCCGCCGCCAAGGTGCGCGCGGCCGTGCAGCCGAAGGAGGCGCCATGAAAGCCGTGTTTGCCGCCTTCGCCACGCTGCTGGCGCTGGTCCTGTTTGGGCCCGGGGCTGCAGCCGCTCCCGGCCCGGCTTCTCCCCTGGTGCGGGCCGCCGATGGCCGTTTGATGGCGCCGGACGTGGCCCGCATCGTCGGGCGCGGCGAACTGCTGGTGGCCATGCCGCGCACCGACAGCGCACCGTTTTTCTCCGAGAAGGCTGGCGTCTTGAGCGGCATCGACGTCGACCTGGCGCGCACCATCGGGCGCGAGCTGGGGGTGCCGGTGCGCTTCGAGCGCGGCGGCGCCAACATCGACGCGGTGGTCGAGATGGTCGGCAACGGCCAGGCCGACCTGGCCATCGGCCGCCTCGGGCGCACGCTCAAGCGCAGCCAGATCGTGCATTTTTCCACGCCCTACATGTCGCTGCGCCACGCCATGCTGATCAACCGGGTGCGCTTTGCCGCCATCGCCGGCGAACGTCCGCTGGACCAGGTCATGCGTAGCTTCAAGGGGCAGATCGGCGTGATCGCCAATACCTCATGGGAGGAATTCGGCCGGCTGTCGTTTCCGCTGGCGTCCCTCAAGACCTATCCGAGCTGGGACGCGCTGGTCGAGGCGGTCAAGCGCGGCGAGGTGGTGGCCGCCTACCGCGACGAGCTCGAAGTGCGCGCCGTGCTCGAACGCGACGCGCGCCTGGCGCTGACCCTGCGCACGGTCAGCTTCAGCGATGCCGAGTCGGCCCTGAGCGTGATGGTGGGCGTGCGCGACGCCACCTTGCTCTCTTTTGTGAATGAAGTGATCGCGGCGCGGCGCGACCGGAGTGTCGCGCGCACCGCCAACCCAACCCTTTCGCGGAACAAGTGAACGCCATGAACGATCTTCCTCAACGCACGGCGCTGCAGCGCTACCAGTGGCTGGCCATCAATCCCTTCGCGGTGCTCGCCTGCGTGCTGCTCGGGGCCACCTTGGGCTGGGCGGCGCCGAACCTCGCCCGTCCGCTGGCGCTGGTGGGACTTGTGTATGTGGACCTGCTGACCATGGTGGTGCTGCCGTTCATGATGGCGGCGGTGGTCCTGAGCCTTCAGCAGTTGTACCGCGAGGGCGGGGCCGGGCGCATCGTGCAGCGCGTGGTGCTGGTGTTCGTGCTGCTGGCATTGGCCGCGGCGGCGCTGGCGGCTGTCGGCACGCTGCTGGTGCACCCGGGCGGCGCCATGTCGGACGCCACCCGCGCCGCGCTGGGGCAGATCGTGGGCGACGCGGGCGAACGCGGCAACGTCGCCGTCTCGCTGTTCAGGAGCGCGCCGCCGCCGGCATCGGCCAGCGCGCAGGAGATCGTGCGCAGCCTGATTCCGTCGAATATCTTCGCCGCGCTGGCCAACGGCGAAACGCTCAAGGCGCTGGTGTTCGCGCTGCTGTTCGGCTTTGCGGTCGGGCAGGTGCCGGGCCGCATCTCGGGCGGGTTGCAAAACGCGCTGGAGACCGTGTACAAGGCATGCCAGACCCTGACCGGCTGGATCAATCTGCCGCTGCCGTTCATTTTGGTGTGCATGTCGGCCGGCCAGGTGGCGCGCAGCGGGGTCGAGCCGTTGGCGGCGATGGCCGGCTTCGTGGTCGGCTTTTTGGTCATCAGCGCGCTGGTGATCGCCCTGGCGATGGCACTGGTGCGCCAGCGCGCCGGGGTCGGCGTCAAGGCGGTCATGCAGGCCATGCGCGAGCCGTTCGCGCTCGGCGTGGCGACCAACAACAGCGCGGCCTGCATGCCGGCCATGGTCGCCGCGCTGGTCGGGCGGCTCGGCTTTGCCCGTGCCCGGGTCGAGCTGCTGGTGCCGCTCGGCGTGGCGCTGCTGCGCGCCGGGCCGGTGGCCTACTTCGTGTGCGGCACCATGTTCATCGCCGCGCTGTACGGACGCTCGCTGTCGGGGGCCGACCTGGCGCTGCTGGTGGGGCTGGCCGCCGTCACCGGTTTCGCCTCGTCCGGCATGGCCGGCGTGGTGACGGTGTCGCTGATGGGCGTTGTGTGCGCGCACCTGGCGCTGCCGTTCGAGGCTGCGTTCGTGCTGTTCGTGGCGGTCGACCCGGTGTGCGCCATGGCCCGCACGGCGGTGACCGTGATCGTCAACTGCGCCGCCGTGTCGCTGATCTGCGCGCGGCCGGTGAAGCTGTGAGGGCGCCATGAAGCTGCTCAGGGAAGTCTTGCGCCACCCGGTCGTGCTGCTCGGCGCCGTGCTGCTGGGGGCGTGGACCGGCGTGCTGTGGCCGCAGGGCGGCGCGCTGTTCGGCGCCTTGTCGGGCATTTACCTGTCGCTGATCCAGGCGGTGGCGCTGCCGTTCCTGGTGCTGGCGGTGTATTTCGCCCTGCAATGCATGGCGTCGGCCGGCTGGCAATGGCGGCGCATGGCGATGCTGGCCGTGCTCGCGCTGGCCGTCATGCTGGCCTGCGCGCTCGGCGGCGCGCTGCTTACCAGCGTGAGCGCGGCCGGCGCCGGCATGGACCCGGACCAGCAGGCGGCGCTGGGCCGCCTCGCCATGCAGCGGGGCGCGCCGGAGGTCAGCCTGCGCGCCGATCCCGCCGAGGCGCAAGCCGCGCAGGACGCGCCCGCGCTGGTGCCGCACAACCTGTACGCGGTGATGGCGTTCGGCGCGGCGCCGTCGGTGCTGATCGGGGTGCTGCTGTTCGGCGCCGCCGTGGCGGTGCAGCAGCGCGAGCAGGCCGACCACCTCAACGCCATCCTGGACGCGGTCAAGCGCGCCATGGAGCTGGCCATCGGCGTGCTCAATACCGGCCTGCCGCTGATCGCCTTCGTGCTGGCCGCGGCCGCCGCCAGCGCGGCCGGCCCCGAACCGGTGGCGCTGCTGGCCAGCTTCCTGGCCACCTGGTTCGGCGCGGTGCTGCTGGCCGGGGCGGCGGCGGTGGCGCTGCTGGCGTGGCGCGGCAAGACCCATCCGTGGCAGGTGCTCACCGCGCTGCGCGAGCCGGTCACGGTGTGCCTGCTGGCGCCCGTGGGCGCGGCGGCGCTGCCGGAATTTATCGAAGCGCTCAGCGTGCGCCTGGGTTTCAGCCGCGCCGTGGTCGAATTGCTGGCGTCCGTGTGCCCGGTGTTCGTCAGGACCGGCGAGGCCCTGTTCTTTGCGGTGCTGGCGGTGTTCATCGCCAATGTGTACGGACGCCCGCCGGGGGCGGTGGAGATTGTGTCGATCGGCCTGCTCTCATGCTCGGTCGCGCTGGGATCGGTCGGCGTGCCGGGAGTGAAGGTGGTGCTGTGGGCGGGCGTGCTGCAACAGTCGCTCGGCCTTCCGCTCGACGCCATGCTGCCGGTGCTGCTGATGGTCGACGCGCTGTGCGAAGGGGCGCGCAATCTGGTGTCCTACCTGGCCGCCGCCGTGCTGGTGGCCGCCGGCAGCGACCTGCTCGACTTGCAGAAGGCCACGGCGGGGCAGGCGGCCGCTGCTCCTGCACCTATTGCACCACTGGCCCCGCTGGTGCTGGTGCTGCCACGGCGCCAGGCGCTGCTTGGCCTGGTGCTGGCGGCGGGCGCCTTGCTGTCCGTCTTTTGCGCCGGGCTGGGTGCCGGCCTGCGCAAGATTTTGCTGACCACGTTTTAAGAGGATGCCATGAAAACTCGCATGTTGACCCTATCGCGCCTGGTGCTGCTCTTGCTCCCCTTGCTGGCCGGCTGCGGCGCGGTGGCCGGCGCGCGCGCGCTGGTGGGTATGGACCCGCGCCCCGTCAAGCCCGACTGGACCACCCTGGCCATGGCAGCCGCCGCCGACGCCAACACCAATAGTGCCCTGGCGGTCGATGTGGTGCTGGTCAAGGATAAAGCGGTGCTCGACAGCCTGGCGGCGATGTCGGCCGCGAAGTATTTTGCCGCCCGCACCGAGCTGCAGCGCACCTTTCCCGAAGCGTTCACCGTGCTGGCGGTCGAAATCACGCCCGGCCAGGTGATCCAGCTCGACGACAAGCGCTTCGGCAAGGAGCGCGTGTGGGCGGCGCTGGCCTTTGCCAATTACGCCAATCCGGGCGAACACCGCGAACGCCTGCTGCTCACCAGCCGGGGCTACGTGCTGCAACTGAACGCGCAAGGTTTTGTCGCCACCGATATCAAGCCGGGCGCCGCCCGCTAACCGAGGAAGAACTGTCATGGCTGAAGCACTGTTATTCGACCGTATCCGCTGGCACGAGGGCATGCTGTTGACCCCGCAGCAATTCCAGCAGGAGAGCAGCCGCGTCGACGCGCTGGTGGGCTGGCAGGCGCTGGCCGGGCAGCCCTGCGCCTGGGGCGTGCGGCGCCTGGTCATCGACGAGGCGGCGCTGACCTGCGGCGTGCTGCGTATCAGCCTGGTCGAGGCGATTCTCCCGAACGGCATGGCGGTGTGGTACGACGCCGGCCAGGCCCAGGGCGCCACCCTGGAGCTGGACCTGGGCCCGCACGGCGCGGCCATGGAGCAGCACGACCTGCCGGTGTACCTGGCGACCGGCTGCGCGCGCTCCTTGCGCCTGGCGGGCCAGCCGGCCATGTTTCGCGGCATTCAGGGCAATCTGGTCGAGGATGAAGTGTCGGAGGCGCTGCCCGACGAGGTGCCGCGCATGGCGCCCAACCTGGTGCTCATCGCCGGCCCGGCGCCCGGGGCCGCCTACACGCACCTGCACTTGATGAGCCTGCGCAAGGAAAACGAGATCGTGCGCCGCACCGCGTTCTGGCCGGCCCAGCTTGCCGTGCCGTCGGACGCGCCGCTCCGCCAGCGCGCCCATTCGCTCGCCGCGCTGATGCGCAACAAGGCCGTGTTCCTGGGGCGCCAGACGGCGTCGGGTTCGTCGCGCGTGGAAGACCGGCTGGCCATGCTGGAACAAAAGGCGCGCCTGTCGAGCCTGACCCTCAACCTGCCCGTGCTCGACGCCGTGCTGCAGCTGGAAGTGGTGCAGCCGCAGGCGCTGTACCTGGCCCTGTGCGCGCAGCTGGGTCCCCTGGCCGCGCTGCGCCCGGGCGCGGTTCCGATGGCGCCTCCGCCTTACCTGCATGGCAACAGCCAGGGCGCTTTTGAGGCCGTGCTGCGCGACCTGGAAGCGCTGGTCGGAGAAGTAAGCCAGGAATGGAAGAGCGTCATCTTCAATTTCGACGGCCAGGTGTTCGCGCTGCCGATGCGCCCCGAGTGGCTGGGCGCGCGCCTGGTGGTGGGTTTGCGCGGCAATGGCGAAGGCGATCCGGTGGCCTGGATGGCGGGCGCGGCGATCGGCTCGCGCACGGTGTCGGTCTGGCTCAACGATTGCCGCACCCTGGGCGCCGAGCGCGCCAAAATTGACGGCGCGTCCGAACTGGGCCTGCGCGGCAGTCCCGGCTGCACCCTGTATGCCATCGAGGTGTCGCCGGAATCGATCGTGGCCGACCAGGACCTATTAATCAGCAACATCCACGAACACGTGCAGGCCCTGCGCCCGCAGGAAATCGTCTTGTTTATCAAAGGCTGACCCATGAACACCTCAAACATATTCCCGCGCCCAGCTGCCGCCAACCTAGGCGCCGGGGGCGACGGCAACGACCTGGCCTCGGTCCAGTTTCGCCGTTTCGTGGCGCGCTTGCGCCAGGAAGTGGCGCAGGCGGCCAGCCTGGCGGCGACCGACGGCCAGCTCGGCGCCGAAAAAATCAGCCGCGCGCTGTGCCAGCTGATCGAAGAACAGACCCTGGAAGCGGCGCGCCAGGGCGGCAAGGCCGGGGTCGACACGGAAATGCAGGCGCGCTTCCTGAAAGCGGCGCTGGCCGACGAAATACTGCTGCATACCAAGTGGGCCGGCCGCACCTGGTGGCGCCACGTGCTGATCGAAGCGACCCTGTTTCGCTCGGGGCAGGCCGGCCAGCAAGTGTTCGCCGACCTCGACCAGCTGCTGCGCGAGCGCGAACCGGCCCGGCGCGGGGTGGCGCGCCTGTACCTGTATATGCTCTCGCTCGGGTTCCAGGGGCGCTACCGCGGCCAGGACGAGCAGGAAAAAATCGCCGCCTACCGCAGCGAGCTGTTTCGCTTCGTGTACCAGCGCGAGCCCGGCCTGCGCGCGCGCGACGCCGTGCTCACCGACCAGCCGTACGCCAGCACGCTGTCGTACAGCGCGGCGCGGCGCGTCTCGACCCTGGTGCGCGGCGGCGGCAGCATGCTGGCGGCGCTGCTGCTGGTGCTGGCGCTGTCCGAAATCCTGTGGCTGTGGCAGTCCTGGCCGGTGCGCAAGGCGCTGGCCGAACTGACCGTCCACGCCAGCGCCGCCCAGGCGAGCTGCAAGACCCAAGGAGCCACGCCATGCTGAATTTTTTATCCGATAACGTGGCCATCGCCACGCTCTTGCTGGTGACCGTGCTGGTGCTGGTCTTGCTGGCCGCGGTGATGAGCGCGGCCCTGCGCGGCGCCGCGCCGCCTGGTGCCGCCGACAAGGCCGGCGCCATGCGCCTGCTCGGCTCGGAATCGCTGCGCCAGTCGTTTCATGGCGCGATCGAACTGATCGAAGCGAACCTGGCGCCGAGCGCCAAGCGCTACGACCTGTCGTGGACGCTGCTGCTCAACGAAGGCAGCGGCGCCGACGTGCCGCTGCTCCAGTGTGGCCTGCACAGCGCCCTGAGCGCCGACAGCAGCCAGAGCGCGGCGGCGCTGGGCATGACCTGGAACTTCTTCGACGAAGGCGTGGTGGTGCAGCTGCAGGCCGCCAGCCTCGGTTCGCCTGACCCCGATAGCGCCGCGCAGGACGGCATCTGGAACGACTTTCTCGGCCTGTGCGCGCGCTACCGTCCGCAGCGGCCGTTCGACGGCATCGTGCTGGCGCTGCCGTGCGCGCTCCTGCTGGCCGACGAAGCGCAAGGCCAGCTTGAGCTGGTGGCGCGCGCCAAGTCGATCAGCCGCCGCCTGTGGCTGGCGCAAAACCGCCTGGCGTTGCGCTTTCCGGTGCACGTGATGCTGACCGGGTGCGAAGTGCTGCCGGGCTTTGCCAGCTTCGGCGCAGCCTTGCCCGAAGCGCTGCGCCGCTCTATCCTCGGCTGGGCCTCGCCGTACGAACTGGTGGCGCCGTTCCAGGTCCAGTGGATCGACACCGCGATGGACCAGGTGGTCGGCGCGGTTGCCGACGGCTGCGCCGAACTGTGCGCGCTGGAGCCGGCCGGCGCCGACAGCAGCGCCTACTTCCTGCTGCCGCGCGAGGTCGAACGCCTGCGCGCCGGCCTGACCGTGTTTTGCGAAGAGCTGATGCGCCCGAGCGCCTACCACGAACCTTTCCTGTTGCGCGGCATTTACCTGACCGGCGACGCCAGCGATACCGCGGCCCTGCTGGCCAACGGCGCCGGTCCGCCGGACGCTTCACTGGGCCAGGGAGAAGAATCGGCCGCAGCCGATGCCGGTCCGCGCGAAGGCATGCCGGTGTTCCTGCGCGATATTTTCGAGCGCAAGATCTTCCCCGAGGCGGGGCTGGTGCAGTCGGCCTCCAAGCGTCTCAAGCACACGGCGCGTCAGCGCCTGGCCTACTGGCCGCTGCTGCTCGCACCCGGGCTGTGGGCGGTGGGGCTGGTGATGGCCACGTTCCAGCTGCACTACCTGGCCGACCAGGTGCTGGGCGACCTGAAGGCGCTCAACGGCGAGGCGCGCGCCGGCGGTGCCGACGGTAGCAACGGCCGCCAGCGCAGCGAGCGCGCGGTCGCGGCCCTGCTCAACATCGAGCAGCTCGGGGCCGAGCGCTTTCGCTCGATCTTCATGCCCGGATCGTGGCAGCTGTTTTCGAACCTGCACGAGCAGATGCAGGAACGCCTGGAGCAGGGCTTCGCCGAGCACGCGTTCGTGCCGCTGCGCCAGGCCGCCTATGCGCAACTGGGCCAGCTGACCGGCGTGCCGCTCGACCCGGCCACGGGCAGCCTGATCGCCGGCGCCCAGTGCACCCTGCCGGCGCGCTGGACCGAAGCGGGGCAAGCGGTGCGCGCGCTCGACCTGGAAGACATGCCGCACTACCTGGCGATGCTGCGCTACCTGGCGCGCCTGGACGAACTCGAACACGCGGTCGGCGCCATGCAGCGCCTGGCCGGTCCGGAAGTGGCGCCGGCGGCCGGCGAGGACCTGGCGCTGGCCGTGCGCGTGCTGCTCGGGGCGGAACTGAACGGCCGGCCGACCCGCACGGCGGCGCTGTTTCGGCAGGTGGCGCAGGGCATGGCGCCGCTGGCGGTCGAACCGATGCAGCAGGCCGCGCGCTGCGCGCTGCGCCAGGCCAGCCAGTCGATGTACCAGGGCCTGTTCGACGATAACGTGCTGCTGCGCGCGGAACGGGCGGTGAGCGCCAGCAGCGCGGCCCTGCTCGACTCCACGGTGCACGGCGCCGACTTCGCCGCCCAATTGCGGCCGTGGCAGGCGCTGCGCGGCGCGCTCGACGAACAGCACCAGCACCTGGCCGCCGGCAAGGGCGCCTGGATGCACCGTACCAGCGTCGACCTGGGTCCGGTGCACCAGGCCATGCTGGCGCGGATCGGCGCCAATACCCTGCTTGGAACGGGCGCCGCCGACGACACCAGGCGCATGGCGGCGCAGGGCTTCGAGCGCTTTGCCAAGGCGTGGGGCGACAGCGTGCCGGCCTTTGGCCAGGGCGGCCTGGCATGGGACGAGGCCAGCGCCGGCTGGACCTTCACGCCCGAGCGCAAGGCGCTGCGCGAGGCGGTGACCGGCCTGATGGCGCAGCCGTACATGCTGGCCGATGCGCCGGCGCGCCTGGCCGAGGTGGCGCCCGGGTCGAGCGTGAGCTGGGACAAGACCCAGCTCGAACGCGCCGGCGCGCTGACCGACGCGCGCAAGGCCTTCCAGGGCGGCGCCCAGGCGCGCCTGCCGGCGGCGCTGCAGCAGGCCGCCAGCGCGCTGGTGGACCAGGCCCTGGTGGCGCGCGTGCACGCCGCACTGGCGCAGGCAATGAGCGTCGCCCCGGCCACCTTGCCCAGCGCCGCCGCCGATGCCGAGCGCGCCGGCGTGCTGCGCCTGCGCACCTGGCTGGACGAACTCGGGGCGCGCCAGCTCGGCGCCGAGATCGACGCCGTGCTCACGCGCGACGCCCTGAGCCGCCTGCAGCGCCTCGACGAAGTGTTCACCGCGGCCGACGTGTTCGTGCCGCGCGAGCGCAATTTCCAGGGCTGGAAGGGCGAAAAAGGCGCGCTGCTCGACGCCTTTGCCGCCGCCGACGCGGCCGCGCTGGGCGGCTACCTGGCGCAGCAGCTCGAATTCATCGACGTGGCGGCCAGGCAGTCCGAAGGCGTGCTGGCGCAGTTGAACGGCACGGCGGCCGCGCATCCGGTGGTGACGCGCTGGCAGGCGATCCAGGCCGACCTGCGGCGCTACCGCCTGAAAAGCCCGGCCAGTTCGCTGATCGCGGTCGAACAGTTCATCCAGGGCAGCGCCGAGATCGAGATCGCCAACTGCGCCGACAAGCTCGGCGAGCGCCTGGCGCAGCGGCGCGGCGCCGACCTGTTTAGCGAGCGCCTGCACAGCCTCCAGAGCGCCCTGTTGGCGCGCTGCCGCGACCTGACCGCCGGCCAGTACCGCACCGAGTGGGAACGCTTTGCCGAAGTCTATAACCGCGACTTGGGGCAGCGCGCGCCGTTCGCCACGCCTGCCGCCGGCACCGACGGCAGCGCGCCGGCGGCGGCCGACCACGACGATGTCGGCGCGGCCATGAAATTGTACGACCGCGCGCGCGCCGCCAGCGTGCTGGCCGAGCGCGACCCGGCGCGCCCGGCCGCCGGCGCCGCGGTGCGCCGCGCCGACCAGCAGCTGCGCGTGGTGCGCGAGGTGCTCGCACCCCTGTATCCGGCCGAAGCGGGGCAGGCCGGAGGGCTGGACGTCACCGCCCAGTTCCGCGCCAATCCGGGCGCCGAGGCCGAGGCCAACAAGATCATCGACTGGAGCCTGAACATCGGCGCGGCCACCGTGCGCCTGGGCGAACCGGTGCGCGCGCTGCGCTGGGAACCGGGCATGCCGGTGCTGCTGACGCTGCGCATGGCGCGCGACGGCCTGGGCGTGCCGCGCGCCGAGCCGGGCCACCCGAACATGCGCGTGGCCGAGCGCACCGTCAGCTACCGCTTCGACGACCCGTGGGCGCTGTTTACCTTTATCGGCGCGTACCGCGACAACGAGGCGGCGGGCGACGGCCGTGCGCCGCTGCTGCGCTTCGAGTTCCCGGTACAGGGCACGGGCGCGCTGGCCGCCACGGCGTCGCGCGCGCGCGTGTTCCTGCGCCTGTCGGTGAGCGCGCCCGGCAAACGTACGCCGCTGGCCTGGCCGGCGGTGTTTCCGGCCCAGGCGCCGGCGTGGCAGGACGCGGTGCTGGCGGCCGACGATCCGCGGCGCCCGCCGGCGCAGGCCGGGCTGGGGCAATGAACGGACGATTGGACAGACAGGGGAGGGCGGGTGATGGAACGGATGGATGACAACATGGACGTCGGCGATGGCTGCGGCCAGCCGGTGCGGATCGCCGTATTCGGCAGTTTTTACCGGGGGTTTCACGTCTTGAGCGAACTGCTCAAGGGGCCGTTCGGCGCGCGCGTGCAGATCGTCGGCGTGGCGACCGACGACGTCGGCGGCGGTTTTGTGAGCCGCGAGCGGCGCGTGTGGGCCTATCCGCACTGCGCCGGCGAAGAATCGATGGTGGAAGAACTGGCCGCCGCGCACGGCCTGCCGGCCTACAAGGGCCGCGTCAAGTGCGAGCAGTTCTACCGCCTGTTCGAGGACCAGTGGCGGCCCGACCTGTGCATCGCGGCCACCTTCGGCCAGCGCATCGACGCCCGCCTGCACGGCTACCCCAGGCTGGGTTTTTATAACCTGCACCCGTGCGTGGACGATGGCTGGCCGTCGGGCTACGCCGGACCGAACCCGTTCCAGGCGCTGCTCGACGATGGGCGCGACCACGCCGTCATCGCCCTGCACCGGGTCGACGACGGCTTCGACACCGGCGCGCTGGTGGCGCTGTCGGAGAAAATCTGGTTTCCGCCGACGGCGTCGGTGGTCGACCTGCATAAATCCACCTCGCCGCTGGCGGCCAAGTTCCTGGTGCAGCAACTGGGGGCGCTGATCGGCGCCGGGGCGAGGGCCCATGAAACTGCTTAGCAAGCTGCGTGCAGCCCTGTCCACCCATCGAAACGAGCCCTTGATGAACGCCATTCCCGATTTTTTGGCCAGTGCCGCCGACCAGCAGGCGCTCGACGCGCTGCTGGCGCCCCTGGCCGATGACGCGCCGTGCGGCCCGGCGGCGCGCCACGACGCCGTCTTCACCGAAATCCGCCTGCTGCGCGAGGAAGACGATCCGAACCTGCCGATGGGCCAGTGGGAGCGTCCGCTTAAGCGCGCCGACTGGGCCGGCATCGAGCAGTTGTGCACGGCCATGCTGGGCACGCGTTCGAAGGATTTGCAGATCGCCGTGTGGCTGGTCGAAGCGTGGACGCGCCAGCGCGGCTTTGTCGGCCTGTTCCACGGCTTGCGCCTGCTCGACACCTTGCTGCGCAGTTACTGGCCGGCGCTGCACCCGGTGATCGAGGACGATGGCGACTGCGACGCGCGCCTGGCGCCGCTGGAGTGGCTCAACGCCTCGCTGAGCGCGACCGTGCGGGTGCATGCCGCGCTGCTGGTGCCCGACGGCGCCAAGCGCGTCCCGCTCACGCTGGCCGAGTGGGAGCGCATGACGGCGCAGGACATGGCCGCGCCCGAGGGGGCCAGGCGGCACGGCGCCGGCGACGACGACGCGCCGCTCACGCGCGCCGACCTGGTCGCGGCCGCGCGGCAGATGCAGTTAGAGGTGGCCATGACCGGCGCGGCGGTGTTTCATAGCTTGGACTACCTGCATTCGCTGGTCGGCTTCCTGGAGGAGCAGCTCGGTGCGCAGGCGCCCAGGCTGGCGAAGCTGCGCAGCGCGCTGGAGGGCGCCCAGCGGGTGCTGGTGCAGATGCAACCGGAACAGGAGGAGGAAGTGATGGAACAGGCGATGGAACAGGAGCAGGCACGCTCGCAAGAATGCACGCTGTCGCCGGCGCTGCATGCCGTGCCGGCGCCGGCGCCGGCGGGGGCCGTGGTCGGCGCCAACTGGCGCAACCGCGCCGACGCTTACGCCACGCTGGAAGCGCTGGCCGACTATCTGACCGAGATCGAGCCGCACAGCCCGACCCCGTTCCTGCTGCGGCGCGCGGTCAACTGGGGGCGCATGCCCTTGCCGGAAGTGATCGCCGAAATCATCCGCGAGGAGGGCGATTTGAACCGCCTCGTCAATGTATTGGGCATCAAGCTGTGACATGCGGGCACGGTGACCGAATGCTTTATATAATGCTACGCTGTTACCGCACACTGCGCCCAACCGGTTCCGGAGACCTTTCATGCTTTTGCTGTCGAAGCACTTACCCAGCACCAGGACCTTGCAGTGCTTCCTGGCGGTGGCGCAGGAGCTCAATTTTCGCCGCGCGGCCGAGCTGATGAACATGTCGCAGCCGCCGCTGTCGCGCCAGATCAAGGGCCTGGAAGACATGCTCAGGGTGCGGCTGATCGAGCGCGATACGCAACGGGTCAGCCTGACCGAGGCGGGCGTGGCGTTCAAGGAGGAGGCGTTCGCCATCCTGCTGGCGCTCGACGCGGCGGCCGGCGGCGTCAAGGCGCGCTTTCAGGACGGCGATGGCGGCGGCGATACGGTGCGCGTCGGGCTGACCAGCGTGATCAATCATTCGCTGATGCCGGCCTTGCATGCGCTCGTCACCGATCCGGCCTTCACCGGCGCGCGGGCGCTGGAACGTGCCTGGTCGCGCCAGCTGGTCGAGCGCGTGCGCGGCGGCGAGCTCGATCTGGCGATCGTCGGCGACATCGCCGCCCCGGGTGCGGACCTGGCGGTCGGGCCGCTCGGCTGCGAACCGATGATCGTGGTCCTGCCGGCGGACCATCCGGCTGCGCAAAAGGACGAGGTGGACCTGGCCGACCTGGGCGAGCTGCCGCTGTTCTGGTTTTCCCGCAACGACAATCCGGCCTTTTACGACAAGTGCGAGCGCGGTTTCAGGCGCCTCGGCTATGCGCCGCCGCGCAGGCCCGAACCGAAGGATTTCACGCTGCTGCTGGCCGCGGTGGCGGCGGGCGAGGGCGTGGCGCTATGCCCGCAATCGATGCAGGCGACATCGCGCATCGGCGTGGCCTACCGCGCGCTTGCGCCGGCAACGGCACGCCTGCTGTCGATCGAGGTGCAGGTGGTCGCGCGGGCGCACGAAACGCGCGTTGCGGTGCTCGGCAAGGTCGAACAACTGCGCGCCGCGCTCGGGCGGGCCTGAACAGTCACGCAACATTGAGCGTGACCTCGCCTCGCCCTCGCAAGGCTCAGTTCGAGCTCAACGTCTTGCCTCGACGCCGGCGGTAGACCGCTCCCACTACCGCCATCCCAGCCAGTAACATCGCATACGAACTCGGTTCGGGCACGGCAGTCACCAAACTCAGGCTGGTCACGTTGGAACGCAGATAAATGTACGAAACCCCGTCATCGTTCGGCGCAGCCTGGAGGGCGGCGAAGCCGTAGTGTTCGGAAAACTTCGACAGGTCGAGCTTGAGCGGAAAACCCTTGCCGCTGAAGACGGTGGCACTTGGATCGTTCAGATAAAGCCACAATCCGCCAGTGTCGCCAAACATAGTACGTGCCATAAATTGGTCGGGACTACCGGAAGTGCCATTCGTCACCTGGATCAAGTGCATTCCTTTCTCGTCGTGGCCGGCGCTGACCCACTTCCCATTGTCGAGCAAAAGCCTGCTGTTCTTATACGTGCTGTACTTATCCACGCCATAACCGTCATCGCTGTAGGTTGCTGTGTCCCCCGAATACCCGACTCTGAGCGCATCGGTATCGAACTGGAACCTGCCCGTGAAAGTCGTGCCTATCGACACCGGGATAGGTGTTAGCGAAGTCGAGGACACGTCTGTGTACACACCTCCGTAACCCTCGTGCTCGATGCGCGTGATAGGACCGGAAAATTCATACGTGAGGATCTTGGCGTGCGCCGACAAGGCGCAGCACGCAGCCGCAACTGCAACAATTAATTTACGCATGTGAATGCCTTTAACAAGAGAAATTTATCGGAAAAAGATAAAGCTTCGACATTATTGCATGAATAATATGCCGGCCCGACGCGGAATTGAACAGATTGCATCCCTTGCCGGCGCGCTCGAATGCCTCTTGCTTCTGTTCTTAAACTGTAGCGCTTGTGGGTGACTTTTTACGCCAGAAGATTGCACAGCCGGCTTTGTCGGCGATGTTGAAGTCGATGAGCTTTTCGAGCAGGGAAAAATCGACCTCGGCGTCCCACGGAATACGGAATAACAGTTTGGTGTGCTGGTAGCCGGCCTCGGCGATCCGGCTCGAAAAATGGTCGATGGCGGCCGCCTCGGGCGCGACGGCGAGGTGATGCCTGGCCGTGCTGAAAGCGATGATGAAGGTGCCGTGGTCGGTGAACATGGGCTGGTTCCAGGCGATTTTCCGCTCCAGCGCCGGATATGTTTCAGCGACCCAATCGAGCACTGTTTGGGCGCGCGCCTTGTGGGATGGATCGTCGATATGCGCCAGGTACTCCGAAAAAATGGTCACGATGTCTCCTTGAGGAACGCCGTCATTTGCCGGGCACTGCACGAAACCCGTGCATGGCCTGCGCCGCCACGCCAAGCAAGGCGTCGCGTCCGAGCCCGTCGCGCGCGAGCACCGACATGCCCTGGATTACGCCGATCACCAGGTGCGCCAGCGCTTGTGCATCCGTGTCCGCCGCCAGCAAGCCGTGCGCGACATCGCGCTCGATCCTGCGCCGCACCAGCGCCGCCATCTCGCGCCGCACGCCGGCAACCACCGCCTGCACATCCGCGCTGGCCGCCGACCCGCTCGCCGTGGCGCTGGCCAGCAGGCAGCCGGGCGGTGTGGACTCGCCCGTAAATGACGTCGCCGCATTCTCCAGCAGCGCGCGTACCGCCTCGCGCGCCGTCGGCGCGGCGTCGAGGGCGGCGCCGACGGCCGCCGGGTCGCCCGCATACAGCCGCATCGCTTCCAGAAACAGGCTCTTTTTGTCGCCGAATGCCGCATACAGGCTGGGGGCGGTGATGCCCATTGCCGTGGTCAACTCGGCCACCGAGGTGGTTTCGTAGCCGTATCGCCAGAACGCGTGCATGGCCCGTTCCAGCGCCGCGCCGCGCTCGAACGAGAGCGGACGACCGGTTTTCTTCACTTGAAGTTGTTTCATAGCGATCATTATAAAAACGATTGACCGCTGTGCGCAAGCGTGCCAGACTTTAATAACGATCACTATGAAAGGCAAAAGACATGGACCTCACCGCATATCGCACCGTCGGCCGCTCGGGCCTTGTCGTCAGTCCCTTGGCGCTGGGCACCATGACATTCGGCACGCCGCGCTGGGGTGTGGAGGAAGCCGAGGCGCGCGCATTGTTCGATACGTACCTCGGCCAGGGCGGCAATTTTATCGATACCGCCGATATTTATTCGGACGGCGCCAGCGAGCAGATGGTGGGCCGCTTCATCGCCGACGCCGGGGTGCGCGACCAAGTCGTGCTGGCGACCAAGTTCGGCTTCAACGGCTCGGCCAGTCCCTTGGCGGCGCATGCCGCGCGGCCGGGCAATCCGAACGCCGGGGGGGCCGGGGCCAAGAACATCCATCGCGCGCTGGACGCCTCGCTCAAGCGCCTGGGCACGGATTACATCGACCTGTACTGGATGCACATCTGGGACGGCGTCACGCCGGTCGAGGAAATCATGCAAACGCTGGGCGACCTGGTGCGGGCCGGCAAAATCCGCTATTTCGCCTTTTCCGACATGCCGGCCTGGCTGGCGATGAAGGCGGCGACCATCGCCAGCGAGCGGCGCGTGCCGGGTCCGGTGGCGATGCAGCTGGAATACTCGCTGGTGGCGCGCGATATCGAGCGCGAGCACGTGCCGGCCGCGATCGAGGCGGGCATGGCGGTTATTCCGTGGAGCCCGCTGGCAGGTGGGTTTTTGTCAGGGAAATACCAGCGCGGGCAGGGCGCGGGCGCGGGGCGTCTGGGCGGCGCCAATCCGTTTGGGGACAGCAAGTTTACCGAGAAAAACTGGACGATCCTGGATGTGCTCGCCCAAGTGGCGCAGGAGCAGGAGCGTCCGCCGGCGCAGGTGGCGCTGGCGTGGTTGCTGGCGCGGCCGGGCGTTGGTACGGTGCTGGTCGGAGCCAGCAAGCTGGCGCAGTTGCACGATAACCTGGCTGCGCTCGGCTGCACGCTGACGCTTGAGCAGCGCACGCGCCTCGACGCGGCCAGCGCCATGGCGCCCGGGTTCACCGACAGCCTGGCCAGCCCGGCCCTCCGGCGCATGGTATTCGGCGGCCACGACGTGCGCGGCTGGGGCGGGTAGGCTTTCCGACCGCCTGTTGCCTCAACAATATATAACCGGCCACCGGCATGTTGGCGGCCGGCATGCCGGTCAATTACCGGCGCGGCCGTCGTTGGTGACCTGAGGATCGAAAATGAAGGGGATATCAGGATTCTCAGTGTCAATGAACCACAGCTTGACCTGGATAGTCAAGGGAGGCTCAACGTCCGAGTTGGAATCGGCGTCGAATATGGCCATCATCGTCCCATCTGCCGACACCGTGGCTGGCTGGCTTAACTGCTGTGCAGTGGGAGCCGGCCCGGGGTCCGTGTAACCCGAAAACAGGATATTGGGCGGCGTCGGCGCGATGAGTTGATATACCACCAGCGTGTTGGGTTCGGTTACCACAATAGTTTCTGGTACGCATGTGACCTGAAACAGGCCATCGCCAGCATTCCCAAAAAGGGTGGGCTGGACGATGACAAACACATTAATAACTGGCGGAACGATACGGTTGTTCATTATTTCCCTTTTGTTGAGTACGTCGACAGGAACTTCTGGAAATTCGCTTCTTTATAGGCCATCTTCTCCAACACGCTGATCGAGGCGATGGCATTTTCCTGCTCCCCGAGACACAGTCTGGCGCGTATCAACGGGTTTAACAGCCGAAAATTATTGCTCGCCGCAGCGTCGCTGCCGAGCACTTCAATCGCTTTGTCGCAACTGCGCCGCGCCGCTGCACGGTCGCCGCCGGCGTCGTCGACTTGCGCGCGCGTGAGCGCGGCCTCGGCCACGATAACGCGCGCGCGCACATCGGCATCGTTTTTGGCATAGATGCCGGCGGCCAGCGACTCGGCCTGTTCCAGCATGCCCAGCGCGGCCGTACCTTCGCCGACGGCAATGCGCGCCTGCACTGCGCGCAGCAGGGCCATGGCTTCCAGCCTGGACCATTCGGCATTGCCGGGATCGAGCCGGGTCAGGGTGCCGATGCGGCCGGCCACCGCGTCCAGCTCGGCGAAGCGCGCCCGCGGCTCGGAGCGCGCCGTCAGCAGGCGCTGCTCGCCCAGCAACAGGGACACCAGGTGGGCTTGCCACATGCGGTTGTTCGGCTCGGCGTCGATGGCGGCGCCGTACAGGCCCTTGGCCAGCGCGAAGTCGGCCAGGGCCAGTTGGTCGCGCCCCATGTGCTGGTTCAGTTCGGCGCGATGCTGCAGGGCGCGCGCATAGGCGTGGGTCCACAGCGCATCCTTGGGGTAGCGCCGGTGCAGCGGCTCGACCAGTGCGAGCTCCTGTTCGTACAGCGCCCTGGCTGCATCCAGTTCGCCAAGCTCTTCCTTGGCGGTGGCCGTCCACGACAGGCTGTCGGCCAGATACGACGCCAGCCCCCGGTCGTGCGGCCTGGCGCTCAATGCCCTGGTTTTGAGCACCAGCGAGCGGGCGAACGCAGCTTCGGCCTCGCGCGTCTTGCCGCGCATGATGGCCAAGGTGCCCAGGTTGCTGTGTGCATACGATTGTTCCATCCAGGCGTCCGGGTCGTCCGGGCGCACGGCCGCCAAACGGTCGCTCAAGTCGCGGTACGCGCCGAACATCTCGGCCGCCTTGCTCCACTTGTTCTGGTTCAGATGCAGTTGTCCGATAAAAAAAGCGTTGGCGCCGGCATTCGTCAGTACCACCGGGTCGCTGGGCGAGATCAGCAACTGGCGCGTGGTGATGTCGCGCGCCGATTGCAGTGCCGCCAGTGCCCCGTTCGGGTCGCCGCGCGCGATGCGCACCTCGCTGATGGTTTGCAAGGCCTTGGTCTGGTGCGCCAGCGATACCGCACTTAACTCGTCGCTACGCGGCAACGACAGATACTCGATTGCGCGCACGCCTATGTCATCGAGCAAGTCCAGCCGGGCCAGGGGCCGCAGCTTGTTGGCGAGGTCACCCAGCATGAAGCCGATCAGGCCCTCGGCGTCGGCGCGCCGTTGCTGCTCGGCGGCCCGCGAGTTCATCGCGCTAAGCGCCGCCAGGCCCGCGAGCAGGGCCAGGCACAGCACCAGGCCGAAGGTCGCGTAACCGAGGCGGGCGCCGCGCCGCGCCCGCGCCTGCGAGGCCTGCACCAGCGCGCGTTCGTCGGGCGAGAGCGAAAACGCGCTGGCGCCCAGCAGGCCGAGGGCTTCATCGAGCTGCTTGCCGGCAGGAATGAGCAGGTCGTTGGCGCGGCCTTCGGCGGCCCAGCGCCCGGCGAGCGTGTGGATGCGGGCGCGGATCAGCAGGGCGCTGCGGTGGGCGCCGATCCATTCGACCGCGCGCGGCCAGCGCCGCAAGATCGCTTCGTGGGCGATTCCGAAGCCGGGCTCGCCGGCCACCAGTTCGCTCACGAACAGGCGCGCTTCGACCAGGGTGTTGACCAGCGCGCGCTCGGCGCTGCTCAGCAGCGCGGTCCAGGGCGCGCGCCGGCTGGTGACGCTGTCTTCGTTGGCCGAGAGCGTCACCACCAGCGAGAGCACGCGCGGCACCGCGTCCTGGACCGCCTGGTCCATGGCGCCGATCATTTCCTCGGCGCGCAGGCCGATCACGCCTTCGATGCCGCCCAGGCGCTGGAAAGCCTCGAAGGTCAGCTCGCCCTCGGGCGTACGCAGGCGGTACAGTTCTTGCAGGGTGTATTGCAGCAGGGGCAGCGCATCCTGGCCGTGCAGGGCGCTGTCGCACAGGATGTCGTCCAGCCGCGCCTGCGAGCCAGGATCGATGCCGAAGCGCAGGTTGGCGGCCAGGGCCGGCAGGCGGATGATCTGCGCGACCTCGGCGTGCGAGGGGCGGCCCAGGTCGAAATGTCCGCCCGTCGATTTCGTCGCCATCAGGAAAGGGTACTCGGCAATGCGCGGGTAAAAGTCGTTGCGGCAACCGATGATGACCAGCACCGAGGCGCTGCGCGCGAATGTTTCGACGACGCTAATAAACTGCCGGCGCGCCGCGTCGTCGATATGGGGCAGGGCGAACAGGGCTTCGAAGCGGTCGATGAACAGCGCGCAGCGGCTGGCCCCGCTGCCATGGGCGGCGGCGAGCGCGCGCGTCAGTTCGTCGACGACGGCGCCGGCGTCGGCGGCCATGCGAGCGGCCAGCCCCACGGCGCTGGCGCCAGCGAACACCGGGTGGCCGTCGGTATGCCAGTCGAGGATGACGCTGCCGAGGGCGTCGAGCAGGCCCAGTTCGCCGATTTCACCCAGGTCCATCGTCATGGCCGAGGCCACGCTCCAGCCATGCGCCTGCGGGCCGGCCAGCGCGGGCAGCAGGCCGGCGCGCACCAGCGATGTCTTGCCGGCCGCGCTCGGGCCGAGCACCAGCATCAGCGCCAGGCCGTTGGCCGCCTGCGCGAGCAGGGCCTGCTTGAGCTGGGCGGTGGCGTCGGCGCGCCCGAAAAAGACGGCGGCGTGTTCTTCCTGAAATGCCTGCAGGCCGCGAAAAGGCGAGTCGCCATGCCAGGCGCGGCGCACCAGCGGCGGCGGCTCGGCCAGCCACTCGACCGGGGCCACCGTGCGGTAGCCGCGCTTGCGGATCGTCTGGATGTATTCACCGGCCGCAACGTTGTCGCCCAGCACTTGGCGCAACTGCCCGATGACCTTATGGAGTTGATTTTCGCCATTTAAGGTCGAGCCCCAGCATTGCTCAAGCAATTGCTCGGTGCTCAGGACGGTGTTGGCTTTTTGACACAATGCCATCAGGACGTCCATGGCCCTGGGCTCCATTTTCCGTCGCACCTCCGCCGAACTGATCGAATTGGTGGCTGGATCGACCAGCCATTCGCCAAAGCGGAAGGGCGGGCGGTTCAAGCGCGGCTACCGGGAGGACGGGTGGGCAGCACGCCCGGGCGCGGGAAGGGAAATAAAATCATGTTTAAAAACAATCACTTGGGATGGGAAGGTTTTCAGAAGGATATCGCCGTACGGATTCGTTAAGCTTGCTCTCGATGCCATCCTACACCGGCATTTACAAAAAGCCTATATTTCTCTCAGCCATTTGGAGACTTGCCATGTTCAGCGAATTACACCACCCCGCCGTCGGCGCCGGGCCACAAGAAAATTACATCATGGCAATGTTGGCCGATGTATTGGCCAGCGAGGAATTCGTCAAGGCGCAGCGCATGCGCCACTTGCTGAAGTTTATCGTCGAGGCGCGCCTGGATGATCGCGAACATGAATTGGGTCAATATGCGCTCGGCATTGCCGCTTTCGGGCGCGACGAGGCCACTTACCACGCCGGCGAAGATCCGATCGTGCGGGTCCAGATGGGCCGGCTGCGCGAACGCCTGCGCCTTTATTATGCGGGGGCGGGCAGGAGCGCCGCCCACATGTTCGTTATTCCGGTAGGGCAATATATGCCGGAAATCGCTTCGCTTGCCGCGCCGCCCGGCCTGTCCGCCCAGCGCCGCATGCTGACCCTGACGCCGCTGGTGTGCATGAGCCAGTGCGCGCCCGACATTTCTTTTGCGCAGGGTTTGAATGAACAGCTGACCCATCAGATGTTCAGCGTGCTGGGCGACCGCTTCGTGCCCCGGCGCGCCGAGGGGGCGGCG
>DASVVC010000003.1:0-22542 GCA_036386755.1 Telluria sp.
TCCATCGAATTGGTGATTCTGTCGGCGTAAAGAATCGCTTTGCCGCCCGCGTTGCGCGCCGCGCGTCCCATCGTCTGAATCAGCGAGCGCTCGCTTCTCAGAAAACCTTCCTTGTCGGCGTCGAGAATCGCCACCAGCGACACTTCGGGCAAGTCCAGACCCTCGCGCAGCAGGTTGATGCCGACCAGGACGTCGAAGGTGCCAAGACGCAGGTCGCGCAAAATCTCCACCCGCTCCACCGTCTCGATGTCGCTGTGCAGGTAGCGCACCTTGATGCCATGGTCGCTCAGGAACTCGGTCAGCTGCTCGGACATGCGCTTGGTCAGCGTGGTCACCAGCACCCGTTCATCCTTCTTGACGCGGTCGACGATTTCGGACATCAGGTCGTCCACCTGCGACAGCGCCGGCTTGACGATCACCAGCGGGTCGACCAGGCCGGTCGGGCGCACCACCTGTTCGACCACATTGTCCGAGTGCGTCTTCTCGTATTCGGCCGGGGTGGCCGAGACGAATACCGTCTGGCGCAGCTTGCCCTCGAATTCCTCGAACTTGAGCGGCCGGTTGTCCAGCGCCGACGGCAAACGAAAACCATAGTCGACCAGGTTGGTCTTGCGCGAACGGTCGCCGTTGAACATGGCGTTGAGCTGCCCGACCAGCACGTGCGATTCGTCCAGGAACATCAGCGCGTCTTTGGGCAGGTAGTCCACCAGCGTCGGCGGCGGCTCGCCCGGCATCGCGCCCGAAAGGTGGCGCGAGTAGTTCTCGATGCCCTTGGTGAAGCCGATTTCGGCCATCATCTCCAGGTCGAAACGGGTGCGCTGCTCCAGGCGCTGCTCTTCGATCAGCTTGTTCTCCTTGCGGAAGTACTCGAGCCGGTCGCGCAGTTCGAGCTTGATCGACTCGATCGCGCGCAGCACCGTGGAACGCGGCGTCACGTAATGCGAACCCGGATAGACGGTAAAGCGCGGGATCTTCTGGCGAATGCGCCCGGTGAGCGGATCGAACAGCTGCAGGGACTCGATTTCGTCGTCGAACATCTCGACCCGGATGGCGAGCTCGGCATGCTCGGCGGGGAAGATGTCGATGGTGTCGCCGCGCACGCGGAAGGTGCCGCGCCCGAAGTCGATTTCGTTGCGCGTGTACTGCATCTGGATCAGGCGCGCGATGACGTCGCGCTGGGCGACCTTGTCCTTGGCACGCAAGGTCAGAATCATCTGGTGATATTCGCTCGGGTTACCGATACCGTAAATGGCCGACACGGTAGCCACGATGACCACGTCGCGCCGCTCCATCAGCGACTTGGTGCACGACAGGCGCATCTGCTCGATATGCTCGTTGATCGACGAGTCCTTTTCGATGAACAGGTCGCGCTGCGGCACGTAGGCTTCCGGCTGGTAGTAATCGTAGTAACTGACGAAATACTCGACCGCGTTTTGCGGGAAGAATTCGCGGAACTCCGAATACAGCTGCGCGGCGAGCGTTTTGTTCGGCGCGAAGATGATCGCCGGACGCCCGCAGCGCGCGATCACGTTGGCCATGGTGTAGGTTTTACCGGAGCCGGTCACGCCGAGCAGGGTCTGGAACGAGAGCCCGTCGTTGATGCCCTCGACCAGTCCTTCGATCGCGGTCGGCTGGTCGCCGGCCGGCTCGAACGGCTGGTGCAGCTTGAACGGGGAATCGGGGAAAGTGACGACCGTCGGCGACGGGTCGTGTGCAACGGATAATTCAGCCATACGATCAGACCTTTGTTAGAATGGTGTCCCGCTCGCGGCCCAGGAAACACCCAATCAGTAATCAGACTATGGGTCGCTGTCTATACAACCCAGCCGACACTCAATCCTACCACGATGACTTCAACAGCTTCCGCCACCATCTTCAGCGCCATCGACATGGCCCCGCGCGACCCGATCCTGGGCATCACCGAGGCATTCAATGCGGACACCAATCCCGCCAAGATCAACCTCGGCGTGGGTGTCTATTATGACGACAATGGCAAAGTGCCGCTGCTCGCTTGCGTACGCAAAGCCGAGGCGCTGCTGATGGAGCAACCGGCCCCGCGCACCTACCTGCCGATCGAAGGCCTGGCCGCGTACGACGCCGCTGTGCAAGAGTTGGTATTTGGTGCCGGCAGCGCGATTATTCAAGACAAGCGCGCCGTCACCGTGCAAGCCATCGGCGGCACCGGCGCACTGAAAATCGGCGCCGACTTCCTGCAGCGCTTCGCGCCCGGGTCCAGCGTGTATATCAGCGATCCGAGCTGGGAAAACCACCGCGCCCTGTTCGAAAGCGCCGGTTTTACCGTCAACACCTACCGTTACTACGATGCGGCCACGCGCGGCGTCGATTTCAGCGGCATGCTGGCCGACCTGAAAGCCATGCCGAAGGGCGCCATCGTGCTCCTGCACGCATGCTGCCACAATCCGACCGGCGCCGACATCACGCCGGCGCAGTGGGATGAAGTGATCGCGGCCATTGGCGCGGGCGGCTTGATTGCCTTCCTCGACATGGCTTACCAGGGCTTCGGCACCGGTATCGCCGAAGACGGCGCGGTGGTGGCCAAGTTCGCCGCCGCCGGCGGGCCGCTGCTGATTTCGAATTCGTTCTCCAAATCGTTCTCGCTGTACGGCGAGCGCGTCGGTGCATTATCGGTGGTGGGCGCCAGCGCCGAAGAAGCGGCGCGCCTGCTCTCGCAGCTCAAGCGCGTGGTGCGCACCAACTACTCGAACCCGCCGGTCCACGGCGGCAAGGTCGTCGCGACCGTGCTGACCACGCCGGAACTGCGCCAGCTGTGGGAAGACGAACTGGCCGGCATGCGCGTGCGCATCAAGGAAATGCGCAACACCTTCGTGCAAAAGCTCAAGGAAAAAGCGCCAGCCCACGACTTCGAATTCGTGCGCGAGCAGGTCGGCATGTTCTCGTACTCGGGCCTGACCAAGCAGCAGGTCGAGCGCCTGCGCCTTGAACACGCGATCTATGCGGTGGACACGGGCCGCATCTGCGTGGCGGCCCTGAATTCGAAAAATATCGACCGCGTCATTGACGCCATCGCCAAAGTCCTTTAATATCTTGCTTCTTCGAATTGATCGAAAGATGGATTCGAAGAAGAGCATGGTGCTGCAGCGATTACTGCCAACAACTTGATGGTCTGATCATTACAGCATATAATGTTTTTTTATTCCCTGATAGCTCAGTTGGTAGAGCGACGGACTGTTAATCCGCAGGTCCCTGGTTCGAGTCCAGGTCGGGGAGCCAGAATGTAGAAAAAAGCCACGCAGATGCGTGGCTTTTTTTATGTGCGCCCAGCATGGGCGCGCCAGCACTCAATGCCGGCCACCTCGCAAGGTCAAGAGGGCGTCGCCATGCCTGGCCGTGTTTAGGAGGACATCCTCCCGCTGGGGACCGGATGCATGCCCTGAGCTGCGAGCCGTCCTCTTCATCCTGACGCCTGATTCGAGCTTGCTGTTGCTCACGGCACCCACCCCCACGCGCTGTTGCTGAACAGCCGCATCTGCACCTCATTGGCTCACGAAAAACCTCGCCTTCGACCTCGGAACATACGCTGAGCTGCAAGTTTCAATTCGCAGCGCTCGTCTTTAAAGCTCACGTTCTCAGGTGAAACTTGCGATCCACGCAATAAATTTAATACCAGAAATATATAAATAATATATATCGGTTATCACCAGCGATTATTATGTCGCGTGTGGGATATCAGAATCAAAACATATTATTAAGATCGCATAAAAATGGATCGCTGAAATAGTTATTGCAACATGGATATGGCCAATAATGTGACATGTCAGCCAAATTAACATGCTATATTTCGCCGGCAGCGGACACGTGCGTACCGAACGGCAGCATGCGTTGTGTGCGCGCCTTTGTCGATGTGTAGGGATTCGTTAATTGTTCTTGCGGCGTAGAAAGTGTGTTTGCAAGGACGCCTGTTCGATAACCATTCGTCATTTAATTAATCGTATGAATATTCATAATCTCAAGTATGATCTGCCGGCGAGTATTGTCGTCTTTCTGGTGGCCTTGCCTTTATGCCTGGGTGTAGCACTGGCTTCGGGCGCGCCATTAATGTCCGGGATTATCGCCGGTATCATTGGCGGGATTGTGGTCGGATCAATCAGCCAGTCGCAGACCAGCGTCAGCGGACCGGCTGCCGGCCTGGCCGCAGTCATACTGGCGTCGATCACCAAGCTGGGATCGTTCGAGATCCTGCTCACGTCGATATTGATCGCGGGATCCCTGCAACTGGCAATGGGCATTTTCCGGGCGGGCTTTATCGCCAACTATATTCCGTCGAATGTTATCAAGGGCCTGCTCGCGGCAATCGGCATTCTCCTGATACTCAAGCAGATTCCGCATGTTATCGGCTACGATAAACCGGAAGACGACGGCTTCACGTTTATTCAGGCGAATGGGGAAAATACGTTTTCGAGTATTATCAGGGCATTCGACGTGCTGACTCCCGGCGCCGTCTTCATTGGTTTGTTTTCCATAATGATTCTGTATTATTGGGATAAAACGCCGCTGAAGAATGTGAAGTTATTGCCGGCGTCCCTGTTTGTGGTTGTGATGGGCGTCTTGCTCAATATGATCTTCACGAATGCCTTGCCTGCACTGGCAATCGGCGAGGAACATCTGGTGGACCTGCCGCCTATCGATACCGGCAACCTG
The DNA here is from genome assembly GCA_036386755.1 of Telluria sp. Lineage (GTDB taxonomy): Bacteria > Pseudomonadota > Gammaproteobacteria > Burkholderiales > Burkholderiaceae_D > Telluria_A. Next base: position 4,681 of record DASVVC010000003.1, read on the forward strand.
GGCGCTTATGTGCACCTGCCCGACTTCAGCCATTTCAGCAATGGCGACGTATGGATGGTCGGCTTCACCATTGCGATCGTCGCTTCCCTGGAAACGCTGCTCAATATCGAAGCGGTCGACAAACTCGACCCCCATAAACGTGAAACGCCGCCGAACCGGGAACTGCTGGCGCAAGGCGTGGGCAATATTTTTGCCGGGCTGTTCGGGGGCTTGCCGGTGACGTCGGTGATCGTGCGCAGCTCGGTCAATATCCAGACGGGCAACAAGACCAAGGCATCTGCCATCCTGCATGGCGTTTTCATGCTCGCCAGCGTGCTGGTATTAAGTCCGATGCTCAACCTGATTCCCTTGTCGGCATTGGCGGCGATCCTCATCATGACGGGCTACAAGCTGGCAAAGGTGTCGCTGTTTCGCGATATGTACAAGGAAGGCTGGTCGCAATTCCTGCCGTTCGCCATTACCGTGGTCGCGATCGTGTTCACCGATCTGCTGACGGGCGTGCTGATCGGCCTGGCGACGAGTATTTTTTATCTGGCGCGCAGCAATTTCCGCAATCCCTTCTCGATCGAACAGTATCGCCTGCACATCGGCGAGGTCATCAAGATGGCCCTGCCGAACCAGGTGTCGTTCCTGAACAAGGCCACCATCAAGACCGCGTTATGGGACATACCGAACGGTTCGAAGGTGCTGATCGATGCCAGCAAATCGGACTTCATCGACCACGATGTGCTGGAAACCATCGTCGACTACCGCGATGTGGTGGCGGCCGAACGTAACGTTCAGCTCAATGTGATCGGTTTGCGCGAGAAGTACAGCCTGCGCGATCCGATCCAGTTCGTCACCGTGCTCGATAAGGACACGCAGAGCAGGCTGCGCCCCGAAGAAGTGCTGCAACTGCTGTGCGACGGCAATCAGCGCTTTATCGATGGGCGCTGGACGGAAAAATATTATCACCACCAGGTTGACGCCACCGCGACGAGCCAGCACCCGATGGCGGTCGTCGTCAACTGCATCGACTCGCGCACGTCGCCCGAAGTGATCTTCGACGCCAACCTGGGCGACCTGCTGACGATTCGCATCGCCGGCAACATCATCAGCCGCGAGATTATCGGCAGCCTGGAAATCGCCGCCAAGCTCGGCGCCAAGCTGATTGTCGTGAAAGGGCACTCCAACTGCGGTGCGATCGGCCTGGCGATGAAGGGCGAACACGCGCACAGCATCGGTGCGATCACCGGCAAAATCGATCTCGCGATCCGGCAGTGCCACTGTTCGGCGCACGATATTGCTTCGGGCGACAAGGCAGTGCTGGAACAGATCACGCGCAAGAACGTCGACAATTCGCTGGCCGAAATCGTCAACAGCAGTCCCTACCTGTGCGGATGCCTGGAACGCGGCGAGATCGGCCTGGTCGGCGCGTATCACAATATCGCATTGGGTAAAGTCGAGTTCGGTGAGCTCGTCACCGACGAGCAGCTCGAGGTTTTCCGGCAATCGCAGGTGGACGCCGAAGCCTGAGCTGCCGACGTTCGCCGCCGACCGACAGATACAGATGCGCGCCAGCTGGTACCCCTCCTCGGCGCCGTGCGCATACTGCCGGCTCTTGCCCTGCGCGCTGTACAGCACCGAGGCCAGCACGCCCACATCCCACTTGGGCGCCACGTCCACCACCGCGCGTCCGCCCAGCAGCCAGGCGTTGTACTTCTGCTGCCCGAATGCATGACAGGAACCGGCCTTGTACGTGAAACTGGACAAGTGATTTATCGCCCGATATAATGCGGCCTCTTTTCCCTGATAGCTCAGTTGGTAGAGCGACGGACTGTTAATCCGCAGGTCCCTGGTTCGAGTCCAGGTCGGGGAGCCAGAATGCGAGAGGCCACGTTGAATCAACGTGGCCTTTTTTGTTTTCTGGACGGATTTGCACTAGTTGTTACCCATAAACAACGCCTGACAGTGTTCTTCCTTGCTTTTTTGCAATCCCGGCCGGTATCATACTGCCTGGTAAATACGCAGCACCCCGCGCGTTACCGCGAACCTCACTATATAAAACACCATGAAAAAAATTGCACTCGTGATCGCTGTTGCGATCGCTTCCCTGAGCTCGGCCCAGGCACAAACCGCACCATCCCCAGCCAACCCGTTGCGCATGGTCGTTGGCGCTGGCCTGACCGCCGGTGGCGATAAGCTCGCTACTGCCGAATACCGCAACGGCGGCTCGGTCGACGTGCGCGCGGGCGGCCTGATCGCTTTCCTGGCCGGCGTCGACTATCGCGTCAATCAGCAGTTCTCGTTCCAGGGCACGGTCGGCTTCCACGTCGACCAGGCCAGCGCCAAGAATGGCGACGTGACCTTCAAGCGGTTCCCGATCGAAGTGCTGGGCTACTTCCACCCGACCGACAAGATGCGTGTCGGCGGCGGCGTGCGTTATGTGTCCAGCCCTAAGCTGAACGGCGACGGCTTCGGCTCCGGCGTTTACCAGGAGTTCGACAACACCGTCGGCGCCGTGGTCGAAGGCGAGTATTTCTTCAGCCCGAACGTGGGCCTGAAGCTGCGTTACGTGAAAGAAGAATACGAGTCCAACTATGCATACCGCGGCCGGACCTACACCGAAAAGACCAAAGGCGACCATATCGGCATTTTCGGTAATTTCTACTTCTAAAATTCGCGCGGGGCCTATATAATACGGCCTCTTTTCCCTGATAGCTCAGTTGGTAGAGCGACGGACTGTTAATCCGCAGGTCCCTGGTTCGAGTCCAGGTCGGGGAGCCAGAATCTGAAAGGGCCTGCAAGCAATTGCAGGCCCTTTTGCATTGGCGTCGTCGTTTTGCACGCCGGCCTCCCTGATTAGCCGGGCTCAAGCATTGTGCGTCCGGGCGGGGCATAATCGGTCTTCGAACCGTTTTCGGAGCCTGTCCATGGATGTCGCGCGCAATCGCCATAGCGGCGAGCTGGTCGAAGCTGAACAATTGTGGGACATGGACGTCGTCGACAAGGAAGCCTGGGTCTGCCGCGGCTGTCCGGTCCAGGTGTTCCCGGCCTCGTACGACGCGGCCGTCAACAAGCGCCGCCCGTATTTCACCCTCGGCCGGGTCAACCGGCACGCCGCGTCCTGCGACGTCGATGGCGAACACAAGATCGTCAGCCGCGCTCAGAAAGAGCGTGTCGGCAACAGCGACGGCTTTCCGATGCCCTTTCCCAGTAAACTGATCCTGGGCGACGAGCATGCCGGCGCCGCCGGCGCTGCGGGCAAGGCGCCGTTCGCCTCAAGTACCCTGGCCGCGGTGCATGCCGCCGCCCGGGCGTCGGTGCGCTCGCGGCACCATGGCCACACGGTCAAGACCATTCGTCCCGCCTGCCGCACCTACATCCATTTTCCGAACGACCGCGAATTTTTGCCGCTGGAAATTCCTGGCGTCTGGGGCAAGACCTACGCCCAGGTATTCTGGTTCATCCCCAACAAAAAGCCGGTATTGTTGGCCAATCCGCGCCACCTGTTCTACGCCCCGATCCGTTGGAAGGAAGCGCCGTCGATCAGCGAGTCGCATTGCGAACTGATCCTGAACGCCGGCGAATGGGACAGCGCGGCGCGCCGTTACGTCACCCTGTGCCGGCTGCGGGTCGACTGGTCGGGCTGGAGTCCGGCGCGCCGCAACACCTTGCTGCACGAAATTAACGCGGCGCGCGCCGAAGCGGTGGAGCAGGCCCGGCAGGACAGCCAGATCAAGGGCTGGATCTTCTTCGTCGGCACCCAGGACCGGCTCGACCCGGCCTTGTACCATGTCGACGACGAGCGTTTCATCTGCGCCCTGGCCGCCCGCATGACCTGGCCGGAACGTCAAGGCGCGCACGCCTGAGCTGCATCATCCCCGCGCGCCGCCACGCGGCTAGCCTGAAGCTCTGATCGACAGCGTGGAGGTAGGCGGCATGAACTTGATTACATGGAATATCCAGCGTGGCCGCACCCCCGGCGGCCAGTGCAGCATCGCGCACACGGCCGCAAGCCTGCGTAGCGTGGCCGATGCCGACGTGCTGTGCCTGCAGGAGGTATCGTCCGGTTATACCGACATGCCCGGCTGCGATGGCGCCGACCAGTTTGCGCAGCTGGCGCTCGCGTTCCCCGGCCATGTGCCGGTGGTGGGCCTGGCCTGCGACACCGCGGGCGAGAAGGGCGCGCGGCGCCAGTTCGGCAACATGATCCTGTCGCGCTACCCGGTCCTGCAAGTGCTGCGCCATGCCTTGCCGTGGCCGGCCGACCCGGCGGTGATGAGCATGCAGCGCATCGCGCTCGAAGCCACGCTCGGTACCCCGCTCGGCCTGGTGCGCGTGACTACCACCCACCTCGAATATTTTTCGCGCCCACAGAGGAACGCCCAGGTGCAGCGCCTGCGCGAGCTGCAACGCGAAGCGGTGGCGCATGCGGCCAACCCCCGTGCGGGCGCCCCCGACGGACCGTTTGCCGCCATCCCGCGCGCCCGCGCCGCGCTTCTGGCGGGCGACTGCAACTTCCTGCCAGGTTCCTGGGAATACCATTGCATGCAAGCGCCGTTCGACGATGGCACGCCGGCCTATGCCGACGCCTGGCCGCTGCTGCACCCGGGCCAGGCCCACGCGCCCACGGTCTGCCTGCACAACCATCCGGGCCGCCCGGCCGATCCGTTTGTCTGCGACTTTTTGTTCGTGAGCGCGGACCTGGCGCCGCGCGTGGCGGCGCTGCGGGTGGCGCCTGACGACTTCGGCCCCGATCACCAGCCGCTCCTGATGCGCCTGGCGTAAACGCGTGGCGTGAACAGGTGGCGTGAGCGCGTGGCGAGCTCGACTGCGCACGGTTGAGGTTTTGTTGCATTCAAAACAGCTTGTCCTCATGTAAAATATAACTGAATTTATGTTATAGCAATACATATGATCGACGACAAATCCACCCCCTGTTCGGTACTGCTGATTGACGATGAACCCTTCGCCCAGGACTTCATCGCGCACTGCCTCGAAGATTGCACCGACGTGGCATTGCGCTATGCATCGCAGTCCGAACGTGTCGTCGAGCTGGCGCTGGAGGTCGACGCGACCGTGGTGCTGGTCGACCTGCGCATGCCGGGCGTGGACGGTTTCGACGTCATCCGCCTGCTGCGCGGGCACCGCGATACCGAGCATCTGCCGGTCATTTTGCTGTCGTCCGAAGAAGATGCCGACATCAAGGCCAGGGCGTTTGCCACCGGCGCCAACGACTATCTGGTCAAGTGGCCGGACGGGCGCGAACTGGCCGCGCGCGTGCGCTACCACAGCGCCGCCTACATCGCCCGCAAGCAGCGCGACGAAGCGTTCATTTCGCTGCGGCGCAGCCAGGAAGAACTGGCCGCGAGCCAGTCGGCCCTGCACCAGGCGCAAAAGATGGAAGCCATCGGCCAGCTGACCGGGGGCGTGGCGCACGACTTCAATAACGTCTTGCAGATCATCGGCGGCAACCTGCAGTTGCTCAAGCTGCTCGGCGGCGTGAGCGAGAGCGCGCGTACCCGCATCGATATCGCGCTGGCCGGCGTCGAGCGCGGCGCCAAGCTGTCGGCCCACCTGCTGGCGTTCGCCCGGCGCCAGCCGCTGCAGGCGGTGGTGGTCAATCCCGGCACGGTGCTGCGCGACATGGATGAAATGATGCGCCGCGTGCTCGGCCCGCGCGCCGTCATCGTCACCGACATTGAAGACAATTTGTGGAGCACCACGGTCGATCCGAGCCAGTTGAACAACGTGATCCTGAACCTGGCCATCAACGCGCGCGACGCCATGGCCGACGGCGGCACCCTGACCATCCGCGCGGCCAACGTGCCGCTTGGCTCGCCGGTGCTGTCGGAACTGGCCTCGGGCGACTACGTGATGGTCGAAGTGACCGATACCGGCTGCGGCATGCCGCAAGCGGTGTTGCAGCGCGCTTTCGAGCCGTTTTTCACGACCAAGCCGACCGGGCAGGGGACTGGGCTGGGATTGTCGATGGCGTATGGCTTCGTGAAGCAGTCGGGCGGCGAAATCGACCTCAAGAGCGAACCGGGCGCCGGCACCAGCGTCAAGATTTTCCTGCAGCGCAGCAGCAGCGAGCCGGAGGACGCCGAGGAACATGTGCAGGCGCCTTTGTTCGGCGGACTGGAAACGATTTTAGTGGTCGAAGATGAAGAGGACGTGCGTACCAGCACCGTCGAATTGCTTTCCGCGCTCGGTTACCAGGTGTTCGAGGCGGAAGACGCGGCGCGTGCCGTGGACCTGATCGACTCGGGCGCCAAGATCGACCTGGTGTTTTCGGATGTGATCATGCCGGGCAAGTTGAGCAGCCTGGAGTTGAGCGAAGTGGTGCGCACCAAGCTGCCGTCGGCCCAGCTGCTGTTTACGTCCGGGTATGCCGAGGGCGTGCTGGCGCACGAGGGCAAGCTCGACGCCAAGGTCAATCTGCTGCAAAAGCCGTACAACGCCGATGTGCTCAGTGCGCGCATCCGCCATCTGCTGCGGCGGCGCAAGCCGGCCGGGATGGCGTCGCACTAAGTTCGCCGCTCCCGTTCACCAGCGCCGGATCGAAGAGTCAAGCCGCGCTCAGTGCGGCTTGACGTACCGGTACGACCCCGGCGGCGGTTCGTTCAGCACCGCCCAAAAAATCCCCAGATCCGCAATCGCCCGCACGAACTCCTCGAAGTCGACCGGCTTGACCACGTACGCGTTGACCCCGAGCTCGTAGCTGCGCAGCAGGTCCTGTTCTTCCTTCGACGAGGTGAGCATCACCACCGGAATGCTTTTCAGGTGCGCCGTGCTGCGGATCTCCTTGAGCACTTCCAGGCCGTCGACCTTGGGCAGCTTCAGGTCGAGCAGCACCACGGTCGGATTGCCGGCCTGGCGCGCGCCATACTCGCCGCGGCACATCAGGTAGTCGAGCGCTTCGGCGCCGTCGCGCGCGATGATGACTTCATTGGCCAGCTGGCTCTTTTCCAGGGCGATCAGCGTCAGTTCCAGGTCGTGCGGATTATCTTCGACCAGAAGGATGGGCTTTAACATGTCTTACGTACCTTAAATAGGGAGTTCTTTGGGAATGCTGAAGTAAAACGTGGCGCCTTCGCCCGGCACGCCGGTGGCCCAGACCCGCCCGCCGTGGCGTTCGATGATGCGGCGCACATTGGCCAAGCCGATGCCGGTGCCCTGGAAGTCTTCCATCCGGTGCAGGCGCTGGAAGACGCCGAACAGCTTGTGTACGTAATCCATGTGGAAGCCCGCGCCGTTGTCGGCGACCGACATGACCCATTCCGGGCCGCCGTCGCTGGCGCGGATGGTGATCACGGCGCGCTCTTTCTGGCTGGTGAACTTGACCGCGTTCGACAGCAGGTTCAACAGCGCCAGCTGCAAGAAGGTCGGGTCGGCGCGCATCGCCGGCAACGGGCCGATATCCCAGTCGACGTGGCGCTGGCCGATATCGAGCGCCAGCTTGTCGATGCAGGAGCGCACCAGATCGCCCATCTGGATCAGCGTCGGGCGCAGCGCGGCGCGGCCCATCTGCGAAAAACTGAGCAGGTCGTCGACCAGCTTGCCGGCCAGGCGCGCCGAATCCTTGATGTTGCGCAGGAAGCGCTGGCGCTTTTCCACGTTCTCGCTGGCCGCAGGTTCCAGCAGCAGGTCGGAAAAGCCGACGATGTGGCGCAGCGGCGCGCGCAGGTCGTGCGAGACCGAATACGAAAACGCTTCGAGTTCCTTGTTGGCGCGGCCCAGTTCCTCGGCCAGTTCGGCCATCTGCTCGGCGCGTTCGAGCGCGATGCCGAGCAGCGCGCTGCGAAACTCGACCGCCAGTTCGATCTCGCCGCTGTGCCACGGCGCGCTGGTGCCGGTGATGGTTTCGCGCCAGGTGGCGAAGCTGGTGCGCGGCGACAGTGGCGTCAGCGCGGCGCCGGCATCTTGCTCCTTCTCTTTGTCGTGCGGGTTGCCGGCCCATTCGACCGTGCGCACCACTTCGGGCCGGAACCACAGCAGGTAGTGCTTGTGGATGCGCGAGACCGGCATGGCCAGCAAGCCGGCGCCACTGGCGGTGAAGTTGGCTGCCGGCGGGTACAGCGCCGCCAGGTGGTCGCTGTGGAACACCTCGCCGTGGCAGTGCAGGTCGAGCCAGCCGACCAGTTCGCGGATCGCATCGATGCCGGGCGTGTCGCCGTAGGTCAGCAGGCGCTCGTCGAACACGATGGCGGCGCCGCCGGCGCGCGCGAACTGCAACAGGGCCGGAAACACGCTCGAGAGGTTGTCCATGAAGTCCGAACCCTGGGTCAGGCCGGCCAGCATCGACACCATGATGCGCCGCACGTCCAGGCGGAACTGCAGCTCGTTGGCGTCTTCGCGCGACTCGATGCACATGGCCAGGATCTGGCCCAGCTGCTCGCAGGCGGTGCGCTTGTCGAAAGCGACCGCGCAGGGCGTGGCATGGTGGCACGAGATCAGTCCCCACAGCTTGCCCTTGACCATCAGCGAGACCGACATCGACGCCAGCGTGCCCATGTTGCGCATGTATTGCAGGTGGATCGGCGAGACGCTGCGTAGCGATGCGAAAGAGAGGTCGTTGGCCTTGCCGGTGACCGGGTTGACGGCCGGGACCAGGCGCGCCGGCGTGTAGTTGGCGTCCTGGATCAGGCGGATCCGGTTGAGCATGTACAGCTCGCGCGCCTGGCGCGGAATGTCGGACGCCGGGAAGCGCTGCCCGAGGTAGGACGGATAACCGTCGGCGCGGCATTCGGCCAGCACGTGGCCGTGGCCGTCGGCGTCGAACTGGTACACCATGACGCGCCCGAAACCGGTGACGCGGGCGATTTCGCGGGCCGCCAGCGCGCTCATGGCGTCGGTGCCGGTACTGTCGCCGACCTTGAGCAGGAACTCGCCGACCTGGCGGTGCAGGTGGCGAAAGTCGGCCGCCGAGGCGCGCGCCACCGACTCGAATTCGAGGATCAGCAGCGCATCGTAGTGATGCGCCAGCACGTCGAAGTGACGCACCGGGCCGATGCCGAGGGTGCACAGGTACAAAGGACGCTGGCCGATGTCGGCCGCTTCGATCTCGGGCACCAGCTGCAGGCTGGCCTGCTCGCCGATCACCCCTTCCAGGCTCTGGCCGATGGCGCGCGCGGAGTCGGCGCCTATCATCTCTTCGAGGTTGTCGCTGGCCTGGATCACGTGCAGGGTGGGCGAGAGCGCCAGCAAAAAGCCATGCGGCTGGATGCTGCCGGGGAAGCGGATCGGTTCCTGCTCGCAACTGGATAAATCGAGGTCGGGATGGTCGGAATTTACCTGGCTCATGAAGGGTTCCTGCGCACGGGAACAGGCGCCACATGTCAAAAGCATTATTTTACTTCAACCAACCCCGATTTCCACACACATCAGCTATATCGATGGCAACTTCTGTTGTGTTGTTTGGCAACAGCGCGCGCCGGATCGCGTGCGACAATAACGCATGACCACACCACCCGATTACCAGGCGCTGTTTCGCGCCTCTCCGTATCCGTACCTGCTGATGGATCTGGCGCTGAACATCATCGGCGCCAACGATGCGTACCTGCACGCGACCGGGCGGCGCGAAGACGAGCTGCTGGGGCGCTACGTGTTCGATGCCTTCCCGGAAAATCCGGACGACCCCGGCTCGACCAACATCGCCGAGGTGCGCTCCTCGCTGCTGCGCGCCATCGCCAGCGGCAAACCCGATACCACGGCCTTCCTGCGCTATTCGGTGCCCTCGCCCGGCGGCGGCTTCATGGAGCGCTTCTGGAGCACGGTGCATACGCCGATTCCCGGCGGCGATGGCGCGACCGCCTTCGTGGCGCAAAACGCCATCGACGTGACCGAGTTGTACCGTTTCGACCGCCAGTCGCACGTGGCCTCGGTCGATCCGGACACCCCGGCGCAGGTGGCCGACGGCCATTTCAGCCAGGCCCAGCTGCACCAGGCGATGAACCGCATCCTGATGGTCGAGCGCGGCCACCTGCGCGACCTGTTCAACCAGGCGCCCGGCTTTATCGCCGTGCTGACCGGCGAGCGGCACGTCTTCGAGATGGTCAACGAAGCGTATTACCAGCTGGTCGGACACCGCGAGCTGGTCGGTAAACCGGTGTGGGAGGCGCTGCCCGAAGTGCGCGGGCAGGGCTACGAACAGTTGCTCGACCAGGTCTACCGCAGCGCCAAGCCGTTCGTCGGGCGCGGCCTGCCGGTGACGGTGCAGCGGGTGGCCGGCGGCCCGGTCACCGAAAGCCGCATCGACCTCTTGTACCAGCCGCTGTTCGACAAGGAGGGCCGGGTCAGCGGCATCTTCGTGCAGGGCCACGACGTGAGCGACGCGCACGCCGCGCAACTGGCCAGCGCCGACAGCGCCGAGCGCCTGTCCGAAGGCATGAACGCGGCGCGCATGGTGGTCTGGGACTGGCGCATCGACACGCGCGAGATGGTGTTTTCCGAGAACGCGGAGCTGGTGCTGGGCAAGCGCGAACCGGACATCGACACCCTGACCGACTCGATCCATGCGGACGACGCGCAGCGCATCCGCCAGGCGCGCGAGCGCGCCATCGCCGAGGGCAGCGGTTACCAGGAAACGGTGCGCTTCCGGCGCCCCGACGACGGACGCATGCTGTGGCTCGACATCCGCGGCAAGGTGCGCTGCGATGCCGACGGCCGCCCGTTCGCGGTGCGCGGCGTCACGCTCGACATCACCGAACGCATGCGCGCCGAAGAAGACCTGCGCGACGCCCACCGGCGCAAGGATGAATTTCTGGCGATGCTCTCGCACGAACTGCGCAATCCGCTGGCGCCGATCAGCTCCGCGGCGCAGCTGCTCAAGCACGTACGCCTGGACGACGCGCGCCTGCGCGAGACGAGCGACATCATCATCCGCCAGACCGCCCACATCACCGGCCTGGTGGACGACCTGATCGACGTCTCGCGGGTCACGCGCGGCCTGATTTCGACCGACCGCCAACCGCACGACATGAAGCGCATGATCGGCGACGCGGTCGAGCAGGTGCGCCCGCTGATCGACGCGCGCCGGCACCGGCTGGCGGTGATGCTGCCGCCCGGCCCCGCGTACGTGATGGGCGACCATAAGCGCGTGGTGCAGGTGCTCACCAACCTGCTCAATAACGCGGCCAAGTACACGCCCGACGGCGGCAACATCATCCTGACCCTGGCGCTCGACGGCGAGAGCGTGCTGCTGTCGGTGCGCGACGACGGCATCGGCATGGGCGCCGACCTGCTGCCGCGCGTGTTCGACCTGTTCACGCAGGGCGAGCGCAGCGCCGACCGCGCGCAGGGCGGCCTGGGCGTGGGGCTGGCGGTGGTGCGCAGCCTGGTCGAACTGCACGGCGGCCAGGTCGACGCGGCCAGCGACGGGCCCGGCAAGGGCAGCGTACTGACCGTGCGCCTGCCGCTGCTGGCCGGCGACACGGCGCCGGCGGCGCGCGCCGCGCCGCAGCCTGCCCTGCCGCAGCGCCCCTTGCGCGTGCTGGTGGTGGACGACAACCCGGATGCGGCGCTGATGCTGTCCATGCTGCTCGAAGCGTCGGGCTACGACGTGCTGACCGAGAACGGCCCGCACGCCGGCCTGGCCAGCGCCGCGCGCCACGCGCCCGACGTGTGCATCCTCGACATCGGCCTGCCCGAGATGGATGGCTACCAGCTGGCGCGCGCCATCCGCGCGCAGGGCGGCATGCAGGGCGCGACCCTGATCGCGGTGACCGGTTACGGGCAGGAACAGGACCGGCGCCTGGCGCTGGAAGCGGGGTTCGATCATCACCTGGTCAAGCCGGTCGATTCGGCCGAGCTGGCGGCGCTGCTGCTGGCGCGCGCGGCCCGTGCGCCGGAGCCGGGCTGCGCGTGAGGGACCGGCCCCCGCCGGGCCCGTCCGCCCACCATGGCGCCATCGGTGGGCACCCTGCGCGGGCACCGATCCTTGAGCAGCCCCGCGCATTGCTCATTTACTGAACGTAATGGATCGACGGACCGAAGTGACCTGGGCTAGACTCGGCACCATTCCACCGGGAGGTTTCATGAACGCCAAGATCGTTGCAGAGCGCAAGTCCAACGGGGCAAAATGGGGTTTCATGCTCGGCTTTGCGCTGGGCGGATTTTTTGACGGCATTTTGTTGCATCAGGTGCTTCAATGGCATCACCTTCTGAGCCTGGTTCCCGGAATGAACGACCTGCGCTTGCAGGTGCTGTGGGACGGCTATTTCCATGCACTGATGTATGTGATTGCGATTGCCGCGTTGTGGGGCCTGTGGCGTTCGAGGCAGCGTGGCGGGGACGAGTGGGGCAGTGCCCTGATCGGCTCGCTCCTGCTCGGTTTCGGCGTCTGGAACCTGGTCGATATCGGCCTGGCTCACTGGATTATCGGCATCCATCGGGTGCGGCTCGATAGCCCAAGCCCGCTGATGTGGGATCTGATCTGGCTTGCCGCCTTCGGCGCGGTGCCGATCATCGCAGCCTGGTGGGTGATACGGTCCGATGCGGCGCGCTTGCGCAATTCCGCGGTAGCGATGATGTTCCTGACCGCCGGGGCAGTCGGGGCCGGAGCGTGGGCCTTGCAGCCGGCACCGCAGGGGGCGTTTACCACCGTCGTGTTCGGCTATGACGCCGGGCCGCACGAGGTCTTCGCTGCCCTTGAAGCGACAGGCGGCCGGCTGGTGTGGGCCGATCAGGCGATGGGGGTCGTGGTCGTGGCGGTCGCGCCCGAGCGCCGGAGCGAGTTTTACCGGCACGGCGCGCTGCTGGTCGGAGGTACGGCTGGCGCCTTTGGCTGCGTGAGCTGGAGCGGGGTGTCCGGACCTGCCTAGCCCTTGCACCCCATGCGGGGCACCGGCGGCAGGTAGCCGGCCCGTAGCTGGCCCGTCAGGGGCGGCCATCGATCGGGCCGCTTCAACCGTCATCTGGTCAATTCCGGCGGCCGCTTACGGCTGGCCCAAATGCTTTTCCTTGAATTTCTCATAGGCCGATTTGGTGGCTGGGTCCATGGCGAACTCGCCCAGCGCGATCGCTGCCGCTTGCCGGACACCGAGGGCCTCGCGCTCGTCCGCCATCCGGCCCACCAGCACGTCGCGCGCCTCGGCCGGGCTGGCGGCGCTGCGGGCATAGGCCGACACGGCGCTTGCGCGCACGTCCGGCGAGGGGTCGAGCACGGCTGCCTTCAGGACCTCGACCGTCCCCGGCTCGCGCGGCGCCCACGCAGTCATCGTATCGATCGCCTGCTGGCGTACGGCGGCATCCGGCGAACGCAGGTAAGGCTGCATCATGGCCTGCATGTCCGACTGTTCGCTCGTGCTCACTGCGCTTCGCGGCCGCAGGGCGGTCAAGGTGGCCGCCACCAGGGCCGGATCGGTGACCGTTCCGTTCGTTAAGGAGGTGCGCAAGCGGTCGCGCGCCGCCGGTAACTCGACATTGCTGTTGGCAAGCAGTTGCAGCGCTGCCAAGCGTTCCGGCAGCGTGCGCTGCGGACCGCTGGCCTCCAGGGCCGCTTGCGCGATCTCGGGACCTTCCAGGGCGCTCAATGCGATCGCCAGCCGCATCGACGCCGCCTCGTTCGGCGCCTTGAGATAGGCCGCAAAAGCGCGCCGGCGCAGCCTGTCGTCAGTGCGCATGGCCTGGCTCAGCACGTTGGCCACGCGTTCGACTTGCGCCGCATCGGTTCCTGCCGCCAGCCGTTCGAGCGACGCCAGTGGGTCACCGGCGACGCCGCCCGGCCCCGGGGCCGGTGGCGTCGTGTTCGCAGCAACGTGGGCGGACGGCAAGGGAGACAACCATGCGCCGGCCGACTGACCGCCGGGCGCGGTCGTCACGGCCGCGGAGGTGGCTCCTGCAACAGTCGGGACCGGGGTGCCGGATACGCCCTTGTCCATCACGAAACCGGCGGCAAAACCGGCGGCGAGGGCCACAAAGAGCCATCTTGGGCGAACTGATGCCCTGTCCGTAGTGCTTAGCATGAGATCTCCTTTAAGTCGCTTGCGGGCTGCACGGCACGCGGTTCAGGGGCGGACGATGGGGCCGCAGTGATAATTGACTGGTATGCCCCATATTGTTTCTCGATTGCATACCTGAAAAGCGTTGAAGTAGAAGGAGTTTGGATACCATATGTCGTTACCGCATCCGCGCGAGTTGTAAAAGGTCGCCGTGGTGCCGTTGGGTAAGTAAAACTTGATCATCGGCGTACGTCCGTCGCACCGGACGTCAGTGAGATGGAAGCCGGTTGTCTTGCGCGTGCCGCCGGCCCAGTACCAATAGACTTTCGCCGACGCCCCGCCGTCGGCGCTGGAAAGGTAGCTCGTTGCAGCCAATGCAGGCGCTGCCGGCAGCACGCTGGCGGCGATTGTCAGGGCGACTGCGGCGCATTGTAGGGTGTGTGGAAAGTAATTCATATATACCTTTCTGGTAACTGTGAAACCGCGCCCATCCCCCATTGGCATGCGGCATGCGGAGCTCGTTCGGAAGCTGTGGCTTCGTCAAGATCTGTATAAACAATATGCTTTGTATGTACGCCGCCGCTTGCGTCTGCACAGCCCGTTAACGAGTACTTTTTGGGCACGTTTTTCGCGCCCGGCTGCTGTAGTTTTCCGCATCGCATGAGTTTTATTGCCGCTGCTCCTTCATGCAAGAAAGAATGGCGGCGCCTGGCAGCGCTGCCGGGCGGCGCGGGAGGCGCGTGATAAACTTGTGTCCTCTCCGGACCCGGTTACCCGCCACTTACCGCCCATGCCGCCATCGACGACGACCTTGCGCCTGATCCTGGGCGACCAGCTCAATCCGCTGCACAGCTGGTTCGCCGACGTGCGCGCCGACGTGCTCTACGTGATGATGGAAGTGCGCCAGGAGACCGACTACGTCCACCACCACGCGCAGAAGATCATCGCCATCTTCGCCGGCATGCGCGCCATGGCGCGCCAGCTCGAACAAGATGGCCACCGCGTGCACTACCTGCGCATCGACGATGCGGCCAACCTGCAATCGATCCCGGCCAACATCGACGCGCTGCTGGCCCAGTACGGCGCCGGCAGCTTCGCCTATCAGGAGCCGGACGAATACCGGCTCGACGAGCAACTGGCCGCCTACGCGGCGCAGCTGAAGGTGCCCGGCACCATGGTCGGCAGCGAGCATTTTTTGACCGCGCGGGGCGACGCCGAGCGCATTTTTTCCGGCCGCGCGCAGTGGCTGATGGAGTATTTCTACCGCCAGATGCGCCTGGTGCACGGGGTGCTGGTGGAACCGGGCGGCAAGCCGGCCGGGGGACAGTGGAACTTCGACCACGACAACCGCAAGCCGTGGCGCGGCACGCCGCCCGAGCCGCTTGACGTGCGCGCGCAGCATGATCATTCGGCGCTGTGGGCCAGCATCCAGGCCGCCGGGGTCGACAGCTTCGGCCGTCCCGATGGCGCGCGCATCGTCTGGCCACAGGACCGCGCCGAAGCGCTGACCCACCTGGACGCTTTTATCCAGCATGGCCTGCCGCACTTCGGCAACTATCAGGATGCGATGCACAGCACGGCCACGCGCCTGTTCCATTCGATGCTCTCGTTCGCGCTCAATACCAAGATGCTGCACCCGCGCGAAGTGATCGCCGAAGCCGAAGACGCCTGGCGCGCCGGCCACGCGCCGCTGCACGCGGTGGAAGGCTTCATCCGCCAGATCCTCGGCTGGCGCGAGTACGTGCGCGGCGTGTACTGGGCCAACATGCCCGGCTACGAGCAGCACAATGTGTTCGGCCACGACACGCCGCTGCCATCGTGGTACTGGAACGGAAAAACCAAGATGCGCTGCCTGCGCCACGCCATCGGCCAGTCGCTCGACGACGCGCACGCCCACCATATCCAGCGCCTGATGATCATCGGGAATTTTTCCCTGCTGGCCGGACTCGACCCGCACCAGCTGCATGAGTGGTATCTTGGCGTGTATGTCGACGCCTTCGAGTGGGTGGAGATGCCCAACACGGTCGGCATGAGCCAGTTCGCCGATGGCGGCCTGCTCGCGACCAAGCCGTACGTGTCGAGCGCGGCCTACATCGACCGCATGAGCGACTATTGCAAGGGCTGCCACTACGACAAAAAGGCGCGCCTGGGCGAGACGGCCTGTCCGTTCAATGCGCTGTACTGGGATTTTTTCGAACGCAACGCGGACTGCTTGTCCGGCAACCAGCGCCTGGGCATGGTCTACCGCAACCTGTCGAAGATGGACGACGCCGCGCGCGCGGCCTGCGCCGAACAGGCGGCGTCGGTGCGTGCGCGGCTGGAAGAACTTTGACTACGGTGTACAACCTTACGGGACCTTGAACCAAACGATGACACTACATATCGACACTCCCCTGATCGCCTCGTCGGCCATGGGTGGCAAGAACGGCCAGACGGTCTGGCTGAAGATGGAAGCGATGCAGCCGAGCGGCTCGTTCAAGCTGCGCGGCATCGGCCACGCCTGCGAAGAGTATGCGCGGCGCGGCGCGAAACGCTTCATCTCTTCGTCGGGCGGCAACGCGGGCCTGGCCGCCGCCTGGGCGGGGCGCAGCCTGGGCGTGCCGGTCGTGGTGGTGGCGCCGGAGACGACCAGCGAGCGCGCGCGCGAACTGATGCGGCGCGAGCAGGCCGAGGTGATCGTGCACGGCGCCTCGTTCAACGAAGCGAACGCGCTGGCGCTGTCGATGGTAGGCGAGCACGATGCCTTCATCCACGCTTTCGACGATCCCCTGTTGTGGACCGGTCACGCGACCATGATCGACGAAGTCGCGCACGCCGGCGTGATTCCCGACGCGGTGGTGCTGTCGGTGGGCGGGGGCGGTTTGCTGTGCGGCGTGATCGAAGGGCTGCGCCGCAACGGCTGGGACAAGGTCCCGGTGATCGCCGTCGAAACCGACGGCACCGATTCGCTGGCGCAGTCGATCGAGGCCGGCCGGCGCATCGAACTGCCGCGCATCGCCAGCATCGCCACCTCGCTCGGCGCGCGCCAGGTGTCGCAGGCGGCGTTCGACTGGACCCGCGTGCATCCGATGAGCAGCATGGTGGTGACCGACCAGGCGGCGGTGGCCGCTTGCATCCGCTTCATGGACGATCACCGGCTGGTGGTCGAGCCGGCCTGCGGCGCCTCGCTGGCGGCGCTCTACGCCGGCCATCCCGAACTGGCCGGCTTCAGGAACCTGCTGGTGATCGTGTGCGGCGGCGTGACCGCCACCGTGGCGCAGTTGCAGGCGTGGGAGCGCACGCTCGCCGCGTCATCGTCCGTACAGTCATAGTCCGTACAAAATGGCCGCGACCGCATCGTAGATCGGATACACGCGCCGCCCCGACTTGGGCCAGCCGATCATGTCGAAGTGGTCGTAGCCCTTGTAGTTTTGCAGGAAGTTCCAGCTGCCGCGCACCGGCGTGCCGTTATAGTCGCGTACCGGGTGTCCGGACGGTGCGCGCATGCTGACCGTGTTGACCACGCCGTCGTTGGCGAACCAGCTGGCATCGACCGGCACCCGGCCGAATCCTTGCATCGTGTACGAGCCCATGCCGCGCTGCCATGTCGAGGGAATCACCCATTCGCCGGCATACGGGCGCGTGAGGGCCGCCATGTCGGCGCGCGGATACTGGAAGGCCGGGTTCTGGATCGGGAACAGCAGGCGGTCGGTGTCGTTGCAGCACGGGCCGCCGGCTTCGGTCGCCTGGTTGCTCATCGAGAAGTAATACACCAAGGGCGAGGTCTTGGCCCAGGCGTTGAAGGTACGCGCGCCGTCCGGCGTCATCTCGGCCTGGGCCGAATCGAAATTGCCCTGATCCCAGAACGGCGCGGCCATCACGCGCCGGTGGTAGGCCGCCGGCGGCTCGGCCGCGCTGCTGCGCAGGCCGAACTTTTCCAGCCCGAGGTCCGCCGCCG
>DASVVC010000004.1:0-31957 GCA_036386755.1 Telluria sp.
GCTGCGCTTTGCCTCGACCAACGGCGACAGCGCCGACCAGAACACCTCGCTGGCCGACTACATCGGCCGTATGAAGGAAGGCCAGGAGAAGATCTACTACGTGGCCGGCGAAACCTACAATGCCGCCAAAAACAGCCCGCACCTCGAAATCTTCCGCAAGAAGGGCGTGGAAGTGCTGTTGATGACGGACCGCGTCGATGAATGGATGCTGTCGTTCCTGACCGAGTTCGAAGGCAAGGAGCTGGTATCGGTGGCCAAGGGCGGCCTGGATCTGGGCGGGTTGGAAGACGAAGCCGAGAAGAAGGAACACGAAGAGACCGAGACCTCGTACAAGGACCTGGTCGAGCGCATGAAGGCGGCGCTGGGCGAGAAGGCCAAGGACGTGCGCGTCACGTTCCGCCTGACCGATTCGCCGGCCTGCCTGGTGGCCGACGAGAATGAGCTGTCGGGGAACCTGCTGCGCATGCTCAAGGCTGCGGGACAGAGTGCGCCGGATTCGAAGCCGATCCTGGAGATCAACCCGAACCACCCGCTGGTGACGCGCTTGAAGAACGAAGACGCGGCGAGCGCGCAGTTCGGCGACTGGGCGCACATCTTGTTCGACCAGGCGCTGCTGGCTGAAGGCGGCTCGCTGAGCGATCCGGCGACGTTCGTGAAGCGCTTGAACGAGATGCTGCTGGCTGGGGCGAAGTAAGGTTAAGTAAGGTTAAGTAAGGCTCAGTAAGGCTCAGTAAGGCTCAGTAAGGCTTTTACCGAGCACCATTAGCTCCAGAACCGTCTTTCCCGCGCAGGCGGGAATCCATAGCACCTACAATGAGCGAAGGTGCTATGGATTCCCGCTTGCGCAGAAACGACGGCGCGGGCGTCAGCGTTCTACCCCGGCACCTGCTTGCACAACTCCCCCAACAGCTTTTCCCCCTCGGGCCAATCCCCGTATCCGCTCTCCCCATTGATATGCCCCGCGTCGCCGATCTCGACGAAGCGGCTGCCCCACGCCTGGGCAAACGCGCGTGCACGTTCGATCGACACGTAAGGGTCGTTGGTGCTGGCCACCACAATGCTCGGAAACGGCAGCTTTTGCAGCTGCATCGGCGCAAACCCCACCGCCTCAGTCGGAAACGAGTCCGCGTCGGCATCGGCCGGGGCCACCAGGAACGCGCCGCCGATGCCGAGCATCGACCCGGACTGCGCCCAATGCGCCACCAATGCGCACGACAAACTGTGCGCCACCAGGATCGGCGGTCCTTCGCTCATCGCAATGGCCGCGTCCAGCTCATCGACCCATTCGTGGCAGTCGGGATTGTTCCAGTCGCGGTGCGCCACGCGCTTCCATTTTGGGTTGCGCTGCTCCCAGTGGGTTTGCCAGTGCGACGGCCCTGAATTCCAGATCCCCGCCAATGTCAGTACATCGCAATCCATTATCCCTCCGTCGTTGATGATTTGATTGCAACGATTGTACGACTAAAGGCGCGGCCGCCTGCGCACGCGGCCAAGCGCATTGACAGGAACAACGCGCCTGGCCGTGGCACACGGAGCGACACGGGTCGCTAGCGCGCGCCCTTGCTCACCTTGATCCAGTTCAGGTTCCAGCCCCCCTGTTTCGCATAGATGCCGAAGGAATGGCTGCCGGCCGACAGCGTCACGCTCTTGCTGACCGAGGCCCAGTTCTGCCAGCCGCCCGTGGCCGGCAGCGCCACCGTGGCATACGTCGGCTTGCCGCCGGCTTCCTCGAAACTCAGTTCGCCGCCGCCCGGGCTGGCGACCCGGAATTCGATGGTGTAGGTGCCGGTGTCAGGAATCGTCACCGGTGCGTTGGTGTACGACATCCAGTCGCCGGTATCGATATGGCTGGCGTTCCTGCCGCCGCCGGCGTCGCTGGTCTGCTCAAGCTCCACGCCGCTCATGGCGGCATGGTCCTCGGCCTGGATCAGCGCAATCTGCGCGCCCGATCCGGCCGCGGCGATACCGATCCAGTTCAGGTTAAAGCCGCCGGCCTTGGCCGCGATGCCGATCGACTGCTTGCCGGCCGGGAGCTGCACGTCGTGCGAGATGGTGCTCCAGGTCTGCCAGCCGCCGGTCGCATTCACCGCTTTGGTCCCGAACACCGGGCTGCCGCCGGCCCGTTCCAGGCTGATGCTGCCGCCCCCAACGGCGCTGGCCACGCGGTACGATACCGTGTACAGACCGGCGGCCGGCACGTCGACCGTGTAGTTCATCCAGTCGCCGCTGTCGATGTAGCCGACGTTCTGGCCGCCGCCCGCGTCAACGGTCGTCTCCAACTGCACGCCGCTCATCTGGCACCAGGCTTCGGCCTGGATGGTCGACGGCACGCTGGCCGTGGCGCAGCCGGCGTCCGGCGCCGCCGGCCAGTTGCGCACCGTCTCGCGCGCCTGCTTGCCCGATTCGGTCAGGTCCCAGTTGGCCCAGCCGCCGGTCGAACTGGCGCCGGCAATCAGGCTGGCGGAGCCCTCGGGGGCGTCGTCCAGCGCCCAGTTGGCGTTGCTGATGTTGTGCTTCTTCATGAAGTCGATCCAGGCGTTGGTTTCGCCGTAGTTCACGCCGCCGTTGCCGTCCGCGTTGACCGAACCCCATTCGGTCACGAACAGCGCCAGGCCGTTGTTCATGGCGGTGGCGGCCTTGTCGCGCAGCCCCTGGAAGTGGGTGCCGGCGTAGAAGTGCAGGGTGTAGGCGATGTTGGCGTAGCCGGTGATCGGATTGCGCGAGGCGACGTCGGCGTCCTGCGACCAGTGGGGCGAGCCGACGATGATCAGGTTGTCCGGGTCGATCGCGCGGATGGCCGCGATCACCGCCTGCGCGTACGGCTTGACGTTGGCGTCCCAGGTGACGTCGTCCTTCGGTTCGTTGTAGATCTCGTAGATCACATGCTTGTTGTTGCCGTAGGTGCGCGCCATCTCCTGGAAAAAGGCGATCGCTTCGTTCTGGTGGCGGAAGGCGTAGTGCGAGTGCCAGTCGATGATGACGTACATGTCCCTGGCGATGGCGGCGTCCACCACGGCTTTCACGCGCGCCTTGTTCGCGGCCGGGAATTCGATGTAGCCGCCGTCGTCTTCCACGCCCATGGCGGCGCGCACCAGCCTGGCCTTCCAGTCGTCCTTGAGCCAGCCGACCGCGCCGGCGTTATAGAAACGCGCGCCGGGCCACTCGGTGTTGGACCAGTACATGCTGCTGCCGCTGATGCTGCCCGGTTTGCCGCCGACCAGCACCTGGTTGCCGCTGACCGACAGGGCCGGCACGTCGGCCAGGGCGGCGCCGGCGCACAGCGACAGCGCCACGGCGGCGGCCAGGCGGGTGAACGGGATGCGGGAAGTCGGACGCGAGGATGTGCGCAAGGTTGTGCGCAAGGTTGTGCAAGATACTGCTGCATTGCTGAGGGTCATGCTCATCGCTATTGTCTCCTGGGTGGATATCGGTGAGCGAGGGGCGACGGGCCAGTGGCGGGATCGGGCTTGCTGCCATCTCGATGCTGCGTTCGGCGCGCGCTGGCGGCCGCGTGGTCCCTGGAATTATGTGTGAAATCGTTTTCAGGTGACCATGAAGCATTTGACATCGCGCTGCTTGCGATGTCAATGGAAACGTTCCCGGCCTGCGGCCTGGAAGACACAGTGACTTGAGGCAAGTGCAGTCGAGAATTGCGCCAGAGTGGCTTACAGGGCGGTGCGCAGCGCGAACAGTTCTGGAAACAGCACCACATCGAGCATCTTGCGCAGGTAGCTCACGCCGGCCGTGCCGCCGGTGCCGGTTTTAAAACCGATGATGCGTTCGACCGTCGTCACGTGGCGGAAACGCCAGAAGCGGAAGGCCGTCTCCATGTCCACCAGCTTTTCGGCCAGTTCGTACAAGGCCCAGTGCTGCGACGGGTCCTGGTACACCGCCAGCCAGGCCGCCTTGACCGATTCGTCGGCGCGGGTCGGCAGGGTCCAGTCGGCGTCCAGGCGTTCGGGCGCGATGGCAAAGCCGCTGCGCGCGAGCAGCATCACCGCTTCGTCGTAGACCGAGGGTGCGCGCAGTTCGCGATCGAGCACCGCGTGGGCCGCGGGCGCGGTTTCGTGGACATTGAGGAGCGCGGCGTTCTTGTTCCCGAGCAGGAATTCCAGTTCGCGGTACTGGTGCGACTGGAAGCCCGACGACGCGCCCAGGAACGGGCGGATGGCGGTGTACTCGGGTGGCGTCATGGTGGCCAGCACATCCCAGGCGTGCACCAGCTGGTCCATGATGCGCGCCACCCGCGCCAGCATCTTGAAGGCCGGCGCCAGTTCGCCGGCGCGCAGGTTGGTGCGCACCGCCTGCAGTTCGTGCAGCATCAGCTTGAGCCACAATTCGCTGGTCTGGTGCTGCACGATGAACAGCATCTCATTGTGGTTGGGCGAGCGCGGATGCTGGGCGTTGAGGATCTGGTCGAGCCCCAGGTAATCGCCGTAGCTCATCGCTTCGCTGAAATCCATCTTGGCGCCGTGCCATTGGGCCGGGCATTTTGCTTCATCGGACATGATTCTCTTTCAGATTACTGCGTCAGGTAACTGCGCCGCGGCTGGCGGCAATATCGTAGGCTCGGTCATCCAGAATCTGGCGCAGGATCTCGACCGCATCCCAGACGTCGGCAAAGCTGGTGTACAGGGGCGTAAAGCCGAAGCGCATGATGGCCGGCTCGCGATAGTCGCCGATGACGCCGCGCGCGATCAGGGCCTGCATCACCGCAAAGCCGTGCGGATGGGTAAAGCTCACCTGGCTGCCGCGCCGCGCATGCTCGCGCGGAGTGGCAAGGCCCAGGGGATGGCTGGCGCAGCGTTCTTCCACCAAGGCGATGAACAGATCGGTCAGGGCCAGCGACTTGGCGCGGATGGCTTGCATGTCGGTCTGCTCGAAAATCTCCAGCCCGCATTCGACCAGCGTGAGCGAGACGATCGGCTGGGTGCCGCACAGCGCGCGCCCGATGCCGGCGGTCGGCTCGAACTCGGGCGCCATGGCGAACGGCCGGGCGTGGCCCCACCAGCCGGACAGCGGCTGGGTGAAGGCCGCCTGGTGGCGTTCGGGCACCCAGATAAAGGCCGGCGCGCCGGGGCCGCCGTTGAGGTACTTATAAGTACAGCCGACCGCCAGGTCGACGCCGTCGCGCCCCAGGTCGAGCGGCACGGCGCCGGCCGAGTGGGCCAGGTCCCACAGGATCAGCGCTCCCTGCTCATGCGCGTGGCGGCTCATGGCGGCCATGTCGTGCTGGTAGCCGGTGCGGTAGTTGACATGGGTGAGCATGACGACGGCGCAATCGGCGCCGATGGCGGCAGGCAGTTCGTCGACCGAGTCGACCAGCCGCACTTCGTAGCCGCGGTCGAGCCAGCCGGTCAGGCCCTGGGCCATGTACAGGTCTGTAGGGAAGTTGCTGCGCTCGGTGACGATGACTTTGCGCGCCGGGCTGCCGGCCTGCATGTGCAGGGCCGCAGCCAGGGCCTTGAACAGGTTGAGCGAGGTGGTGTCGTTGACGACCACTTCGCCCGCTGCTGCGCCGATCAGCGGCGCCAGGCGGTCGCCTAGGCGCTTGGGCAGGTCGAACCAGCCGGCCGTGTTCCAGCTGGTGATCAGGTCGCGCCCCCATTCGCGGGCGATGACGTCCTGGGCGCGGGCCAACGCGGCGCGCGGGCGGGCGCCCAGCGAATTGCCGTCGAGGTAGATCACGCCGTCGGGCAGGTCGAATTGCTGGCGCAGCGGGGCGAGGGCGTCGCCGGCGTCGAGGGCAAGGCAGTCGTTACGGTTCATCGTTCACCTTAAAATACTTTAGGCTTCATGTAATTTGAGCCAATGCGGGAGTGTAGCAAGAAATGTAAGAGGCGGGGTAAGGGGCGGGGTAAGGGGCGGGGATGTGCGTTGTCGTTCGCGATGGGCGCCGACGCCGCGCCGGACGAAACATGGACCGGACCCCGGCGCCGGCCCCGAAAAACTGTTCGCTTTCCCCCTAAAGTTCGTCGCCCACTTGCCGTTACCGAGTCAGACACGGGGGACTTTAAAAATATTTTCAGTTTTTTTGAATTTATTTTAAAAAAACCCTCAAGTTCCGCAAAAGTTTGACGTAACCGGTACAAGACGACAGAAAAACCGCGTCGACGGGTCAGTTACTCAGCGCCCCACCATCCGCTTTTCCGCCCCGTTCTCATAGGGGCGCGACCATGATCCGGCAGGGTTCGTAGGACGAACACCTACAGCCTCGCCTCATCTGTACCTCACCCAAAATACAGGCGCGCGCCTATTCTCGTATTGTTGCTGTACAGTCAGAATCTATCTCACTGGCAATACGAACACAGCGCCAGATTTCAACGGATTGAAGGAGACGGAAATGACTGCGAACGACATGATGGCTGAAATTCGTGATGCGAACCTGAGCTACCTGATGCTCGCCCAGCAGATGATCCGCGCCGACAAAGTGACCGCGATCTTCCGTCTCGGGATTTCGGCGGACATCGCTGAACTGATCGAAAACATGAGCAATTCCCAGATCCTCAAGCTGGCCGGCGGCAACATGATGCTGGCGCGCTTCCGCTTCGACGATAGTGCTATCCTGTCGATGTTGACCAACAACAGCAAAGACCGCGTCCTCGCCCAGTCCCACGCCGCCATCCTGATGGCCGGCCAGGCAGTCGAAGAAATCGTTTAAGCGCGTTGTCCTGTTTGCCGCCGTCGCAGCCAACAACAGCAACCTCGGGAGCCGTCATGTCCAAGAAAAGCGTGGTATCGGAAGCCCAGGAAATTGGCCTGGCCATGGAACTGATCAACCTGGGCGCCCGCCTGCAGTTGCTCGAGACTGAAGTGTCGCTCTCGCGCGAACGCTTGCTCAAGCTGTACAAGGAACTCAAGGGCGTCTCGCCGCCAAAAGGCATGCTGCCGTTCTCGACCGACTGGTTCCTCACCTGGCAGCCGAATATCCACGCCTCGCTGTTCATCAATATCCATAAATTCCTGGTCGACCATGCTGGCGCCACCGGCATCGAAGCGGTCATGAAGGCCTACAAGCTGTACCTCGAACAAATGCCGCCCGAGCCGGGCGTCGAACCGCTGCTGTCGCTGACGCGCGCGTGGACGCTGGTGCGCTTTTTCCAGAGCAAAATGCTGGCCATGGCCCCGTGCGACAAGTGCCAGGGCAAGTTCGTGGTCGATTGCCTCGACCTGAACCACGCTTATCAGTGCGGCCTGTGCAACATGCCTTCGCGCGCCGGCAAGACCAAGAAGGTCAAGGACGCCAAAGACGCCAAGGATGCGAGCGACGCCGCGACAGCGTTGCTGAACGCGTGACCGGCAAACGCTCCCGCACATCCTCCGAAGGGCAGGGCGCAAGCCTTGCCCTTCGCCGCATCTGGCGCGCCCCCGCTGTGCAGGCGCTGCTGCTCCAATGCCTGGCCTTTCCGCTCACGCTGGTCATCGTGTTCATGCTGGCGCGCAGCGGGGCGTCGCTCGACTATGCCGATTGCGCCCTGGTGCAGGGCATCGTCGCCTGCGCGCTGACGCGCCTGCGCGGCCTGGCCGTGTGGTGGCTCGGGATCCAGCTGGTGTTTCCGCTGGCGCTGACCGGCGCTCTCAAGCTCGACATTGCGCCGCTGGTGTTCCTGGGCGCGTTCCTGTTCCTGCTGGCGCTGTACTGGTCCACCTTCCGCACCCAGGTGCCGTACTACCCGTCCGGCAAATGGGTCTGGAATGAAGTCGACAAGCTCCTGCCCAAGGGAAAGCCCTTGCTGGTGATCGATATCGGCAGCGGCCTGGGCGGTTTTACGATGGAGATGGCGCGCCGCCGGCCCGAATCGCAATTTGTCGGCATCGAGCTGGCGCCGCTGCCCTGGCTGCTGAGTTTTTTGCGCGCGCGCGTCAGCGGAAGCCGTGCCCGTTTTGTGCGTGGCGATTACGACAATCTTGATTTAAGTAACTACGATGCGGTGTTCGCTTATCTGTCGCCGGCCGCAATGAGCGCCTTATGGAACAAGGCGTCAAAAGAGATGCGTCCCGGTAGCATTTTGCTCAGTTATGAGTTTCTGATAACGGAAAAGACGCCGGATATTATTCTTATGCCTACAGGGCGTGGCGCGCCTCTCTACGGATGGCACTTTTAGGAGACAGACGGCAGGGTTTTCCTTGCCGCTCGGGCCGTCTCAGGCTATTGTAGTTCCGTATGTAAATTAAATGAATCGAGCAATTTAAAGAAACGACAGCATTCATTGCCATTCATATATTGGCGTTGTTATCTTTAAAACGTCGGGCGCTGCCCGAGCTCTTTCCACCTTGGGAGTCAGCGCACTTGTTAGTCATACTCGGATACATCATCGTTTGCGGTTCGGTCTTCGGCGGCTTTGCCGCCAGTGGCGGCCACCTCGCGTCGCTGTTCCAGCCGCTCGAACTGGTGATGATCGGCGGTGCGGCTTTCGGCGCTTTTTTCGTCGGCAATAACAGCAAATCGATCAAAGCCACGCTCAAGGCCGTTCCCGGCCTGTTCAAGGGTTCGCGTTATACCAAGGATTTGTATATGGAAATGATGTCGCTGCTGTTCGACGTCCTTTCCAAAGTGCGCAAGGAAGGCCTGATGTCGATTGAAGGCGATATCGAAAGCCCGGAACAAAGCCCGGTATTTTCCAAATATCCCGGCGTGCTGGCCGACCACCATATTGTCGAATTCATGACCGATTATCTGCGTCTGATGGTATCGGGAAATATGGACGCCTTCCAGATTGAAAATCTGATGGATAACGAAATTGAAACGCACCACCACGAAGGCGCGGTGCCGGCCCATTGCATCGCCAAGCTGGGCGACGGCTTGCCGGCCTTCGGCATCGTGGCGGCGGTGATGGGCGTGGTGCACACGATGGAGTCGGTCGGCATTCCGCCGGCCGAACTGGGCATCCTGATCGCCAAGGCGCTGGTCGGTACTTTTCTGGGTATTTTGCTGGCGTACGGCTTCGTCGGCCCGCTGGCCAGCCTGCTCGAACAGAAGCTGGAAGAGTCGACCAAGATGTTCCAGTGCGTGAAAGTGACCCTCCTGGCCAGCCTGAACGGCTATGCGCCGGCGCTGGCGGTCGAATTCGGGCGCAAGGTGCTGTACTCGACCGAGCGGCCCACCTTCGCCGAGCTGGAAGAACACATCAAGAAATCGAAGACCAAATAAGCCCATCATGCCCAGTCACTTAGCCCCTTGCATGATGCCGACCGGATGGAGCGCGTATGTCCGATGAAGGCCTGCGCCCGATTATCGTCAAGCGCATCAAGAAGACCGCCGGCGGCCACCACGGCGGCGCCTGGAAGATCGCCTACGCCGACTTCGTGACCGCGATGATGGCCTTCTTTTTGCTGATGTGGCTTTTGGGGTCGACCAGCAAGGGCGATTTGAACGGCATTTCCGAATTTTTCCAGACCCCGCTGAAGGTGGCGCTGGCGGGCGGCTCGGGCAGCGGCGACAGTTCCTCGATCCTGCAGGGCGGCGGCCAGGATTTGTCGCGCCGCACCGGCCAGGTCAAGCGCGGCGAGAACCCGGACAAGAAAACCTACGACCTGAAGGCGGCCAAGGCGGTGCTGGAAGCGGCCGAGGCGGACCGCCTCAAGACGCTCAAGGCCAAGCTGGAAGCGACCATCGAAGCGAACCCGCTGCTGAAAAAGTACAAGAACCAGCTGCTGCTCGATATCACCAGCGAAGGCTTGCGGATCCAGATCGTGGACGAATTGAACCGGCCGATGTTCAACCTGGCCAAGGCCGAACTGCAGCCGTACACGCGGGATATCCTGCACGTGATCGGCATCGTCTTGAATGAAGTGCCGAACCGGATCGGCCTGTCGGGCCACACCGATTCGACGCCGTACCTGAGCGACACCGGTTACAGCAACTGGGAATTGTCGGCCGACCGCGCCAACGCGTCGCGGCGCGAACTGGTCATCGGCGGCATGAGCGACGCCAAGATCCTGCGCGTGGTGGGGCTGGCCGCGGCGGCGCCGCTGGACCGCCAGGATCCGTTTTCGGCGGCCAACCGGCGCATCAGCATTATCGTCATGAACAAACGCACGGAAGAAGCAGTCATGCGCGACGGCGCCTCGATGGAGGTGCCGGAGCAGCCGGGCGTCGCTACGCCGGCAGCGGCAGGGCAGGCACCAGCAGCGGCAGCACCGGCGCAAGCAGCACCCGCGACAGCACTGAAGGCGGCGCCATGATGGCCAGGGAAGATACGGGAGAGGGCGAATGACAAGAAAGAAAATACTGGGCTCGCACGTGAAGCGCTTGCTGTCGGGCGTGTCGGATCACGGCAGGAAGCACCTGACCGAAGTCGAGACCGATCTGCTCCAGACCCATCTGCTGCTGGAGGAAGCCATCGACAAGCTCACCAGCAGCTTCATGGCGATCCACACGGCGGTTGGGGCCCAGCAGGACACCATCGACCTGCTGCTGGCCGGCGGTACGCCGAGCGCGGAAGACAGTGCGCGCCTGGGCGCCATGTCGGGCGAGATCGGCGCCCACGTGAACACGGCCATTACCAGCATGCAGTTCCAGGACATGACGAGCCAGCTGATCGACCGCACCCTGAAACGGGTGACGGGCTTGCGCGAATTTCTCGGCACCCTCGGCTCGCACGGCGCCGACATCGTGCCCGAGGCGGGCAGCGAGGAAATCGTCGAACTGCTCGGCAAGGTCAGCATGGCGCTGGCGATCCAGTCGCTCGAATTACGCAGTGTACTAAGAAAAGCAGTCAATCAGCAGCATCTGGAAAGTGGCGACATAGAACTGTTCTAAGGTTCACTCTCGATGAATATGGGCGCTGTGCCCCCCGATTTAAAAAAAGCAGGAGCAAAAATGGCTAAAACAATACTCGCAGTCGACGATTCCAGTTCGCTGCGCCAGATGGTGGCATTCAGTCTCAAGGCCGCGGGCTACCTCGTGGTGGAAGCGGTCGACGGCCAGGACGGGCTCGAAAAAGCCAAGCAGCAGACGGTCGACCTGGTGCTGACCGACCAGAACATGCCGCGCATGGACGGCCTGTCGCTGATCAAACTGCTGCGCGGCCTGCCCGCGTACCAGAAGGTGCCGATCCTGATGCTCACGACCGAATCGTCCGACGAAATGAAGACCAAGGGACGTGCCGCCGGCGCCAATGGCTGGCTGGTCAAGCCGTTCGACCCGCAGCGCCTGATCGAAGTCGTCAAAAAAGTCATCGGCTGATGAACCGGGTGGGAGCACGCGCAATGATGCATCGCGAAATTCACGGAGTCCGATCATGACCATCGACATAAGCCAGTTTTTCCAGGTCTTCTTCGATGAAGCCGAAGAACTGCTGGCCGAAAAAGAGCGCCTGCTGCTGGCCGTCGACATCGCGTCGCCGGATCCGGAAGACCTGAACGCCATTTTCCGCACCGCCCACTCGATCAAGGGCGGTTCGTCGACGTTCGGCCTGAACGACATGACCGAAGTGACCCATTTCCTGGAGTCGCTGCTCGACCGCATCCGCAAGGGCGAAATGGCGCTCACCGCCGAACACGTCGACGCCTTCCTCGCGGCCAAGGACATCCTCAAGATGCAGCTCGACGGCCACCGCAACGGCGCCCACGTCGACCAGGATGCCGTGGCCAACGTGCGCATGATGCTCCAGGAGCTCTCGCAGGACGTGGTGCCGGCGGCCGCGCCGCCCGCGCCCTCGTTCATCCAGAGTTCGATCAAGGCCAATGTCAGCACCGGCGGACGGCGCTTTCGCATCGAGATGCCGCATGTGGAGCAGCGCGACGTCAATGCGCTCACGGCCGAACTGGGCCTGCTCGGGCGCGTGTCGGTCATGCCGCTGCCGGGCGACCGGCATGCGATCACGGTCACCACGCACGAGTCGCTCGAAGACATCATCGCGATCTGCTCGTTCGTGCTCAACCCCGACGACCTGAAAATCTTCGAGGCGCCGGCGCTCACGCCCGAGCAGCAGGTCATCGAAGACCGCGAACGGGCCAAGATCGAAGACGACATGGGCTACGGCTTTTTCGACCCGATCGACGCCCCGAGCCAGGAGCAGAGCGACGAGGAGCGCGGTTACGGCTTCTTCCAGCCGATCGAACATATCCGCGCCACGGCCGGCATCGTGGCGCCCGCAGGTAACAGCGCAGCGAGCGCCGCGCCGGTGCAGTCCGCGCGCGCCGACGCGCTCGAAGTGAGCGAGATCGGCGAGAAAAAAGCCGTCGCCAAGAAGGACGACAAGCACGCCGCCGCCGAATCGTCGTCGATCCGCGTGTCGATCGAAAAGGTCGACCAGCTGATCAACCTGATCGGCGAACTGGTGATCACCCAGGCCATGATCGAGCAGCGCAGCGACGCGCTCGATCCGATGGTGCACGAACGCTTGCTCAATAGCGTGAGCCAGTTGACGCGCAATACGCGCGACCTGCAGGAAGCGGTCATGTCGATCCGCATGATGCCGATGGATTTCGTGTTCTCGCGCTTTCCGCGCATGGTGCGCGACCTGGCCGCGAAACTGGGCAAGAAGGTCGACTTCATCACCAACGGCGCCGCCACGGAACTGGACAAGGGCCTGATCGAGCGCATCGTCGATCCGCTCACCCACCTGGTGCGCAACAGTATCGACCATGGCATCGAAATGCCGGAAGCGCGCGCCGCCGCCGGCAAGACCGAAGCGGGGCGCTTGTTCCTCTCGGCCGGCCACCAGGGCGGCAATATCGTGATCGAAGTCTCCGACGACGGCGGCGGCTTGAACCGCGAACGCATCCTGGCCAAGGCGCTCCAGAACGGGCTGCCGGTGAACGACAACATGAGCGACGCGGATGTGTGGCAGCTTATTTTCGCACCCGGCTTTTCGACCGCCGAAACGGTGACCGACGTCTCCGGACGCGGCGTGGGCATGGATGTCGTCAAGCGCAACATCATGGCCATGGGCGGCTCGGTCGACATCCGCTCGGCCAAGGGCTTCGGCACCACGATTTCGATTTCGCTGCCGCTGACCCTGGCCATCCTGGACGGCATGTCGATCCGCTGCGGCGAGGAAGTCTATATCCTGCCGCTCGGCTTCGTGGTCGAATCGCTCCAGCCGGCCCCGGAAGACATCAAGGAAATCTCGGGCCGCGGCCCGGTGATCAAGGTGCGCGGCGAATACCTGCCCCTGATCCCGCTGCACCAGATGTTCGACATTGCCCCGCGCTTTACCAATCCGTGCGAAGGGATCGTCGTGATCCTCGAATCGGACGGGCGCAAGGCCGGATTGTTCGTCGACGACCTGGTCGGCCAGCAGCAGGTCGTGGTCAAGAACCTCGAATCGAATTACCGCAAGGTGACCGGGATTTCCGGCGCCACCATCCTCGGCGATGGCGGCGTGTCGCTGATCCTCGACGTCACGGCCCTGATGCGCTCTTCGCGCCAGCTGGCCGACGACGCCATCTTCTCCTAACCAACACCAGCAACCAGATAGGAATTTATCATGTCAATGACCTCAACCTCCTCCAAGAACGGCGACGTCAAGGATGGCGCCGGCAGCGAATTTTTGGCCTTCACGCTCGGCTCCGAAGAATACGGGATCGACATCCTGAAAGTGCAGGAAATCCGCGGCTACGAAGCGGTCACCCGCATCGCCAACGCGCCTGAATTCATCAAGGGCGTGATCAACCTGCGCGGCATCATCATCCCGGTGGTGGACATGCGCATCAAGTTCAACCTCGGCACCCCGGTGTACGACCAGTTCACGGTCGTCATCATCCTCAACATCGGTGGCCGCATCATGGGCGTGGTCGTCGACAGCGTCTCCGACGTGACCACCCTCACGCCCGAGCAGATCAAGCCGGCCCCGGAAATGGGCACCGCCTTCGGTTCGGATTATCTGGTCGGACTTGGCACCGTGGACGAGCGCATGCTGATCCTGATCGACATCGACAAGCTGATGTCGTCGGGCGAAATGGGCCTGATCGAAAAACTGGCCGCCTAAGCACAACCGACACATCCATATCCACAGCCGCAATGCCGGCGCGAGCGGTTCGACAGAAGCCGCCACGTCACTATCATATGAAGTATCGAGGGAGAGAACCATGAATCTGCGCGATTTTAAAATTGGTACGCGCCTGGCGTTCGGTTTCGGCAGTATTTTGCTGATCCTGGTGGCGATGGCGTTGATGGCGAGTGCGCTTAACTCGCGCAACAAGAACAGCCTCATGACGGGCCTGGCCAGTTCCAGCGCCCAGAACCTGCATGCGGTCAGCATGAAGAGCGCGATGCTGGAAACCGGCATCGCCATGCGCAATATCGGCTTGCAGTCGGACGTGGCGCTGATGCAGAAGGAACAGGACAAGGTCAAGGTCCAGAGCAAGCGCTATGAAGAGGCGCGCACGCGCCTGCAGGCCACGGGCCTGGACGACGCCGAAACCAAAATGCTGGCCGACGTCGCCGCGCTCGACAAGGAAGTCGACACCGCCTTCAAGGAAGCCATCGGCCAGGTGCTGGCCTTTAACAGCGAAGGCGCGGCCAAGGTGATCGCCACGCGCATCGACCCGCTGAACCAGAAGACGCTTGAGGTCTTGAATAAACTGGTGGACAAGCAGCAGGTCGAGTCCGACGACTTCCTGAAAAAATCGGTGGAAGCGGACCAGCGCGTGGGCATGATCATGTTCGGCGTGTGCGCCCTGGCCGTGGCGCTGGGCGTGGTCTGCGCACTGGTGACCACCCGCTCGATCACCTTGCCGCTGCTGGGCGCCGTCTCCGTGGCCAAGAAGGTCGCCGCGGGCGAATTGACGTCCGAAATCCGGGTCGTGGGCAGGGATGAAACGAGCGAACTGCTGCAGGCGTTGAAGGACATGAACGACAGCCTGTCGAAAACCGTGGGCGACGTGCGCTCCGGGACCGAGATGATCACGGTCGCCTCGCAGGAAATCGCTTCCGGTAACGCCGACCTGTCGTCGCGCACCGAATCGCAAGCCAGTTCGCTCGAAGAAACCGCCAGCTCGATGGAGGAACTCACTTCCACCGTCAAGCAAAATGCCGACAATGCGCGCCAGGCCAACCAGCTGGCCGTGTCGGCGTCGTCGGTCGCGGTCAAGGGCGGCGCGGTGGTATCGCAGGTGGTCGATACCATGGGTTCGATCAAGGAAAGCTCGCGCAAGATCGTCGACATCATCGGCGTCATCGACGGCATCGCGTTCCAGACCAACATCCTGGCGCTGAACGCGGCGGTGGAAGCGGCGCGCGCCGGCGAACAGGGCCGCGGTTTCGCGGTCGTGGCGTCGGAAGTACGCAACCTGGCACAGCGCTCGGCCGGTGCGGCCAAGGAAATCAAGTCGCTGATCGGCGACTCGGTCGACAAGGTCGATGCCGGCAGCAAGCTGGTGGACGAAGCCGGCCAGACCATGGACCTGATCGTCACCTCGATCAAGCAGGTGGCCGACATCATGGGCGAGATCACCGCGGCGACCCAGGAGCAGAGCAACGGCATCGAAGAAGTCAACCAGGCCATCACCCAGATGGACGAAATGACGCAGCAGAACGCGGCCCTGGTCGAACAAGCCGCCGCCGCCGCGGAGAGCATGCAGGAACAGGCCCAGTTGCTGGCCGCCGCCGTAAGCATCTTCAAGCTCAATGGCGACGATCGCAAGGCCGCGCCGCACGCGCCGGTGCGCACGGCGCCCGCGGTGGCGGCGAAAAGCCCCTCGCGCGCGGTGGCGACGGTAGCGCGTGCGCCAGCGGCGCCAGCCAAGCCGCGCAAGCTGGCCGCGGCGGCGCCTGGCGACGACTGGGAAGAGTTTTAAGCCGGGCGGCCAGCCTGGCCGCACGCGCAGTCAAATCGAAACAGGGTGAAGCAGTGACGCAAACGAAAAACGACACCGTCAAGGAATTCAACTTCACCAAAAGTGATTTTGAGCGCGTGCGCGCGCTGATTTACCAGCGTGCCGGCATTTCCCTGGCCGACAGCAAGCAGGAAATGGTCTACAGCCGCCTGGCGCGGCGCCTGCGCGCCACCGGCATCGTCTCGTTCGATCGCTACCTGGACGACCTGGAAGCGGGGCGCCTGGGCGAGGAATGGGAATCGTTCACCAACGCGCTGACCACCAACCTGACCTCGTTCTTTCGCGAAGCGCACCACTTCCCGCTGCTGGCCGAGCATGTGAAGAAGCTGCGCGACCATCCGATCCAGATCTGGTGCTCGGCGGCGTCGACCGGCGAAGAGCCGTATTCGATCGCCATGACGGTGTGCGAAGCGTTCAACACGCTCACGCCGCCGGTGCAGATCATCGCCACCGACATCGACACCAATGTGCTGGCCACCGGCGCCAATGGCGTCTACGGAATCGACCGCATCGAGAAGATGGAGCCCGAGCGCGCCAAGCGCTTTTTCTTGCGCGGCAAGGGCGACCAGGACGGCATGGTGCGCGTGCGCCCCGAACTGCGCCAGCTGGTCACCTTCAAGCAGCTCAATCTGCTGGGCGACGGCTGGCCCTTGAAGGGCCCGTTCGACGTCATCTTCTGCCGTAACGTGATGATCTATTTCGACAAGGCGACCCAGCGCAAGATCCTGTCGCGCTTCGTGCCGCTGATGAAGCCCGATGCACTGCTGTTTGCCGGCCACTCCGAAAATTTTCTGTATGTGTCGGAGTCGCTCAAACTGCGTGGGAAAACCGTGTACGAACTCGATGGTCGCCGACCTTGACGCGACCCGCACCGAACTGAGAATTGAACATGGCTATCGACATCAAAGAACAATTCGCAACCAACGTGTATTACGACCGCACCTTCGACTGCGACGCGGCCAAGATCCTGCCGGGCGAGTACTACTACACGCCCAAGGACATGCTGATCGTGACCGTGCTCGGTTCCTGCGTGTCGGCCTGCATCCGCGACAAGGTCACGGGCCTGGGCGGCATGAACCACTTCATGCTGCCCGACGGCGGGAGCGATCCGAACAGCCCGATCTCGGCCTCGATGCGCTACGGGACGTATGCGATGGAAGTACTGATCAACGACCTGCTCAAGGCCGGCGCGCGGCGCGAGAACATGGAAGCGAAAGTGTTCGGCGGCGGCGCGGTGCTGCGCGGTTTTACCGCGATTAACGTGGGCGAGCGCAACGCCGCGTTCGTGATGAACTTCCTCAAGACCGAAAAGATGCGCGTGGTGGCCGAAGACCTGAACGACATCTGGCCGCGCAAGGTGTATTTTTTTCCGCGTACCGGCAAGGTGCTGGTCAAAAAGCTCATGCAGACCCATAACGATACCCTGGCGCGGCGCGAACTCGATTACGCCAGCCGCCTCAAGGTGCAGCCGGTGGGCGGCGAGATCGACCTGTTCTGACCGTCCCACCCGACATACTGAAAGCATTCTATGAAGATCAAAGTACTGATCGTGGACGACTCGGCGCTGATCCGCAGCGTCATGAGCGAGATCATCTCCAGCCAGCCCGACATGGAAGTGGTGGGCGTGGCGCCGGACCCGCTGGTGGCGCGCGAACTGATCAAGCAGACCAACCCGGACGTGCTCACGCTCGACGTCGAGATGCCCAAGATGGACGGCCTCGATTTCCTCGAAAAGCTGATGCGCCTGCGCCCGATGCCGGTGGTGATGGTGTCGTCCCTGACCGAGCGCGGTTCGGAGATCACGATGCGCGCGCTGGAACTGGGCGCGGTCGACTTCGTGACCAAGCCGAAGATCTCGATCCAGAGCGGCATGCGCGAATACACCGAACTGATCTCGGACAAGATCCGCGCGGCGTCGAAGGCGCGCATCAAGCCGCGCACCCTCACGCCCGAAAAGGCGGCCGGCGCGCTGCCGGCCCTGCGCAACCCGCTCACGTCGTCGGAAAAGCTGATCATCATCGGCGCCTCGACCGGCGGCACGGAAGCGATCCGCGAATTCCTGATGCAGATGCCGTCCGACTGTCCCGGCATCCTGATCGCCCAGCATATGCCGGAAGGGTTCACAACCTCGTTCGCGCGCCGCCTCGACACCCTGTGCAAGATCAGCGTGCGCGAAGCGGCCGGCGACGAGCGCGTGCTGCCGGGGCACGCCTACATCGCCCCGGGCCACTCGCACCTGCTGCTGGCGCGTTCGGGCGCGAACTACATCACCCGCATCGAGCAGACCGACCCGGTCAACCGGCACCGGCCTTCGGTCGACGTGCTGTTTCGCTCGGCGGCCCAGGCGGCCGGCAAGAACGCGGTCGGCGTGATCCTGACCGGCATGGGAAAAGACGGCGCGGCCGGCATGCTGGAAATGAAAACGGCGGGCGCCCACAACTTCGCCCAGGACGAGGCATCGTGCGTGGTTTTCGGCATGCCGCGCGAAGCGATCGCGATGGGCGGGACCCACGAAGTGGGCGCCTTGAGTGCGCTGCCGGGCATGGTCCTTGGCTATCTGGCAACGCATGGCAGCCGGGCGTTGCGCGTTTGATCCGGTTTGACCCGAATTACTGTCTTTTTGCTGCTCGTTTATTCGCTTCACAGCAACAAAACTGCTATCCTTTAGTCTGCTTCCGCAGGTGGGGAAGTCTGTCAATAACCATAGTAAGAGAATCAACGGAGTAATTTAATGGCCGATCCAAAGATGCGTTTTTTAGTTGTTGACGATTTCTCCACGATGCGTCGCATTGTGCGTAATCTGTTGAAAGAACTGGGTTATGCCAACGTCGACGAGGCGGAAGACGGCGTCATGGCGCTGGCCAAGCTGCGTAGCGAAACCTTCGACTTCGTGGTCTCTGACTGGAACATGCCCAATATGGATGGCCTGACCATGCTGCAGAACATCCGCG
The DNA here is from genome assembly GCA_036386755.1 of Telluria sp. Lineage (GTDB taxonomy): Bacteria > Pseudomonadota > Gammaproteobacteria > Burkholderiales > Burkholderiaceae_D > Telluria_A. Next base: position 18,738 of record DASVVC010000004.1, read on the forward strand.
CCGACCCGGCACTGGCCAAGCTGCCGGTGCTGATGGTCACGGCCGAGGCCAAGAAAGAGAACATCATCGCCGCCGCCCAGGCGGGCGCGAACGGTTACGTCGTCAAGCCGTTCACGGCGGCCACGCTCGATGAAAAGCTGAACAAGATTTTCGAGAAGCTCGAAAAAAGCGGAGCGTGACCATGAGCGAGCACCTCAGCGCAGGCGCAAGCCCGGCGGCCGGAGGGCCGGACGAGCCGGGCATGCACGACGAGTTCCTCAGCCGGATCGGACACATGACGCGCGCGCTGCACGACAGCCTGCGCGGCCTGGGCCTGGACAAGCTGATCGAAAAAGCCGCCAGCGACATTCCTGACGCGCGCGACCGCCTCGACTACGTCGCGCGCCTGTCGGAGCAGGCTGCGCAAAAGGTGCTCACCGCAACGGAAGCCGCCGGTCCGCTGCAGGACCAGATCGACAGCGGCGCGGCCGATCTGGCGAGCTCGTGGCAATCGCTGCTGGACGCGCCCGCCACCAGCGACGCCGAATGGCGCGCCATGGCCGAGCGCAGCGTGGCGGCGATGGCGCGGGCACGCACGGCCAGCAACGCCACCAAGGGCTACCTCATGGACATCATGATGGCCCAGGATTTCCAGGACCTGACCGGGCAGGTGATCACCAAGGTGACCACCATTACCCGCAACCTGGAACAGCAACTGGTGCAGATGCTGGTCGATTTTGCGCCGGCCGAGGTCAAGCGCGAATACGACAATGGGCTGCTCAATGGCCCGCAGATCGACCCGACCCGGCACGACGTGGTCTCGAACCAGGGCCAGGTCGACGATCTGCTGGACAGTCTGGGCTTTTAAGCAGGCTGAGAGTTTCAGCCGGCGGCGGGGCGCATTGCCCCGTTTTCGCATGGCATCACCTAAACGACCCATACAATGCACGAATCAAACTTTATCGTCCGCGAACCCCTGCTCGATCCCAAGCAGCGCGTGATCGGTTATGAATTATCCTGGCAGCACAATGAAGGCGAACCCGTCACCGACGAGGAGCTCGAATCGCTGATCGGCTTCGTCGCCGAAAACGTCAATGACGAAGAGCACGGCTGGCTGCTCAAGGACAAGATCCTGTTCCTCGACGCGGTTCCGAACATGCTTTCGACCGACGCCCTGTTCGCCATGCCGCCCGAGCGCACCGTGCTGACCATGAAGGCGTCCGACCTGGCCGACCCCGACACCCTGGCCGCGGTGCAGGGTTTGCGCGCCGGCGGCGTCGGCATTTCGGTGCGCGACGGCGACCTGGCCCACCTGGGCAAGAACCTGGGCATGAGCGCCTCCTACATCGAAGTACGCTTCTCGGGCGCCGACGTGGCGGCCCAGGCCCGCACCTACGCCGCCGCCAAGCAGTCGTCGGTGCGCATGGTCGGCCGTCCGGTCACCACCTGGGCCGACTTCGACGCCTGCGCCGCGCTCGGCCTGGACGCCTTTGTCGGCAAGCTGCACCTCACGCCGCGGCCCGGCATTCCCGTCAAGGGCATGAACCCGGCCCAGACCATCATCCTGCAACTGATGCAGATGGTGCAAAAGAACGAAGACATTCCCAAGATCGAAAGCGTGCTCAAGCGCGATCCGGCGCTCTCGTACAAGCTGCTGCGTTTTATTAACTCGGCCGGTTTCGGGGTCGGGCGCGAGATTCAATCCTTGCGCCAGGCCATCACCATGCTGGGCTACTCGCCGATGTACCGTTGGCTGACGCTGCTGCTGGCCACCGCCAGCACCAGTGGTTATTCGCCGGTGCTGATGGAAACGGCCGTGGTGCGCGGGCGCCTGACCGAACTGCTCGGCAACAAAGGCTTGCCGCGCAGCGAAAGCGAAAACCTGTTTATGACCGGCATGTTCTCGCTGCTCGACCGTTTGCTGGGCCTGTCGATGAAAGAAGTGCTCGACACCATCCAGCTGCCGGACGAAGTAGTGCGCGCGCTGCTCACGCGCGGCGGCGCGTACGGACCGTACGTGGCGCTGGCCGAAGCATGCGAGCTCAACTCGCAGCTGGTGGCGTCGCTGGCCAAGTCGATCAACATCGCGCCGGTGGACGTCAACAAGGCCCACCTGTCGGCACTGGCCTGGGCGCAAAACCTGACCACCTGACCGCGGCCTGGCCGTCGAAGCATGCAGTGCCCAACCGGGGTCTGACCTCTGATTAGAAATCTTTCTGATCGGAGGCCAGACCCCGGTGTCGTTTGGGTGTGGGAAGGTTCGCGTGCGCCGCGCATCGGAAAAGCAATAAATTTTGTACAACAAGATAACTAAAAGATATAATTCGGACAATGAATTTGTTGCATTGTCGAGTGCATAACGAAGGTGCCGAATGAAGGAAATTTTGTGGGAAAACAACTGATCTCACGCCTGGTCGCTGGCGTCCTGATCGCTGCGGTCGCTGGCGTGGCCTGTGCCAATCCGGCCCATCTGCGCATCGCCAAGATGACGCAAACCAAGCGCCAGGCGGCGCTGGGAGAGATGGTGAGCGGGGCGGGCATCAAATGCATCGGCATCAAGCGCGCGATTTACCAGGGCAGCGACGAGCGCGGCGCGGCGCTGTGGAGCGCGCGCTGTGTGGACGGGCGCCTGTTCGCAGTGAAAATCGAGAGCGACGCCAACGGCACGGCGCGCGTCGTCCGTTGCAAGTCGGGCAAGCGCGGCGCTACCTCCTGTAAATTCAAGGGCAAGTTCTGAGCGCCGCTTAGCTCTGCGCGTAAAACCACTTCCCAACCGGGGTCTGACCTCTGATTAGGAATCTTTCGAATCAGAGGTCAGACCCCGGTGCGCTCATGTTGCGGCGAACTGACGAAACCATCGTCTGACGTTGATGTAGCTGACCAATAGCCGTGGGCCTTGGCTACATGCACTGAAAATTTAACAAATTTCGAATCAGAGGTCAGACCCCGGGTTGCCCGGATCAGATTTCGAGGTTGTCGATCAGGCGGGTGGTGCCGAGCTTGGCCGCAGCGAGCACGACCAGCGGCGCGCCTTGCGCCAGGTCGCCGGCGCTCGGCGGCTGCAGGTCGTTTTGCTTGCGGATCGAGATGTAGTCCGGCTTCCAGCCGCGCCGCGCCAGCTCTTCCATCGCCTTGTGTTCGAGCTGGAAGATGTCCAGGTGGCCGGAACGCACTTCGTTCGCCACGGCATTGAGGCTCTGGTACAGCGCCGGCGCTTCGGCCCGCTCCGCTTCCGACAGGTACATATTGCGCGACGAGAGCGCCAGCCCGTCGTCTGCGCGCCAGGTTTCGGCCGCGATGATCTGCGTCGGCAAGGCGAATTGCCGGCTCATGTTGCGCACCATCATCAGCTGCTGGTAATCCTTCTTGCCGAATACGGCGACCTTCGGCTGCACGCATGAAAACAGTTTCAGCACGATGGTGGTCACGCCGGTAAAAAATCCCGGACGAAATTCGCCTTCCAGCGTATTGCCGAGGTCTTGCGGCGGGCTGACGCGAAATTCCTGCGGCTCCGGGTACAAATCCTTTTCGGTCGGCGCGAACAGCACGTAGACGCCTTCCTTTTCCAGCTTTTCCACATCCGCCTGGAACGTACGCGGGTATTTGTCGAAGTCTTCGTTCGGCCCGAATTGCAGGCGGTTGACAAAAATCGAGGCCACCACCGGGTCGCCATGCTTGCGCGCCAGGCGCATCAGCGAGAGATGCCCTTCGTGCAGGTTGCCCATTGTCGGCACGAAGGCCGTACGCAGCTGGCCGCTGAGCTGGTCGCGCAGTTCTTCAACGGAAGAGATGATTTTCATGGGGCTTTCCTCAAACGGGTATCAAATGAATCGGCTTATGCCGGGGAGTAGGCGAGGCGCACGTAAATCGGCGCGAACGGCTCGGCCTGGGTAATTTCGATCAGGGTTTCCTTGGCCAGTTCCAGCATGGCCACGAAGTGCACGACGACGATGGGCACGCCGCCCTGGCCCTGGAACAGGTCGGCGAACTCGACGAAGCGGGCCGATTGCAGTTGCCGCAAAATCGAGGTCATGTGCTCGCGCACCGACAGTTCCTGGCGGCTGATGCGGTGATGCTGGGTCAGCTTGGCGCGCTTGAGCACGTCCAGCCAGGCGCGCTGCAGGTCGACCGGGTCCACCTCCGGCCAATTCGGAATGTTGCTCTGTTCGACGAACAGGGAGGGCCGGGTGAAGTCGCGGTCGAGCTGGGGAATGGCGTTGATCTCATAGGCGGCCAGCTTGATCTGCTCGTAGTCGAGCAGGCGCCGCACCAGGTCGGCGCGCGGGTCGTACGTGTCGAGCAGGTCGTCGTCGGCCACGCGCTGCGGCAGCAGCATGCGCGACTTGATTTCGATCAGCATGGCGGCCATCAGCAGATATTCGGCGGCCAGTTCCAGGTTGTGCAGGCGGATCTGGTCGACATATTTCAGATATTGCAGGGTAACCTGCGCCATCGGAATATCCAGAATATTGAAGTTTTGCTTGCGGATCAGGTAGAGCAGCAGGTCGAGCGGACCTTCGAAGGCGTCCAGGAAGATCTCGAGCGCGTCGGGCGGGATGAACAGGTCGGTCGGCATGCGCAGCAGCGGTTCGCCGTACAAACGGGCAAACGCGGGCATGTCGGGCGGTGTGTCGAGCACCGCCGGCAGCTCGACCGGTGCGGCAGGCGCGTCGCCTAGCGAGCCACCTGGCTCGGTGGCGAGTTGGTCCGTCGCCGCCTCTTCTGGCAACATGGTCTCGCCCTGAACCGTCAGAGTTTGTTCTGGTACACGTAAGCTTGCTGCTGCACGCGCGATTCCTTGGTTTTATCCTGTTCGGCCAGGGTGGTCGGGGCTTTGTCCCACAGCAGCGCGCGGCCGGCGAGTTGGCCAGCTTCCATCTCGGGATTCTTGGCCTTGAGCTCGCGGATGAACTTGGTGTGGTCGGATTCGTAGAGCTGGAATTGTTTGGTCAGTTTCATGATATGGACGTGGGTAGCGACGCGCGGGGCGACGTGGGTAGCGGACAATGCTATTTTACCGCGAGCAAGGCGGCACGGGGAATTCGTCGGACCCCGGATGGCCCGACGACGGCGCGTTGCAGGCGCTGGCGGACGCTTACGGGTGCAGTGCGTTCAGTTGCTTGGCGATGATGTCGTGATTGAGCCACACCACCGGGGCGATTTTCTCGGCGGCGCCATGGAACATCAGCGGACCGGCGCTTTCCAGCACCAGCGCGCTCAGGTGGTCGGTGATGAGGGCCTTGCGGTCCTTGTGCAGCTTGGTCATCTCGTCCGAGGTGCCGATCATCACCTCGGCCAGGGCCGGCGTGTTGTCCATCGGCCAGGCGTCGAAGTTGCGAAAGCTCGCGCTGACCGGGTCGTTGTTGTAGGCCTCGATCTGGTCGATCAGGCTTTGCAGCGAGACGCCGTCATTCAACAGTTCCTGGCAGGTGGCCCATTGCTGTTCCACCCAGGCGCCGCCGCCTTCGCGCTTGAGCGCGCTCAGCAGGGGAAACAGCGACAGTTCGACGCCGGCAAAAATATCGGACGAGTTGGTGCGGATTTCAGGGCAGTTGAACACCGTTGCGGCAATCCCTTGCGCCCAGGCAGCGGTAGCGACGCTTTCGAGGCGCATCTTGGCGTAGCCCTGGGTGTAGTTGGTGTAGGTCTGCCACTGGTACTTGCCGTCGATCAGGATCTCGCTGCCGTGGTAGCCGTACGCCGTGTAGCGCACTTGGCCACCCTTGGCGGTGATGCGCTCGCGGATGGCGGCGCTGGCGGTAATGAGGTGTTGCAGGGTGTTGGCGGTGACTTCGTCGAAGTTCATCAGGATCAGCTTGCCGAGGTCGCTGTCGAGCAGTTCGCGCGAGGACATGAAGCGCTCGCCGCGGCCCTTGTAGATGCGGTTGGCGATCGCCAGGAATGCCTTGATCTTCGGAATGCCGCCGGCCATGGTGTGGGCGAAGAAAACGTTGCTGCCGTCCGGGATCAGCTTGTCGATCTCGGCCATGGCTTGCGCGGCGGAGCTGGCAAAGCGGCGCACGCCCACTTCGCGGCAACGCTCGACCGCGGCCCAGTCCAGTTTTTCTTCCTGCCAGCCCTTGAGGGTGACGCCGGCCAGCATCTGGGTCGGGTTTTCTTCGCCTTCGGGGGCGTCGAGGTCGAAGCCGGCCATCAGCGGCACATTGATGATGCGCCCGCCCAGCTTGGCTTCGGCTTCGGCCAGTTCTTCTTCGTTGAGTGCGCGCAGCGCGTTGTTCTCGTCGCGCCGGCCGACGGTGATGCCGACGATGGTCATGCCGGCCTTGCGTGCCTCATCGATCAGGCCGTTGGCATAGCCGCGGCCGAACAGCTCGCCGAACAGTACGAACACGTCGCCTTTGCGAAACAGATTAGCGTGCGGGATGTGCCTCAGGGAAGTCAATTGGGTCATAGATACCACTCAAATGTAAGAAGGTTCGGGCGCCGGGCCCACCACCCCGGGCCTGGGCCGACTTGCTGGCCGCTGGCATGTGGGGCATGTTGTTGTTCTCGTCAAGCGCGACATTATAGTCCTCCGCTTGCGGCGTCCGCCATCTGTGTTGCGATATTGACGCCGCTGCGATGTAGTACAAACGATTGCCTTCGCGCTACTGGCGCAGCACGCGCCGCATCACGCGCGGCGGCGGTTCGGCCGCGTTCGCGTGGGAATAGTCGAGTTCGTCGGCCAGTTCGAATTCGTAGGCCGCGTACAGGTCGAGCAGCCTGGGCTGGTCGGTGCGCACCGCCAGGCGCAGTTCCTGCACGCCGCTGGCCTGTCCCTGGTGGATCACCGCTTCGAGCAGATGCTGCGACAGGTTGGCGCCACGGCAGTGCGGCAGCACGCCCATGCGGCGGATTTCCCACACTTCCGGCTCGAACTCGTGCGGCGCCCAGCGTACCGAGCCGACCGCCGTATCGTCGACCAGCAGGATGAAGGCGCCGCCATCGCGCAGCTGTTCGGCCACGCGCTGGGCGGTTTCGCGGTGGCCGCTCGACGTCACCGTCACCGTCCCGGCCCAGGAAGCCCGGGTCAGGTCGGCGATCAGTTGGGCGTCGTCGTCGCCCGCCGGGCGCACCACCAGGTTCATGGCGCCCTTTAGCGGATGCGCATGCCCGGCGTCGCGCCTGGGAATGGTTCCAGGACGTACAAGCCCGGGTTGGCTTTCTCGTCGGCCGCTGAGGCGCACAGGACCATGCCTTCGGAGACGCCGAACTTCATCTTGCGTGGCGCCAGGTTGGCCACCAGCACGGTCAGCTTGCCGATCAGTTGCTCGGGTGTGTAAGCCGACTTGATGCCGGAAAACACGTTGCGCAGGCGGCCTTCGCCCACGTCGAGGGTCAGGCGCAGCAGCTTGTCGGAGCCGTCCACCTGTTCGCAGTTGACGATTTTTGCGATGCGCAGGTCGATCTTGGTGAAGTCGTCGATCTTGATTTCCGGCGCCAGCTCTTCGATGTCGCCGCGTGCCGGAGCGTCCAGGACTGGCGCTGCGGCTGCAACTGGCGCGGCCACGGCCGCCACCGGCGGCTTGTCGATCAGCGCTTCGACCATTTTCGGGTCGATCCGGGTCATCAGGTGGTCGTAGGCGCCGATTTCACGGCCGAGCATGGTTTCGTAGACGGCCGCGCCGGTGGTGTCGCTCCAGCTCAAGACGTCGTCGCGCAGGAAGGCGGCAACCTTGGCGGCAACTTGCGGCAGCACCGGCGAGAGCATGATGGTGACCTGGCGGAACAAAATCAGCGCCGTGGTGCAGACATCGTGCAGTTCGGCCAACTTTTCCGGGTCCTTGGCCAGAATCCACGGCTTGTTTTCATCGACGTACTGGTTGGTGATGTCGACAATTTCCATGATTTCGCGCAGCGCCTTGCCGAATTCGCGGTTCTCGAAGTTGGTGGCGATGCGCGCCTGGCGCTCGTTGCCGTCCACCGTCAGCGCGCGGCCGATCCACTGCTGCGCCTTGGGCGAGAGGGTGGCGGTCAGCTTGCCGTCGAATTTCTTGGCGATGAAACCCGCGCAGCGGCTGGCGATGTTGACGTATTTGCCGATCAGGTCGCTATTCACGCGGGCAATGAAGTCGTCGCCATTGAAGTCGAGGTCTTCCACCTTCGAATTGAGCTTGAAGGCGATGTAGTAGCGCAGCCATTCCGGGTTCATCTTCAGGTCCAGGTAGCGCAGCGGCGAAATGCCGGTGCCGCGCGACTTGGCCATCTTTTCGCCGTTCAGGGTCAGGTGGCCGTGCACGTTGACCTTGAGCTTGTCGATCACCGGGTGCCCGGCGAAGTTGAGCATCGCCGGCCAGAACAGCAGGTGGAAGGAGACGATATCCTTGCCGATGAAGTGGACTTGCTCGGTGTCCGGATCGTTCAGCAGGGCATCGAAATCGATGCCTTTTTTGTTGCAGTAATTCTTCAGGCTGGCCAGGTAGCCGACTGGCGCGTCCAGCCAGACATAGAAAAACTTGCCCGGCGCATCAGGAATCGGGATGCCGAAGTAGGGCGCGTCGCGCGAAATATCCCAGTCCGCCAGCTTTTCGCCGGCTTCGCCGAGCCACTCGGAGACCTTGTTGACCATTTCCGGCTGCAAACGGCCGGGCGTGTTCAGCCATTCCTTGAGGAAGGTGTAGCAGCGCGGGTCCGACAGCGCGAAGAAATACTGTTCCGATGGTTTCAGGATCGGGGTCGAACCGGTGAAGACCGAAAACGGGTTCACCAGTTCGGTCGGCTGGTAGGCCGCGCCGCAGACTTCGCAATTGTCGCCGTACTGGTCCTTGGCGCCGCATTTCGGGCACTCGCCCTTGATGTTGCGGTCGGCCAGGAACATGCCCTTGACCGGGTCGAAGAAGCGGTCGACCGTCTTGGTGACGATCAGGCCGGTATCGCGCAGCTTGCGGTAGATGCCTTGAGACAGCTCCACGTTCTCGGGGGAATCGGTCGAGTACCAGTTGTCGAAGGCGATATGAAAGCCATCCAGGTATTGCGGGCGATCAGCAGCGATCTCGGCCACGAATTCCTGGGGCGTCATGTTCTTTTTCTCGGCCGCGATCATGATCGGCGTGCCGTGGGTGTCGTCGGCGCAGACGAAGTGGACCACGCGCTGGGCGGTGCCGCCCTGGCCGTCCGCGTCCCGTTGCATTCGCTGAAAACGTACCCAGATATCGGCCTGGATGTATTCCATCATGTGGCCGATATGAAAAGCTCCGTTGGCGTAAGGCAGGGCGGTGGTGACGAACAGCTTGCGGGTCATGGTTAAGATGCGCTTATTAATAAGTTTATTAGGAAATACAGAGGAGCATTTTACCAGCGGATGACCCGACTGCGCACAGGGGTTTGCCCGGATTTGCCATTCAGGCAAGGCTGTAGAGGGCGATTTGCGCTAAACTTCGGCATGTTTCGGCATCATATTCCTTGGAGATTTACATGAGCATCACAGTAGAAGACGTCAAGAATGCACTGACGGCGGTTATCGACCCGAACACGCAGAAAGATTTCGTTTCTTCCAAGGCGATCAAGAATATCAAGCTCGACGGCAACGACATCGCCCTCGACGTCGAACTCGGCTATCCGGCCAAAAGCCAGATCGACGGCATCCGCAGCGCCGTCGTGGCCGCCTTGCAGGCGCTGCCGGGCGCGGGGCGGATCAATCCGAACGTGTACTCCAAAATTATTTCGCACACGGTGCAGCGCGGCCTGAAAATCATGCCGAACGTGAAGAACATCATCGCGGTGGCCTCGGGCAAGGGCGGCGTGGGCAAGTCGACCACGGCGGTCAACTTGGCGCTGGCCCTGGCGGCCGAGGGCGCCAGCGTGGGCGTGCTGGACGCCGACATTTATGGTCCGTCGCAGCCGATGATGCTCGGCATTAACGGCCGCCCGGAAACGTCGGACGGCAAGACCATGGAGCCGCTGGAAAACCACGGTTTGCAGGTGTCGTCGATCGGCTTCATGATCGATCCGGACGAGCCGATGGTGTGGCGCGGCCCGATGGTTACCCAGGCGCTGCAGCAGTTGCTGGAGCAAACCAACTGGCGCGACCTCGATTACCTGATCGTCGACATGCCGCCGGGCACCGGCGACATCCAGCTGACCCTGTCGCAAAAAGTGCCGGTCACCGGCGCGGTGATTGTCACCACCCCGCAGGATATCGCCCTGCTCGACGCGCGCAAGGGCTTGAAAATGTTCGAGAAAGTCGGCATTCCGATCCTCGGCGTGGTGGAAAACATGAGCACCCACATCTGCTCGAACTGCGGCCACACCGAAGCGATTTTCGGCCATGGCGGCGGCGCCAAGATGTGCGCCGACTTCGGCGTGGAGTTCCTGGGCGCCTTGCCGCTGACCATGTCGATCCGCGAGCAGACCGATTCGGGCCGCCCGACCGTGGTGGCGGAGCCGGATGGACCGGTGGCGCAGATTTACAAGGATATCGCGCGCAAGGTTGCCATCAAGATCGCCGAGAAGGCGAAAGACATGACCAGCAAGTTCCCCAGCATCGTCATTAAAAACGACTAAGCCAGGTTAGCCGTGCGTTAAACGTGTGGCGCTTTCGCGGCGCCCACGTGCAAAATAGGCAATGTTGGCGTGCACCATGCCGACAGTCCTCTTCCCAACCGCAAAGGAATCCACTTGAAATCGTTCATCAAGCACCTCGTCTTTTCCGCATCGCTGCTCGCCGCGGCCGCCGCGTCGGCCCAATCGGTCTCCTTCGTCGAGCCCGCGGACGGCGCGACCGTCAAGAGCCCGTTCAAGGTCAAGTTCGCCGTCGAAGGCATGGATGTCAAGCCGGCCGGCGCGCCGGTTGCCAACTCCGGCCACCATCACCTGGTGATCAACGGCGGCGCGATCAAGGAAGGCGAGTCGATTCCCTTCGACGACAAACACTTGCACTTCGGTAAAGGCCAGACCGAAACCGACGTCAAGCTGCCGCCCGGCGAATACACGCTGACCATGCAGTTCGCCAACGGTGCGCACCAGTCCTACGGTACGCCGATGAGCAAGTCGATTAAAGTAACCGTCAAGTAATTCCCTAGGGAGCGCTGTCGGCAGTACAATTGTTTTATCGAAAAAACAAGTCCTGCCATGAAGCGCTCCGATTCCCCTGTTGATGTTGCCAGGCGCGCCTTGTTGCTCGGTGCGGCGGCGACGCTCGCCGGTCCAAGCGCCACGGCCGGTTCCGGGTCGCGCCAGCTGCTCGTGGTCGGCGCCCATTTTGCGCGCGTGTACGAACGCGCCAACGGCGGCTTTTCGGGCATGGCGGTGGAAATCATCCGCGCCATCGCCGGCGAACTCGGGCAGCCCGTGTATTTCGAGCTCTACCCGTGGGCGCGTGCGCAGTCGATGGTGGGGCAGGGCCAGGCCGACATTCTCGTCGGCCCCTACAAGTCGCCTGAGCGCCTCGATATCTTCATGTTTTCCGAACGTGCGTTTTACCAGGACCAGATGGTGTTCTTCTCGCGCAGCAACGCGCCGTTCGCCTGGGACGGCAGCTACGCGTCCTTGCGCAACAAGCGCATTGTGACTATCAACGGCTGGGCCTATGGCGACGAATTCAATGCCGCGCGCAAGGACTTGTTGGTGAGCGTGACCAATTCGGTCGAGTCGGCCCTGACCATGCTCGCGCACGGCCGGGTTGACTTGTTTGCCAGCAATGCGCGCAACACCGAGCCCGTGATTCCGCTGCTGGCGCTGGAGGGCAAGGTGGTGCCCGTCGGCCGCACCATTTCCTTGCAACGCGGATTCTTTGCCTTTCCCAAACGTCCCGAATACGACCTCATGCGCGCGCGTTTCGACCGCGCCTTCAATGCCTACGTCGACAGCGGCGAGCTGCGCAAGCTCGGCAAACGCCTCAACGTCCAGGTGCCCTGACGGCCTCGGCCCCCGCGCTGCCAGCGTGGGCGCGACGACGCGAAAATTTCCTTAGATTTTGAACAACTGGGGTACTATCCCAGCAGGGCGTATTGATCTTTATTAAACCTTGCATGGATTTCCACAAACTGCCCACATTCCTTAGGAGAAAATATGTTAACGAAAAACATGGTTCGAGCTGCGTGCGTATCGGCGGTTGCAATGATGGGTGTCCAGGCCAGTGCCTCTGCCGCGGTGCTGACAGTAGGTGCCGGCAAGACGTATGCCAAACCGTGCCTGGCGATTGCCGCGGCCAAAAGCGGCGATACGATCGAGATCGACGGCGGCTTGTACAGCGGCGACGTGTGCGGCATTTATGCCAGCAACCTGACCATCAAGGGCGTCAATGGACGGCCGCGTATCGATGCCGCTGGCAAGAATTCGATGGGGAAAGCGATTTGGGTTGTGGTCGGCAGCAATGTGCTGATCTCGAACGTGGAAATGTTCGGTGCCAAGGTCCCCGACCGCAATGGCGCAGCGCTGCGCCTGGAGGGCGCGGGCTTTACCCTGCGCGACAGTTTCCTGCACGATAACGAGAACGGCATTCTCAGCGGCGCGAACGCGGCCAGCGATATCGTCATCGAAGGCACCGAGTTCGGACGCAACGGCTATGGCACGGGGCAGACGCACAACCTGTATATCGGCACGGTGCGCAGCCTGATGTTCCGCCGCAATTTTTCGCATGATGCCAACGTCGGACACAACCTCAAGTCGCGCGCGCTGACCAACTATATTCTGTACAACCGCTTTTCCAGCCTGCGTCCGGGCGAAACCGGTTCGACGGCGGTTGGCCAGCCGAGTTACGAGATCGATTTGCCCAATGCCGGCACCTCGTACGTCATCGGCAATGTGATCCAGCAGCCGGCGGCCAATCAGAACGGCGCCATGCTGGCATATGGGGAAGAAGGCGCGACCAATGCCGGGCATGATTTGTATGTCGTCAATAATACCTTCTTGAACGACGATACCGCGCGCGGCGTGTTTGTGATGGTCGGTTCGGGCGTGACCAAGCCGGTGCTGCTGCAAAATAATATCTTTTCGGGGATCGGGACCTTGAGTACGCAGGTCGGTACCGTGGCAAAGACCAATTACCGTTCGGTCGCGCCTGGGTTCGTGAACCGTGCGACCTACGATCTGCGCCCGACGCCGTCGACGCAGGTGGTCAATGCGGGTACCGATCCAGGCGTGTCGGCCACGGGATATGTGCTCAAGCCGGTGGCGCAGTACAAACACGTGGCCCAGTGGTTCGGACGGCCGGTGAGCAGCGAGCTCGATATCGGTGCTTACGAGTCGACCTCGATCGCGCCGTAACGTCCCAGGCGTCGTTGCCCGCCAAGGCCCGGGCC
>DASVVC010000005.1:0-19959 GCA_036386755.1 Telluria sp.
GCCAGTGCCGCACCCTGCCGGTCGGCAGCAAACCCTGCGGCGGGCCGGCCGGCTTCCTGCCCTGGTCGACCAAACGCAGCAATGGCGAGCTGCTGGCGCGCCTGGCGGCCGAACAGGCGGCCGAAGAAAAGAAACAGAACGAAAAGAGCGGCATGATGTCGAACTGCATGGCCGAACAAGACCCGGGCGCCACCTGCACCGCCGGCAGATGCGTGCTGATGCAACGCAGCCTGGGCGGCACCGACGCGCGCTGACAGATCGGCAAGCCCCATAAAAAAAGGCTGCGGGCAAGAATGCCGCAGCCTTTTTTCGTGATCGAACAACAGAGGCGCGCCCTGCGGCGCGCCTGCTTTTCCTACATTACTTCGCCAGTACCACGGCACGACGCGGCGCGTCGAACTGCGGCAGCGGATCGTTGGTGTTGACTTCCACCATCGTCAAGCCCTGGGTGGCACCATTGACCACATAACGCAGTGCGCCCAGGTGACGCTGGTTGGCCGCCAGGCCCGACCAGCTCATGCTGACCGTGCCGGTGCCGCCGACATACGAATACGCCGGTACCAGTGCCTTGAAGTTGCCGTTGATGGCGCCTTCTTTCAGGACCCACGACGACAGCTTGTACTCGGCTTCGCCGCCGGCTGGCTCGTAGCCGATCACGCACACCTTGTAGGCGCCCGCTGCCGGTTGGACCAGTTCGACGCGCTCGTTCGAGCCGCCGTTGCCGCTGCTGGTGATGGCGCCGTTCGGGCCGACCACGATCAGGTCGAGATCCGAGTCCGCGCCGCCGGCGGTGTCGTCGTTGAACAGCGCAAAGCGCGCCGCCATGGTGGCAGCCGGCACGTTGACGGTGTGCACGTTCACGCCAGGACCGCCACCGGCCAGGCAGGCTGCCTGGTAGACGGCCGCATCGGTGCCCGATTCGCCGATGCTGCGTGTTTCCACGACCGCCGGCAGAAGACCCGACTTGACCGACGTCATGGCGCCGGTGAAGCCGGTGCCGATGGTGATCAGCTTGCTGCCGGTGGCGAATTCGCTCGACACCGAAGCCGCTGCCGCCAGTGCCGAACCGCGCACGGTCAGCGGGCTGCGCACGTTGTTCACGCCGTCGGACCAGACCAGGCTGCCGTAGACCCAGGTATCGACCGGGGCGTTGGTACGCGTGAGCTTGACCTTGAAGCTGGCTTTCTGGCCGGCGCCGATGGTCAGCGTCGGCGGTTGCACGTCGACCGTGTAGCCGGGCACGCTGGCCGTGGCGTTGTAGGTCGCGCTGCTGGCGCCGACGTTGGTCACGGTACGGGTCAGGGTCAGGCTGCCCAGCACGTTGCTGGCCGTCAGCGAGGCCAGGTTCAGGTTATACGGCTGGATGGTGCCGACCGCCTGGCAGGTCGCCGGGCTGTAGACGCCGGCGTTCAGGCCGCACAGGAAGCGCGCGTAGTCGATTTCCGTGGCGTCGTACACCAGGCCCGGGTTGGCGGCGCCGTTCGGCGTCACGTGGCCGGCGCCCTGGCCCCATGGCAGGGTGCCGGTGGCCTTGGCGGTCTTGTCCCAGGCGACCGAGGCGGTGATGCCGTCCGGCTGGGTCGGGCTGGCGGTGGTCATCAGCGCCGATTTGATCGCCGCCGGGGTCCAGGTCGGGTGCAGCTGCTTGAGCAGCGCGGCCAGGCCGGCCACGTGCGGGCTGGCCATCGAGGTACCCGAGTAGAACGCCCAGTCGGTCGACGGCGCGGCGCCGCCGGCGGCAACCGCGTCGCGCTGTGCTTTGGTCAGGTTGGCGGTGACGCCGGCCAGCACGTCGCTGCCCGGTGCGGTGACGTCCGGTTTCAGGATGTTGGCGTTGGCCACGTTCGGTCCGCGCGAGGAGCTGCCGCTCATGACGGGAGCCGCCACGTTCGGGTTGACCACGCCTTTCAGGTCGCCCAGCGAAGCGATGGCGCTGGTCGGATTGGCGGCGATGTAGCTTTTCAGCGTGGTGCCTTCAGCCACCGGCAGGTGCACGGTCGAGAGCGCGTGCGACTGGTTGATGATGGTGTTGTTGGCGGTAGAGACGTTGGCGATGATCGCGCCGACCGCGCCGGCATCCTTGGCGTTCTGGCTCTTGTTGACCAGCACGTTGGCGCCGCGATCGCAGACCAGGATCTTGCCGGCCACCTTGGCCGGGTCGAGCAGCGGGCTGAGTCCGTCGGCCGCGCCGAAGCATTGCAGCAGTTGCGGACTGGCCGGGTCGACCCCGGCCTTGCCGGCGTCGCGCGAGAGGATCAGCGCGGCCGTGGCGGTCGAGGCGTTGCTCGACGAACCGGTCAACTTGACGCCGTTGCCGAGCGTGGCGGTGCCGACGAACAGGCGGTTGTGGGTCGAGTTGCCGACCGTGGTCAGCCACGGACTGATGTGCGAGACCGGAGCCGGGACCGACGGCGCGGTCACGGTCGGGCCGGAATTACCGCCCGAGGCCGCCACGAACACGCCGGCGCTGGCCGCGCCCAGGAAGGCCACTTCGGTCGCTTCGTTAAACGCGCCGCCGCCGGCGTTCGGGCCGATCGAGAAGTTGATCACGTTCACGCCGTCTTTGACGGCCTGTTCGATCGCGGCCACGCTGTTGGCGGTGGCGCAGCCGTTCTTGCCGGAAGCGGCATCGGTCCAGCACACCTTGTACGAGGCGATCCGCGCGCGCGGCGCCATGCCGCTGGCCTTGCCCAGAGTCAGGTTGCCGTTGACGATCGGCGTGTTGGCGTTGCCGCCGGCCGTGGTCGCGGTGTGGGTGCCGTGGCCGCCATGGCCTTCGGCGCCGGCGACCGAGTCGCGCGAGGAGTTAAATTCGGTCCAGTGCAGGGCCTGGGTCGGCGACTTGAAGTAGCGCGCGCCGATCAGCTTGTTGTTGCAATTGGTCAGGGCGAAGCCTTCGCCGGTGTCGCACGAGCCTTTCCAGGTCGATGGCGGCGCGTCGTAGACCTGGGTCGTGCCCGAGTGGCTCGGCACGCCGTTGGCGTCGACCTTGTCGGCGAAGGACGGGTTTTCCGGCCACACGCCGCTGTCGACGATGCCGATGACGATGTTCTCGCCCGCGGCCGCCTGGCCGCCGAGCTGTTGCCACAGGCCGCCGGCTTTATCCAGGCCGAGGAAGGTCGGGGTGTAGTTGGTGTCCATCTGCATGACGGAGTCGGCCGTGATGTTGGCCACGCCGGCTTCTTTTTTCAGCGCGCGCACTTCAGCGTCGGTCAACAGGGCCGCAAAGCCGTTGAAGACCACGTTGAACTGGTGCGTGACCTGGGCCGCGTTGACGCTCGAGAGGACCTTGGACTTCTTGGTTTCGAGATAGGTGATGTAGTTCTGGACATCGGTCGCGTCGACGTCGAGGCGCTGGCCTTCGACCGGCTTGGTGGCCGGCAGGCCGGCGACCTGGCCGGTGTAGGTGGCGACCGGCTTGTCGACCAGTTGCACGATGTAGGAACGGCGTGCTTCGTCAGCGGCGGCGGTGGAAGTGATTCCAGCCAGCATCAGCATGACGGCAAGGGATACGGGGCGTAATGTCATGATCAATTTCCTTGCGTGCTCAGATGGTGGCGGTCGATGGGGCTGCTTTGCTGCGGCGGCGCGTGAGGCCGATGGCGCCGATACCGAGGCCCACCAGCAGGAACGATCCCGGTTCCGGCACGGCGTTGAAGCTGATGTCGTCGAGCGCGAACTGGGCCTGGCCCTGGGCCGGGTTGGCCAGCGAGTTGTAGCAGCCGCCGATGCCGTCGAGCAGGCAGGCGTTGACGGTCAGGCTGGTCAGTACTTCGTTGCGGAATTTCTGGTCGATCAGGGCCGAGCCGAAGGTAAAGCTGCCGCTGGCGTCCTGGCCGGGAAAGGCCGAGGTGCTCGAGACCACGGTGCCGTCGGCGCGGATGCCGGAAAACTGCAGCAGGCCATAGTCGCCGGCGGGAACGCTGACCGGCGGCAGGAACGCCAGGCTCAGGCTGCCGAGCTGGAACTGGTGGCCGGCGCGCGTGAACTTGACGCCGCCGTCGTTGATGACCGCAAGAAAGTTACCGCTGGCGCCCGCCGGGCAGCCGATCGCGAAGCAGGTGTCCGGATCGTTGCTGTTGGCAACCGTGCCGAACGGGCCGGTCAGGCCCAGGTCGGTGGCGATCGGGCTGCCGAGGATCAGCATTTCGTAGCCGCCCTCGCTGATCGATTCGCCGTTGACCAGGGCGTTCGGCTGCACCGATTCGAAGGTGATTGGGCTGGCCATGGCCGGCAGCGCGCAAAACAGCGCAGCGACAGCGGCGAACGTGTGGAGTGCGCGGGTGGCGCGCCGTGGGGTACCCAGCGGGGTGACTGTGCGATTCATCTCTTGCCTTATGTTTGAATTATTTCGATCAATGGGCGTACAGGTCGATTTGCCTGCTTGCTACTTTTCTTAAAAGTGCAAAAGACTATAGCAAAGGAAATAATTGTTGTAGCAATATTCTCAACGAAAATAATTCATATTTTCAAGGGTTTCACCAGAGTTTGTTTCGTTTCCTCTATGAAAAGGTGTCAAAAAAGCCCGTTACAATTTCGCCACATTTGCCAACATTGTTTGTGTTAGCTTCCCTTGACTCTTTTTGCGTTTTGAACGTAATTGCGTGCGCGCGGCGCCAAGGGTGTGTATGATGGTCCTTCGTGTATAGCGTAAGGATCGATCATGAACCCACGCCGCTCCTTTCTGAAGAGTTCGGTTGTACTGGCATCGGCACTCAGTCTTCCCGCCCTGGCCCGTACCGCCAAGGCTGCATCAGGCGAACGCACCTTGCGCCTGTACAACACCCACACGGGCGAAAGCCTGCGCAGCGTGTTCTGGGCCGAGGGCAATTTCCTGCCCGAGTCGCTCACCGACATCAACAAACTGTTGCGCGACCACCGCAGCAACACCGTGGCCGAAATCGACCCGCAACTGCTGGTGCTGCTCAACCGGGTCAGCACCACGCTCGGGCAGGATCCGGTCCTGCACGTCATTTCCGGCTACCGCTCGCCCGAAACCAACCAGAAGCTGGCCGAAGCGAGCGATGGCGTGGCACGCCACAGCATGCACCTCGAAGGCAAGGCCATCGACATCCGCATGCCGGGCAAGAGCCTGGCGCAGGTGCACAAGGCGGCGCTCAACGCGCGCGGCGGCGGCGTCGGCTACTATCCGGATTCGCAATTCGTCCACCTCGATACCGGCCGCCTGCGCCGCTGGTAGCCGTGCCGGCCCGGCGCCGCCGCAGCACTGTGCGCGCCGCCCCGGCCACTGGCGGCCTGATGTCCTTGCCATCACTTTTCCGCATTGCCATTGCCATTCTTGCCACCTCGCTGCTGCCCGCCGACGCGGCGCAGGCTGGCGCGGCTGCGCCGATCCAGACCGTCATCGTCCCTTACGTGCGCGATCCGGTCGACAAGTCCTACCGCAAGATGATGGCCGGCGTGGCCCGTTTCGAGCGCGAGCATGCGTTCGCGCCGGCCGCGAGCCTGCGTTTCCGGCTGCTGCCGCGCCTGCCCACGACCGACATGCGCGGCGTGGCCGTGCGCATCGCGGGCGAGCGCATCAGCGTGCCGCTCGCGCTCGATGCCGACAACAGTTTTGTCTTGCCGCGTAATGAAGACGCCCTGCGCGACGATGCCGCCGTGCTCGCCAACCGGCGCGGCGACAGCCTGACCTGGCGCGCCGCCATCCACAGCCCCGGCGTCGCGCCCGGCACGCGCCGCCTGGGCGACCTGCGCCTCGAATGCCGGGTCGGGATCGAAGCGGGTTTGGTATCGAACAGCTCGCCTATTTTCGGCTGGCTGTCGGACGCCCTGACCAATGCCGACCAGGTCTGCACCAGCGCCGACGGCAACTACCTGTTCTTCGCCGAGCGTCCCGTGTTCGCCGTCACCGTGCGCCACGGCACGCGCGCCGAGGTACTGCCGTTTACCATGCTGTACGCCGGCGGCCGGCTCTCTGCCTCCGACCTGCGCTTCTGCGACTGCCAGGTGCTGCTCGATCGCAGCTACTATGCCCCGATTTTCGATGCCCGCTGGCCCGACGACGCGATCGTCGAATTCGAGTACATGGACGACGCGGCCGGCGGCGCGCCATGAGGCCGCTCCTTCCGCGCCTGGCCGCCGCGCTGGCCGCCGCGTTGGGCATGACACTGCTGCTCGGCGCCTGCGCGCACGCGCCCGCGCCGCCGCCGGGCACCCAGGTGACGGCCGGGCAGGCGCGCGCCATCCTTCCCGGCGCCAGCACCCGCGCCAGCCTGCTGGCCACGCTCGGGCCGACGCACAAGGTCGCCTTCGACAGCGGATATGAAACATGGCTGTACCAGCTGGCCGTGCCGGGCGGCTTCGACGAACTGGTCGTCCTGCTCGACGCGCAAGGGGTGGTGCGCAAGCTGCGCCGGCGCGCGCAAATTCCGGCGTCGGCAAGGGAACCTATTTCGTAACGCCGCATCTAACCGGTTCAGCCATCGGTTTGCGGGAAGCGCATGAACGATCACCTGGTCCAGTTTTACGAAGACGACGTCTTTCTCATCAAGGGTTTGACCGACTACATCGGCGGCGCCCTCGAGCGCGGCGACAAGGGCATTGCCATCGCCACCAGCGGCCACCTCGAAATGCTGCACGAGAGCCTGAGCGGGCGCGGCCTGCTCGACGCGCAGGGCCGCAGCAAGAACGGCAGCTACTTGGCCTTGCACGCCGACCACATGCTGCCCATGTTCATGGATGATGGCATGCCCGACGAGCGGCGCTTTCGCAGCGCCATCGGCAACGTCATCCGCCAGGCCAGCGAGCGGCACCAGGGCCGCGTATGCGTGTTCGGCGAAATGGTGGCGATCCTGTGCGCCACCTCGCACCGCTCGCTCAACGCGGTGGGCAAGCACGACGCCGCCATCCGGGTCGAGCGTTTCTTCAACAACCTGCAGCGCCAGTTCAACTTCGAACTGCTGTGCGCCTATCCGCTCAACGCCTTTCCGGCCGCGGCCGATGCGCCCATGTTCGACGAGGTGTGCACCCTGCACACCCACGTGCTGCCGGCCGAAAGCTACGACCCCACGGCCAGTGTGCAGAACCTGCAGCGCACCATCGCCGCCCTGCAGCAGCAAGCCTATTCGCTCTCGACCGAGGTGCACGACCGGCGCCTGATCGAGCAGGCGCTGCGCGAGGTCAACATCGACCGCCTGACCGGCCTGCCCAACCGCAATGTGTTCCAGGACCGGCTGGAAATGGACATCAAAAAAGCCCACCGCAGCGGGTTGGCGCTGGCCCTGCTGTTCATCGACCTCGACCACTTCAAGGAAATCAACGACACGCTCGGCCACCAGGTCGGCGACCTGCTGCTCAAGCAGGTCGGGCAGCGCCTGCAAACCTATGTGCGCGAGAGCGATACCGTGGCGCGCCTGGGCGGCGACGAGTTCACCATCACCCTGAGCGAGCTGCACAATGTCGACACGGTCACCGACGTGGCGCAAAAAATCTGCAACGACCTGGCCAAGCCCTTCCTGCTCGGCGGCGAGCTGGCCTATATTTCGGCCAGCATCGGCATCACCCTGTACCCGCGCGACGCGCAAACGGCGGGCGAGCTGCTGCGCAACGCCGACCAGGCCATGTACCAGTCCAAGGACAACGGCCGCAACCGCTTCACCTATTTCACGGCAAGCATGCAGGAGGCGGCGCAGGCGCGCATGGCGATCAGCAACGAGTTGCGGCGCGCCATCGACGAAGACCAGCTCACCGTCTATTTCCAGCCCATCGTCGACATGGAAAGCGGGCGCATCCGCAAGGCCGAAGCGCTGGTGCGCTGGCAGCATCCCGCGCGCGGCGCGGTCAGCCCGGTCGACTTCATCCCCATCGCCGAACACACCGGGCAGATCGTCACGATCGGCAACTGGGTGTTCCGCAAGGCGCTGGCGCACGCGCGGCGCTGGCGTGCCTTCGACCAGCACCTGACGGTCAATGTCAATGTCTCGCCGGCGCAGTTCTATCACACCAATGGCGAAAACTGCCGCCACTGGCTGACCGACCACAGCTTCGATGCCAGCGGCGGCACCGGCCCGCCCGAGGTGGGGATCGAAATCACCGAAGGGTTGCTGCTGGCGTCGAACAGCGCGGTGATGAAGCAGTTGCTGGCGTTCCAGCAGGCGGGCATCAAGATTTCGCTCGACGATTTCGGCACCGGGTATTCGTCGCTGTCCTACCTGCGCAAGTTCAACCTCGACTACCTGAAAATCGACAAGTCCTTCGTCTACAACCTGGAGCACGATGCCGCCAACGTGGCGCTGTGCGAGGCCATCATCGTCATGGCCCACAAGCTCGGCCTGGAAGTCATTGCCGAGGGCGTGGAAACCGAACAGCAATACGCCATGCTGCGCCGCGCCGGCTGCGATTACGGCCAGGGCTTCCTGTTCGGCGAACCGCTGCCGCCGGACGAGTTCGAGGCGCTGCTGCAAGGACGGCCGATGCTGACCGTGTAAACCGGCGCCGGCGCCGCTACCGTTGCCGCTGCCGTTGCCGCTGCCGGCCTGGCGCAGCCGGGCGGCTTGCCTTGCCTTGCCTTGCCGCCGGCAATAACATGACCATCAGCAATAGTTTCCACTTGACCGTACAATTGTCCGGTGCGCCCTTGCGCCAACCATCCGCAAGCACGCAGCCCCATGGACAGAGCACCCCGCACCCGCGACACCATCGCCATCCTCGCCGTCACCCAGGTCCTGTCCTGGGGGACCCTGTACTACGCCTTCGCCATCGTGGCGCACGACATCGCGCGCGACCTGGCCTTGCCGAGCGCCGCCGTGTTCGGCGCCTTTTCGTGGTGCCTGCTGGTGGCCGGCGTCAGCGCCACGCCGTCCGGCATTCTGATCGACCGTTACGGCGGGCGCCTGGTGATGGCCGGCGGCTCGCTGCTGTGCGGACTCGGCTTCATCCTGCTGAGCCAGGCTTGGGGCATCCTCGGCTACTACCTGGCCTGGAGCGTGCTGGGCGCTTCGATGTCGGCCGTGCTGTACGAGGCCGCCTTCGCCACCCTCAACCGCCAGTTCGGCATGGGCGCGCGCCGGGCCATCTCGACCGTTACCTTGTTCGGCGGTTTCGCCAGCACCGTGTTCTGGCCGCTGACGGTGCAACTGAACAGCATGGCCGGCTGGCGCCATACCTTCCTGGTCTACGGGCTGGCCCAGTTGCTGCTGTGCCTGCCGCTGCACCTGCTGCTCGGTGCGCCGCCAACGCCCGCCACGGTGCACCAGCCTGCGCCGGACAATGCCGATTTCAGCCTCGGGCAAGCGCTGCGCCATCCCGCCTTCTGGAAGCTCGCCTTCGCCTTTTCGGCCAACAGCTTCATTTTCTCGGCGCTGTCGGTGCACCTGATTCCCATCCTGCAATCGTACGGGCACGCCCTGTCGAACGTGGTGTGGATGGCCGCGCTGATCGGGCCGATGCAGGTCGCCGGCCGGCTCGGCGAAATGCGCTTTGCGCGCCACGCCAGGCCGCAGGCGGTCGGCATGGTCTGCTTCGCGGTCTTGCCCGCCGCCTTGCTGGCGCTGCTGTTCTGGGGCCGGCAGCAGGCGGCGGTGGCGCTGTTCTGCATGCTGTATGGCTTGTCCAACGGCATCCTGACCATTGTGCGCGGCACGGTGCCGCAGTTGCTGTTCGGCGCGCGCAACTACGGCGCCATTTCCGGCGCCCTGGCCGGCCCGGCGCTGGTCTCGCGCGCGGCCGGGCCGATCGCGATTGCCACCCTGCTCCAGTTCAACGCGTCGCCGGCGCTGCTGTTCTCGCTGCTGCTGGTGTTTTCGCTGGCCTCGCTGGTGTTGTACCTGCTGGCGCTGCGCAGCGGGAGCAGGTACAACACCAGCGCCGCCCACGGCGCGCGCTGAACGGCGTGCGATGGCGCACAGACCGGCGCCAGGCACGCCCGTATTGTCAATCGCTCAATACCTACCCCTGGAGATTGACATGCTCACATCGCCCCTGCGGACCCTCCTGGCCACGCTGGCCCTGCTCCTGCTGTCGGCCTGCGGTTCCGACGACGACAAGCCGACCACGCCCCCGGCCGGCAGCGGCGCGCTGACCGTCAACCTCTCCAGCCTGCCCGCCGGCCTGCTCGCGGCGGTGCGCATCAGCGGCCCGGCTTCCTACGCAAAAACCATATCCGCCGGCCAGACCTTGTCCGGCCTGGCGCCCGGCAACTACACCGTCACTGCCGACAGCATCCTGAGCGGCAACCTGACCTGGAGCGCGGCCACGCCGGTCCAGAACGCCACCGTGGCCGCCGACAGCACCGCCGTCGTCAACGTCAGCTACAGCAGCAGCACCCTGGCGCTCGCCGCGCGCGAAGTGGCCAGCGTGAGCGGCGCCGTGTTCCTGACAGCCCCGGCCGGCGACACGCGCCAGTTCATCGTCGAACGCAGCGGCCGCATTCTCGTCATGCAAGATGGCGCGCTGCTGGGCACGCCCTTTCTCGACATCCGCAACCGCGTCGCGGCAGTCGGCGAAGGCGGGCTGCTGTCGATGGCCTTCCACCCGAAATACGCCAGCAACGGCTGGTTTTTCATCTATTACACCGACGCCGCCAACAATATCGTCGTCGAGCGCCACAGCGTTTCGAGCGCCAACCGCAACCTGGCCGAACCGTCGGCGGTGCTGGAGATCATCCGCATTGCCCATCCCGGCGCCACCAACCACTACGGCGGGCTGGTCAGCTTCGGCCCGGACGGCTTCCTGTACGTGGCCACCGGCGACGGCGGCGGCGCGGGCGACCCGCAGGGCAACGCGCAAAACCCGAATTCGCTGCTGGGCAAGATGCTGCGCCTCGACGTGGCCGATGCGCGCGGCGCGCAGCCGTATGTGATTCCGCCAACGAATCCCTTCGTCGGCCAGGGCGGGCGCCGCGCCGAGATCTGGGCGCTTGGCCTGCGCAATCCATGGCGCTACGCCTTCGACGGCGAGCGCCTCTATATCGCCGACGTCGGCCAGGCCAGGCGCGAGGAAGTCGATATCGTGGGCGTCAACCAGGCCGGCCTGAACTACGGCTGGAACACCATGGAAGGCAGCTTGTGCTACAACGCGGCCATCTGCAACAAGAACGGGCTGACCCTGCCGGCCTTCGAGTACGATCACGGCAGCAATAACGTCAACGGCTGCTCGATCACGGGCGGCTACGTGTACCGCGGCAAGGCGATCCCGGAGCTGACCGGGCGCTACTTCTATTCCGACTACTGCGGCGGCTACCTCAAGAGCTTCCTGTACAAGGACAACAGCGCCACCGAGCAGACCGGCTGGCCCATTGCCGACATCGGCGCCATTCAATCGTTCGGCCAGGATGGCGACGGCGAGCTGTACCTGATCGCCGCCACCGGCAAGCTGTACCGGATCGTGCGCGCGCCCAAGACTTGAGGCGGCGCGCGCGCGGGTAACAAATCGGCATGGCGGGGCATGACGCGCTAGAATCGGCGTTTGTCCCGTCCATCACAAACCGACACCATGGCCCGCCTGATTCTCGATTTTCCGGAAGACCAGTACTACTACACAACCCCGCTGACCGTGCGCGTGACCGACATCAACGGCGCCAACCACCTCGGCAACGATTCGATGATTTCGATGATTTCCGAGGCGCGTGCGCGCTTCCTGTACGAATTCGGCGTCGCCGAGACCGAGCGCGACGGCACCGGCATCATCGTCACCGACCTGGCCACCACCTACCGCGCCGAAGCGCACGCGCGCGACCAGCTGCTGTTCGAGGTCGGGGTGATGGATTTTAACAAGTACGGTGGCGACATCATCTTCCGCGTCACCCGTCCGCGCGACAAGAAGCAGATCACCATGGCCAAGTCGGGCTTCGTCTTCTTCAACTACAAAACCACGCAGGTGGTGACCATGCCGGACGAGTTCCGCGCCAAATTTCCGCGGGTGAACTGGATCGACTAGAAAATAATTGGAACTTTTTCCTCTCTGGGCGGCAATACAGGGAAGAGACCACCATGACCATGCCGCCCCCGCCCCTTGCCGACGACACCGAACTGCTGCGCCAGCTGCGCGCCGGCGTGGGCGCTGCGTTCCAGACCCTGTACCGGCGCCACCAGGCGCCGGTGTACCGCTTCGCCCTGCTGCGCACCGGTTCCAGCGACACGGCGGCCGACATCGTCCAGGAAGTGTTCATGGGATTGCTGACCGGAAGTTTTCATTACGACCCGCTGCGCGGCCTGCTGCAGAATTTTCTGTTCGGCGTGGCGCGCAACCTTATCCTCAAGCACGAACGGCCGCGCCTGCGTCTGGCCAGCCTGCCCGAGGCCGAGGCCGGGGCCGATCCCGACGACGACAGCGCGCAGGAATTTGGCAGCGACGATGGCGAACCGCTGGCGCGCCTGCTGGAGAACGAAACGGCCGAACAGGTGCGGCGCGCGCTGGCGCAGCTGGCGCCCCACTACCGCGACGCCGTCATCCTGTACGAGCTGCACGACATGTCCTACCTCGACATCGCCACTATTTGCCAGGTCGATATCGGCACCGTGCGCTCGCGCCTCTCGCGCGGGCGCGCCGCCCTGGCCAAACGGCTGGCGGCGCACCGTCCCGCCGCCTTGCACGAGCCCACCTGAAAGAGCGCCATGAACCACAATCCTCTCGACTCTCTCGACCCTGTTCTGGCCGCCCCGCTCGCCGCCCTGCGCGGCGCCACTGCCGATTGCACGGCCCCGCCGCGCGTGGAGCAAGCCCTGATGGCGGCCTTTGCAAAACAGTTTCCGCGCAAGCGCTGGTACCAGCGCCTCTCCGGCGCGCAGTGGGGCTGGGCGGGGGGCCTGGGCAGCGCGGCGGCGGCGGCGCTGGCCGTGCTGATCCTGCGCGCACCTCTGCCCGGCGCCGCCGATAGTGGCGCACTGGCGCATGCCGACGACGGCCTCGCCTTCATCGCGCTCGCCTCGCAGGAGCGCATCGAGCAGGAAACCAATCCGCGCATGCTCGAAGCGAGCCTGCAGCGCACCGAACTGGCGGCGCTCGGCGTGCCGGTCAGTCCGGAAACGGCGGGCGACGTCGTGCGCGCCGAGATGCTGGTGGGCGCCGACGGCTCGCCGCTGGCCCTGCGCCTGACTTCGCAATAACCCGATTCAACCGAAAGAGGACCATCATGCACGCTACTTCCCTCCTGCTCGCCTTCCTGCTCGGCGGCGCGCTGCTCCCGGCGGCGCAGGCCGCCGTGGCCGCCCCGCCCGACCCGCTGCGCTTTACCGGTCCGCTGATGCCGATGCACGGCAAGGCCGTCAAGAACGCGCCCTACAGCGCCGAGGCGGTATCGGAACAACTGCAGCGCCTGGCCGACGGCAACGAAATCAGCCGCACCAGCAGCACCATGAACTACCGTGACAGCGCCGGCCGCACGCGCCAGGAAATCCGCGACGCCGACGGCGAAGTGCGCTCGGTCACCCTGTACCAGCCGGCCGACGGCGTCACCTACATCCTGAACCCGCGCCAGAAAAGCGCGACCAGGGTGGCCGACCCGAGCGCAGCGGCGCGCGCCGCCGCCACCGCGGCGCAGGCGAAACTGGCGCAACTGCGCGCCGAAGGCAAGCTGCCGGAGCGCCGCGCCGAGGCGGGCGACGAGGTGATCGTCAAGGGCGTCGAGCGCGCCGACGGCGACGCCGCCCGCAAGCAATTCCAGGAAAAGGTGCGCATCCAGATCGCCGACAGCATGGCCGGCGCGCGCATCGGCCCGGCCATGGCGGGCGCGTTCGGCGACGCGCGCTGGGCCGCCAGGGCCGCCACGCGCGAGCTGGGCAGCAAGGAGATCGAGGGCATCAAGGCCGACGGCAAGCTGCGCACCTACGAGATTCCCGCCGGCGAAGTCGGCAACCGCAATGCCATCGTGGTGTCGAACGAAAGCTGGTACGCGCCCGACCTGAAGGTGACCGTGTACAGCAAGCACAGCGACCCGCGCAGCGGCGAGCGCATCTACCGGCTGACCAATATCAAACGCGAGGAGCCGCCGGCGGCGCTGTTCGTGGTGCCGCCGGACTACACGGTCAGGGACGTGCTGGCCGAGCGCGCCAAGGCGGCGGCCGGCAGCCGCTGAGCCGCTGGGCGCCGAGTGGGCAATGCAAGAGTTCGCCGCTACGCTTCAGCCGCGATCACGTCAATGCCGCCCAGTATCAAATCGACGCCAGCCAGAAAATCGACGCGGTCATCGTGCGCGCGCAGCTGCCCGGCCATGCTGCGCGCAAACGGGTAATCCGTCGGACTGAGCCCGGACCAGGCAGTCGCCACTTGATCGAGCAGATCGGTCCGGTCGACAGCGCCGCCCAGCGCGCGCTGCATATTGGCGGCATTTTGCCCGCCCACCCCCAGGATAAAGTGCAGCAACGCTGAAACGGTCAGCCACTGCGCCTGGGGTGGCACGCCCAGCGCCTGGACCTGCTGGCCGAGGCATTCCAGCACCCGCACCACCGGCAGCTGCCCTCCGGCGCGTATGAGTGCCGAGCCCGCCCAAGGATGGGCCTCCATCGCATCGAACAGGCCCAGCGCAAGCGTACGGATGGCCTCCTTGGGCGCGGCGCCGGGCGCACGTGCTTGCACGGTGCGGGCCACGATGGCATCGCACGCCGCCGTGAGCAAATCATCCTTGTTGTCGATGTGATGATAAATAGCGCCCGGCCCGGTCGCCAGCGCTTCCGACAAGGTGCGAAAGGTCAGCCCGCTTTCGCCGCTGCTGTCCAACAACGCGATCGCGGCCTCGATGATGCGCTCCTTGGTGAGCGATTCCTCGCGGCGCGGTCGTTTAACAGTTTTTTTATCCATACCGCATCTTGACACAAATGGAATCCTGTTCCAATATATTGGAATGACGTTCCATTGGTGGGCGTTCGAGCTGGTTGTCAACATGAGGAATGCACATGAACAAGGAAATCACCATTATCGGCGCCGGCCTGGGAGGCTTGATGCTGGCCCGCATCCTCCAGGTCCACGGGATTGCCGCGACGGTGTATGAAGCTGAAGCGTCAGCGAACGCGCGCACCCAGGGCGGGCTGCTCGATATTCACGAGCACAATGGCCAGCTCGCGCTCAAGGCCGCCGGGCTGTTCGACCGTTTCCGGGACCTCATTCTTCCGGGAGCGGATGCACAGCGTATCGTCGACACGGCCGGCAATATCCTGATGGACATGCCCGACAAAGGACGCGGCGTGCGGCCCGAGGTCGATCGCGGCGCCCTGCGCCGTCTGCTGCTCGACGCGCTTGCCCCCGGCACGGTCCGGTGGGGACACAAGGTCGGCACGATCCGGGCGCTAGGCGATGGGCGGCACGAACTTGGGTTCACGAACGGATCGACGGTCACCAGCAGCCTGCTCGTCGGTGCGGACGGCGCCTGGTCGACAGTGCGTCCGCTTGTGTCGGCAGTCAAGCCGGGCTACACCGGCACCGTGTTCATCGAGACCTTCCTGTTCGACAGCGACATCGCGCACAAGGCCAGCGCGGCAATCGCCGGCCATGGCACCATGATTGCAACGGCGCCGGGAAAAGGCATCTTCGCCCATCGGCACGCGAATGGCACCCTGCAAGCCTACGTGGCATTGAACAAGCCGCTGGCGTGGATGGCGCAGCTCGACTTTTCCGATCCGGCCAGCGCGCTGGCCCGCGTGGCGCGCGAATTCGACGGCTGGGCGCCCGGGCTGACGGAATTCATCACCGCGACCGACACCACGCCGATCCTGCGCCCGATCCACGCGCTTCCGGTGGAGCACCGGTGGGCGCCGGTCGCCGGCGTCACCCTCCTGGGCGACGCGGCGCACCTGATGTCGCCCTTTGCCGGCGAAGGCGCCAACCTCGCCATGGCGGACGGCGCCAGCCTCGCCGAAGCGCTGGCGACGCATCCGGACGATCTGGATGCCGCCCTGCGCGCGTACGAAACGGCGCTCTTTCCGCGCAGCTTCGAGGCCGCCACGCAGTCGGCACGCAACATGACGCTGTTTTTCGACGACCAGGCCCCGCAGGGCGTGATCGGCCTGTTCACGCATGCCGGACAAGCCGGCCCGGATGCCGGCAACGCGGGAGCGGGAGCGGGAGCGGGCGCAGCGCCAGGCAGGTGAGGCCGGGCGCGGCATTCCGACAGTGCGCAGGGCGCTAGCGCGCGGCCACGGCCTTCTTGAACCAGTCGTCGAGCATCTGCTTTTCGTAGCGCAGCAGCTCGGTGTTGCCGTAATGGTTCATGCGGTCCAGGTACTGCATATTGCTCAGCTTTTCCTCGCCCGACTTGATCACCTTGCCACCCTCGGTGATGCTGTAGCGCAGGTGGATATGCGGCCAGTCGGCGCCACCGTTCATCACCCGCAAATCCTGGCCGCCGCGAAAATTCGGCTTGGTCTGCCCGGCCAGGTCGACATCGAGCACCTCGACCTTGAATTCCTGTCCCGGCGGCAGGCTGGCGGCCAGCTTGTCGAAGTGGGCCGTGAGCTGCTTGAGCACGCGCTCGCGCTCCCACGGCGTGAACGGCACGTCGGTAAAGCGGTCCGGCTCGACATACGACACCGATGCAGCGGCCGTGGCCACACTTGCCGGCAAGGCCATGACGGCCGCCAGCGCACTTGCCTGCACAATCCTTGTCAATACGGTTTTCATGTTGATCCTTTCGATACGCAACGCGCTTCTGCACAATGAATATACGCGCTTTTGACCATGGCGTCGGTGCACGCATTGTCGCCGTTTGTATCGAAATGTTAGCCGCCTCACTGTGCCTTTCCCGCTTTCAATCCAAAATTGAAAAAAAGGAGATCACCGTGCCAGAAGGACCATCGCTCGTCATCCTGCGGGAAGAAACCACCGCCTTCGTCGGCAAGGACATTGTGCGCGCCAGCGGCAACACCAAGACCGTCGACCTGCCCAGCCTGGAGGGGCAGACCATCGTGTCGCTGCGCAGCTGGGGCAAGCATTTCATCATCGAACTGCCGCACACGGTGCTGCGTATCCATTTCATGCTGTTCGGCAGTTACCGCATCAACGAGCGCAAGGACAAGCCGCCGCGCATGGCGCTCGAATTTGCCGATGGCAGCGAACTGAACTTTTACGCCTGCTCGATCAAGCATATCGAACCCGATCTCGACGCGGCCTACGACTGGGACGCCGACATCATGTCGCCCACCTGGGACCCGGCCACGGCGCGCAAGAAACTGCGCGCCGCGCCCGGCATGCTGGCCTGCGACGCCCTGCTCGACCAGACCATCTTCGCCGGCGTGGGCAACATCATCAAGAACGAAGTGCTGTTCCGGATCCGCCTGCATCCGCTCTCGACCATCGGCGCGCTGCCGGCGCCCAAGCTGCGCGCCCTGGTCGAGCAAGCCCGTCAATACAGTTTCGATTTCCTTGAATGGAAAAAGCAATACGTGCTGAAACAACACTGGCTGGCGCACCGCAAGACGACCTGCCCGCGCTGCGACATTCCGTTTTCAAAAGGCCATCTGGGATTGACCAAACGGCGCGCGTTTTATTGCGAGCGATGCCAAAAACGCTACGGATAATGGCGTGCGCGCGACACCCGCGCCAGAATGTCGCCGCATGCAGCATGGGTTTTGTATTGCCTGTTGTTAAGAGAGTGCAGTCGGTCTACAATCGAACGGTCCTCCCGCGCGTCACGGGCCGGCCTTGGGCTGTCGATGCGCTTGCTCGCCACACACCGGTATCGGAACCCTCATGTCCTTCCTCTCATCCGCCGCGCCCAAACTCGCCCCTTGGAAAGTTTTGCTTGTCGATGACGAGCCGGACATCCACGACATCACCAAGCTGACCCTGAGCCGCTTTCGCCTGGACGGGCGCGCGCTGACCTTCCTGCACGCCTACACCGGCGCCGAAGCGAAACAAGTGCTGGCGCGCGAGAGCGATATCGCCCTGGTGTTCCTGGACGTGGTGATGGAAAACGACGACAGCGGCCTGGAAGTGGCGCGCTGGATGCGCGAAGACCTGGGCAACCAGTTCACCCGCATCGTGCTGCGCACCGGCCAGCCGGGCCAGGCGCCGGAAGAGCGCGTGATCGTCAATTACGACATCAACGATTACAAGGAAAAGACCGAGCTCGACCGCACCAAGCTGTTCACCACCACCTTCGCCGCCTTGCGCGCCTACCGCGACATCATGAAAGTCGAGGAAGCGCGCCTGCTGCAAGCCAATTATCGCGAGGGGCTGGAGCGGGTGATCGCCGCCTCGGCCCATATTTTCCAGCAGCGCAACCTGAAAGACTTCGCCAGCGGCTTGCTGCAGCAAGTCGTGGCCCTGCTGCGCCTGGAAAAAAGCATGCTGCTGCGCCTGGCGGGCGCGAGCGTCATCACCGGCGAAAGCGAATACGAAATCCTGGCCCAGATCGGCGACGTCGGCGCGGCCATGCTCGGCCCCGAACTGATGGCCCAGCTCGACGATGCGCGCAGCAACCGCATTTCGCGCCTGCATGGCGATACCTACGTCGGCTACTTTCCGAACAGCAGCGGCAAGGCATCCCTGCTGGTGCTCAAGGGCGTGGAGGAAATCGCCGATATCGATGCGCAACTGCTCGAAGTGTTTTGTTCGGGCGTGGCGATCGCTTTCGACAATATTTTGCTCACACAAGAAATCACCGATACCCAGGCCGAGCTGATCATGCGCCTGGGCGACGTGGTCGAGTCGCGTTCCAACGAGGCCGGCAACCACGTGCGCCGCATGTCGCAGGTGTGCCACATGCTGGCGCAGGCGTCCGGCATGCCGGAAGACGAGACGGCGGTGCTGATGCACGCCGCGCCCATGCACGACATCGGCAAGATCGCCACGCCCGACGCGGTGCTGCTTAAGCCCGGCAAGCTCACGCCCGAGGAGTGGGAGATCATGAAGCAGCATCCGGCGGTGGGCCTGTCGATCCTGGACGGCTCCTCGCGGCCGATCCTGAAAGCGGCGGCGGTGATCGCGCACCAGCACCACGAAAAATTCGACGGCAGCGGGTATCCCCAGGGCCTGATGGGGCCGGACATCCATATCTACGCGCGCATCGTGGCCGTGGCCGACGTGTTCGACGCGCTCAGCCACAAGCGCTGCTACAAGGAAGCGTGGCCGGTGGAGGACGTGGTGGCCCACCTGCGTGAAGTGTCGGGCCAGCATCTCGACCCGGTGTTTGTGGAGCTGCTGATCGCCAACATCGACGCCGCGGTCGATATCAACCGGCGCTGGCCGGACTGAGACGGCGTTCAGCCCCACCTTTCCTCTTCAGGCCTTTCCTCTTCAAACCGTTCCTCTGCAAACATCCGTAGTCGGGCCACAAGCACGCGCCCGGCTGCGCGCTTGCGCCCCGATTCGACAGGCTCAATGGCCTGCCCTGCGACGCCTCAACACGGCCTTCCCTGCCGGTTTAAATGCTTAACTTTCAGTTGCCTTTCCGGCATGCAATGCTACAATCTCATCATTGATTTCCTTGTAATTTCTGTCATGGCGTCGGTTTTCCTCGCTCGCAGTACACGAAAGGCGAGCGCGAATCAGGACCGATTTCATCATCTGCATTGCATCCGAAAGTGACGAGTGCCTGGTCGCTCGCCCCATCATTTATCCCTACAGTCAGTCAAAGGATTCCGCATGAGCACGCTACCTTCCGCATCCTCTTCGTCAGGGGGCGGCGACCGCCAGAGCACACGCCTGCTGCGCCTGCAGTTTCCGTCCGGCGGGCCGTCGGGCCTGATGCTGGCCAACCGGCTCGACGCGGCCGAAGGCTTGTCGCGAGACTTCGTCTTCACGGTCGAGGTGCTGTCCGACAACCCGTCGATCGCACTCAAGGATGTGCAGGGCAAGCTGGCCACGGTCGAACTGGTGCGCGAAGACGGCAGCCTGCGCTATTTCAACGGCCACGTGTTCGAGTTCCGCCGCGTGCGCGCCGACGGCGGCTATGTCTACTACGAAATGGTCCTGATGCCGTGGCTGGCCTACCTGCGCCTGCGCCGCGACAACTACCTGTTCCACAACATGAGCGTGCGCGACCAGACCGACGATATCTTCGGCGAT
>DASVVC010000006.1:0-65922 GCA_036386755.1 Telluria sp.
GGCCAGCCAAGGCGGCGTGCGGTGGATAAGCCGGGCAGTTCTGCACAGCTTCTGTGGACAAGATTGTGTGCAATGTCGTCCCTAAGGACGCAAGTGCTTGATTACAAAAGGATAGCTACCCGGTGCGCAAGTTTGAGGCAGGCCCTCCGCTGTCAGCACCCCAAATCTTCCACACAATTTCTGTGGATAACTTTGTGAGCAACTCCCGCCGGGATCGTCAAAGTGCTTGATTTAACAGGCTTTTCGGGCATTGCACTGAAAACCAGCACCTCCGCTTTTTCTTTTAAAATCAGCGACTTACAAAAAACTCTTGTTGTTTTTGGCGAAATGTGACATAAGCATGACCGCTTCAAAATTTTGTGGACAGTTATTCCGGAACTCTTCCCATGCCAACCGATTTCGACCAAGATTCCCCGCTATTTGCGGCGCCAGGCGCGCCGCCGGTGCTGACCGTCACCGCGCTCAATGCGCAGGTGGCGCGGCTGCTGGAGCGCTCCTTTCCGCTGACCTGGATCAGCGGTGAAGTTTCGAACTTCACCAAGGCCAGTTCAGGCCACTGGTATTTCACGCTCAAGGACGACGCGGCCCAGGTGCGCGCCGTCATGTTCCGCGGCCGCGCCCAGTACGCCGGATTCATTCCGCGCGAAGGCGACAAGGTCGAGGTGCGCGCGCTGGTGACCCTGTACGGCGCGCGCGGCGACTACCAGATCAACGTCGAGGCGATCCGGCGCGCCGGCGTGGGGGCGCTGTACGAAGCCTTCCTGCGCCTGAAGGACAAGCTCGGCGCGCAGGGCCTGTTCGACCAGGAGCGCAAGCGTCCCCTGCCCCTGTTCACGCGCAGCGTCGGCATCGTCACCAGCCCGCAGGCGGCGGCGCTGCGCGACATCCTGTCCGCGCTCAAGCGCCGTGCCCCGCACGTGCGCATCGTGCTCTATCCGGCCCCGGTGCAGGGCCAGGGCGCGGCCGAGAGGATCGCCGGCGCGATTCAAACGGCCTCGCGCCGGATGGAGGTCGACGTGCTGCTGGTATGCCGCGGCGGCGGCTCGATCGAAGACTTGTGGAGTTTTAACGAAGAAGTGGTGGCCCACGCGATCGCCAACTGCAGCATGCCGGTCATTGCCGGGGTCGGCCACGAGACCGATTTCACCATCGCCGACTTTGCCGCCGACCTGCGCGCGG
The DNA here is from genome assembly GCA_036386755.1 of Telluria sp. GTDB lineage: Bacteria > Pseudomonadota > Gammaproteobacteria > Burkholderiales > Burkholderiaceae_D > Telluria_A. The sequence continues at coordinate 1,180 of DASVVC010000006.1, forward strand.
CCACCCCGACCGCCGCCGCCGAACTGGCCGCCACCCCGCACGCCGACTGGATCGCCTCGCTGTCGGCCGATGCCGGCGACCTGCGCCGCGCCATGCGCCATACGGTGAACGAAGCGCACCAGAGCCTGGACAACTGGCAGCGCCGCCTGCTCAGTCCCTCGGCGCGGATCGGCCACCAGCGCCTCGAACTGGTGGCGCTGTCGACCGCGATGACGCACGCGGTGCGCGCGCCGGTGCAGCGCCAGGGCTATCTGCTGGCGCAGTTGCGCGCGCGCTGGACCAGCCACCGGCCGGACGTGCGCGCCCTGCGCAGCGAGATTTCCTCGCAGCAGCGCCGCTACGCCACCGCGCTGGCCAACCAGCTTGGGCAGAAGCGCGATGCGCTCGGCGCGCTGGCGGCGCAGCTCGAACTGCTCAACCCCCAGCGCACGCTCGAACGCGGCTACGCCATCGTGCGCGACGCCAAGGGCGCCGTGCTGCGCTCGCCATCGCAAATCATGCCGGGCCAGCCGCTCACGGTGCGCCTGGCCGAAGGCAGCGCCGAGGTCGGCGTGGCCAGCGTGCAGCCCCAGCTTGAATAATCGGATGCAAGGCGTTTTGCCGACGCGAAGCAAATAAGCAACGAACGCGCATCCGAATTACAATAAGCACCGGTTCAGTATCATCGACGCTTTTCCAAACAAAAAAGGACACATCATGGAACACACACTGCCGCCTCTGCCGTATGAAATGGACGCCCTGGCTCCCCATATTTCGAAAGAAACGCTGGAATACCACTACGGCAAGCATCACCAGACCTATGTGACCAACCTGAACAACCTGATCAAGGGTACCGAGTTCGAGAACCTGTCGCTCGAAGAGATTATCAAGAAATCCTCCGGCGGCGTGTTCAACAACGCAGCCCAGGTATGGAACCACACCTTCTACTGGAACGGCATGAAGCCGAACGGCGGCGGCGCGCCAAGCGGCAAGGTTGCCGACGCGATCAACGCCAAGTGGGGTTCGTTCGACAAATTCAAGGAAGAATTCACCAAGTCGTGCGTCGGCAACTTCGGTTCCGGCTGGACCTGGCTGGTGCAAAAGGCCGACGGCGGCGTCGACATCGTCAACACCTCGAACGCCGGCTGCCCGCTGACCACCGGCGACAAGCCGCTGCTGACCTGCGACGTCTGGGAGCATGCTTACTACATCGACTACCGCAACGCGCGCGCCAAGTATGTCGAAACCTTCTGGGGCCTGGTCAACTGGGACTTCGTCGCGCAAAACGCGGCCTGAACGACCGGTGCCGGCAGCCTTGCGCCGGCATAGTGCATGTCACTAGAAACAGCCCGCCGAGCGCGGGCTGTTTGCTTGGCGCCCACAACCGTCACGTCGTTTGATCTGGCTCAAACGACGTAACAGCAGTACCGCACGCAGCGCCGTGTTCGCAGTCAAATATCAGGTCTTTGTTCTTTCATCAGGTCTTTGTTCTTTCGCTTTACAACAATGTCCAACGATGCCGATTCCCCACTGATCGCGGCCATTGCCTCGGCCGCGCAGCCGTTGAGCGGCGCCCCGGGCGATTACGACTCCCTGATCGAGCTGGTCGGCGACGCGCGTTTCGTCCTGCTGGGCGAAGCGAGCCATGGCACGCACGAGTTCTATCACGAGCGCGCGCGCATTACGCAGCGCCTGATCACCGAACAAGGCTTTAACGCCGTCGCCGTCGAAGCCGACTGGCCGCACGCCTACCGCGTCAACCGTTATGTGCGCGCACAAGGCCTTGACGCCGACAGCGAACAGGCGCTGGCCGGATTCCAGCGCTTTCCAGGCTGGATGTGGCGCAATACCGATGTCGTCGCCTTTGTCGACTGGCTGCGCGCCTTCAACGACTCGGCCTCGCCTGCGCAAGCGGCCGGCTTCTACGGCCTCGACCTGTACAGCCTGTTCGGCTCGATGGACGAAGTCCTTCAATACCTGAACAAAGTCGACCCGAGGGCGGCGCATCGCGCCCGGCGCCGCTATGCCTGCTTCGACCACTTCGGCTCGAACAGCCAGCGCTACGGCCATGCGGCGGGCCTGGGCATGTCGGATTCCTGCGAGAGTGCGGTCGTGTCCCAGTTGCTCGAACTGCAGAAGCACGCCGCCGACTACCAGCGCCAGGACGGCCCGCAAGCGAGCGACGAATTCTTCCATGCACGGCAAAATGCCCGGCTGGTGATGAATGCCGAAGAGTATTACCGCACCATGTTTCGCGGCCGCGTTTCGTCCTGGAACTTGCGCGACAAGCACATGATGGACACGCTGGAGGCGCTCGACCAGCATCTCACGGACACGCAGGGCAAGCCGGCCAAAATCGTGGTGTGGGAGCACAACTCGCACATCGGCGACGCGCGCGCCACCGAGGTGGGCAGGCAGGGGGAATGGACGCTCGGCCAGCTGGCGCGCGAGCGCTACGGGGATCAGACCAGGCTGATCGGCTTTACCACGTACAAGGGAACGGTCACCGCCGCCTCGGACTGGGATGGCCGGGCCGAACGCAAGCGCGTGCGCCCTGCCCTGGCCGGCAGCTATGAGCACGCCTTCCACCAGAGCGGCATCGGGCGTTTCATGCTGCCACTCAGGCATGGCAATGCGGCGACCAGGGCGCTGACAAAACCGCGGCTGGAACGGGCGATCGGCGTGATCTACCTGCCCCGGACCGAGCGCCAGAGCCACTATTTCTACGCCAGCCTGCCACGGCAGTTCGATGCGGTGCTGCATATCGACGACACACGGGCGGTCCAGCCGCTCGATGCAAGCACCCACTGGGAGACCGGCGAAGCACCGGAAACGTTCCCGGTGGGGGTCTAGCCCGGCCTCGGATCTTGATGAAGTGGCTCTCTGCCGGCGCGCCGAACGGCGGGTGTCTTCTCATCGCCTGGCAATACCAGGATGTCGACCAGGACCAGCCGCACTCGATCCGGGCCGGGAGGCCTGCCGGAAAGCGTTCAGCGATTATCGGACCGATGACGAGATGCATATCGATGAGGCCCACGCGTATGTCGAACAGCTGATCCGCTGCGTGCGCCATTTTTTGGTGCGGATTGAACGATCCGGCATGGCGGGACGCACCAAAATGATCGCGGGATTCACCATCTTGGTGATGGACCGCGATAAAAATCTCCCATAAGCAACAGTTCGATTAAATAACGCCTGCGCGGAGTTTAATGACTGATTGCATTTAGGATACATCACAACAATTTTGTCAGTCGAATATCTCATTTCACCGCATCATCTAAAGCGATTCTTAAAAAGTGACGAATATTTACACTGTTTACTAGTGTTGCTTTTCATGCACACAAATGTCCGCAGATCAGTCATAATGTTCAGCAACACGGCTGACTTACGACCCTGGCGTACCTACGTATTTGATAGGAAAGTGACTTGAGAAGAATGGACGGTGACATGAATACCCCACACAAAGCCTGCTTGCCGCGGACCGGTTTTCCTGCATTGTCTGGACGTTCGATAGCAATGCTGGCCTTTCCCGCCGCCTTGATGCTGAGCGGCGCGGTCCAGGCCCAGGCGGTCAATGCGGCCACCGCCGCCGTCTTCTCGAAACCGGCCATGGTCGGCGTGCAATTGTCGATCAAGGCCGGCGCCAAACAGGGCAAGGTCACGCCGGAACAGTTGAAATGCGTGCAGGGACTCGATCCGGCCAGTCTCGACGAGGTATTCAAGCAATTGCTGGCATCGAATCTCGACAGCAAGGAACTGATGCGCACCCAATCCTTCCTGGCCAAGTCGGTCGGCAAGAAGTTCGCCAAGCACGGTTATCTGGGCGTATTTGCCGCAGCCGGCGAACCGCTGCCGGAAGCGCTGCCGCGTTTTACCGAAGACGAAATGGTGGACTTCGAACAGTTCCGCACCAGTTCGGCGGGCGAAAAGCTGGTGACCAGTAAAGTGCTGGAAGCGCCGGCGGCGCGCACAATATTGAACGAGCGCATCGAAAAGGTGCTGGAAGTCTGTATTCCCCAGCAGTAAGCTAGCCAGAGTGTCATCAAAGTGTAGCAAATTGTCCGCACCAATCTGCAACTGCCTTTTTTCGTAGTAGCTCTTATACAATGGGCAGCTAGGAGAAAATTCATGTTTCGAGTCATGCTGGTGGAGGACGATGCGCGCCTGGCGCAATTGGTCATGGAATACCTGGCCGGGTACGAATTCACGGTCGACCTGGTCACGCGTGGCGATGCCGCGCTCGAACGTTTCAAGGCGCTCACCCCGGATGTGGTCATTCTCGATCTGATGCTGCCCGGCCTGGACGGCATGGTGGTCTGCCGCCAGATCCGCGAACTGAGCGAAACCCCGATCCTGATCCTCACCGCGCGCGACGATTCCTACGATGAAGTGTCGGTGCTGGAACAGGGCGCGGACGATTTCGTCAACAAGCCGGTCCAGCCGCGCGTGCTGCTGGCGCGCCTGCGCGCCCTGCTGCGGCGCGCCCAGGGCAAGACCGGCAACGCGGATCCGGCGGCGCTCGAATTCGGCGCCCTGTCGATCATCGCCAGCGACCGCGTGGTCACCTGGCGCGGCGAGCATTGCCTGCTCAGCAATACCGAATACAAGCTGCTGCTGGTGCTGGCCGAATCGGCCGGCCGCGTGCTCTCGCGCGACGCCCTGCTGAAAAAAATGCGCGGCATCGAGTTCGACGGGCTCGACCGCAGCATCGACAACTGCATCTCCAAGCTGCGCCGCAAGTTCGACGACGTCGATTCCGAAAAGATCAAGACCGTATGGGGCGAAGGCTACCTGTTTTCGCCGTCGGCCTGGGCTTGACGGCGCGCTTGCGCAACGCGCCGGTCAGCGACAGAACATGGTCTGCGAGACGCATTCGACCGGTTTGCCGGCCTTGTCCAGCACCATCACCACCGCGCGGCCCGAACGTGGCCGCAATCAGCTGGCTGTGACGTCCCAGCGTGCGCTCCTGCGTCGTCATGCGCAAGCTGCCCCCGATGCGCTCGATACTGCCGATCTCGATACTGAACGAGCCGTTGCCTCGGCCGCCGGCGAAGGCGGCCACCATCATCTGCTTGCTGAGGTCCACGCTCGGTAGCGGCCCCGGCGGATCATGTTACTTCCACAGGGCGGCCAGCGGCCGGGCATCCTTGATGACCAGCTGGCGAGCCTCGTTCATCGCCGAGAACCGCGACCGTTCGATCTGGCGGAACGGCACATCCTCGCAGGCAAGCGCTTCGAACACGATCGCGGCATCGCTGCGGTCGATCACCATCATCGCCATCGCCGCCCCGGGCATGCCGCTGAAGAACACGAACACACGCAGGGTGCGGATCAGCGGGAGTACGATATTTGCGTCACGAATTCGACCGGGGCGTCGGACTTGTCAAACACCGCGATCGCCACCGGCAAAAACGATTCCATGACCGGCGCACCTTGGTTGTAGCGCCCCAAGGTGCTCACCACCGTGGTCACGCGCAGCTTGCCGCCGATGCGCTCGATACTGCCAATGTCGATGCTGAAGCCGCCATGCTCCGTTTGGCCGAGATAGGACGCCACCACCATCTGTTTGCTGAAGTCCACGACCGGACGCGCCGACGATTCGTACGTATCCTTCAACAGCGCGGTCAGCGACGCTGCATCCTTGACGACCACCTGGCGAGGCTCTATCGCCAATGGCGCCGCCAGGTCGAAGGGGCGGAACGCGACATCGTCAGGTTGAACTTTTTCGAACACGACCGGCGCATCGCTGCGGTCGATCACCACCATCTCCATCGGCGTAGCCGGCAGACCGATGCATACCGTGCCGGGCTTGGTCGCGTCGCCTTGTTGATATGCAGCCACCAGTTTGTCGCCGCTGACCCGTACCGAGCGCAGGGTGACGCTGTGACAGCTGCCGCCGCCGCCGCCGAACAGGGCAATCACCATCTCGTTTTTGAAAACGACTTTTGGCAGCGGGGCCGGACTGGCCTTGCCGGCATTATGTTCAGCCCATACCGCAGCCAGCGTGGCGGCGTCGCGGATCACCATCTGACGCGGCGCCTGGATGCGCGATGCGTTGTCCCTCTCCAGCGGACTGAGGGGCATGAGGCTGCCTTCCTTGGGCAGGAACAGGACTTCCTGCACGCTGATGCCATCGAAAGAATCAGGCACGGACTTCTGTGCGAAGGTCATCCTTTGGAACAAGGGAAGCATCGCAGGATCGGTGCAGGTGTGGGTGAAGCGCCCGTCCGTACCTGAGCACAGTACGACATCGGGCGTCGCGCCATACAGCGTGTATCGGCCCAGCTTCAAGGGATTGTCTGGCATGGTGCAGATTCCCCTCACGGCCGAGAGCACATACTTCCGATCGAACACGACCAGACGGTTGAAATACTCGGCGCAGTCATGTTCCCGCGCACGCTGCACGAACGGGGCCATGTTGACGCCCGTGCCCTCAGGGGGCGTTGGCGTTGGCGTTGGCGTTGGCTCCGGCGTCGGGGTCGGGGTCGGGGTCGGGGTCGGCGTCGGTGTTGGCTCCGGCGTCGGCGTCGGCGTCGGCGTTGCGGAATCGCTGCCGCCACCGCAGGCGGCCAGCAACAGCAAGCCAGCCAAGGGAAGAACCAGATGCAGGCGCTTAGGTCGGGTCATGGAAATCTCTCAAGAACACGGGCGGGTCGACACGTTCACATGTGTCAACATTAATTAAATAGAAATATTGCATGAACAAATAGTAAACGCTTCCTTAGCAGCCGTCCATGCCACCAGGAATGCTGAGAAGGGCGCCCCACACGTGCGCAAAAATCGTGACCGGTGGGGCGCGGCTTATCCGGTTTCGCCCCCAGCCCGGGAGTTCGGGATCACTGTGCGCGGTAGAACGAATACGATACTTGCCTCTCGAACTCGACCGGTTCGTCGGACCGATTCATCACCACCATGATGCCGGGGTTGGTCACATAATAGAACGGGGAACCCGGGTTGTATCGCCCCCGGCCGCTCTCGATCGTGGTCACGCGCAGCTTGCCGCCGATGCGTTCGACACTGCCGATCTCGAAAGTGTCGATATCGACACTTTCCCCCGTCCTTTGCACGCTGCCGAAGAACACGAACGCCGCCATCTGCGTGCTGAAATCGATGCTCGGCAGCCAATTGCCCGGTTGATGCTCCTTCCACAGCGCGGCCAGGGAAGCGGCGTCCCTGATCAGCACCTGGCGCGGCTTGGTAATCATGGAATAATCACTCAGACCGTCCGAGCGGAACAGCACATGGTCCGGGGTAACGGCGTCAAACACGACCGGGGCATCGCTGCGGTCGACGATCACCATCTCCATCGAGGCTTCACGCAGGTCGAGGCAGCCCTTGCCGGGCATGGTGGTATCGCTTAGCTCATAGGCGGCCACCAGCTTGCCGCCGTTGACGCGCACCGAGTGCAGCTTCACCTTCCGGCAGGTGCCGCCCCCGCTGAACACGGCAATCACCATTTCGTTTTTAAAAGAGACGTTTGGCAGCGGGGCCGGACTGGCCTTGCCGGCGTTATGTTCGGCCCACACCGCGGCAAGCGTGGCGGCGTCGCGGATCACAAGCTGGCGTGGCGTCTGGACGCCCGATGCCCTGTCCTTCGCCAGCATCGTCAAGGGCAAGCGGCTGCCGTCCTTGGGCAGGAACAGCACTTCCTGCAGGCTCAAGCCATCAATAGAATCCGGCGCAAACTGTTGTGCCGAGAGCGTGCTTTTGAACAAGGGATACATCGCAGGATCGGTACAGCTCGCCTCCGAACTCGCCTGGGTACCCGAGCAGATGACGACATCGGGCGTGGCGCCGTAGAGCACGTATTGCTCGGGTTTGCCGCAGACGCCCTTCACGGCCGAGAACACATACTTCCGGTCGAGCACGAACAGACGGTTGTAATACTCGCCGCAGTCATTTTCGCGCGCACGCTGTACGAACGGGGTCGTATCCTTGACTTCAGGCGTCGGCGTCGGCGTCGGCGTTGGCGTCGGCGTCGGCGTCGGCGTCGGCGTCGGCGTTGGCGTCGGCGTTGGCGTTGGCGTTGGCGTTGGCGTTGGCGTTGGCGTTGGCGTTGGCGTCGGCGTCGGCGTCGGCGTTGGCGTTGCGGTATCGCTGCCGCCGCCGCAGGCGGCCAGCAACAGCAAGCCAGCCAATGGAAGAACCAGCTGCAGGCGCTTAGGTCGGGTCATGGAAATCTCTCAAGAAGACGGGCGGGTCGACACGCTCACCGGCGCAAACATTAATTAAATCGAAATATTGCATGAACAGATAGTAAACGCTTCCTCAGCAGCCGTCCATGCCAGCAGGAATCGAATTCATCGGAAGAGGCAGAAAGCGGCCCCAGCCAGCGCTCCAGCCGGCAGCGCGGCTTATTCCAGCAGCGGGGCGATCGCCAGCGGCGCGCTCTGCGTCACGAGCTGGCCCTTGTCGGCATGGTCGCCGAAGCGGTAATTGACGACCCGGAAGCCCTCGTTGTTGTCGTCGCCGAAGCTGGGGCCGTCCGCCACCGACAGCAGGGCCACGTCGCCGCTGCCGTTGCGCAGCTTGACCACCGGATCGGCACCCTTGCGCTGATAGCTCAGGCGCACGCCGCTGCAGCGCCGCGTGCGCGCCGAGGAATCGACGTGGCGCAGGTACACCAGCGCTTGCTCGCAGGCGGCGCGCAGGTCGCTCGTTTCGTACACGCCGTCCGAGCGCACCACGATCGAGACGCGCGCGCGGAACACGTACTGGGTCACGTTGCTGGTCAAGGTCAGGCTGGCGTTATCGTCGTAGGCGGCCTTGAGCAAGGGAAAGACGGCGCGTCCGGTCGGATCGAGCGGCAGGCTCAGGTTGCTGGCCTTGCTGAGCAAGCTCAATTGCAAACCGTCGCCCAGCACGCCCTTCTCCTTCAACATCACCTGGAGATGGTTCTGCAAAAAATTCTTGGGCCTGCCGTATTTTTCGAACACCACCATCGCGCGGTAGGCGTCGCGGTAGCTGAGCCACTCGCCGGCCGCTTCATTGGCCGTCGTGCCGCCTGCCGTAAACAGCAAGGCAAGCATGGCGGAAACATGGCGGACAAATGGCATGATCAGAATCGGTAAGCAAGTCCGGTGGACACAGTGATATTGTCGGCGCGCTCGACCAGCGGACTGCGCCGTGCATTACCCTGCAGGCGCGCCGCGCGCACCGCGCTGCTGACCATCCAGCCCGGCGACAGAGCCCAGTTCCAGCGCGCGCTGACGGCGACGTCGCGCAGCCCGCCGCCCGGCGCGTAGGGCAGGTTGCCGCTATACATGGTATCGCGCAAGCTTACCCCGAAATAACTCTGGTTGTAGCTGCGGTTAACCATAGTCAAGTCGGCCGCCAGCGACACGCGATGATGCGGCGCGAGCGCACGCGTTATATGCTGCAAGCCCACGGTCCAGCTGGCGCCATGGCGGTCACGCCCCGAGCCTGCCAGCAAGTTATTGGTCAAACGCAAGGATGGAGTCAGATAATAGTTGAAAAACGCTCCACCCTGCAGGCGCGCACCGATGGCTTCGGTACCGGCCAGGCGGTTGCTGCTGCGTTGCCAGCCCTGTGGCACCGCCTCCTCCTCCATCGGGGTCCCCACCACGCTCGGACGGGTCGGTGAGCCGCTGGCCGGGGTGGCCGGTTTGTTCTGCGTACCAAGCAGGTCCAGGCCGCCGACCGGATTGCCCACCGCATCCTGGCTGCCCGCGCTGCTGCGGCGCGCCAGCAGGGACAGCATCGGCCCATACTCGAACACCGGGTTGGACGACAAATGCAAGCCGGCACTCATGCCCGAGATAAACACCCCGTTGCTCCACTCGACTTGCACAAGCGGCAAGGCCGTGACCCGGTGCTCGCCCGACCCCTGGTAGCGCGGAGCCGAGACGGCGCCCAGCCCGACATACATGTCGCTGCTGCCATCCGGCATCGGATTGCTTGCGGGGGTCTGGGCCCAGACGGCGGGAACTGCGCCGGCCAGGGCAAGGGCAAAAAGGGTTCTCATGAATGTCGCCGAAAAGATGATCAGCCGCCATTTTACGGCCTGCCGCCAACATCGCCGAAATTGCTGAGTTTTCGTCAAGGCCGCGCGCGCCTGCGTGCGCGCTGCGGGGTCCCACGATGCGCCGATGGCGGGCGCCGTCGCGCGGCCCGCTGCATCGCCATCATGCTCGTACTTCGAATAAAAAAAGCCCACGACACCGGAGCATCGAGGGCGAACGGAAAACCCGATACGCATAGCTTAGATGCTAACGGCTTCTCTTTCCGCCTCGAAATGTCTGGCAATTGTCGTAAATGTGTATTCGACATCGTTCGCGCCGTTCGGCCCCGCCGTTCGGCCGCGCCGCGCTGTCCGCTATTCGATCAGCGGCGCGATCGCCAGCGGCGGGCTGGCCGCAAGCAACTGGCCGGCGCTGGCGTGCTCGGCGAAGCGATAGTTGACGACGCGATAGGCGCCATGCTCGTCGCCGGGAAACGCAGTGCCCAGCGTTACCGGCAGCGCTGCCGCAGCAGCAGTCCCGGCGCCGCGCACGCGCACCTGCGGCGCCGGCCCTTCGGTCGGATACACGAAGCGCACCCCGACGCAGGTACTGCCGCGCGCGCTGGGGTCGGTGTAGCGCTGGTAGTCGAGCGCCTGGGCGCAGGCGGTGCGCAGCTCGGCGCTGTCGTACATGCCGTCGGCGCGCGCAACGATCGAGATGCGCGCGCGGAAATTGACCGGCCCGGCCCCGCCGTGGATCAGCAGCGGCGCGTTCTCGTCGAACGCGGCCTTGAGCACTGGGAACACGGCGCGCCCGATGCCGTCGAGCGGCAGGCGCACGGTGCTGCCCTGGAGCTGCAAGCTCAGCTGGAGATCGTCGGGCAGCGTGCCCTTGCGCGCCGGCACCAGCTGGATCTGGTTCTGCAAATAAGTTTTCGGCCGGCCATATTTCTCGAACACGATCATGGTGCGATAAGCATCGCGGTAACTGAGCCATTCCATCCCGGCGGCGCGCGTGCTGGCGCTGCCCGCTGCGGACAGCAGCGCCAGCAACAGGGCGAGATGGCGTGGCGCGTTCATCATCAGAACCGGTAAGCGAGCGCGGTGGACACGGAAAAACCGTTGGGACGCTCCACCAGCGGGCTCTTGCGCGCGTCGCCCAGCACGCGCGTTGCTTGCACGTTATTAATCAAGAGCCACGAAGGCGTCAGGGACCAGTGCCAGCGCACCCCGGCGCTGGCGCCGTTCAGGCCGGCGCCGGGCGCATACGCGCGGTTGCCGCTGCGGATGGACTCGTCCGGCGTGACGCCGAAAAAACTGCTGTTGTAGCTGCGGTTGACGACGCTGACGCCGGCCGCCAGCGCCACGCGGTGGTGGGGCGAGAATTGCGCCATCACGCGCTGGATCCCCAGGTTCCAGACGACGCCGTCGGAGCCCTTGCCGGCGCCAAGCAGCACGTTGTTGGTCAGGCGCACATCGGGACTGAGATAGACATTCACGAAGCCGCCCGCCTGCAAGCGTGCACCGACCACATCCATGCCGGACAGCCGGTTGGGACCGGCGCTGCGCGCGTTCTTGCCGGGCTGGTCCGGGGGAACGTTCCCCTCCGGCGCCAGCGACGAGGTGTTCACGATCATGGAATTGAGCGACGCGCCGCCCAGCGCCGCCCCGTTGCCCGCTTCGCTGCGGCGCGCCTGGACCGCCAGCAGCGGTCCGAATTCCAGCGCGGGCTGGTCCGACAGATGGATACCGGCATTCATACCGGAAATAAAGACACCATTGCTCCATTCGCCCTGCAGCACCGGCACCGCCATGCGGCGCGGACGGCGCGCGCCATCGTACGCCGGGGCCGACACGAAGCCGAGCCCGATGTACATGTCGCGGCTGCCGTCCGGCATCGGATTGACGGCCGGGGTGCGGGCATGGACCGGGGCGCAAGCGGCGCCGAGCAGGAAGGTGAACAGGATTTTCATACGTGGGTCCGGGCCCGGCGGCACGCTCGCGCGCGCCGCCAGGGAGGCGGAAACAGCCTTATTGGTACCGCGTTTGGGTCGAAAACTCGACCTTGTCATCCGAGCGCGCCAGCTTGACGATGTGCCCCGGGTTGGTCAGCGACATCGTACAGAGATAGCCGCTCGATGGTCCCGGCGTCCAGTTAACGCTGGACACATGAATCTTTCCGCCTTCGCGGTAGATGCTCTCGATACTGGTGCTCTCGCAACCGTTCGAACCGCCGGGCCCGAATACGGCTACTGCCATTTCTTTACTGAAATCGATCACCGGCAAGGCGTCCATCGCACCCGTCTCGCGCCATACGGTGGCCAGGGTGGCGGCATCCTTGATGACGACGTTGTGGGCCGAGCGCGAGAGCGTGTTGGCGCCACTCCATAGCTTGGCGAACGGCACTTCCTGGGTCGTGATCTTGACGAAGTCGACCACGGCGTCGACGCGCGGGACCACGATCATCTGCATCGGATTGGCCACCACGGCGATGCACGCCATGGCCGGATCGGGATCCTTGCGCTCGTAATAGATCACCAGGTGATCGTTGACGGCATTGGCGCGGCGCACGCCGAAGCTGGCGCAGGCCGAGTCGTTGCCGCCGAACAGGGCGATCACCATCTCGGTGCTGAAATCGACCTTGGGAGCGGCCGGAGGCGGAATGCGGGTCGCGCTGTGCTCGGCCCACAGGGCGTCGAACGCGGCCTGGTCGCGCACCACCACGTTGCGCGCGGTGGCAACGCCCGAGAACCTGTCGCTGGCGATGGTCTTGAAATGCACACTGAGTCCATTTGCTGGGAGGAATTTGATTTCTTCAGCTACATGGTCGGCGCCGAGGCCGCCCACGACCATGTTGTAACCGGACTTGGTGACGATGGCGTCGAACAGGGGCAGCATGGCCGGGTCCGTGCATTCGCGCTTGGGGCCGGCGATCGTCGCATTCGCGCTGCATATTTTCGTGTCCGATGCCAGGTTGTACAGTTCCATGCTGTACGCTGCGTCGGCGCAGTCGCCCGACTGGCTGGAGAACACGTATTTTTTGTCGATCAGGTACAGGCGGTTGGACGTGCTGGCGCAGGCGGCCGCCTGGGCGCGCTTGATGAACGGCGTCATCACGGTCACCGGTTCCGGCGTCGGCCCCGGCGTCGGGGTCACCGCCGGGGGCGGGGTCGGGTTGGTCACCGGCGGCGGCACCACGATATCGGGCTGGATCTGCGGTGGCGTGGGCGTGTTGCCGCCGCTGTCGCCGCCGCCGCAGCCACCGAGCACAACGGCGCCGGCCAGCGGGATACAGGATAAAACGCGAATCAAAACAGACATGGCGAATCCTTTCAAGGAAGTGAGCGAGGCCCGCCGGCACAGACACGGCGGGCAGACCGATTGCGAGTAAAGACATCATAACGACAAGCGCGCCGCAATTCCGCCGACATCTGTCCCCCATTTGTCACTTATTTGTAATACCGCTATGCGCGCCGCTCTTATACAATGCTGCGCAAGGAGAAGCGAGTGCTATGGCAACTGTTATTGAACACCGTTGTGGCGGGAAGCGCGCGTGAACCGCATCTTCTTCCGTTTCTTCGTGCTGGTGATGCTGTCGATCACGGTCGCGACGTTTGCCATCTATTTCGTCATCAGCCGCCTGTTCGGCGACCCGCTCGACGATATCGCACGGCGCCAGGCGGCAGCCCAGATTTTCCTGCTCGAACAATACATCGACAAAGCCCCCGCCGACGAATGGCTGGTGCGCCTGAACAAGGTGCGCGACGTTTCCGACGTCAAGCTGCTCCTGATACCCTTGAGCAGCGCCCGTTCCGCCTTGCCGGCCAAGCAGCACGCCGCGCTCGACCGGGGCGAACTGGTGCTCGACACCGCCAGCAAATCCTTTTACCGCCGGGTCGACCTGCACGGCGAGAGCTATGTCGGCAGCGCCGAAGACGCCATCCACGTGCAGGAACTGCCGATCGACATCGGCCTGGCGCTGGAAATGGAAGCGGTGCGCTACGTGATCGTGGCGCTGTTCCTGCTGGTGCCGGCCGCGCTCTGGTCGCGCTCGCACTGGCTGGGGTTGCAGGCGCTCTCGCGCGTGGCCGACGAGGTCGGCGCCGGCAAGCTGGCGGCGCGCGCCGACTTCAAGCCGCGCGCCAGCATCTATCCGCTGGCCGAGCGCTTCAACCACATGGCCGGGCGCATCGAAACCTTGCTCGACGCCCAGAAAAACCTGCTCCATTCCGTCTCGCACGAACTGCGCACGCCGATCGCGCGCCTGGAGTTCGCGCTCGAATTGCTGCGCTCGGCGGCGAACGATCCGGCGCTCGAACCGCGCATCGCGGCGATGGAAGGCGACGTGGCCGAGCTGAACGGGCTGGTCAATGAACTGTTGAGCATGATCCGGCTCGACAGCCGGCAGGCGCTGCAGCAGGCCGACTTCGAACTGGCGCCGGCGCTGCTGGGCTGCGTGGACGCGCTCGACCCGCTGGCGGCCCAGCCCGCCGTGCGGCTCGATGGCGCGCTGGGCAGCATGAGCGGCGACCGGCGCCTCTTGGTGCGGGCGGTGGGCAATCTGCTGCGGAACGCGCAAAAGTACGGCAACGGCCAGATCGCGCTGTCGGCGCGGCGCGCGGACGGGGTGGAAATCGTGGTGGAAGATGACGGGCCGGGCATTCCCGAGGGCGAACGCGGCAAGGTGTTCGAACCGTTCTACCGGCTCGACCGCAGCCGCGACCGCAGTACCGGCGGTTTCGGACTGGGATTGTCGATCGCGCAGAAGGCCGTGGCGCTGCATGGCGGCACGATCGTGGTGGAGCAGTCGGAGATGGGTGGGGCCAGGTTTGTGATTGCCTTGCCGGCCTGAGGGGACGCTCTGTCCTCTCCGCCATTGGCGGAAACGACTTCCCGCGCCGGGACTGTCCTTGCGCGGGAACGACGACGAATTACTTCTCCGCCGGCCTCAGATGGGTAATCCCATACCAGAGGTGTTGCCACCAGTGATCGCGTGAGCTGACCACCTGCATGCAGCGCATGTCGACCTCACCCTTGAACACCGGATCGGCGCATTGCTTGGTGATCAGGGCGTAACGCTGGTTTTCGGCATTGACGATGGCGATCGCAAACCACACCACCACGCTGCACAGCACCACCACCACGCTCCACGCCAGCTGGTTGATCCAGTTGCGCTCGAATAAATCCTCCTCTACGGGGCGCGAGCCGTCGTAGATTTTGAGGAGTTTTTCTTCAGGCTCGCTCATTTGCCGGCAGGTTTTGCAACAGCTTTTGCCGGGGCAGGTGCAGCAGCAGCCGCGGCGCCGCCCTTCTCTTTTTGCGCCTTGGCCACCAGCGCATCAAGCGTTTGCTGGAACGCCGGATACACGTTCGCATTGTTCAGGCCCGGATTGGCGCCGCCGATGGCTGCCGGCGAGGTCAGGAAACGGCCGTCGACCACCAGGGAAGGCGCGCCGTCGATCTTGTAGTTGCGCATGACCTGCTCGGCACCTTTGAGTTTGGTCAGCACGCCGAACGAGTTCCAGTATTCCATGAACTTGGCCTTGTCGACGCCCTGCTTCGGAATCCACTCGAGAATGGCGTCATCCTTGTTCAGGCGCAGGCGCTCGACGTGGAAAGCGTGCAGCACTTTCGGATGCATTTCCTCGGCCTTGCCCATCGCTTCGAGCGTCAGGTGCAAATGCGCTTCCGGGTCGCTCGGGCCGGTCACCGGGAAGTGCACGCGGCGGAACACGATGTTGTCGCCCTGCTTCTTGACCCAGGCGACCAGGTGCGGCTCCAGCGCGTTGCAGGCCGGGCAGTGGTACATGAAAAATTCGATGACTTCCACTTTCTTGCCGACGGTCTTGGTCGGCTGCGGGCTCGACAGCGTGACAAATTCCGCGCCTTCTTTAGGATCGACGGGCGACGCGAACGCCGTGGTGGCAGCCAGGCTGGCGACAGCGAGAGCAATACGCAGGAAACGCATAAATATCCTTCATGTTTAAGTTGAGACGACGTTCGCGAGATTACCACTTTTTGCGGCAGGCCCCGGGCCAAGGGCTAGCATTTTACATTGCGTTGCAAATGGCGTCCGGGTTAGCGGCGCCGCCGGCATGCGCCATGGGTGGCCTTGGGTAGTAAACGCGCACCTACCTGCGGCGTTGACGCGCCAGTTCGAGTTTTTCGCACAGGATGGCGGCGCCCTGGACCAGGCGTGGCCCGGGCCGGGTCAGCAATTCGCCGTCGAGCGTGAATAAGTTGCCATTACGCACTGCCAGCAGGGTCTTGTAAGGCGCCCACAGCGCCAGGCCCGCCTCCGACGCATCGTGCGGCACGCTGCCGACGATGGCTTCCGGATCGGCCTGCAACACCGCCTCGATGCCGACCGAGGGCGCCTTGACCGTCAGCGCGGCGAAGATATTCTCGCCGCCGCACAGGCGAATCGCGTCGCTGGCCACGTGCTGGCCGTTGAGGGTGTAGAGCGGCTTGTCCCATACCTGGTAGAACACCTTGACCGTGGGCCGCCTGGCGTAGCGCGCGCCCAGGGCCGCGATATCGGCCTGGAACGATGCCGCCGCCGCCCGCGCTTGGGCGTCGGTGCCGAGCAGCTGGCCGAAACGCAGCAGGCTGTCGGCCACCTGGCTGATGCGCGCCGGTTCGCTGTAGAACATCGGAATGCCGAGCTGGCGCAATTGCTCCAGCTGGCGCGCCGTGTTCCCGCTCTGCCAGACCACCAGCAGGTCGGGTTTGAGCGCGAGCACGCGTTCGATATCGATCTGGCTGCTGTCGCCCACCAGCGGGATGGTCCTGGCGGCGGGCGGATAATCGCTGTAGCTCATCGCCCCGACGATGCGCGCGCCGCCGCCGGCCGCGAACAGCAGCTCGGTGACGTGCGGCGCCATCGAGACGATGCGCCGCGCCGGCGCTGGCAGCACCACGCGCCGGCCGGCGTCGTCCGTCACCGTGACCGGGGCGGCGAAGGCCAGTCCGGCCAGTCCGGCCCAAAGCGCCAGCACGGCGAAGGCGAGGCGCCTGACCATCAGAACCCCCATCAGAAGTCGTAGCGCGCCGAGACCTTGACCTGGCGTCCGTCGGCCGGATAAATGCCGCTGTTGCAGCCGTAGGCGTTGCTGGTGTAGCGTTTGTCGGCCAGGTTCAGGCCGGCCACGGCGAACTCCCAGGCGCCCAGCTGGCGCGCGTAACGCGCGTCGAACGTGGTGGCCGACGAGATGCGCACGGCGCAGGTGTTGGCGAAATCGTCGCCGAAGCGCTGCTTGCCGGCCCACTGGGCGCCGATGTCGGCGCTGTGGCCATTGCCCGGCACCCAGGCCAGGCGCGCCGAGACCACGTTCTTCGGCACCAGCACCATCTCGCTGCCGGCGTTGCGCCCTTCGGTAAAGCGCGCCAGCACGTGCTGCCAGTTGCCGCTCACGCGCCAGTCGCGTGCGATGCTGGCGTGGGCGTCGAGTTCCACGCCTTTGCGCTCGGTCGGATCGAGATTGGTGTTGGCGCCGTAGCCGCCGTTCGAAGTCGGGTCGTAGAAAATCTCGTTGCGCAGCTGGTGGCGGAACAGGCGCGCATTCGCGCCCAGGCTGGACGTGCCGTAAGCGAGACCCAGTTCCAGGTCGCGCGAGGTTTGCGGCGCCAGCACGCCGGGCGAGGAACGGTAGCCATTTTCGTCGGCGTTGGCCACGCGGTAGCTGCGCCCGGCCTTGGCGTACAGGTTCACCAGCGGCATGACGTCGACGCTGCCCTGCACTTCCCATGCATTCAGGGTTTGCTTACTGGCGTAAGGCTCAGCGAAGGCGCGCGCGTCGGTGGCGTCTTTCTCGAACCGTTCGCGGCGCGCGCCAACGGCCACGCGGGCTTTGTGTTCGCCGCCGAAGGTCAGTTCATCGCGCAGGTACAGCGCTTTTGATTTTTGCGCGGCGTCGGCGTTCGAATAATCCGCATCGGTTACGCGCGTCCATTTGACCAGGTCCACGCCGGCCACCAGCTCGTTGAGCATGCCGCTCATCTGCGCCAGGTGGCGTACACGTGGCGAAAATTGCGTCTGCACGCTCTCGTAGATTGACGTCGAGGAATAGGTCGAACGGGCGGTGCGTTCGCGGCGCGACAGCTCGGCGGCCAGGTCGACAGCCCCGATGCGCTGCTCGGCGAACGCGGTCAGGCGGTCGGTATCGAGCGCGCCGAGATCGTCAGGGGTGCTGGCCTGGCGCGGGTTCTGGCCGAACTGGTACGCGCTCAGCGCGCCCGGCAGGTCGGACTCCTGGCGCGCCCGGTCGTAGCGCACGCCGGCACGCCCGCCCTGGTAGGCCCACTGGGCGCCGCCGCTGAAGGTATCGAGCTCGAAGCCGTTGTGGTCGCGGTAGTTGTCGGTGCGCTGAGAACCGACCGAGGCGTCGAGCGAAAAGCCGTTCCACGACTGGGCCAGCGCGGCGCGCAGGTCGCGCAGGTCGAACTGCCCGGCTTCGGCGCGCAGCATGCCGCGCCGGCCGTTCGCCTCCGGACGGCGGGTAATGATGCGGATCACGCCGCCGGTGGCGCCTTCGCCATACAGCACGCTGGCGCCGCCGCGGATGATTTCGATGCGCTCGACGGTCTCGATCGGGATCGACGACAGCGTCGCATTGCTCAATTCACTCTCGGACATGCGCACGCCGTCGAGCGTGACGACCATGTTCTGGCTGCTGTTGGTGCCGAAGCCGCGCATATCGAGGCTGAAATCGGGCGAGCCGTCCAGGCTCTGGCGGCCGTACACGCCGCCGATCTTGCGGATGGCCTGATTGACGTCGGCCGCGCCGGCGCGGCGGATCTCGTCGGCGCTGATGACGGTCGCGCCGATGGGAGCGAGCGCCGGGTCGCTGGCGAAACGCGCGCCGGTGATGGTGACCTCAGGAAGGGCCTGGGCCGCCAGCGCGGCGCCGGACACAAAACACAGGGACAGGGCGGAAACCAGCGCGAGCGGCGTGGCGCAGAGCGCGCGGCGCGGCGATACTGCAAAAATCATGATGTCGTCTTCAGAAAATGAGTCCTGGCCTGCGTCCCCGCAAGCCGGATTGCACGGACCGGCGCGCGCTGTGCGGCATCGTGTCCACCTGTTTTGGCCGGGCTTGCAGGGCGGGGCGAAGCGCCTGCATTACCGTTGCGGGGGCAGCACACTATTTCCACGTGTTTCCCGTTTAACTGCCGGCGTGAAGACGCGGGCGGGCACCAAAACTGCGCCATTATAATCGCAGTCGCCACCCGGACTGCGCCGCGCGTGGCGTGGCGGCGGGCGTTGTGGCATGCTGTGCGCCTCAGGCCGCCGGCCCATATCCGTCATCACCCCATCATCAGCGCCGTCGGGCGCAGGAGAAAGCATGCAAGCGCGTACCCGAACCATGGCTCTCAAGGCGCTGCTGCTGGCCGCTGCCGCCATCGCCGGCGCCGAGCTGCTGGCGCAGGCCGACATCAGCATCACGCCGATCCCGGAACCGGTGACCGATGTCGGGATCGGCTTCGCCCTGCCCTCGGCCAGCGCGGTGACCGTGCCGAGCGCGCCGGATGCGTGGGGCGGGCCGCGCAGCGGCAGCGAACCGACCCTGTCGGACCGGGTGGCCAGCTACCGGATCGAAGCGACGCTCGACCCGGTGGCGCACACGGTCGACGGCAAGCAAACGCTCACGTGGCGCAACCGCAGCAAGGAGACCGTGCGCAGCGTCTACCTCCACCTGTACATGAACGCCTTCAAGAACACGGGCAGCACCTACTTCACCGAGCAGCGCGAGGCCGGCAACGACGCCACCATCCGTCCCGGCGAATGGGGCGACATCACGCTACGCAGCGTGACCCAGGGCGGCGCCAAGGTCGGCTGGGCGTTCGTCCATCCCGACAACGGCCCCGCCAGCGACCAGACGGTGGTGCGCTTCGACCTGCCGGCGCCGGTGGCGCCGGGCGCCTCGACCAGCTTCGACATCGCGTTTTTGACGCGGCTGCCGCGCGTGGTGTGCGACACCGGCTACGTCGGCAACTTTCACCTGGTGGCACAGTGGTTTCCCAAGATCGGCGTGCTGGAGCTGCCGGGCGAGCGCGGGGCCACGCGGGCGCGCTGGAACGTGCACGAGTACCACCACGAGTCCGAGTTCTACGCCGACTTCGGCAGCTACGACGTCAAGCTCACCGCGCCCAAGGGTTACACGGTGGGCGCCACCGGCGAACTGCAAGGCGCGCCGGTGGAACGCGGCGGCATGCTGACCCACCACTACGTGCAGGGCGACGTCCACGATTTCGCCTGGACCGCCGACAAGCGCACCGCACCGCCCCTGCGCGGCACCTGGAGTGCGCCGGGCAGCCCCCAGGTAGCGTTGTCGGTGCTGTTCCCGCCCGACCGCGCGGCCAGCGCCGCGCCGGCGCTCAAGGCCGCCACCGATGCGCTGACCTATTTTTCGAAGACGCTCGGACCGTACCCGTACAAGACGCTGACCATCGTGATCCCGCCGCTAAACGCGGACGACGCCGGCGGCATGGAATACCCGACCTTCATCACCGCCACCGGCCACGACAAGGTGGTGCCGAAAACGGCCGGCGCCTTCGAGCTCGATTTCGTCACCATCCACGAAGTTGGCCACGGCTACTTCTACGGCATCCTGGCGTCCAACGAATTCGAGGAGCCGATGCTCGACGAAGGCCTGAACGAATACTGGAACTACCGCATGCTGCGCGAGAGCGGTCAGCAGGTCTATCTGGGCCCGCGCTGGCTCAAGGCGCTCGGCCTTGCGCCCGGTTTCAATGGCTTCGACGTCGAACGCCACGATGCGCCGCGCCTGGAGCCGGCCGACCCGATCGGGCAGAACGCCCACATGCGATTGCAGGGCATCGGCCCGGTGTACGTGCGCGGCGCCACCATGCTGCGCGACCTGGAAGAGCGCATCGGCAAGGAGGCGACCGAGCGCGCCTTCAAGGAATACTACAAGCGCTGGAAATTCCGCCATCCGAGCATCGCCGACCTGCGCGAAACGCTGGCCGAGGTGAGCGGGCAGCGCGCCGCCGTGTATGCGGCATTCGCGCAGCAGGTGTACGCCACGGCCAGCGTGGACGACCGCATCTCGCGCTTTACCAGCGAAGAAGAGGCGGCGGCCAAGGCCGGCGCCGCACGTCCGTGGCGCACCAGCGTCACCTTGCAGCGGCGCGGCGCACCGGTGGCGCAAAGCCTGCTCGTCAAGTTCGCCGACGGCAGCAGCGAGACCGTGGTGTGGGACGACCAGCAGCGCTGGCGCACCTTCAGCTGGGTCAAGCCGGCCAAGGCGGTATCGGCCGAACTCGATCCCAAGCGCCAGCATTACCTCGACACCAGCAAACTCGATGACAGCCGCACCCTCGAAGCGAACGGCAGTGCCTCGCGCCGCTGGACCGGCGACGTGGCGGCGTTTTTCAACATCCTCTTTTCCCTGATTGCGACCGTGTGATGAACCAGACGCCTGCTTTTTCGATGGTGTCTGTGCCGCGTGCGGCGCGCGCGGCGCTGCAATGGCGCCTGCTGCTGCTGTGGGCCCTGTGGATGCTGGTGCCGACCCTGATCCTGGCGCTGCCGGCCTGGCACCTGCTGTCGGCGAACCTCGATTACTCGGTGCACGCAGCCTCGCTGGCGCGCGCGCTCGACATGACGACGATCAGCGACCTGCTGGCCATCCATGGCCGCAACCAGGTGGCGTTCACCCAGGCCGGCGCGATGGCGCTGATCGCCACGCTGCTCATTTCGCCGATGCTGTCGGGGATGGTGGCAACGGCGGCGCGCGCGGAAAAATCGCCCGGCTTTGCGGCGCTCTCGCGCGGCGGCGTCGACTACTACGCGCCGATGCTGCGCATGCTGGCCTGGGGCGCGCTGCCGCTGGGCGGGGCATTCATGGCCGGCACGGCCGCCATGGAAGCGGCGGCCATGTACGCCACCAAGGTCGCCGCGAGCAGCGAAGCGGCACTGCCGCTGATGCTGGCGCAAGCGCTCATGGTGCTGCTGATGGGGCTTGCCGCCGCCTCGCTCGACGCCGGCCGCGCGTTTTTGGCGTACGACCCGCGCAAACGCTCGGCCTTGTCGGCCTGGCTGGCCGGCTGCACGCTGCTGGCGCGCCACCCGCTGGCGGCGCTCGGCTCCTACCTCGCCATCAGCATCGTCGGGCTCGGGCTGGCCGCCCTGCTGTCGCTGGCGCGCGCCCACACTGCGGGCTTTAACGCGTTGGGCTTTGCGGGGGCGCTGCTGCTCACGCAGGCGGCGGTCGTCACCATCGGCTGGATGCGCAGCGCGCGCCTGTTCGCGCTGATCGAGCTGGCGCGCACGCGCATGGCTTGATAAATCCCGCGCGCGTCCCTATATTGAACGGATAACCTACCGTTTGGAGTTCCCCATGAGCCATCGCCTGCCGACCTATTTCGTCTCCCACGGGGGCGGGCCATGGCCCTTCATGAAGGAACAGTACGGCGACACCTACGCCGTGCTGGAAGCGTCGCTGGTGGACATCCGGCGCCAGATCGGCGGCGTCAAGCCAGCCGCGGTGCTGGTCGTTTCAGGCCACTGGGAAGAAAAGGAGCTGATGCTCTCGTCCGGCGCGCAGCCGCCGATGATCTACGATTACGGCGGTTTTCCCGCGCATACCTATCAGGTCAAGTATCCGGCACCCGGTTCGCCGCAACTGGCCCAGCGCGCAGCCGATCTGCTGGCCGCGGCAGGGCATGCGGTCTCGCTCGATCCGCAGCGCGGCTTCGACCACGGCACGTTTTCGATGCTGTATCCGGTCTATCCGCAGGCCGACGTGCCGGTGGTGCAGCTCTCGCTACAGCATGGCTTCGATCCGCTCACGCACGTGAAGATCGGGCGCGCGCTGGCGCCGCTGCGCGACGAGGGCGTGCTCATTATCGGCAGTGGCCTGAGCTACCATAACCTGCGCCAGTTTGGACCGGAAGGCAGGCTGGCGTCGCACCAGTTCGACGACTGGCTGCAGATGGTCCTCAAGCTGCCGCCGTCGGAGCGCACCACGGCGCTGCTCCATTGGGGCCAGGCGCCGTATGCGCGCAATGCCCATCCGCGTGAGGAACACCTGCTGCCGCTGATGGTGGCGCTGGGCGCGGCCGAATCGGAAGATGCGGCCTGCGTGTATCACGAAGATGAATTTTTCGGCCACCTGGCCGTGTCGAGTTTTCGCTTCGGCGAACCGGTGGCGGCGTAACGGCGCCACCGGTTTGCACAGGCCGCGTCAGAACTGGTTGCTGCCTTTGACGACCAGGCCGCCCTGCGGTTCAGGGAGCGTTTGCATCAGCGTTGCGCCGCCAAGGCCGGTGATGCGAACCTGCATCGGGCCCGCTGCGATCGCGCTCGGATAGACGAAGTAGTTGTACTCTTCCCGCTTGACGGCGATCCAGTTGGCGCTGCCGTTCGGGCGGATCTCCAGCTTCGTGATCGGCAGGCGGTGGTTGAGCACCTGAATGCCCTGCCAGTAGATCGTGCTGCCTTCCTTGTAGCGGTAGCTGACCGTTCCGGTGGTCTCGCCCGCCACCAGGTACCAGCTGATCGGCACCCTGCCCGCGACCTTGTCGGCCACCTTGACGAAGGCTTGCTCGCTCAGGTCGATGTCGCCCGGTTTGCACTCCGGGCAGCTGTCGGTGATTCTCACCGTGACCTTGCCTTTGGGGCCGGTGACGGCCACGTACTCGCCGCACGCCGCGCTGCTGGCGTAGTCCTTCTCGTTCATGGCGGCGACCATCAGGTTGTCCGGACTGGCGTCGTAGCTGCAATTACCCTCGCCTGTGGCGCCGTAAAACGTGCCTTCGCCTTTGTAGGTGGGCGAGAGTGCGCCTGGTGACGGCGTTGGCGTTGGCGTCGGTGTTGGTGTCACGGCATCCGTCGCGCAAAAGCCGGCCGCGTCCATCGACGACTTGCCGGCGATGGTTTTGTTCCAATCGACTCCGCCGGTGAAGACGATCGCGCCGCCGGCCTGCTTGCCCACCGCATTCCACAGCGACGTCACCGTGCCGCGTACCGGCAGCGTGCCGCTCCACTGCACCGCTTCCGCATTCGGATTGAACACCTTCACGATGGCGCAGTATCCGCCCGACCATGGATTGTTGACGACATACGTCAGCGTCACCGGCGTGGCCGCCTGGGCGGCGCTGGCGAACAGGCTGGCGACGATGGTTTGACAGATCAGGGTGGGACGCAGCGTGAATCGCATTCGAACTCCATTTCGGTTGACGTATCGGTCTGCGCCAGGGCTGGCGCGGGCAAGCGAAGAGGTCATCAACCGGGAGTCCGGATAGCCGGACAAACCCAATCAACCATCAGCCGCTCTGAAATCGTTTGCACGACCCATGCATTAGGCTTGATAGTTGAACAAAAGTCAATTTAATGTACCGGGATCAGTAGTCCTGGACATCGTCGACGCGGTCGAACAGGTCTTCCAGGACTTCGTTCCGGTGCGCTTCAGGCCGGCCCCTCAGGTCCCGCGTTTGCCGCGCGCGGAATTGGCCGCTTTTTCGGCCGCAATCGCCGCTGCCTTGGCGGCCTTGGCGGCCATCTCGGCCTCGTGCTGGGCCAGGCGCACTGCGCGCGTTTCCGGCGTTTCCAGGCTGATGCGCCCGAGCGCGCCGGTGCGGTAATCCTGCAGGAAGATGTGCGAAGCCTTTTCGAAATCGAGGTCGCCGCCCTTCTGGCGATAGCCGCGCCGCGCCGCCACGCCTTCGACGACGGCGATGCCGTCCATGCCGTCGGTCTTGAAGCCGTAGCGCGCCGTCAGCAGCGCCGGGTAGCGCGCCAGCAGTTCGTCGGCCAGGAACACGGCCACTTCATCTTCGATCAGCGCGTTCGAGCCGATGGCGTGGCTGGCGGCGAGCATCAGGCCATCGCTGGCCAGCGCGATCTTCGGCCACAGCATGCCGGGCGTATCGACCAGGATGATGTTCTTGCCGAGGTAAAGCTTCTGCTGCATCTTGGTCACGGCCGGCTCGTCGCCCACCTTGGCGACCTTCTTTTTCAGCAGCGCGTTCATCAGCGTCGACTTGCCGACGTTGGGAATACCCATGATCATGATGCGCAGCGGCTTGGTCGGCACGCCGCGGTGCGGCGCCAGCGACTGGCACAGGTCCGGGATCTTGGCCACGTCGCCCGGCTTCTTGGTGGTCATGGCGTAGGCGGTCACGCCTTCCTGGGCGTTGTAGTAGGCGCTCCAGGCGGCGGTGGCGGCCGGATCGGCCAGGTCGACCTTGTTGAGGATTTTAAGGCAGGGACGCTGGCGGAACAGGCGCAGTTCCTCGACCATGGGGTTGCAGCTCGCCTCGGGCAGGCGCGCGTCGAGCACCTCGATCACCAGATCGGTGTTCTCCATCTGTTCGGCCGCCTTCTTGCGGGCGGCGTTCATGTGGCCCGGGTACCATTGTATCGACATGCTGTGCTTTCGAAAATGCTCGTTTAAGGCGCTATTTTACCGGGGCCGGCCCGGCACGCCAAAAATCGGGCGAATCCGATCAATCGAGTTCGGCCAATACCTTGACGTGCGCCACCACGCTGCGCCCCAGCGCCGACAGGTTGTAGCCGCCTTCCAGGCAGCTGACGATGCGTCCGCGCGCGTACAGGCGCGCCACCGTCATCATTTCGCGCGTGATCCAGGCGTAATCGGCTTCGACCAGGCCCATGCCGCCGACGTCGTCCTCGCGGTGGGCGTCGAAGCCGGCCGAAATGAAGATCATCTCCGGCCTGAATTCGTGCAGCGCCGGCAGCCAGTGCTCGGTGATCAACTGGCGCACGACGTCGCCGCCGCTGCGCGCGGGCACCGGAATGTTCACCATGGTGGCGGTGCGCGGTTCCGCTTCCGTGTACGGATAAAACGGATGCTGGTAAAAGCTGGCCATCAGCACGCGCGGGTCGTCGCGGAACGATTCGGCGGTGCCGTTGCCGTGATGGACGTCGAAGTCGATGATCGCCACGCGCTCGAGTCCATGCGAGTCGAGCGCGTGGCGCGCGGCGATTGCCACGTTGTTGAACAGACAAAAGCCCATCGGCTCGGTGGGCAGCGCGTGGTGGCCGGGCGGGCGGATGGCGCAGAAGGCGTTGGCGATGCTGCCGGCAATGACCGCGTCGGTCGCGGCCAGGGCGGCGCCGGCGGCGCGCAGCGCGGCCTGGTAGCTGTGCGAACAGAGCGAGGTGTCGCCGTCGAGCGGATACATCTCGCCTTCCACGGTGGGCGTATTGTCGCGCACCAGTGCGATGGCGTCTAACGTGTGGTTGCGGCCGATGGCGGGGATTTCGGCCAGCGGCGCCTCGCGCCGCTCGACCAGGCCATCGATGCGGGCCAGGATCAGCTGGTCTTCGATCGCCTGCAGGCGCGCGGGCGACTCCGGATGCCATTCGCCCATGTCGTGGCGGCTGCAATCGGGGTGGCTGTAAATTGCTGTGCTCATGTGCGTGATTTCAGTAGCGGCGTCATCAATGTTGCACCGGAAACGCCGTTCTCTTATAGAATCTTGGAGAAACGGGTCGTGATGACGCAGTAGTGGGTGCCGAAGGCGCTAATCTACCATGCCGTGCCCCACGCCGGTGCGCGCGACCACCCACAGCACACTGTAAAGATCAATGCCATGTTCAAAAAGATGCACGCCGTCGCCCGCCAGGTCAGCCAGATTGTCGTCGGCAAGGACTTGCAGGTGCGCCAGGCGCTGACCTGCCTGCTGGCCAACGGCCACCTGCTGATCGAAGACGTGCCCGGTGTCGGCAAGACCACCCTGGCGCACGCGCTGGCGATCTCGCTGGGCCTCAAATTCAACCGCGTGCAGTTCACCAGCGACCTGCTGCCGGCCGACGTGGCGGGTATTTCGGTGTACGAACGCGAAAAAAACGGCTTCGTGTTCCATCCGGGCCCGATCTTCACGCAAGTGCTGCTGGCCGATGAAATCAACCGCGCCACGCCGAAGACCCAATCGGGCCTGCTGGAGGCGATGGAAGAGCGCCAGGTGACCGCCGACGGCGTCACGCGCGCCCTGCCGGCGCCGTTTTTCGTCATCGCCACGCAAAATCCGCTGCATCAGGTGGGCACCTTCGCCCTGCCCGAGTCGCAGCTGGACCGCTTTCTGATGTGCCTCTCGCTCGGCTACCCCGACGCCGCCGCCGAACGCGCGCTGCTGATGGGCGAGGACCGCCGCAGCATGCTCAAGACCTTGCAGGCGGCCATGCAGCCGGCCGAACTGACGGTGGCGCAAAAAGCGCTGCGCGAGATCCACACATCGACTTCGCTGATCGACTACGTGCAGGCGCTGGCGCAGGCGTCGCGCCAGAACGGCATGTTCGCCGAAGGCTTGTCGCCGCGCGCCTCGATCGCGCTGCTGCAGGCCGCGCGCGCCTGGGCCGCCATGGAGGGGCGCGACCACGTGGTGCCGGAAGATATCCAGGCGGTGCTGGTGCCGGTGTGCGCGCACCGCCTGCGGCCCCTGAAGTCGGCGCACGGCGTGGCGCTGGCCAGCCGCGACCTGGTCCTGCAGCTGCAGAAATCCGTGCCGGTGTGAGGCAATGGCCGCCTCCCTGAAACGCTTCATTCCCGCCGCGGTGCGCGCCAGGGCGGACACCTGGCTGTTCCAGAAGCGCGGGGTCGATCCGGGCGAAACCTTCCTGGCCCAGCGCCGCGTATTCATCCTGCCCACCGGCGCCGGCCTGGGATTTGCCGCGCTGTTACTGATCCTGCTGATCGGGTCGATCAACTATTCGCTCGGACTCGGCTTTGCGCTGACCTTCACCATGGGTACCTGCGCCATGGTCGACATTGTGCTCACCTACCGAAACATGGCGCACCTGCACCTGCGCCCGGGCCGCGTGCAGCCGGTGTTCGCCGGCGAAGTGGCGCAGTTCGAACTGCACGTGGTCAACCGCACCAAACGGGACCGGTATGCGCTGTGGATCGATTTTATCGAGGCCGGCGACGCGCGCCACGTGACGGACGTGGGGGCCGGCGCCAGCAGCGCGGTGCTGCTGTCAGCGCCGAGCGTGGAACGCGGCTGGCTGGCGGCGCCGCGCATCCGCCTGTCCACCCGTTTTCCGCTGGGCCTCCTGGGGGCCTGGAGCTACTGGCAGCCGGACCTGGCCGCCCTGGTCTATCCCTTCCCCGAAGAAAACGCGCCGCCGCTGCCGATGTCGGGCATCGAGAGCGCCGACGGCCACGGCCACGCCGGCCATGACGACTTCGCCGGCATCCGCAGCTACCAGCCGGGCGACCCGATGCGCCACATGGCCTGGCGCCAGATCGCGCGGCTCGACCCGGCCGACGGCGGCCAGCTGGTGACCAAGCATTTCGAAGGCGGCGCGGTTGACGAGCTGGTGCTCGACTTTCATGCCCTGCCGTCCATCATGAACCTGGAACTGCGCCTGTCGCGCATGACGCGCTGGGTGCTCGACGCCGAACAGCGCGCCCTGCCCTACGCGTTCCGGATCGGGGCCATCGATTTCGACGCCTCCAGCGGCGAGGCGCACCAGGCGGCCTGCCTGCGCGCGCTGGCCCTGCACGGCCGGGGAGAGGCGCCGTGAGCGCCGCCAAGGGAACCACCCGAACCACCCGGGCCGGCGCCGGCGCGCCGCCACGCGCCAGCCTGGGGCGCCTGCTCGCCCAGCTGCCGCGCGACAAGGCCGACACCTTGCTGCTGCTGGCCGCGGCCCTGATGGTGCTCGCGCCCCACGCCGCGCACCTGCCGCTGTGGGTGTCCGCCCTGTGCGGCCTGACCTTGCTGTGGCGCGCCGTGGCCACCCTGCGCGGCACGCGCATGCCGTCGGCGCTGTTGCTGCTGCCGCTGTCGCTGGCGGCGATGGCGGGCGTGTTCATGAGCTACAGCACCCTGTTCGGACGCGATGCCGGGGTCGCCATGCTGGTGCTGCTGGTGGCCTTCAAGATGCTCGAGATGCACGCGCGGCGCGACCTGTTCGTGGTGATCTTTTTGTCGTTCTTCCTGGTGCTGACCAATTTTTTCTACTCGCAAAGCATTTTCACGGCGCTGGTGATGATCGCCTCGATCATCGCGCTGCTCACCGCGCAGCTGTCGTTCCAGTTCACCGGCGTGGTGCCGCCGCTGGGACGGCGCCTGCGGATGGGCGCGCGCGTGTTTCTGCTGGCCGCGCCGCTGGCGGTGCTGCTGTTCTTCCTGTTCCCGCGCATCCAGGGGCCGCTGTGGGGCATGCCGAGCGACGCCCAGGGAGCGCGCATGGGTTTGTCGAACAGCATGTCGCCGGGGAATATGTCGAACCTGGCGCAGTCGAACGATCCGGTGTTCCAGGTGCGCTTCATCGATCCGGTGCCGGCCAAGCAGCAGCTGTACTGGCGCGGCGTGGTGCTGGGCGACTTCGACGGGCGCACCTGGACCAAGGTGCGGCGCTCGCGGCAGCGCGCGGCCGAGCAGATCGGCATTACCGCGCACGGGCCGGCGATCCGCTACGAACTGACCCTGGAGCCGTCGTCCAACAACTGGCTGTTCACGCTCGATCTGCCGGACCGCCTGCCGCTCGTGGACGGCAACCCGGTGCGCGTCTCGCCGGAACTGGAAATGTCGACGGGCGAACCGATCGGCAAGCGCGTGCGCTACGCAATGAGTTCGCATATCGACTACAGCCTCGACGACCGCCCCGAACTGCCCGAGCGCGCACGCTGGCTGGCCCTGCCGGCCGGCTTCAATCCCAAGGCCGTCGAGACCGGCGCGCAGCTCGCACAGTCGATCGGCAACCCGGACGGGGTGGTCAGCGAAGTGCTGGGGATGTTCAACAGGCAGCCGTTTTCCTACACCCTGCAGCCGCCGCTGCTGGGACGCGATACGGTCGACGACTTCCTGTTCAGGTCGCGCGCCGGCTTTTGCGAGCACTACGCCAGCGCCTTCGTGGTGCTGATGCGCGCGGCCGGGGTGCCGGCGCGCGTGGTGACCGGCTACCAGGGAGGCGAACTCAATCCCGTCGACGGCTTCGTGGCGGTGACCCAGTCCGAAGCGCACGCCTGGGCCGAAGTCTGGATCGCCGGGCGCGGCTGGATACGGGTCGATCCGACCGCCGCGGTGGCGCCGGAACGGGTGCAGCGCGGCCTGTCGAGCGCGCTGGCAAAAAACAAGTCTCCGGTCAGCGGGCTGGGCGCCCTGTTCGAGTTCAGCGGCCAACCCAGCGCCCTGCTCGACCAGCTGCGCTTTCGCCTCGACGCCATCAACACCGGCTGGAACCAGTGGGTGCTGAACTACACGCCGGAGCGCCAGAGCGGCTTCCTGGACGAGCTGCAGCGCAGCCTGGCGCACTGGCGCAGCGCCGCGATCCTGGGCGCCATCGCGGCCCTGGCGCTGTTGTTGCGCGCGGTACGCCAGCGGCGCGGGACAGACCCGGTCGATGCGCTATACTCGGCCCTGTGTCGACGCATGAGCCAGCTTGGCATGGCGCGCGCCGCCGACGAGGGCCCCAACGCGTACGCCGCCCGGCTCGCGCAAGGCACCCTGGCGCCAGACAAGATCGTCGCCGCCGGGCGCTTCCTGGCCCTCTACAGCGCCCACAAATACAGTGCCCGGCCGCCCGCTCCCGGGCTGGCCTCCACCCTGAAAAGTTTGCTGAACAACATTTGATGAAATTTACTTCTCTCTTGCTGGCACTTGCCGTGTCGGCAAGTCCCCTGAGCCAGGCCGCGCCTGCCAAGAAACCCGGCAAGAAAAACGCCCAGTCCAAGGCCAAGGGGGCGCGCAAGGCCGCTCACGTCGCCGTGCCGGCCGCCGCCGCCGCCGGTGCGCTGACGGCGGCCCAGGCCGGCGACGCCGTCGTGTTCAGCGAATCGGAGGCGGTCAACGCCTTTGCCGACGAGGTGGCGCTGCGGCATGGCTTTCCCCGCGCCGAGCTCGCCGAGCTGATCGGCCAGATCCGCTACATCGATACCGCGGTCCAGCTGGTCAAGCCGGCGCCCAAGGGCAAGCCCAAGAACTGGCAGAACTACAGCCGGGTGACGATCGAGCCGATCCGCATCAAGGCGGGCGTGACATTCTGGAACCAGCACGCCGCCGTGCTGGCGCGCGCCCAGGCCGAGTATGGCGTGCCGGCCGAGATCATCGTCGGCATCATCGGCGTGGAAACCATCTATGGGCGCCAGACCGGGCGCTTCCGCGTGCTCGACGTGCTCACCACCCTGGCCTTTGCCTACCCGGAGGCGCCCAACCGCGCCGCGCGCATGGCATTTTTTCGCGGCGAGCTGGAAAACGCGCTGGTGTTGGCGCGCAAGTCCAACATCGAGCCGCTGTCAATGCTCGGCTCCTTCGCCGGCGCCATCGGCATGCCGCAGTTCATGCCGGGCAGCGTGCTGGCCTACGGCGTGGACTACGACAACAACGGCAGCATCGACCTGCGCGGCTCGGCGGTCGATGCGATCGGCAGCGTGGCCAGCTTTTTGGTCCAGCACGGCTGGCAGGCGAAACAGACCGGGCCGCTCGTGTACCCGGCCAGCGTGTCCGACGGCCGGGCCTGGGAAAGTTTTCTCAACCAGGGGCTGGCGGCCAAGTTCAGCGCCGAAGAGTTGCGCGCCGGCGGCGTGGGCACCAGCGCCGCGTTGCCCGCGAACCAGCGTTTCGGCCTGATCGATCTGCCCAACGGCAGCGACCCGACCGAGTACCGCATCGCCACCGATAATTTTTTCGCCATCACGCAGTACAACCGTTCTTATTTCTACGCCATGTCGGTGATCGACTTGGGCCGTGCGATCCGCCTCAGCCGGGCTGGACAGTCTGTTGCACCAGCAGAAACTTTGTAAAGGAATGTAACGAATCGGCCCCGTTTCGGGCCGATTTTGACGCGACAGGCGGTTCGGACGGGGGCCGCGTGTCTTCGGGCCTATCCACTCGTGCCCCATAGAAATGCCTCTTGCGTTAATATACTCAGAAACATGTTGCTAATAAGCCAGTTCTCTTTAGAATTGTGCGGCGGATGCATCTAAATTGTCTTACACTTAAGTTTTCTGGGAAAACAATTAGTTTTTCGGTGATTTTGTGAGAGAATTGCAATGCGGCTATGTTGCGATCAGACAACACAACTGACATCATTTTGTAATCTGTTATTGCTTATCGGTATTAGATTACAAAACGTTGTACAATTGTGTATATTTTTTAAAAAGTGTTACCCAAGATAAATTCGCAAGCGCACATCGACGGTGGTTGACCAGCAGCGAGAGCTCCGCGTGTTTGACTTAGCAGCACCACTCACAATAGGAATTATTGACATCATGACAAACCAAGTCGGCATTGATATGAACAGCGATTCGGACTCCGATGATCTGCTGCAATACAATCCAAATCGTTTACTGGACACGCTGATTGAAAATCTGCGTCTCAAGAACGATGCAGCCCTGTCGCGCGCGTTGGAAGTGGCGCCGCCAGTGATCTCGAAGATTCGTCACCACCGCCTGCCGGTCGGCGCCTCCCTGCTGATCCGCATGCACGAAGTGAGCGACCTGTCGATCCGCGACCTGCGCTACTTGATGGGCGACCGCCGCAACAAGTTCCGCATCAGCGACAAGCAGTTCAAGCCAAAAGAAGGCGATCCAGCGTAATAGCGAGATCGGTCGGGCCGCGCAGGTCGGGCCGGGCCGAACAGGCCGCGCCGGACAAGCCCGTGCATCGCCCTGTGGGGGGCGGCGCGCGGGAAGCATAAAAAAAACGCCTTCCACCATGAACGGGTCCCTGACTCGTTCGCGGTGGAAGGCGTTTGTTCTTGTGCTGCTCGGCAGAGCCCGCCTGGTTTATGCGGGGAACACGCCGGTCGACAGGTAACGGTCGCCACGGTCGCACACGATGAAGACGATGGTGGCGTTTTCCACCGTCTGCGAAACGCGCAGGGCGATCTCGCAGGCGCCAGCGGCCGAAATGCCGCAGAAGATGCCTTCTTCGGCCGCCAGGCGGCGCGCCATCTGCTCGGCCGCGGCCTGGCTCACGTTCTCGACCTGGTCGACGCGCGACTTGTCGAAGATTTTCGGCAGGTACGCTTCCGGCCACTTGCGAATGCCCGGGATCTGCGAGCCGTCCTCCGGCTGGGCGCCGATGATCTGCACCGCCGGGTTTTGCTCTTTCAAGTACTGCGACACGCCCATGATGGTGCCGGTGGTGCCCATGGCGCTGACAAAATGCGTGATGCCGCCGTCGGTGTCGCGCCAGATCTCGGGACCGGTCGACTCGTAGTGGGCGCGCGGGTTATCAGGGTTGCCGAACTGGTCGAGGATGATGCCCTTGCCGTCGCGCTGCAACTGCTCGGCCATGTCGCGCGCGTACTCCATGCCACCCGTCTTGGGCGTGAGGATGATCTGGGCGCCGTAGGCGGCCATGCTCTGGCGCCGCTCGATCGACAGGTACTCGGGCATCAGGAGCAGCATCTTGTAGCCGCGGATCGCCGCCGCCATCGCCAGCGCGATGCCGGTGTTGCCGCTGGTCGCTTCGATCAGGGTGTCGCCCGGCTTGATCTGGCCGCGCTCCTCGGCACGGCGCAGCATCGACATGGCGGCGCGGTCCTTGACCGAACCGGCCGGATTGTCGCCCTCCATCTTGCCGAGGATGATGTTGTTGCGCGCGGCCGCGTCGGCCCCCGGCAGGCGCACCAGGCGCACCAGCGGGGTGTTGCCGATCGTATCTTCGATGGTCATGTAGGGCATGGGTTGCTCTTTGCAGTTCGACAAAACACCATTCTAATCCACGATGCTCTTGTCCGTATGAGAGCGGTCATCTTGCTGCTAGACTGAGGGTTGTCCCCCCTCGCCGAGCCGACCTTCGATGAACATCCTGCACGCCCCCGACTTCATTCCCGACAACACAGCCAGCGAACGCTTGCAAGATTCGGTGAGCAAATACGACTCGCGCCGCGACCAGATGTTCCCCGTGCTCACAGAAGCCGAAATCGGGCGCTTGTGCCGCTTCGGCACCCAGGGTCGATGGGAAGATGGCGAGGCCATTTTCGTCGCCGGCAGCGCCAATCCCGGCATGATGATCGTGCTGTTGGGGGACGTGCGCATCAGCCAGTGCGACGGCATGGGCAACAGCCACACGATCGTCGAGCACGGGCCGGGCCACTTCACGGCCGATGTGGGCCAGTTGTCGGGCAGCCCGGCGCTGGTGAGCGCGCACGCGGTCGGCACGGTCGAGGCCTTGATCATCACCCCGGAAGCGCTGCGCGCGCTGGTGGTGGCCGAGGCCGAGCTGGGAGAGCGCATCATGCGCGCCTTGATCCTGCGGCGCGTGGGGCTGATCGAAGCGGGCAGCAGCGCGCCGGTGCTGGTCGGCCCGCCCGGCAGCGCCGACCTGTTCCGCCTGCAGACCTTCTTGACCAGCAATGGTCACCCGCACATGGTGCTCGACCCGGCCGCCAGCCCGAACGCGCAGGCGCTGATCCGCATGTACCAGCCCGGCCCGCACGAACTGCCGCTGGTGGTGTGCCCGGACGGCCTGGTGAAGAAAAATCCGAGCCTGGCCGACCTGGGGCGCTGCCTCGGCATGCTGCCCGAGCTCGACCCGGACAAGGTGTACGACGTGCTGGTGGTCGGCGCCGGGCCGTCAGGGCTTGCGACAGCGGTGTACGCGGCGTCCGAAGGCTTGTCGGTGCTGGTGGTGGAAAACCGCGCTTTCGGCGGCCAGGCCGGCGCCAGCGCGCGCATCGAAAACTATCTCGGTTTCCCGACCGGGATTTCGGGCCGCGCGCTGGCCGGCCGGGCCTTCGTGCAGACGCAAAAATTCGGCGCGCAGGTAGCCATTCCGGCGGCCGCCGACCAGTTGCTGTGCGACCGGTATCCGCTGCGCCTGTCGCTGGCCGATGGCGGCCAGGTGCAGGCACGCGCCGTGGTGCTGGCCTGCGGGGCGCGCTACCGCAAGCCGGACCTGGCGGATTTGGCCACGTACGAAGGCTGCGGGGTGTACTACTGGGCCTCGCCGCTGGAGGCACGCCAGTGCCAGGGCGAGGAAGTGGTGCTGGTCGGCGGGGGCAATTCGGCCGGACAGGCGGCCGTGTTTTTATCGGGCCACGCGAAGACGGTGCACATGCTCATTCGCGGAGCCGGGCTGGCGGCGAGCATGTCGAGTTACCTGATCGATCGCATTGCGGCGACGCGCAATATCGTGCTGCACACGCATACGAAGTTGACCCGCCTGGAAGGCGACGGGCAGCGCTTGAGCGGCGTTCGCTGGCGGCATGGCGACGAGGCTGAAGAAAGCCACGTGGTGCGCAGCGTGTTTTTGTTCGTGGGGGCCGATCCGAATTCCGGCTGGCTGGCCGACTGCGGCGTGCAGGTGGACAAGGGCGGGTTCGTGATGACGGGGACCGATGTGATGATGGCGCGCTGCCGGGTGACGGGGCAGATGCTCAACCCGGATGGCTCGCTGCACGGGCAGCTTGAGACCACCGTGCCGGGGGTGTTTGCGATTGGGGACGTGCGGGCCGGGTCGACCAAGCGGGTCGCGGCGGCGGTGGGAGAAGGCGCGGCGGTGGTGGCGCAGTTGCATGCGTATTTGGCGGTGAAGTAAAGCGCTGTCGTTCGCGCCACCACCGCCCGTCGTCTCCGGCAATGCCGGAGACGACGGGCGGTGGCCGAACAACGGAGCGTGTGATGCAAACGACGGTTGTTACCTGAGCGGCGTCGGATACGTCGCCACGCTCACATTGCCATCCTTGTCCACCGCCTGCACGCCGAAGAAGTAGTTATCCTTCGATAGCTTCACGGTCGCCTCGGTCACATTCCCCACGAACAAAGCCCCCTGCCACTGCGCGGCGGTGGTGTCGCGCCAGACGATGCGGTAGCCTGCCAGGTCCGGCTCGCCGTTGGCCTGCCACACCAGCGACGAATCGTTCTCCAGCTTCGCGGTGCGCATCTGCACCTTCTGCGGCGCGGCCGGGGCCAGCGACAAGGTCGCCAGCGCCGCCGCGTTCACCCGCGCCACCTTCGCGATGTAGTTGTAGTCGTTGAACTCGGGCAGGTCGCCATACTGCAGCGCGCCTTCCTTGCGCACGTTCTGGTGCTGGTGCGTGAAGTCCTCGTTCGGCTCCGTGAAGCGCAGCGCCGGAAACCCGCGCTCCAGGAACGGCATATGGTCGCCCCCGCGCAGGTAACGGTCGCGCCGCTGGATCACGCTCACCGTAAAGCCGGGCACATACCGCTCCCCTACTTCCTTCACATGGCGCGCCAGCTGGCGCGAGGTCGAATCGTTTTCGCCACCGGTGGCCAGCAAGGCGCGGTTCGTCTCGCTGTTCTCCTTCGTCGCCGGGATCGATTCGGCGAACAGGCGCACCTGCTTGTCGTCGACGCGGCCATCGTCGGCGCGCGAGCTGCCGATGATATCGTTGGTGAACATGCCCTGCAGGTTCAGGTTCTTCAGCCTGGCCTGCTCGGCCCAATGCGCCGCGCCCAGCAAGCCCTGCTCCTCGGCCGCCACCGCCATGAAGACGATGGTCGCGTCGAACTGGTGGCGCGCCATCACGCAGGCCATTTCCATCACGGCGGCGGTGCCGGAGGCGTCGTCGTTGGCACCGGGCGAGTCGCCCGTGGCGTCCATGATCTCGGTATTGCGCGAGTCGTAATGGCCGCTCACCACATAGATGCGTTCTTTCGACGCGGCCTGCGTGCCGGGCAGGGTCGCCACCACGTTGACGATTTCGGTCGGACGCGAAATGCGGGCCGACACCGGCGTGACGTGACTGTCGAAACTCACTTGCAGGCGCCCGCCGGCGGCGGCGCCGCAGCGTTCCAGTTCCGCCTTGATCCAGCGCCGCGCGGCGCCGATGCCGACCGTGTCCGATACCGTGTCCGACATGGTGTGGCGCGTCTTGAAGCCGACCAGTTTGCGCACGTGCGCTTCGATGCGCTGCGGCGAAATGTCGGCGACGATCTTGTCGACCTGCGCTTGGTGGCGCGCGATGTCGGGACTGACGGGAGCGGCGGTGGCAGCGGAGGCGCCGGCAGCGGCGGCGGCGACCAGGGTGGCCAGCAGGGATTTGGTGAACGGAACAGATGCCATGAGGGGGTCCTTTGCGACGGGCGACGGTTAAAAGAGCGCCGTCATCTTCGCACGACCCGGTGTGCCCAAGTGCGTCCATACAGCGAAAAAACTTGATTCGCGCCACCCGTGCGCCCATGAAAAAACCCCGCAGCGTTGGCGGCGGGGTTCCTGGCAAGACGCACGGCTTACATTTTGGCCGGAGCCGGCGCCGGTTTGGCCGCCGGCACCGGCTTGCCGGCCGGTGCTGCCTTACCCGCAGCCGCCGGCGCGGCGCCGGCAGCGTCGAACGGCTTGCCCGCTACCTGCAATCCAGCCTGCGACAGCTTGACCGCGCGCTTGTCGCCCACGCCCTTGACGCGCTTGGAAAAGTCGGCCCAGTCCTTGAACTCGCCGCCCTTGGTGCGTTCCTCCAGGATCAGCTTGGAGGTGGAGGGCCCGATGCCCTTCACGCTGTCGAGTGCGGCTGCATCGGCCTTGTTCACGTCGACCTGGGCAAACGCCATGCTCATCGCGGTCACCAGGGTTGCAACGGCCAGCATCAATTGTCGGATCATGTTGTGTCTCCTTCAGATTATAGGGACGCAAGTGCGGCCCCAACAAGCTAACGGATGACCCGGCACAATGTTGACCGCTCCGATTGAGCGTTATCAGAACAGCAAAATGCCAATCGTGTAGGCAGGCCCTGCTGTTCTACAGGCCGAACAGTTCTTCGCGCGTCACGGTGGCCGTGCCGAGCTTGCCTACGACAATGCCGCCGGCGCGGTTGGCCGTCATGATGGCGTCGGCCATCGGCATGCCGGCGCCGAGCATCGAGGCCATGGTGGCGATCACCGTGTCCCCGGCGCCGGAGACGTCGAACACTTCGCGCGCGTCGGCGTGCATGTGCAGCACTTCGCTGCCGGTGTACAGGCTCATGCCCTCTTCCGAACGCGTGAGCAGCAGCGCGTCCAGGCGCAGTTCGGCGCGCAGGGCCTGGGCCTTGGCGGTGAGCTGGTCCTCGGACGACCAGCTGCCGACGATGCGGCGAAATTCCGACTTGTTGGGCGTGAGCACGGTGGCGCCGGCGTAGCGCGAAAAATCGTCGCCCTTGGGGTCGACCATGACGATCTTGCCGGCCGCGCGGCCCGCCTCGATCATGTGCGCCACGTTCACCAGGCTGCCCTTGTTGTAGTCGGACAGGATCACCACGTCGTAATCGGGCAGCAGCGCGTTGAACTGGGTGAGTTTGTCGCGCAGGACCGTGTCGGTCGGCGCGTCCTCGAAGTCGATGCGCAGCAGCTGCTGCTGGCGGCCAATCACGCGCAGCTTGATGATGGTGGAAATGGCGGCGTCGCGCTGCAGGTAGCTGTCGATGCGCGACTCGGCCAGCAACTGCGCCACCTGCTCGCCCGCTTCGTCGGCGCCGACCACGCCCAACAGGCCGCAGCGGGCGCCCAGGGCGGCCGCATTGCGCGCCACGTTGGCGGCGCCGCCCAGGCGCTCTTCGCGCTTTTCGATGCGCACGATCGGCACCGGCGCTTCGGGCGAGATGCGGCTCACTTC
Organism: Telluria sp.; assembly: GCA_036386755.1. Lineage (GTDB taxonomy): Bacteria > Pseudomonadota > Gammaproteobacteria > Burkholderiales > Burkholderiaceae_D > Telluria_A. Next base: position 39,614 of record DASVVC010000006.1, read on the forward strand.
GCCGAACCAGTAACGGTCCAGCATCACGTCGCCGACGACCAGGATGCGTACCGCGGCCAGGTCGGGCGCGGTGATGAAGGGATGGCTGTCGGCGCTGAGCAGGCGCGCGGGAGTGGCGGTGAGATTGGTCATCGGTTTCGGATACGCTTAATGAGTTACGCTTAATTCATCACATTGAGTTCTTCGGTGCGGCGCGGCGGGTAGGTCTCCCAGCGGCTGCATCCCGGGCACTGCCAGTAGAACTGGCGCGCCTTGAAGCCGCAGTGGCTGCACTGGTAGCGCGCCAGCTTCTGGGTGTAGCCGCGCACCAGGTTCTTCACCATCGACAGCTCTTCCCAGACATCGGCCGGGGCGTCCATCAGGCGCGCTTCGAGCAGTTTGTCGAGACCGAGCAGGGTCGGATTGCGGCGCAGTTCCTCGATCATCAGCTGCTTGGCCGCGTCCACCCCATCGAGTTCGATGACGGCCTTGAACACCACTTCGATCAGGTCGATCGAGGACGCTTCGGCCAGGTAGGAGCGCAGCAGGTTCACGCCTTCCTGGGGGCGGCCGACCTTGCGGTAGCCGTCCATCAGGCGCTGCGCGACCAGGGCCACGTGCGGCACGCTCTGCTGCTCGACGCGGCGCCAGGTGACCAGCGCGCCTTCGGCGTCGCCCTTGACCAGCTGGGCGTCGCCGGTCAACAGCGTGGCGCGTACGTTCTTGCGGTCTGCATGCAAGGCTTTGTCGAGCAAGGCCATCGCCTCATCGGTTTGCATGTGGACCAGCGCATCCTGGGCCAGCTCGCAGTAGAACTGGGCGATTTCCTTCTGGCGCGCGCCGGCGCCGGACTCCTGCAGGCCGAGCGCGGCTTCGATCGCGCGCGGCCACTCCTTTTCGCGCTGGTAGATTTCGAGCAGGGCGCGGCGCGCCTGGGCGCCGTAGGGCGTATCGAGCAGCATGTTGAAGGTTTCCTCGGCGCGGTCGAGCAAGCCGGCCTTGAGGTAATCCATGCCCAGTTCGTACTGGCCGTGGGCTTTTTCGTCGGCCGGCAGGTCGGGACGCGAGAGCAGGTTCTGGTGGACGCGGATGGCGCGCTCGATCTCGCCACGGCGGCGGAACAGGTTGCCGAGGGCGAAATGCATCTCGACCGTTTCGGGATCGAGCTTGACGATGTCGATGAAGGCGTCGATGGCCTTGTCGGGCTGCTCGTTGAGCAGGAAGTTCAGGCCGCGAAAATACCCGCGCGGCAAGGTGCGCGATTCGGAGAGCAGCTGCTTGATGTCGACGCGCGCGGCGATCCATCCCAGGGCGAAAAACAGGGGGATGCCGAGCAACATCCAGGTTTCTAATTCCATGCGGTTCTTTTTGTTGGTTTTTCAGACGGGTTACTGCTGGTTACTGCGGGCTTACTGCCGGGTTACTGCCGGTTACTGTTGCGTGCTGACGCTGTCCGGCTGCGGCTGGGCGACATTCGTGCGCGCCACGGTTTGCAGGGCAACGATGGTGTTCTTGTGTTTCGACGTTTCGCGGCGGTGGCGGAACACGGTCGGCGTGACGGCCAGGATGCCGAGGGCGGCGCCGGCGACAAAAAAGCCCAGCAGCATCAGCACCAGCGGGCCGCGCAGTTCGTAATTGAGGAAAAAGTGCAGGTCGACTTCCTGCGTGTTTTTCAGGGCGAAGCCGAAAAACAAAATAAACAGAATAAATCCAACGATGGTGGATACAAATTTCATCAGCCAGGTCCAGTCTGAAAAGGTCGCAAGTGTCGCATATTACACCAAAACAGAGGGGGTCCGGGCGGACCGGCAGCGCACTTTACCGCCTCTGGCTACAGCGCCTGGCGAGCGGGAACGCGCTTTGCCTCGCCTGGCGCATCGGTGAGCGCCAGCCGCAACAGCAGACCCGGCTGCGCCCGGTGCGCCGACAAGGTCCACCCATGCGCGCGCGCTATTTCCTCGCAGATGGCCAGGCCGAGCCCTGCGCCATGGTCGCGCCGGTGCGCGCCGCGCCAGAAACGCACGAACAAGTGCGCCAACTCTTCCGGGGCCACCCCGGGACCACGGTCGCGCACCGTCAGGCTGCCGGTGTCGAACGCCACGCTCACCTCGGTGCCCGCCGGCGCATGCTCGATGGCGTTTTCCAGCAGGTTCTTGAGCAAGGTGAACAGCGCGGCCTGGTCGGCCTGCCAGCGCAGCCCGGCGCCGTCTTCGTGCACGCGCAGGCGCACCTGGGCCGCATCGGCCATGCGCCGCAAATAGCTGGCCGCCTCCACCGCCACGTGCCGCACCTCGACCTCGGCAACAATATAGTTCTGCGCCTCGCTGGCCTCGGCCAGCATCAGCAGTTGCTGCACTTGGCGCGTCATATGCTGGACGTCGCCCAGCAGCGCATCGCGCTCGGCACCTGGTTCGGTCAACTCGATCTGGGCGCGGATCAGGGCGAGCGGCGTCTTCAACTCGTGCGCGGCGGTCGCAAGAAAGCCTTGCTGCACGCGGTAGCCGTGTTCCAGGCGCTCGAGCACGCGGTTGAAACTGTCCACCAGCGGTGCGATCTCGGCCGGCACCGTCCTCGCATGCAGCCGGGCGTGCAGGGAGCGGGTGGAAATTGCCGCGGCCGACTCCGACACGTCGCGCAGGGGCTTGAGCGTGTAGCGCAAGGTGATCAGCGCACAGGCGCCGAAGACGAAGAACAGGATCAGGCTGAAAGCAACGATGCCGGCCGCCATGAAGGGAAATCCGAAACCGCCCTGAAGCAGGTTCATCATCCTTGCGCTGGCGGCGTATTGCAGCAATACCGTGTTTCCGTCATGCTCGACGCGCGCCGTTGCCGCATACATCGGCACGCCCGCGTGCGTGAAGGTGAAGCGTTCGGCCTGCAGCCGGTGGTTCGCCGCAGTGGCCGGCCATAAGGCCTCGGTGCCGGCGGCGGACACCAGCAGCACCTTGCCGGAGCGGTCGAGCACCCGGTATGCCAGTTCCCGCTTCAGGCTGTCGAACATCCAGGCCACGCTCTCGTGCTCGCCCCCAAGTCCGGCCGGGCGTCCGGCGCGATCGAAACGCAGCTCGCCCGCCATGTCCTTGGCGCGCTCGGCCACGTCGGTGCTGAGCAGGATGTCGCTCTGGGTCGTCATCACGACCAGCGCCGCCAGCATCAGCACGACGCTGAGCAGCACCCCGGCGACGTAGGCCAGCAAGACCTTCACGCCGAGGCTATTGAACCGGGTCGTCTTCACGCAGTGCATAGCCGAGCCCCCTGACGTTGACGATCCGCTGGCGCGAACCGATGGCGAGCAGTTTGCGGCGCATCCGGTGCAGGAGGACGTCGAGGGCGTTGGGCGTGACCGCCTCGGACAAGCCCCAGGCCGCCGCCTCCAGCGCGCCGCGGCGCACCACCTGCGCATGTTTGCGCAGCAGCACAAGCATGATCTGCATCTCGGCCGGCGCCAGCGCCACGCTTTGCTCGCCGCGGCAAAGCAGGCCGGCGTCGGGGCGCAAGGTCAGATCGGCGTGGCTGGGCTCGAGCGGGCGACACTCCACCGGGCGGCGCAGCAAGGCCCGCACGCGCGCCACCATTTCATCCATGGCGAACGGCTTGGGAAGGTAGTCGTCGGCCCCGGCCTCGAGCCCCTCGACACGGTCGTGCAGGGCGTCGCGCGCGGTCAGCACCAGGCAGGGAATGTCCACGCCGGCGCCGCGCAAGCGCCGCAGCAAGGCCAGCCCGTCCCCGTCCGGCAATCCCCGATCGAGGACCAGCGCCTGGTACGGCATGCGTCCCACGGCGCTCCATGCCGAGTCGATGCGCTCGACGACATCGGCCGCGATGCCGGCGCCGGCCAGCGCCTTGCACATCAGCCCGGCCAGGCGGTCATGGTCCTCGATCAGTAGAATGCGGTTCATCAGAAGCGGTACAGATATCCCAGGCCCACACGATTCTCTGTCGATCGATCGACCAGAGGACTATCCTTGATCGGTTTTGCCAGCCGGCTCACCCCCAGATCAAGAAACATGGATTGGTGTGCATTGAACAGGTATGTCGCGCGCAGGCCCACTTCGGCATTGACGCCGGATTTGCCGGTGTAGGCGGGCCGGCCGGCCCTGGCCTCGCTGGCGCGCACGCCATAGTAATAGTCGACGTATTTCTTGTCGGCCCAGGTCGCTCCGATACGCGGCGTGAGCATAACATGCTCGCCGGCACGCCAGTTCTTTTCCACGGCCACGTTGAACAGCGCGCCCTTGCTGTTGCCGGAGACATCGGCCAGCCATCCAGCGCTGACATTGGCGACGCCGGTTTCCCATTTCACCTTGCCGCCGGCCCAGAATCCGGCTTTTCGCTCGGCCATGCCACTGAGGATGGGGGCGTCGCTGCCCTTGTATTCACTGCCGTCGTATTGGGCCACGAGACGGAAATCGAGGCGCTGGCCAGCGCCCAGATCGACGCCGTACACTTTGAACTCGGCGCCGGGACCGAACACGCGCACATACTTGTTTTCGAAATAGATCAGCGGCAGCGCAGTGGTATCGCGGTCGATGCCGGCATACGCCGGCTGTTCGCTGAAGGCGGCCAGGCCCAGGCCCCAGGACGAGCCTTCCTCGGCGGGAGCAGCCCCCGCTTGCGACGATGCGCATAGTCCAAGTGCGAGAAGCGAGGCGGTTGTTCCGGTACGGATTGCCGATGGCGTGGTCGAGCTGAAAATGCGCGGGAACTGCATGGTTGTTTCTCCGGGTAATGAGGTTGGAAGGCCATCGTCGGCCAGGCCGCCTTACCGGATACTTACCGGCCAAAACCAATTGACAAGCAATGACGCCGCCGTGCCGGTAAGTATCCGGTAAGCCGTGGCGTCCGATAGTGAGCTTTTGTTACCGCCGAGGGCATCGCATGCGTTCACCCATCTTATTCATTCCTCTGACCACGGCACCCGGCCGGCGGCGCGCTTGCTGGCTTGCCGTCGTCCTGCTGGCCGGCTGCGCCGGCACCGTGCCCGACACCACGCCCGGCGGTCCCGGCGCTCCGGTGGCCGAGCGCTGGCACGCGCCGCTGCCGCACGGCGCGCAGCTGGCCGACCCGGCCCTCTGGTGGAGCCAATTCGACGATCCGCAGCTCGAACGCCTGATCGCGGCGGGACAGCAGGCCAGCCCCACGCTGGCGCAGGCCGGCGCGCGCATCGCCGACGCCCGCGCCGCCAGTGTCGCCCGAGGGGCCGCCTTGCTGCCGTCACTAAATACCGATATCAGCGCCAGCCGCGCACGCTCGGACATCGGCGCGCCGGTCGGCGTGAGCTCGTCGGCGGCCTTGCAGGCCAGCTGGGAGCTGGACCTGTTTGGCGCCCACCGGGCCGGCGCTGGCGCCGCGCGCGCGCAGCTCGAGTCCAGCCAGGCCGGCTGGCATGCCGCGCGGGTGGCACTGGCGGCCGAAATCGCCACCGCCTATGTCGACCTGCGTGCCTGCGAGGCCCAGCTGGCGCAGACCGGGATCGATGCCCGCTCGCGCGCCCGCACTGCGCAACTGACCGGCCTGGCGGCGGAGGCCGGCTTTCAGGCACCGGCCGCCGCCGACCTGGCGCGCGCCAGCGCCGCGCAAGGGGCCACCTTGCTGGTCCAGCAGGGCGCGCGCTGCGATCTGGCGGTCAAGATGCTGGTGGTGCTCACGGCGCTGGAAGAGACGGCGCTGCGGCGCGACCTTGCCGCCGCCACCGCGCGCATGCCGCAGCCGGCCGAACTGGGCGTGGCCGCCGTGCCGGCCGAGGTGCTCGCGCAGCGGCCCGACATCCACGCCGCCGCGCGTGACGTCGTCGCCGCCAGCGCGCAAGCGGACCAGTCGCGCGCGCAGCGCTGGCCGCGCGTGACGCTGTCCGGCAACATCGGCGCGAGCCGCGTGAGCAGCGGCGCGGTCACTACCAACGGCAGCGTCTGGACCATCGGGCCGGTCTCGGTCACGCTGCCGCTGTTTGACGGCGGCACGCTGCGCGCCAATGCGCAGGCGGCGCAAACACGCTACCAGAGCGCCACCACCGTCTACGCGGCGCGTCTGCGCGAGGCGGTGCATGACGTCGAGAAGGCGCTCGTCACGCTGCAAAGCACGGCGGCGCGCGGCGCCGATACCGAGGCCGCCGCCGCCGGGTTCGAACGCTCCTACCGTGCCACCGAGGCCGGCCACCAGGCCGGCATCACCAGCCTGTTCCAGCTTGAGGACGCGCGCCGCAGCATGCTCGCCGCGCAGGGCGCGCTGATCGAACTGCGGCGCGAAAGCGTCATCGCTTCGATCAGCTTGTACCGCGCCGTCGGCGGAGGCTGGACCGGCGCCGCCGGGCCAGCCATCGCCGACCTGCGCGAACCACCATCCACCCACACCGGCGGGCGCAGCGCGCCGCAGCAGTAAAGGAAACGCATGATGAAGCATTTACACCCCTCCCTCTGTTATGTCGCCACCTCGGTCGCCGCGGCGCTGGCCGTGCTGCTGATCGCGCCGGCGGTGTCCGGCGCCGCCGCCCCAGCCGCGCCGGCCCCCACGGCCCGCAGCGTGATGACGGTCGAGGTCACGACGCCGCGGCGCGAGGTGCTGCCGCTGAGCCTGTCGGCCAACGGCAATATCGCCGCCTGGCAGGAGGCCAGCGTGGGCACCGAGGCCAACGGCTTGCGCCTGGAGCAAGTGAAGGTCAATGTCGGCGACGTGGTGCGGCGCGGCCAGGTGCTGGCCGTGTTCGCCTCGGCCACCGTGGACGCCGAGCTGGCGCAACGCCGGGCCGCCGCCGCCGAGGCGCGCGCCGCGCTGGCCGAAGCACAGGCCAATGCGCAGCGCGCCGGCCAGTTGCAATCGAGCGGCGTCTTGTCAGGGCAGCAGATCGAACAGTATCTGACGGCCGAGCGCACCGCGCGCGCGCGGCTCGAGGCGTCCACGGCGGCCGAGCGTACCCAGCAACTACGCCTGGCCCAGGCGCGCGTGCTGGCCCCCGACGATGGCGTGATCTCGGCGCGCGCCGCGACCGTGGGCGCGGTATTGCCTGCCGGCCAGGAACTGTTCCGCCTGATCGTGCGCGGCCGGCTCGAATGGCGCGCCGAGGTCGCCGCCGCAGAGCTGGAGAGGCTCAAGCCCGGCCAGCCGGTCCGGGTCACGCCGGCCGGCGGCGCGCCCATCGCGGGCAAGGTGCGCATGCTTGCGCCGGCGGTCGACCCGCTCACGCGCAACGCGCTGGTGTATGTCGACCTGGCGCCGGGCGGCCCGGCGCGCGCCGGCATGTTCGCGCGCGGCCAGTTCGAGACCGGCACGGCGCCGGCGCTGACCTTGCCGCACAGCGCGCTGGAAGTGCGCGACGGTTTCAGTTATGTGCTGCGCGTGGGCGCCGACTCGCGCGTGCTGCGTACCCGCGTCGGTGTCGGCCGGCGCGTCGGCCAGCGTGTCGAGATCACCGGCGGCATCGCGCCGCCGGCACGGGTGGTGCTGACCGGCGGCGGCTTTCTCGGCGACGGTGACCTGGTCAGCGTTGCCTCCATGGCCGGCGCGCCGGCATCGACGACGGCCGCCTCGGCCGTCGTCAAGTGAAAGAGAGAACTCCATGCATGTGAATATTTCCTCCTGGTCGATCCGCAACCCGACCCCGGCGATCCTGCTGTTTATTTTGCTGACCCTGGCCGGCCTGATGAGTTTTCGGGCGATGAAAGTCCAGAATTTCCCCGACATCGAGCTGCCCACGGTCATCGTCAGCGCCGCCTTGCCCGGTGCCGCGCCGTCCCAGCTCGAAACCGACGTCGCGCGCAAGATCGAGGATGCGCTGGCGACCGTGCAGGGCGTCAAGCACATCCGCAGCGCCCTGACCGACGGCAGCGCCGAGATCACCATCGAGTTCAACCTCGACACGGCGGCGCGCGACGCCGTCGCCGACGTGCGCGACGCCGTCTCGCGCATCCGTGCCGACTTGCCGGCCGACTTGCGCGACCCGGTGATCCGCAAAGTCGAGCTGGCCGGTTCGCCCATCCTGACCTATACCGTCGCCTCCACCGGCATGGATGCCGAGGCGCTGTCATGGTTCGTCGACAACGAGGTCGGCAAGACGCTGCTGGCGGTGCCCGGGGTGGGGGCGGTCACCCGCGTCGGCGGCGTGAGCCGCGAAGTGCGGATCGCGCTCGACCCGGCGCGCCTGCTGGCGCTCAACACCACCGCGCTCGACCTGTCGCGCCAGCTGCGCCAGACCCAGCGCGAGTCGCCGGGGGGACGGGTCCAGCTCGGCGGCGCCGAACAGTCGGTGCGCACCATCGCCACGGTGCAATCGGCCCAGGAGGTGGCCGCGCTGGAGGTGACCCTGGGCGACGGGCGCCGGGTCCGGCTCGACCAGGTCGCCGACGTGACCGACACGGTCGCCGAACCGCGCTCGGCGGCCCTGCTCAACGGCGCGCCGGTGGTCGGTTTCGAGATCTTGCGCGCGCGCGGGGCCAGCGAGATCGAGGTTGCCGACGGGGTTGGGCGCGCGCTGGCGGCCCTGAAAGAGAAGCACCCGGACATCAGCGTTACGGAAGCGTTCAACTTTGTCGATGCGGTGCGCGAGAATTACGACGGCTCGATGCGCCTGCTCTACGAGGGCGCGGCGCTGGCGGTGCTGGTCGTGTTCCTGTTCCTGCGCGACTGGCGCGCCACGTTGGTGGCGGCCGTGGCGCTGCCGCTGTCAGCCATTCCCACGTTCGCCGTCATGCACTGGCTGGGGTTCACCGTCAACACGGTCAGCCTGCTGTCGCTGTCGCTGGTGATCGGCGTGCTGGTCGACGACGCCATCGTCGAGATCGAAAACATCGAGCGCCATCTGCGCATGGGCAAGACGCCTTACCGGGCGTCGATGGAAGCGGCCGACGAGATCGGCCTGGCGGTGGTAGCCACCACCTTCACCCTGATCGCGGTATTCCTTCCAACGGCGTTCATGGGCGGCACGGTCGGCAGGTTTTTCGTCCAGTTCGGCTGGACGGCAGCCACGGCCGTGTTTTTCTCGCTGGCGGTGGCGCGCCTGCTCACGCCGATGATGTCGGCCTACCTGCTGCGCGCGCCGCGCCCGGATGCGGCGCCCGCCGCCGAGCCGCGCTGGCTGCGGACCTACCTGTCGTGCGCCGCATGGTGCCTGCACCACCGGCTGCTGACGGTGGCGGGCGCGGCGGCCTTCTTCGGCGCCGGGCTGATGCTGGCCGCCGCGCTGCCGGCGGCCTTCATCCCGCCCGACGACGACTGGCAGACCCAGGTGACGGTCAGCCTCGCACCCGGCGCCAGGCTGGCCGACACGGTCGCACTGGCCGAACGCGCGCGGGTGCTCGCCATGCGCAACCCCCACGTCAAGCTGGTCTATGCCGCGGTCGGCGGGGGCAGTGCCGGCGCCGATGTGGGCGAGCCGGCCGGCGGCGCGGCCGATGTGCGCAGCGCCACCCTCACGCTCAGCCTGACGCACCGCGATGCGCGCCCGGGCCTGACCAAGCAGCAGATCGAGAACCAGTTGCGCGCGGCGCTGGCGGCGCTGCCCGGCGCGCGCATCAAGATCGGCATGGGGGAGTCGGAAAACTACATGCTGGTGCTCTCGGGCGAAGACGGTGCCGTGCTGGCGCGCCACGCGCAGCAGGTCGAACGCGAGTTGCGCGGCCTGGCCGGGGTCGGCGCGGTCACGTCCAGCGCCGGCTTGCTGCGCCCCGAGCTGGTGGTGCGGCCCGACTTCGCGCGCGCCGCCGACCTGGGTGTGACACCGGCAGCCATTGCCGACACACTGCGCGTGGCCACCAGCGGCGACTACGACCAGGAACTTGCCAAGCTCAACCTGAGCGAACGCCAGGTACCGCTGGTGGTGCGGCTGGCCGACGGCGCCCGCGACGACATCGACACGCTCAAGCGCCTTCCGGTGCCCGGCGCGCGCGGCGTGGTGGCGCTGGAGAATGTCGCCACGCTCGAGATTGGCAGCGGCCCGGCGCAGATCGCGCGCTACGACCGGCGCCGCAACATCGATATCGAGATCGAACTGAACGGCCAGTCGCTGGACGAGGTCGAACAAGCCATCCTTGCGCTGCCGAGCCTGCAAAAAATGCCCCAGGGCGTGACCCAGGCGGCGGCCGGCGACGCCGAGGCGATGGACGATCTGGCCGCTGGCTTCGGCGTGGCCATGCTGACCGGGGTGCTGTGCATCTACATGGTGCTGGTGCTGCTGCTCAAGGACTTCATGCAGCCGGCGACCATCCTGGCCGCGCTCGTGCTCTCGGTGCCCGGCGCGTTCCTGGCGCTGTTCGTGACGGGATCGGCGTTGTCGATGCCGTCGATGATCGGCTTGATCATGCTGATGGGCATCGCGACCAAGAATGCGATCCTGCTGATCGACTACATCATCCTGGCGCGCCGCGACCACGGCCTGGACCGTTGGGATGCGATCCTCGACGCCTGCGGCAAGCGGGTGCGGCCGATCGTCATGACCACCCTTGCCATGGGCGCGGGCATGCTGCCGATCGCGCTCGGCTGGGGCGCCGACCCGAGCTTTCGGGCGCCGATGGCGATCGTCGTGATCGGCGGGCTGATCACCTCGACAGTGCTCAGCTTGCTTGTGGTTCCGGTGGTGTTCACCTATGTGGACGACGCCGCCCAGTGGCTGGCCGGGCGCTTTCGCAAGGCGCAGTCACCGGCGGGCGTGGCGCCGGCGCAGTTGGGCTGATGAATGCGCAGTAGCGGCAAGCGGCGGCACATTGACCGATGTCGCTCTGATCGACCGGCGCAGGCGAAAGCCGGCGTCGGCGCCATCGCGCCCGCCTGTTTCTGCTCACCAAAGGCGACTTGGGGAAAATAGAACGCGTACCGGGCGCACTGTATGTGCCGCAACGTTAAGCGCATAGCGGCCCGGCTTCGCGACCGCAGTTGATCAACTCTGCAGGCGAAAAAGAACGGCATCCAAGGATGCCGTTCTTCTGTGTCGACAAACGACTCAGTCTTCAATAATCGGCTGCCCGACCATCGCATCTACCCGTTCGCGCAATTGCTTGCCCGGCTTGAAGTGGGGAACCCGTTTTTCGGGAACCATCACCTTGTCGCCGGACTTGGGATTGCGTCCGATGCGCGGCGGCCGGCTGTTCAGGGCAAAACTACCAAAACCACGGATCTCGATGCGCTGGCCAGTGGCCAAAGCGTTGGTCATGGCATCGAGAATGGTCTTGACAGCGTACTCCGCATCCTTGGCCACCAGCTGAGAATAGCGCTCAGCCAGGCGGTTAATCAACTCGGACTTCGTCATCTGTCGATTCCGAGTGTCTTAGTTCTTGTTGTCGAACTTAGCTTTCAACAGTGCGCCCAGGCTGGTGGTGCCCGATGCTGCATTGTTGTCGGAGGTCGAAGCAATCTTCTGCATCGCTTCCTGGGTATCGACATTGTCTTTCGCCTTGATCGACAGCTGGATGCTGCGAGCCTTGCGATCGATGTTGATGACCAGCGCTTCAACCGAATCGCCAACCTTCAGGTGGGTACCGGCATCTTCAACGCGGTCGCGCGAGATTTCGGAAGCACGCAGGTAGCCTTCAACTTCTTCGGACAGCTGGATCACAGCGCCCTTAGGCTCGACCGACTTGACCGTGCCCGTTACCAGGGAGCCTTTGTCGTTCATTGCAGCGAAGTTGTTGAATGGGTCGCCTTCGAGTTGCTTGACACCCAGGGAAACGCGCTCGCGCTCGACGTCGATCGCCAACACGATGGCTTCCAGTTCGTCGCCCTTTTTGAAACGACGGACAGCTTCTTCGCCGGTTTCGGTCCAGGACAGGTCGGACAGGTGCACCAGGCCGTCGATGTTGCCGGCCAGGCCGATGAACACGCCGAAGTCGGTGATCGACTTGATCGCGCCGCGGACTTTGTCGCCCTTCTTGTGGGTAACGCCGAAGTCATCCCACGGATTTGCTTTGCACTGCTTCATGCCCAGCGAAATACGGCGACGCTCTTCGTCGATCTCGAGAACCATGACTTCCACTTCGTCGCCCAGCTGGACAACATTGTTTGGCGCCACGTTCTTGTTGGTCCAGTCCATTTCGGAAACGTGAACCAGACCTTCGATACCCTGCTCGACTTCCACGAACGCGCCGTAGTCGGTGAGGTTCGTGACCTTGCCGAACAGACGGGTGCTTTGTGGGTAACGACGGGACAGACCGGTCCAAGGATCGTCGCCCAGTTGCTTCACGCCCAGCGAAACACGGTTCTTTTCCTGATCGTACTTCAGGACTTTGGCGGTGATTTCCTGGCCGACGGTCAGCACTTCCGACGGGTGACGCACACGACGCCATGCCAGATCGGTGATGTGCAGCAGGCCGTCGATACCGCCCAGGTCCACGAACGCGCCGTAGTCGGTGATATTTTTGACGACGCCGGTCACCACGGTGCCTTCTTTCAGCGTTTCCATCAGTTTCTGACGCTCTTCGCCCATCGACGCTTCGATGACGGCGCGGCGGGACAGAACCACGTTGTTACGCTTACGGTCGAGCTTGATGACCTTGAATTCCAGGGTCTTGCCTTCGAACGGGGTGGTGTCCTTGACAGGACGGGTGTCGACCAGCGAACCCGGCAGGAACGCGCGGATGCCGTTGGTCAGCACGGTCAGGCCGCCCTTGACTTTGCCATTGACGGTACCGACGACGATCTCGCCCGATTCCATGGCTTTTTCCAGTGCCAGCCACGATGCCAGGCGTTTTGCCTTGTCGCGCGACAGGATGGTATCGCCGAAGCCGTTTTCCAGCGACTCAATCGCTACGGAAACGAAATCGCCGACTTGAACTTCCAGTTCGCCCTGGTCGTTCTTGAATTCTTCGATAGGAATGAAAGCTTCGGATTTGAGGCCAGCGTTCACGATCACGAAATTGTGGTCGAGACGCACGACTTCAGCGGAAATAACTTCGCCGGAGCGCATATCTTGGCGCGACAACGATTCCTCGAAGAGCGCTGCAAAACTTTCCATACCGGTTGCTTCAGTTGTTGCTGTTGACATAGTTTGTACACGAGTTAGCCAGCAGAGATCGCACCATGCGACTTAAACTGGGTTATAGGTTGAACCAACGCCTGCAATGGCACTATTGCGATTGCAAGCACCCATTGCTACTTCAGACTACGATTGCTTAACGTGCGCATACCATTTCAGCACTTCCTCGACCGCTTCGTCAGCGGTCATATGGGAGGTGTCGAGCAGGTGCGCCCCTTCTGCCGGCATGAGTGGCGCGATGGCGCGGTAAGTATCACGGTCGTCGCGCGCCTTCAAATCGGACAGGAGGTCTTCTATATTAGCAGAAAACCCCTTGTCAATCAATTGCTTATATCGACGTTGCGCGCGCGCCTCGGTACTGGCGGTAAGGAACACCTTCAGTTGTGCGTGCGGAAAGATGACCGTTCCCATGTCGCGGCCATCGGCAACCAGGCCCGGCGCCCGGCGAAAGCCCAGTTGCAGCGCGAACAAGGCCTGGCGCACGGCGGGCAGCGCGGCGATCTTCGATGCCATGTTGCCAACCTCCTCGGCGCGGATGAGTTGGGTGACATGTTCGTTCGCCAGCAGGATCTCGCCGCCGCTGAAGCTGGCGGGGAGGTGTTCGGCCAGCTTGGCCAGGCCGTGTTCGTCGCTGAGCGGCGTCGCGCGGCGCAAGGCCATCAGCGCGGTCAGGCGATACAGGGCGCCGGAATCGAGGTAATGAAAGCCGAGGCGATCGGCTACCTTGTGGGCGACGGTCCCCTTGCCGGAGGCGGTGGGGCCATCGATGGCGATGACGGGAATATGCGAATGTGGCATGGGACGGTGTCCTGGTGAAATCAACAAAAACGTGCAAAACAAAACTTGCAAAACCGGGGACAGACCCCGGTGCGCCGGCCGCCAGCTATGCAACAAATCGAGGTTCCAACTGTTGCAAAACCGGGGTCTGTCCCCGGTTTTGCAACTATTTCAGCGTTAAATCAGGTTCTCGTGGGCGATGCCGGCGAAGACGTCGAAGTAGTCGGGGAAGGTCTTGGCGACGCACTTCGGGTCGTTGATGCGCATCGTGTTGCCGCGCCGCGCCTTGCCGTCCAGGCTCGCCAGCGAGAAGCACATCGCCATCCGGTGGTCGTCGTAGGTGTCGATCGTCGCCGCGCTCAGTTCGCCCTCGGGCGGCGTTACGGAAATGAAATCCGGCCCTTCCACGACAATCGCGCCGAGTTTACGCAGTTCGGTCGCCATCGCCGCCAGGCGGTCGGTCTCTTTCACGCGCCAGCTGGCGATGTTGCGTAAGGTCGTGGTGCCGTCCGCGTACAGCGCAGCCACGGCAATCGTCATCGCGGCGTCGGGAATGTGGTTGAAGTCGGCGTCGATGGCTTTTAACACGCCGTTCGAGCGCGCTTCGATCCAGTTCTCGCCGCGCGTGATCGTCGCGCCCATCTGCTCCAGCGCGTCGGCAAAGCGCACGTCGCCCTGGATGCTGTCGCGCCCTACTCCCTCCACCCGGATCGGGCCGCCGCCAATCGCGCCGGCCGCCAGGAAGTACGAGGCCGACGAGGCGTCGCCTTCGACGTGGATCGTGCCCGGACTGGTGTAGCGCTGCCCCGGCTGCACGGTGAACGATTGCCAGCCATCCTGCTCCACCGTCACGCCGAAGCGCCGCATCAGGTTCAGGGTAATTTCGATGTACGGCTTGGAGATCAGTTCACCGGTCACGTCGATCGTCACCGGCTGCTCGCGCGCCATCAGCGGCGCGGCCATCAGCAGCGCGGTCAGGAACTGGCTCGATACGTTGCCGCGCACCGACAGGCGCTGCGCATGGATATGCCCGCGCCGGATGCGCAGCGGCGGAAAACCTTCGACGCCGGTGTACTCGATCTGGGCGCCGATATCATTCAAGGCGTCCACCAGATCGCCAATCGGGCGCTCGTGCATGCGCGTGACGCCGTGCAGCGTGTAATCGCCGCCAATGACAGCCAGCGCCGCCGTCAGCGGGCGGATCGCGGTGCCGGCATTGCCCATGAACAGATCGGCTTCGTGCACCGGCAAGGCGCCGCCGCCGCCATGCACGATGTGGGTATGTTCGTCGACTTGTTCCCAGCCCAGGCCGAGCGAACGCAGTGCGCCGAGCATGACCAGGGTATCGTCCGACGCCAGCAGGCCGATGATGGTGGTGGTGCCTTCGGCCAGCGCGGCCAGCAGCAAGGTGCGGTTGGAGATGCTCTTGGACCCCGGCAGCCGCACCACGCCCTCGACGTGCATGACGGGCTTGAGATCGATATGGTGCGGGTACTGCTTCTGCTGGGTCATGCTGGGGTTCCTTGACATGCTGGGTTTATTCGGGACTGCTGTCCTGCGCCGGCGGCGCTTCGGCCGCCTCGATCGCTTCGATCCAGCGGCAGCGCGCGCGCTGGGCGTTGGCGTAGACCGCTTCGATCGCCGCGCCGTCGCCATTGGCGAGCATGGCGCGCATCGCCGTTAATTGTGCCAGATATGCGTCCAACTCGCCCAGAAGGGCCGATTGGTTGGCCAGCGAGATGTCGCGCCACATCTCGGGCGAGGAGCCGGCGATGCGCGTAAAGTCCCTGAAACCGCTGGCGGCGTACTGGAACAGCAGCCCCGCGTGGGGTTTGCGGGCGATGTCGTCGACCAGCGCATACGCCAGCAAATGCGGCAGGTGGCTGACCGAGGCGAACACGGTGTCGTGTTCCTGCGGCGAGAGCTTGTGGATGATAGCGCCGCACGCGCTCCAGGCGGCGGCCACGCGGTCGATATTCTCCGGCGTGTTTTCGGCCAGCGGTGTGAGCACGGTTTTTTTGCCGTGGTACAGGTCGACAATCGCCGCGTCCGGCCCGTTGGTTTCGCGCCCGGCGATCGGGTGCCCCGGCACGAACTGGCCGACCCGCTCTTTCAACACGGCGCGCGCAGCCGCCACCACGTCGGATTTGGTGCTGCCGGCGTCGGTCACCACCGTTCCCGCTTCCAGGTACGGCAGCAGCGACGCCAGGATAGTCGCGGTCTGGGCGACCGGCGCGGCGATCAGCACCAGGTCGGCGCCCGCCATCGCGTCCTGCATCGAGGGCGCCACCTGGTCGATGATCCCGAGTTCGAGCGCGCGCGCCATCGCGTCAAGCGAGCGGCCCACGCCGACCAGCGTGCCCACCACGCCGGCATGGCGCAGCGCACGCGCGAACGAGCCGCCGATCAGCCCGACGCCGACAATGACGACTTTATTGAACACGTCAGGCCAGCGCTTTCTTGAGGGCGGCGATGAAGATCGCGTTTTCGGCCGGCAGGCCGATCGAGATGCGCAGCCATTGCGGCAAGCCGTAGTTGCCGACCGGGCGCACGATCACGCCTTGCTTGAGCAGCGCCAGGTTCACGCGGCTGCCCGCGCCATCGTCGTCGCCCACCTTGACCAGCACGAAGTTGCCGAACGATGGCACGTACTGCAGCCCCAGTTCATCGAAGGCTTCGACAAACTGCGCGTAGCCGGCGGCGTTGTTCTTGGCGCCCTGCTCCAGGAACGGCTTGTCGTTCAGGGCCGCGATGGCTGCGGCCTGCGCCAGCGAATTCACGTTGAACGGCTGGCGGATGCGGTTCATCAGGTCGGTCAGGGCCGGCTGCGCAATGGCGAAACCGACGCGCAGGCCGGCCAGCCCGTACGCCTTGGAGAAGGTGCGCGAGACCAGCAGGTTCGGGTACTTGCGCGCCCACTGGCTTGACTCGAACTGGTGCTCGGGCGCCAGGAACTCGTTGTAGGCTTCGTCCAGCACCACGACCACATTGGCCGGCACCTTGTTCAAAAACGCCTCGATCTGCGCAGCCGCAATGAAGGTGCCGGTCGGGTTGTTCGGATTGGCGATGAAGACCAGGCGCGTGTCGGCGTCGATCGCCGCGGCCATGGCGTCGAGGTCATGGCCGTAATCCCGGGCCGGGACCACGATGGCGCGCGCGCCCACGCCCTGCGTCGCCAGCGCGTACACGGCGAACGAGTACTGCGAGTACACCACGGCCTGGCCTTTTTGCACGAAAGCGTGGGCGGCGATCTCCAGAATGTCGTTGCTGCCGTTACCCAGGGTGATCCAGTCGGCCGGCACTTCGTAGCGCTTTGAAAGCGCCGCTTTGAGCTCGAAGCCGTTGGCGTCCGGGTAGCGTCCCAGATCGGCCACCGCGGCGGCCATGGCTTGCTGGCTCGATGCGGGCACGCCGAACGGATTTTCGTTCGACGCCAGTTTGACGATGTTCGCTTCGTCGAGGCCGAATTCGCGCGCGACTTCGGCGATCGGTTTGCCCGCCTGGTAGGGAGCGATGGCACGGACGTATTCTGGACCGAATTGCTGGGACATGGTTTATCTCTGGGTAGTTGTTTTAAATTGGGTATCAAAGACTGAGCGGATACGAGCCGAGCACCTTGAAAAAAGCGGCGTTATCGCGCAGTTCGTCGAGCGCCTTGGCCACCGCCGGGTCCTGCACGTGGCCTTCGATGTCGACGTAAAAATAGTATTCCCACGTGCCGATGCGGGCCGGGCGCGACTCGAAACGCGTCATCGACACGCCGTTCACGGCCAGGGGCGCCAGCAGGTTGTAGACCGCGCCCGCCTTGTTCGGCACCGCCAGCACCAGCGAGGTCTGGTCCGAGCCGGAAGGGTTGGTCTGCAAATGGCCGATGACGGCAAAGCGCGTGCGGTTGTGCGGGTCGTCCTGGATGTGGCCCTTGACCACGCCGAGGCGATACTGCTCGCCCGCCATTTCGCTGGCAATCGCCGCGATCGTCGCATCCTTGCTGGCCATGACGGCCGCTTCGGCGTTCGAGACGACCGCGCGCCGTTCGATGCCGGGGTAGTTCTGGTTCAGCCACACCTGGCACTGGGCCAGCGCCTGCGAGTGGGCGCACACCACCGTCACGCCGTCCATGTTGCCGGTCTTGGTCATCAGGCTGTGGTGCACAGGGATCGAGATCTCGCCGCTGATGATGGTGGTGGTGCCGAGCATCAGGTCGAGCGTGCGGTTGACCGCCCCTTCCGACGAATTTTCGACCGGGACCACGCCGAAATCGGCGGTGCCGGCTTCGGTCGCGCGGAACACTTCATCGATCGAGATGCACGGCAGCCCTTCGATGGCGCTGCCGAACTGCTGGAACGCGGCCTGCTCGGTGAAAGTGCCGGATGGCCCCAGGTAGGCCACGGTGACGCGCTTTTCGAGCGAGCGGCAGGCCGACATGATCTCGCGGAAGATGGTCTGCACTTCGGCCGCTTTTAACGGCCCGGGATTGCGGTCGGCCACGCCGCGCAGCACTTGCGCCTCGCGTTCGGGGCGAAACACCGGGGCGCTGGTTTCGGCCTTGATATGGCCGACTTCCTGCGCCAGGCGCGCGCGGGCGCTCAGAAGGCTGAGAATCTGCGCGTCGATCGCATCGATCTGTTCGCGCAATGGTGTGAGTTTGTCTGTCATGGATGCGGCATGGTTTGCGGTGAATCGGGTGTTCGCGCGGGCACGGGGCCCTCAGGCACGGCCGGCGAACTCGTTCAGGTAATCGACCAGGGCTTGCACGCCCTCGATCGGCATCGCGTTGTAGATCGATGCGCGCATACCACCCACGGACTTGTGGCCCTTGAGCTGCAGCAGGCCGCGCGCTTTTGCACCGGCCAGGAATGTGTCGTTCAGTGTTTCGTCGCGCAGGTAGAACGGTACGTTCATGCGCGAGCGGCAGTCTTTGGCCACGCGGTTCTGGTAAAAATCGTCCGCATCGAGCGCGGCGTACAGCAGCTCGGCCTTGGCGATGTTGCGCTGCTCCATGGCCGCCACCCCGCCCTGGCGCAGCAGGTGCGCAAATACCAGGCCGGCGATGTAGATGCCGTAGGTTGGCGGCGTGTTGTACATCGAGTCGTGCGCGGCGACGATGCTCCAGTCGAAGGCGGACGGGCAAATCGGCAGCGCATGCCCGAGCAGGTCGTCGCGCACGATCACCACGGTCAGGCCGGCCGGGCCGATGTTCTTTTGCGCGCCGCCGAAAATGACGCCGTACTTGCTCACGTCGATCACGCGCGACAAAATGTGCGAGGACATGTCGGCCACGATCGGCGTGCCGTCGGCCAGTTCGGGCACGAAGTTGTATTCGACGCCGTCGATGGTTTCGTTGGTGCATAGGTGCAGGTAGGCCGCCCCTGGCGTGAGCTTCCATTCGCTTTGCGGCGGCACGCTGGTAAAGCGCGTGCCTTCGCTGCTGGCGGCCACGTTGACGGTGGCGTAGCGCGCCGCCTCCTTGATCGATTTGCCGGACCAGGAACCGGTCTGCACGAAGTCGATGGTAGCCGGCTGGCCGCTGGACGGCGCTACCCGCCCGACCAGGTTCATCGGCACAATGGCGTTTTCGCCAAGCCCACCGCCTTGCAGGAACAGGATCTTGTAGTTGGCGGGGACGTCCAGCAGCTGGCGCAGGTCGCGCACGGCCGCTTCGTAGATCGAGATGAACTCGGGACCGCGGTGGCTCATTTCCATCACCGACATGCCGCTGCCGTGCCAGTCGAGCATGTCGGCGGCTGCCTGTTGCAGCACTTCCTTGGGCAGGACGGCGGGGCCGGCGGAGAAGTTATAGATCTGGGTCACGAGGGTCCTTGCGAAAAAGTGGGCTGTGTGTCGAGAACCGGCTTGATGATCTTGTTCATGCCGGGGCAAGTCAAGCATCCAGAAAAAAAGGGGCCGGCATCATTCTCGCACGAAGTGCGAAAATGATGCCGGCCCCCCACCGTTTCTTACTCCGGCGGGTTTTCGAGATCGACGTCTTCGAGGTCGGTTTCGACGATGCGCTGCAAGCCGCTCAACTTGGTGCCGTCTTCGACCGCGATCAGGGTCACGCCTTGCGTGGCACGGCCCATTTCGCGGATTTCCGACACGCGGGTGCGGATCAAGACGCCGCCGGTGGTGATCAGCATGATCTCGTCGCTCGGCTCGACCAGGGTGGCGGCGACCACGCGGCCGTTACGCTCGCTGGTCTGGATCGCGATCATGCCCTTGGTGCCGCGCCCGTGCCGGGTGTACTCGGTGATCGGGGTACGCTTGCCGAAGCCGTTCTCGGTGGCCGTCAGGACCGACTGCTGCTCGTTTTCGGCCACCAGCAGGGCGATCACGTTCTGTCCCTCTTCCAGGTTCATGCCGCGCACGCCGCGCGCGGTACGGCCCATCGGACGCACGTCGTTCTCGTCGAAGCGCACCGCCTTGCCGGAGTCGGAGAACAGCATCACATCGTGCTCGCCGTCGGTCAGCGCGGCGCCGATCAGGAAGTCGCCGTCGTCCAGGTCGACCGCGATGATGCCGGCCTTGCGCGGATTGCTGAAGTCCTTGAGCGGCGTCTTTTTCACGGTACCGAGGCTGGTCGCCATGAACACGTAATGGTCTTCCGGGAAGGTGCGGTTCACGCCCGACAGCGGCAGCACCACGGTGATCTTCTCGTTGTCCTGCAGCGGGAACATGTTGACGATCGGTTTGCCGCGCGAGTTGCGCGAGCCTTGCGGCACTTCCCACACCTTCAGCCAGTACATGCGGCCGCGGTTCGAGAAGCACAGGATGTAATCGTGCGTGTTGGCGATGAACAGCTGATCGATCCAGTCCTCTTCCTTGGTCGCCATGGCCTGCTTGCCGCGGCCGCCGCGCTTTTGCGCGCGGTATTCGGAGATCGGCTGCGACTTCATGTAGCCGGTGTGCGACAGGGTCACGACCATGTCCTGCGGCGTGATCAGGTCTTCGGTTTCCAGGTCGGTGGCGTTGTGCTCGATCGTCGAGCGGCGCACGTCCTTGTTGCCGGCGCCGTACTCGTTCATCACCAGCGTCATTTCATCGGTGATGATGACGGTCACGCGCTCCGGCTTGGCCAGGATGTCGAGCAGGTCGGCGATGTGCGCCATGATCTCTTTGTACTCGTTGACGATCTTGTCCTGTTCCAGGCCGGTCAGGCGTTGCAGGCGCATCTGCAAGATCTCTTGCGCCTGTTCGTCGGACAGCTTGTACATGCCGTCGGGCTGCATGCCGTAGTGTTTCGGCAGGTGCTCCGGGCGGAATGCCTCGACGCCGCCGATGGTGGTGCCTTCGGCGGTACGCAGCAGCATCTCGCGCACCAGGGACGAGTCCCAGGCGCGCGCCATCAGTTCGGTCTTGGCGATCGGCGGCGACGGCGCGGCCTTGATGATGGCGATGAAGTCGTCGATGTTGGCCAGGGCCACGGCCAGGCCTTCGAGCATGTGGCCGCGTTCGCGCGCCTTGCGCAGTTCGTACACGGTGCGGCGCGTGACCACTTCGCGCCGGTGCGACAGGAAGCACTGCAGCATCTGCTTGAGGTTCAGCAGTTTCGGCTGGCCGTTCACCAGCGCCACCATGTTCATGCCGAAGGTGTCCTGCAACTGGGTCTGCTTGTACAGGTTGTTGAGCACCACTTCCGGCACTTCGCCGCGTTTCAGTTCGATCACCACGCGCATGCCCGATTTGTCGGACTCGTCGCGGATGTCGGAAATGCCTTCGAGCTTCTTGTCGCGCACGTTCTCGGCGATGCGCTCGAGCAGCGACTTCTTGTTCACCTGGTACGGCAGCTCGTCGACGATGATCGCGATGCGCCCGCCATCCTTGCCGTATTCCTCGAAGTGGGTCTTGGCGCGCATCACCACGCGGCCACGGCCGGTGCGGTAGCCGTCGCGCACGCCCGAGACGCCGTAGATGATGCCGGCGGTCGGGAAGTCCGGCGCCGGGATGATCTCGATCAGCTCGTCGATGGTGCAGTCGGGATTGCGCAGCACGTGCAGGGCGCCGTTGACGATCTCGGTCAGGTTGTGCGGCGGGATGTTGGTCGCCATGCCGACCGCGATGCCGGACGAGCCGTTGATCAGCAGGTTGGGAATCCGGGTCGGCAGCACCGTCGGTTCTTTTTCCTTGCCGTCGTAGTTGGGCTGGAAGTCGACCGTGTCCTTGTCGATATCGGCCAGGATCTCGCTGGCGATCTTGTCGAGGCGGCACTCGGTATAACGCATCGCCGCGGCGCTGTCGCCGTCGACCGAACCGAAGTTGCCCTGGCCATCGATCAGCGTGTAGCGCAAGGAGAAATCCTGGGCCATGCGCACCAGCGTGTCGTAGATCGAGGCGTCGCCGTGCGGGTGGTACTTACCCATGGTTTCGCCGACCACGCGCGCGCACTTGACGTACGGGCGGTTGTACACGTTGTTCATTTCGTGCATGGCGAACAAGACGCGGCGGTGCACGGGCTTCAAGCCGTCGCGCACATCCGGCAAGGCGCGCCCGACGATCACGCTCATCGCGTAATCGAGGTAGCTCTTGCGCATCTCTTCTTCGAGGGAAATGGGGATTGTTTCTTTTGCGAATTGATCCATTGGCGGGACTGATCTCAGGCTGTGGTTATATTAGCTGTACGCAAATTGCTGGAACGGCGACACCGGCTGCTTGGCGCAATGTTCGACGTCCCCTGCTGCATGTTCGATGCCGCCGGGCCGACAGGTGCACAACGACGGTGCGCCCACCTACTTAGCTACAGACAAGCGTGGGATTTTAGCATGCGCCGTATGGCAGTTGCGCAAATCCTAAACGACAGGCAATGGAACAAGCGTGATCGAAATCGTAAAAACGTTCACATTTTGTCAACCCGATGATGGCGCGCGAGACACGATGTTGCACGAATACAACATGATGCACCACATTGCGGCACGATTGTTTTAACAGCCTTCGTGCTAATTAAGCGCATGTGGCAGAATGACCCAGAAGTTAATTGCCTGTTTCACAAGCTGTCACGAAACTGTCACGGGTAATGGCTGGGGCAAGCTGTTACTATCTTGTCCACGCTCGAAAAGTTGCGCAGCTATAAAGCTGCGGATATCACCCCCGAAAGGAAGAAAAACTATGAAAAAACTCGTCTCGCTCATGCTCGCCGCGTCCGCGATTGCAGGCAGCGCACTGGCACAACAGTCGCCACCGTTCGCTCCTGTCACTACCGACATCATGGCACCGAAACCAAACAGCGCCTATGTCCAGGATGCCCGTGGCGTGATCGCGCGCGATCCTTTCGGCCTGTGCTGGCGTACCGGCTACTGGACGCCGGCCGATGCCGTCCCAGGTTGCGACCTGCCGCTGTGCGTCGAGCCGGCCAAACTGGAAAACGGCAAATGCGTCACGCCACCAGAGCCAGTGACTCCGCCACCAGCACCGAACACCCCGGTCACCCAGCCGCCAGTCGTGGCGCCGGTAGCGACCTCGGAAAAAGTGAGCTTCTCCGCCGATGCGCTGTTCGACTTCGACAAGTCGGTCCTGAAAGCCGAAGGCAAGGGCAAGCTGGACGACCTGAGCTCGAAACTGCAAGGCATCAACCTGGAAGTGATCATCGCCGTCGGCCATACCGACTCGGTCGGTACCGATGCGTACAACCAGAAGCTGTCGATCCGCCGCGCCGAAGCTGTCAAGGCTTACCTGCAAGCCAAGGGCATCGAAGCGAACCGCATCTACACCGAAGGCAAGGGCGAATCGCAGCCAGTGGCAGACAACAAGTCCGCTGAAGGCCGCGCCAAGAACCGCCGCGTTGAAGTCGAAGTCGTCGGCACCCGCGCCAAGTAAGCTGCGCGCCAGCCGGCAAGGTCCGCCACGGTGCATGCGCCGGGCGGGCGGGCCGGCAACGACGGCGAATCGCATCGCCAGTAAAAACACCCCTCGCGCAGGGGTGTTTTTTTGCCTGCAATTTCGTCAAGCCATGCCCGCACGCCCCGGCCGGGAGCGGTTTTTTTATCCTTGCGTCCGTCGCATCCGTCAATTTGCCGTTATTATTCCGCGTATGAATGCCGACCCTCTAGAAATCCAGAAATTTAGCGAACTTGCCCACCGCTGGTGGGACCCGACGTCCGAGTTCAAGCCCCTGCACGAGATCAACCCGCTGCGCCTCGAATGGATCAACGCGCGCGCCGCGCTGGCCGGCAAGAAAGTGATCGACATCGGCTGCGGCGGCGGCATCCTGACCGAATCGATGGCGCGCAAAGGCGCCGACGCGACCGGCATCGACCTGTCCGACAAGGCGCTCAAGGTGGCCGACCTGCACAGCCTGGAGTCCGGCGTGCAGGTGCGCTACGAACTGATCGCCGCCGAAGACATGGCCGCGCGCGAAGCGGGCCAGTACGATGTCGTTACCTGCATGGAAATGCTGGAGCATGTGCCCGACCCGGGCGCCATCGTCAAGGCCGCTGCCACCCTGGTCAAGCCCGGCGGGCATGTATTTTTCTCGACCATCAACCGCAATCCCAAGGCCTATCTGTATGCCGTGGTCGGCGCCGAATACCTGCTGCGCATGCTGCCCAAGGGCACCCATGACTACGGCAAATTCATCACCCCCGCCGAACTGGCGCAATTCGTGCGCGAAGCCGGTCTCCAGGTAGACGGCCTCAAGGGCATGACCTACAATCCGCTGACCAAGATCTACTCCCTGAACCAGGACACCAGCGTCAACTATCTGGTCGCCTGCAGCCGCCCCCTGTAAAGCCCCTGTCGACCCGAGCCGCCGCCATGACCTCCTCTTCTTTCCCAGCGGCGCCGCGCGCCGTCCTGTTCGACCTCGACGGCACCCTGGCCGACACCGCGCCCGACCTCGCGGCGGCGGTCAACCGCCTGCGCACCGAGCGCGGCCTGGAGCCGACCCCCTACGCGCTGCTGCGCCCGACCGCCTCGGCCGGTGCGCGCGGCATGATCGGCGCCGCCTTCGGCCTAGCGCCCGGCGACGCCGGCTACGAAGCGCTGCGCCTGCAATGGTTCGACTATTACCAGGCCGACATGGCCTCGCACAGCACCCTGTTCGGCGGCGTGCCGGAACTGCTCGCCGGCATCACCGGTGCCGGCATGGCGTGGGGCATCGTCACCAACAAACCGGCGCGCTTCACCGACCCGCTGATTCCCCTGATCGGCCTGGAGCACGCCGGCTGCATCGTCTCGGGCGACACCACCGCGCACGCCAAGCCGCATCCGGCGCCGCTGCTCGAAGGCGCGCGCCGGCTCGGCATTGCGCCGGAACAGTGCTGGTATGTAGGAGATGATTTACGCGACATCGAAGCCGGGCGCGCGGCCGGCATGGTCACCGTGGCCTGTGCCTGGGGCTATTGCGGCGCGGTCGAACCGACGCAATGGGGCGCAGATTACCTGCTCGACACGCCGCAGGATTTGCTAGAATTGCTGCGCGCGAGCGTTGCCGCGACGACGCCGGCGGCGCTGGTGGCGTAAACGGCCGGCACCGACGGCTTAGCGGCTGTTGTACGCTTTGAAGACAAAACGCCTGGCCATGCTGTTCGAGCATTTGCCAGGCGTTTTTAATTCTACGAAAGACGATGCGCCGTGAACTGGCGCATGGTCCGGCGCTGATCGATCAGCTCAGGGTCCAGTTGTATTCAACTTTGGTCCAGGTGCTGTCAGGACGGCCGTCTTTGCTACCCGGCTTGAATTTGCAGGCGCTGATGGCGCTCATTGCCGCTTTGTCCAGGCTCTTGAAGCCGCTGGTCTTGTCCAGTTTCGCTTCCAGCACTTTGCCTTCGGCCGAGACCAGGAACGCCATGCTGACCACGCCCTGCTCTTCGTTCATCAACGATGCTTTAGGATAGTCGGCCTTGCAGCTTTTGGCGTCGAACACCGCTGGTACGTCAGCTGCGAATGCCACGTTGGCGCTGGCTGCTACGATCAGTGCTGCGCAAAGGCGGAAGGTCGTCTTGGTCATCATGATGCTGGTTCTCCTGAAATTGGTTAGAGGGTTTGACTTGACTGCGGAGTCATCGTCACAGCCAAGAGAATAGCTGGAAAAATTCCGTGTGGCAATTTATTTGATGCATTTGAGAAATTTAATTTCCTTTTGTGGTCATTTTTTGACAGCTTGACCATGCGTTTTCGCTTGACACGTGGGTGCCACGGTGTTGCGGATTTGAGGTACAATGGTTGTTCTGTGGGGGCGACCTGGTTTCGACGTGGGTTGCAAAGCAGCGCAGGGCATACCGAGGGCGGGCTACCTCGTAAATACAACCTGAAAAACTTAACTGCAAACGATAACTCGTACGCACTCGCAGCTTAATTGCTGCTAGCTCTAGAACACCTCGTCCCTGGGGTGGGCCGTCAAAAGCTCTAGAGTCATTTACAGGGACTCGTCTTGAACTGGGTTACTTAGTTCCGGACTAAATAATAGGTAACTCGCTTGTACACAGCGTGCACGTCCGCGTTGTCCCGGTTAAATTAAATGGCAGTGCTAAGTATGTAGAACTGTCTGTAGAGTGCTTGCGGACGCGGGTTCGATTCCCGCCGCCTCCACCAAAGCATCCTAAAAAACCGCCCACTGGGCGGTTTTTTTTCGCTTGCGTTTGCGGGCGGCGGGAATCGAAGCCGCGGC
>DASVVC010000007.1:0-16981 GCA_036386755.1 Telluria sp.
GCGCACCCGCGCTGCCCTGGCGCGCAACGGTTTGAGCGCCGCGATGCCGGCGTCGAGCGCCCTGGCCTGTTCCAGCCGGGGCGTGGCCTTGCCCAAGGCCTGTTCTTTCTCCTCCAGGGCGGCCTCGGCACCCGCCAGGGCAACCGTCGCGCTGTGCCGGATGTTGAGCGCCAGTTGCAGCTCGCTGTCGCTGGCGGCCTGCGCTTGTTCGAGAGCGACGATATCGGCGCCTAGCCTGGCCTGTTCGGCCAGCAGCACACGCGCCGGTTGCAGCGCGTCGACGGTGGCCAGATGGCGGCGCCGCGCGTCGGCCTGCTGCGCCTCGGCGCGGGCGCCGGCCACGATTTCCTCGGCCAGCAGCTCGTTGCTGCGCAGGCGGGCACGCTCCCGGTGCCAGCGCAGCTCATGCTCGAGCAGGGCCTTGCGTTGCTCCAGCGCCGCCACTGCGCTGTCGGCCGTGCTGCTGCGCGCATCGATGTCGGCGCGCGCCTCGGCCGGCAGCGGGCTCCGGTCGGCCAGGCGCGCGTCCAGAAGCTGCAAGGCGCCCTGTTCGCGCTTGTAGCGCGCGAAGGCGCGGCGCGAGAGGGTGCTGTAGACGGTGCTGCCGGTCAGGGTTTCGAGCAGTTCGCCGCGTTCGTTCTCCCCGGTCTTGAGAAAAACCGAAAACGCATTCTGCGCCAGCAGCACGGCGCGCGTGAACTGGTCGAACGAGAGTCCGATGCGCTGGACGATTTCGATGGCTACGTCGGTCTTGGTGCCACCCAGCGCGATCAGCTCGGGCAGGCGGTGCAGGGTCATGGTCGACTTTTGCAAGGCGCCGCCGGCCTTGCCGCGCGCGCGCCGCACGCTCCAGCGCGCGCGGTAGCGCAACTGGTCGTTGCCGACGAAATCGACTTCGGCATACGCTTCGCCGGCGCCGCGCCGCAGCAAGGTGCGCGGGTTGAATGCCGAGACGGTGCTGCTGCCGACATCGGGCAGCAGGCCGCCGCTGCGGACGATTTTCGACAGGCGCGGCGTGGCGTCGTACAAGGCCAGGCACAGGGCGTCGAGGAGGGTGCTCTTGCCGGCGCCGGTCGGCCCGCTGATGGCGAACAGGCCGGCCGCGGCGAGCGGTTCGCGCTCGAAGTCGACGCAAAATTCGCCAGCCAGCGAAGCGAGGTTGCTGCCGCTGATTTTGAGGATCTTCATGGGCCGTCTCCGTGTGGGCCGGGCAGCATTAGTTCCGCGAAAGCGCTCAACTGGTCGGACGGGGCCTCGTCGCCGAACGTCTGGCGATACAGGCTGCGGAAAATATCGTCCGGCCCGATCTGCGCGAGCTGCTCCAGCGAGAGCGCGGCGCCGGCCTCGCCCGTGCCGTTGTGGGGTCGGGTCGGTTCGATTTTCGCCAGGCGCACCGGCTTGCCGGCGATGGCCGCTTCGACCCGGGCGCGCAGGCCCGGTTCGGGCGCGTCGAGCAACACGCGCACTTCGAGGAAGGGCTGGGCCGCCAGCGGCAGCTCTTCCAGGTCGAGCGCGTCGAGTGCGGCCAGGGCAACGCCAAGCGGCGCCGGTTGGGGCGGCACGCGCAGCAGGCCGACCTTGCGCGGCACCGGCAGCGCTTCGACGCCGCCGATGACGATGCGGCGCTCCGAGTCGAGCGAGGCCTGGCCGCCGGCCATGTGGCAATGGCCCATCGCCACGACCACCTGGCCGTTCACGCAGCGCGCCTGCGCCAGCGCAAACGCCTGCCGGTAGAGCAGGGCGACGCCGTTCTGGTACGACTCTGGCGGTACGAGCGGTTCGGGCGCGGGCAGGCGCGGCAAGTCGCCCGAGCGCAGGAAGGGAATCGCGATGCACCACGCGGCCACGGCGCCGCGCGCGTCGTGCAGCGGCACGATCAGGCGTTCGAGGTCGATCTCGCCGTCGGGCCGGCGCGCCACGCGGCCGATGACAGTAGTGCCATAGGCGCCCAGCAGCGGCGCGGGCGCTTCCAGGCGGCCGGGCGAGTCGTGGTTGCCGGCGATGATGACGATGTCGAGCAGCGGCGCGCGCACGCGGGCCTGCTGCAAGAAGCGGTACAGCTGCTCTTGCGACGCGGCCGGGGGATTGGCGCTGTCGAACACGTCGCCGGCGACCAGCAGCGCGTCCGGGCGCTCCAGGACGATCGTGTCGAGCAGCCAGTCGAGGAAGCACTGGTGCTCGTACGTGCGGTCGTGATGGTGCAGAGTCTGGCCCAGGTGCCAGTCGGAAGTGTGCAACAGCCGCATGGAGAGCTTCCGGAAAGAAAGCGATCAATTACCAGAGCGAAGGCGGCCAGGACCCGCCAGCGCCTGGAGCAAGGTGTCCGGCGGGCAATGCGGTTTGCTTGCCTGCGTTCTAGCGCGTTTGTCCGGCACCTGATGGCGCAGGCGCCGGAGTGCCACTCATTACATGCACAACGGCATGCGTTTCTGCGCTCCCGTCGCGTTGGTCTGTCGAAGCGGAAAGTAATTGCTTGCGACAGAAGTTCGACAGGCTGGCTTCGCTTGAGTTCCCGCATCCGGGCAGGCACACGCACTTGCATCAAAGATGCGTCGGTGGGGGAAGGTGCAGGCGGCACTTCCGGCGCTTGTGCCCGCTCAGCCGCTATCGCGACGCCGCTGCTACAGTCAAGCCAGACGGCCAACCGGGAGAGACGCCATGCTTGCTCGACTACGATCTTCGATATTCGCGATCCTGTTTGCGGGGCTGGCCCTGCCGGCAAGCGCGGCGGTGCGCTTCCTGGCCCTGGGCGACGCCGGCGAAGGCAACCGCGCCCAGTACGCGAACGGCAAGGCCATGGCTGCCTTGTGCGCGCGCAAGGGCTGCGATTTCGTGATCTATCTGGGCGACAATTTTTACGGGCAAGGCATCACCCGCCCCGACGACCCCCAGTTCCAGCAAAAGTTCGAATTGCCGTACGCCGGGCTCGACCTGCCGTTCTATGCCCTGCTGGGCAACCACGACTACGGCGATCCGCCGCTCGATTACTGGAAGCCGCAGTTCCAGCTTGCCTACACCTGGCGCTCGGCGCGCTGGAAAATGCCGCACCCGTTTTATCACGTCCAGAAAGGCGAGGTGGCCCTGTTCGCGCTCGATACCACCGGTTACCTGCAAGGCATCAATACCGATGCGCAGCGCGCGTGGCTGGCCGGCGCGCTGGCTATCTCGGGGGCAAAATGGAAAATCGTGGCCGGCCACCATCCCTACCTGTCCAACGGCGAGCACGGTAACGCGGGCAACTATGAGGGCTGCGGCAATTTTTGTCCGGACATCGTCAACGGCGCGCCGCTAAAGCGCCTGTTCGAAGACGTCGTCTGCGGCAACGCCGACATTGTCCTCACCGCCCACGACCACAACCTGCAGTGGCCCAAGGCGCGCTGCGGCATCGAATTCATCGTCTCCGGCGCGGGCTCGAAAACCACCGGTTTGGTCGGGCGCGATGGCAACCCGACGCACTTCGAGTACGACCGCACGCCGGGCTTCCTGTGGGCCAGCATCGATGGCGAACGTTTCAGTGCCGAGTTCTACGACCTGCATGGCAAGCTGCTGTACCAGCGCAGCATCACCAAGGCCGCGCCTCCGGCCTGGCGCTGCGTGCGGCCCTGGCCCGGCTACGCCGGATGCCTGCCGGCGCAGCTTCGGCCCAGCGGCGACGGCGGCGGGGCGGCCGCAATACAAGGTCCGGCAGCGTCCACTGACAATCGGCCCGCATCCATTCCCTGACGCCGGGATTGCGCGGCGCCGTGGCGGCCGATGGGGCGCCGCAATCTGAAGCGGCGCTGACTCAGGCCGCCGCGCGCCAGGTATTGCGCCCGGCCTGCTTGGCCTGGTACAGCTGCATGTCGGCCTGCTGCAGCAGTGCGTCCGCGTCAAGCGTGCCGCCGCTGAAATAAGCCAGTCCGATGCTGGCCGAGACCGACACCGTGACCATGCCCAGGTCGAACGGCGCCTGCATCGCGCTCACGATCTTGGTCGCGATCGCCTGCGCGTCTTCCTGGCGCGCCAGCTTTTCCATGATGATGGTGAATTCGTCGCCGCCCAGGCGCGCCAGGGTGTCGCTGGCGCGCAGGGTCTGCGCCAGGCGCGCCGAAAACGCCTTGAGCAGGGCGTCGCCCACGTGGTGGCCATGGGTGTCGTTGACCGGCTTGAAATGGTCGACGTCCATGTACATCAGCGCCATCAGCTGGCCATCGTCGGCACTCTCGCGCATGGCCAGGCTCAGTTTGTGCAGGAAGCCAGCGCGGTTGGCCAGCCCGGTCAGCGTGTCGACCTGGGCCAGCTTGAGCAGGCGCTTCTTCTCGCGCTTTTGCGAGGTGATGTCCTGGCGCATGACGTGAAAGCCGACCACCGCCGCCCCGTCTTCGCCCAGTTGCGGGATGTACGTCACTTCCAGCGCGCGCTCGCTGCCGTCGCTCTCGTCGTGCTCTTCGAAGACCAGGGTCTCGCCGCCCAGCGCGCGCAGGATGTACGGTTCGAGCGTGGCGAAACGCTTTTCGCCGACGGTCTGGCGCACCGTCATGCCGGGCACCTCGGCGCCGCCGCGCCCGAACTCGCGGTCGTAGGCCAGGTTGTGGAAGCGGTAGACCTGGCTGGCGTCGATGTAGGCCACCATAGCCGGCAAGGTGTCGGCGATGGTGCGCAGGCGCGCCTCGCTTTCGCGCAGCGCCATCTCGGCTTCGCGCAGGGTGGTGATGTCGTCGATGGTGCCCACGAATCCTTCGATGCGTCCGCCGATGCGCACCGCCGCCACCTTGAGCGAGGCCCATACCTGGCTGCCGTCGGGATGCAGGCAGCGCACCACTTTCTTGAACGGCTCGGCGTTCCTGCGCTGGTGCTGGAAGACGGTGTCCAGGCTGTCGCGCTCCTCGGAAAGGAGCGCATCTTTCCAGCCGCTGCCGAGCGCCTGGTCGCGCGTGAGGCCGGTGATGGTTTCGAACATGCGGTTGACGTAGGTGCAGTGGCCGCGCAGGTCGGCGCGGATCAGGCCGAGCGGGGAGGCGTTGGTGATCGCGGCCAGCTGCGCTTCGCTGTTGCGCAGGTTCTGGTCCTGCTCGTGGCGCCGCGTGACGTCTTCGGCGATGCACAAGATGTATTCGATGGCGCCGCCGCTGTCGAACAGCGGCACCGACACCGTGTGCAGGTAGCGCAGTTCGCCGTCGGGCCGGCGCAGCGGCTTTTCGGGCAGGTCGACCGCGGCCGGGGCAGCGAGCATGGCGCGGTCTTCTTCAACGCTGCACAGGCCGAAATCGGGTGCGAAGGCGCTGCAGTCGGTCTTGCCGATCACGTCCTCGGCGGCGTAGCCGGTGGCCGCTTCGGCCGCCTTGTTCCACACCACCATGGTGCCGAAGCTGGCCGGGCGCACGCTCTTGACGTAAATGAGCAGCGGCAGGTGCTCGATCAGGGACTGCAAAAAGCCGCGGTTGCCGCTGATTTCGAGTTCGGCCAGCTTGCGCGCGCTGATGTCGCGCCAGCTCACCGCCACGCCGTCGGGCAGCGGCACGATCTGATGGCGGATCCAGACCGCGCGCTCGCCCGGCATGCGCAGCTCGACTTCTTCTTCCAGCGGACGCGATTCGCGCAGGACCTGGGCGTAGCGCTCGACGAACGGCGGGTCGACCTCGGATGGCAGCAGCGGCAGGATGCCTTGCCCGGTGATGGCCGCGCGCGGATGGCCGAACATGGCCGCGCCCTTGTCGTTGATGTCGGTGACGGTGAAATCGATCACCGCGCCCTGGGCGTTGCGGCGCGCCTTGAGGAACATGACGCCATCGAGGCTGCCTTCGGCCGCCGCGCGCGAGGTGGCCTGGGCGTCGCGCGCGGCGCGCATGCTGGCGCGCAGGCGCGCGCTCTGGTGCATCAGCAGCGCCGTGACCAGGGCGATGGCCACCGTCGCGGCCAGCGCCATCGACAGGTAGCGGATGCGGTGGCGTTCGAATTTTTCCAGCGCGGCGCGCTCGGTGATGCCGACCACCGCGACCAGTGCGTAGCGGTCCATGTCGCTGTAGCTGTAGATGCGCGCGATGCGGTCAGGCGCCGTGGTCGGCAGCAGTTCGTCGGCGCCCGGCGTGCGCGCGCGAAAGCCCAGGCGTTCGCCCACGAACAGGCGCTCGCCCACGCGGCCGATGCTCAGTTTGGCCTCGTGCGCCCACAAAAACAGGGCCGCTTCGTCGTCGACATGGACGCGGTCGTAGTCGTCGACGAAATACAGTGGGTC
The DNA here is from genome assembly GCA_036386755.1 of Telluria sp. Lineage (GTDB taxonomy): Bacteria > Pseudomonadota > Gammaproteobacteria > Burkholderiales > Burkholderiaceae_D > Telluria_A. Next base: position 6,215 of record DASVVC010000007.1, read on the forward strand.
GATCATGATCACGATGGCGCCGCCGAAGGCGCCGGCGCCGTCGTCGAGTCGGCGCGCGACCTGGATCATCCACTTGCCGCTGCGCGGCTCGAGCACCGGGGTCGAAAACTGGGGGGCGTCGCCGGCGCCGCGCGCGAGCGCCTGGAACCACGCCGCGCCGGCGGCGGCGCCGGCATGAAAGCCGTTGGCGCTGTCGAGCAGATTGCCGTCGCGCCCGAGCAGGGCCATCGGCAGATTGAGCTTGGCCGGCAGCACGCTGTCGAGCAGGCCGTTGCGCCGGCTGAACTCGGCCAATCGCAGGGCGCCGCCGGTTTCCTCGAACTTGAGCTTGAACAGCTGGGTCGCGTGGTCGCTCTGGCGCAGGATGTGGCTGACGTGCTCCGACAGAACGCGCGCCAGCGCCTGGCTGGCGAGCACCGCGTCGTGGTGGGCGGCGGCGCGCTCGACCCCGACCTGGTGGAACAGGGTGGTCCACATGGACGCCACCAGGGTCAGCGCGAAACACGGGAGCAGCAGGACCCGGAACAGGCGCCTGGCTGAGCGGCGAAATGCGCTGGCGGAAGGAATAGAGATCCCCCTGATGGTTGAGTGGCATCAAAAGACATGGCGCAACCGCAATTGCTTGAAATGGGGCCGCACGCTAACTTACATTCTGCCCGCAAAAACCGGCGGCGTGGTTGGCGCACTCGAAAAAATCTTGGGTGCAGGAACAAAACGTGGCGTTTCGTTATTAAAAGGCCTGCGCCACGTTGCGAATGTGCTGACAAGAAACCACTGATGGCGCGCGCCTTGCGCTAGATCAAACGAATGGTGTCGGAGTTCTTTACACTGGTTTCTCCGGGCTGATGCAAAAGTTCATAAAGAACAACTCCAAGCCTGCCTGAACACACGACTCCAGCCAGGCTTCCCGGCGCTGCCAGCGTCCGGGTCTTGCGTATGTGGGCATCTTCTGAGGAGAACGAATGTTAACGGCGACATATACCCTGGTTGCACTGTCTGTCGAGCAAGCGAATATCCGCAAGCATGTGCAGACCTTGCAAAAGCTGCTTCACTCGGCCTTCGCGCACCAGAATGCGTTGGCCGCCGGGCAGGTAGGCGCCGCATGCGACATGGTCAAACGCCTGTACGAGAACTGCCACTGGCGCAAGATCGACATGTTCCTGGTGCCGGCCATCCGCAAGGCCAGCCCCGCCGCCGACCGCCTGCTGCTCGACCTGGAAGAATTGGGCCGGGCCGCCGCCGACGCGGTCGGGGTGCTGGTGGTACGCCTGGGCGTCACGGCGCTCGACACGTATGCCAGCGTGGCCCAGTTCTGCGCCGCGCTCGAAGCCTTTTGCAGCGCCACGCTCAAGCGCCTGGAGCGCGAAGAGAAGGAGCTGTTCCCGCTGGCGCGGGCGGTGATTTCCGGCGAAGCCTGGTTTTCGATCGCCAACGAAATGCTGGTACACGATGCGTACGAGCAAGACCTCAAACCGGCTCGCCGGGCCATCGGCACGACCGGCTACGGGCGCGAGCTGGGGGCCGCGCGCACCGAAGAGGCGGGCCGGCGCCGCTTTGCGACCCATCTGGCCCATTGAATCTGGCCCGTTGAATCTAGCCCGTTGAATCTAGCTCGTTGACTCTCTGGCCCGTTGGCTCTCTGGCCCATGACTTGCCGGCTACTTCCTTCCGGCGGCCGCTTGCAAGCCCGGTGGCCGATGCCACCTGCGGTATCGGGCAGGAATACTCTACCCGATCCCGTGCTTTCCGCGCCATTCTTGCTATCATGGTGGTTTTGAATGGTTGATATCACGTCATGTTCGAATTCCTTTTCAAGCGACCGGCCGACAAGTCCGACACCCCTGCAGGGAAGTCCGCGCAGGCGAGCCCGAATCCAGCGCCGCAGCCCTCGCAGACCAGCGTGCTGCGTGCCCAGCAGGCCGAAAAGGTAGCCGCGCTGGCCGGCGATGAAGCCGCCGCCGTCGAGTTCATCCTGCAATCCGATTTTTCCGAGCTGCGCCTGGCTGCCGCCGAGCACGTCCATACGGCCGCCCAGCTCGAAAAAGTCCACGCCGCCATGCGCAATACCGACCGCCGCGTCGCCAAGCTCATGCAGTCGCGCCTGGACGCGCTGCGCCACCACCAGGCCGAGCTTGCGCGCGGCCAGGCCTGTATCGACCAGGCCCAGGCCCTGCTCAAGGACGACAAACTCTCGCCCAACCAGGTTGCCGACCTGGACCGCCGCTGGTCGGTGATCGCCGCCCAAGAGCTGGCCGAACAGTTCAACGCCATCCGCGCCCAGCTGGCCCAGCGCCTCGAAGCGCAGGTCACCTTGCAGCGCGCCATGATCGACAGCCTGACCGCCTTGCGCGCCTTGGGCACGAGCGACCTGCGCGCGCCCGAGCTGGCCGAACGGCTGGAACAGATGGCGCAGGCGCAGGCCGCCGCCCTGGCCGCGCCGGAACACGCCTCGCTGCCGCGCAGCCTGACCAACGAATTCGCTTCCGAGCACGCGCGCCTGATGGCGTCGCTGGGCGCGCTGGAACAGGGCCAGTCGGCCGTGATCGCGCGCGAAACCGCGCTGGCCGAATGGCGCGCCACGCCGCCGGGCGCGTTCAACCAGGAGCAGCTCAAAAAAGCCTGGCAGCAGCTGCCACCGGCGCCGCCGGCGGAAGCGGCCGACCTGCAGCAGCGCTTCGAAGTGCTGCTTGCCTCGCTGCCCGCGCCGGCCGCCGCACCGGGCAAGCCGGCCAGGGAACCGCGCAAGAACGCTCCCGCGCAGGCGCCCGACCAGCACTTCCTCGACGCGCTCGACGCGATGGAAGCGGCCCTGCAGCAAGGCTCGCTGGGCAGCGCGGCCGAGATGGACAAGATCCTCAAGGACAGCAAGGGCACGCGCCTCACGCCGGCCCTGTCGGAGCGCCTGGCGCACGCGCGCGCAGAACTCAAACGCCTGTCGGACTGGGCGCGCTGGGGCGGCAACGTCTCGCGCGAGGAACTGATCAAGGCGGTCGAGCAGCTGACCACGCAAAAACTGGCGATGAGCGAACTGGCCAAGAAAGTCGGCAGCATGCGCGAACGCTGGAAAGCGCTCGACACCTTGTCGGGCGCGGCCCCCAAAAGCCTGTGGGAGCGCTTTGACGCCGCCTGCAGCGCCGCCTACGCGCCGGCCGCCGCCCACTTCAAGCACCTGGCCGACGAGCGCCACACCAACGCGGCCAAGGCGCAGGCCCTGATCGCCGAAGCGGCGCTCGAGACGGCCAAGCTGGCCGAAGGCGAGAGCGTAGACTGGAAGCACATGGCCGCCACCGTGCAGCGCATGCGCCTGGCGTGGAGCCACCTGGGGGCGATCGACCGCAAGGAAAAAAAGCGCCTCGACCACGAATTCACCGATGCGCTCAACACCTTGCAGGCGCCGCTGGAACAGCAGCGCAAGAACGAAGTGGCCGAACGCGAGGCCATGATCGCCCAGGTGGCCGCGCTCGACGCGCATGACCGCCACGCGCTCGACACCCTGCGCGCCTTGCAGGAACGCTGGCAGGAACACGCCAGGGCGCTGCCGCTCGAACGCAAGTCCGAGCAGGCGCTGTGGCAGAAATTCCGCGCCGCCTGCGACGCCGTCTTCGCACGCCGCAAAGAAAGCGCCAACGCCGCCGACGCCGAACGGCGCAGCCACCAGGAAGCCAAGGACGCCATCAGCGCGCGCCTCGAACTTGCCGCCGCCGCGCCGGACGCCGCCGCCAATGCCGGCAAATTGCTGCGCGAAGCGGCCGCCGAATGGAACGCCATCGGCGCCGTTCCGCGCGCCAACGAAGCGAAGGTCGAAAAACGCTACCACGCCGCCATCGCCGCGCTGCAGCACCATGTGGACGCCGCCAAGCGCGACGCCAGCCGCGCCCAGGCCAGCGCGCTGCGCGACAAGCTGCGCCTGTGCCAGGAACTCGAAGCGGCGGTTGCCGCCGGCGGCGAACAGGCCGACGGCACCGACTGGGACGCGCGCTGGAGCGCCTTGCCGGCGCTGGACGCCACATACGAACGCACGCTCAAGGCGCGCTTTGACGCGGCGCTGGCGGCGCGTGGCGAGGGCCGCGCCGCGTTTGCCGCGCTGCTCGAGAAAAACCGCGCGCCGCTGCTGCACGAAATCCTGCGCCTCGAAATCGCGGCCGGCATCGACAGCGGCAGCGAGTTCGCGCGCGAGCGCCTGAAACTCCAGGTCGAGACCTTGCAGTCGTCGCTCAAGTCCGGGCAAAAGCCGGGCAACCAGGCGGCCCAGTTCCTGCAGCTGTGCGCCATGCCGGCGCTGGTGGACGACCGTACCGCCTCGCGCATCGAGCACCTGTTCACGCGTATTGCCAAGGACGACAAATCGAAGGACGGCAAATGACGGCGGTGCGGGTCCAGGGCGCCGACTTCGACCTCAGTACCGAAATGGCGGCCCTGCGCGCGCAGGACGCACGCATCGGCGCCATCGTCAGCTTTGTCGGCACCGTGCGCGACATGAACGACGGCGCCGATGTGGCCGCCATGGAGCTCGAACACTATCCCGGCATGACCGAGCAGGCGCTGGAAAACATCGTGGCGCAGGCGCGCGAGCGCTGGCCCTTGTTTGGCGCTCTGGTGGTGCACCGGGTCGGCCCGCTCGCGCCGCTCGACCAGATCGTGCTGGTGGCGTGCACCGCCGCGCACCGCGGCGAGGCGTTTGCGGCCTGCGAATTCATCATCGATTACCTCAAGACCGATGCCCCGTTCTGGAAGAAGGAACAAACGCCCGATGGCGCGCGCTGGGTCGACGCGCGCGTGAGCGACGACGCCGCGCTGGCCAAGTGGCTTGACCGATGAATGTTGTCGCCGTCGGCGTGGGAGCCGCGCTCGGTGCTTGGCTGCGCTGGGGACTGGCACTGTGGCTGGGCGCCTTGCATCCGAAGCTGCAGTTCGGCACCCTGGCCGTGAACCTGGCCGGCGGCTACCTGATCGGCGTGGCGCTGGGCTTTTTCGGCGCCCATCCGCAGCTGCCGCCCGAATGGCGCCTGTTCGCGGTGACCGGTTTTCTGGGCGGGCTGACGACGTTTTCCACCTTTTCCGGCGAAGCGATGGTGCTGCTCGAACGCGGCGACTATGGCTGGGCGCTGGCGCATTCGGCCCTGCACCTGGCCGGATCGATTATCTGCTGTATCGCCGGCCATGCCAGCTGGCGCGCATTATCCACGTAACGTCACACCAAGGAGAATTCAATGTCCAAGCAACTGCCGCAACGTCCTACCGGGGCCTTTATCGGCGCATCGTGGGCAGCCCTGTTCGTCGGCGCCGGCACCTACCTCATCGGGCTGTGGAACTCGACGATGCAGCTCAATGAGCGCGGCTATTACTTTACCTTGCTGATGTACGGGCTGTTTGCCGCCGTGTCGCTGCAAAAATCGGTGCGCGACCGCCTCGAAGGCGTGAAAGTGACGGGCATTTACTTCGGGCTGTGCTGGATATCCCTGCTGCTGTCGGTCCTGCTGTTGACGGTGGGCCTGGTCAACGCCACGCTGGCGCAGAGCGAAAAGGGCTTCTTTGCGATGTCCTTCGTCCTGAGCCTGTTCGCGGCGGTGGCGGTGCAAAAGAACGTGCGCGACGTCGCGCTGTCGCAGGACGCAAACGGCGGGTACGTCGACTCGGGCAAGGAATAAGCCCTGGCGGCCGGGCCACGAAAGGCCGGGCCACGAAAGGCCGGGCCACGATAGGCCGGGCCACGAACGGCCCGGCCGTCGTTTCAGTATCCCGTCACTCGTGCGGGAACTTCATCGCCTTCCTCACCGCCAGGCAGCGCCGTTCGTTTTCCTGCTGGTCGCGCAGCGCGCGCATGGTCCCCTCCGATAATCCCTTGAACTGCTTGCCGGCCCTGGCCAGGCGCGTCACGCTGGCCGGCGTGCAGTCCTTCGGTATCATGGTCGCGGCCCAGGCGCGCATGTAGACCGGGCCGGCGGCCTTGTCCAGCGCCGGCAACTGGCGCAGGCGCTCGGCCGCGCTCATTTCGCTCAAGGCGCGCTGCCCGGGCGGATACAGGCTTTCCATGGCCGTGCGCACGCGCGCAAACGGCAGCGTGGTGTTCAAGTCCATGACCGTGGCCAGCCACTGCCGCTTGACGGCGGCGTCGGGCCGGATCACGGTGGCGCGCAGCGCGGCCGCCTGGCCGGCATCGGAATTGTCGCGCGCCTGTTCGGCCGCGATGCGCGCCATGCTGCCGTCATACCCGGCGCGGCTGAGCGCTTGGACGATCTTCCAGCGCAGGTCCTGGTCCAGCGGCACGCCGTCGAGCACCGTGGCGCCGTTCAGGATCGCCACCAGGCGCGCTTGCGCGTCTTCGGTGGTGGCCGCGTCCAGGTAGGCGTCCATCCAGCGGTGCGTGAAGTTGGCGTTGCCCTTGCTCGCTTCGACCCCGCGCCACATCATCGCTTCGAGTGCCGCGATGCTCTTTTGCGCGTAGCGCGGCGGCGCGTGCATCACGTCGATGTAGTGCTTGGCGCCGGCCACCTTGGCCAGCACGTCGCCGAGCAGGTTGTAGTCTTTTTCAAGGGGCGCATTGGCCAGGGCGGTCTGGATAAAGCTCTCGACCGGCAGTTCGCCATCGCGCACGCCGTCCCACAGGCTTTGCCACATCATCGCGCGCAGCAGCGGCTCGTCGATGGCGCCCAGGTAGGCACCGGCGGAGGCGAACGAGCGCTTGTCCAGCTTGACCTTGACGTAGCCCCAGTCCTGGTAGTTCGGATACACCAGGTCGGGGCAGGCGCTGCCCACCAGGGCCGGGACGGCGGTCGCGGCGCCCTTGTAAGTGACGGCCACGGTCTTGCCGGGAGCGAGCCTGGCGCCGTCGACGACGAAGGTGGCGACCTGCACGCGCTGCTCGCGCAGGGTCGGCAGCGCGGCCGGGGCGCTCTGGCGCAGCGTGAAGCTGGCGACCTTGCCGGCGCTGCAGCGGTATTCGGCCGCCAGCGTGTTCACGCCGGCCTTGTACAGCCATTGCCGGGTCCACGGCGTCAGGTCGCGCCCCGCAGCTTCGCCCAGGCTGCCGATGAAATCGTCCAGCTGCGCGTTCTTGTACTGGTACTTGACGAGGTAGTTGTGCACGCCCTTGCGAAACACTTCTTCGCCCAGCAGATGGCGCAGCTGCTTGAGGGTGGACGCGCCTTTCGAGTAGGTGATCGCATCGATGTTGTCGAACGCGTTGGCGCTCGACGCCACCGGCACTTCGATCGGGTGCGTGGCCGGGCTCTGGTCCTGCACGTAGGCTTGCTGCTTGCCTTCGGCGTAGAAGCTCTGCCAGGCGCCGGTGAATTCGGTCGATTCGGCCGTTGCCATGGTCGCCATGAAGGAAGCGAAGCTTTCGTTGAGCCACAGGCCGTTCCACCACTTCATGGTCACCAGGTCGCCAAACCACTGGTGCGCCATTTCGTGCAGGATCACTTCGGCCAGTCTCTCGCGCTGGGCCTCGGTCATGGCCGCCTTGTACAGGAAGCCGCCTTCGGCAAAAGTGACCGCCGCCGCGTTTTCCATCGCCCCGTACAGGAAGCCCGGCACCAACAGCTGGTCGTATTTTTCGAACTGGTAGGGAACGCCGAAATAATTGTCGAACCAGGCCAGCCCCTGTTTCGTGTACTTGAACCAGTCTGCGGGCGACACCTGCGCGGCCACCGACTGGCGCGCGAACAGGCGCATCGGATACGGGCCGCTGTTGTCTTCCCAAACCTTGTACGGACCGGCGTGCATCGAAAAATTGTAGGCGGACAGTTGCCTGGTGGCCGGGAAGGTCCAGCGCCGCGTGGCGCCGCGCTCCTCGATGGCGCTTTCGCGTTTGGTGGAGACCACCTTCCAGTCGGCCGGCGCGGTGACCGTCAGCTGGTAGGTCGCTTTCAGGTCCGGCTGGTCGAACAGGGCGAACATCTGCTTCGCCGCCGCCGGTTCGAAGTGCGAGTAGGTGTAGACCTTGCCGTCGACCGGATCGAGCATGCGGTGCAAGCCTTCGCCATTGGTGCTGTGGGCGCGCTGGTAGGCGACGGTGATGCTGTTGCGGCCCACCTTCAGGTCGCGCGCGGCGATCGTGATGTAGGCCTTGTTGTAGTGCGGCGCGAGCGCCACGCCGTTGACGGTGAGCGTGGCGATGGTGGCCTTGTCCAGGTCCACCGTGATGGGGGCGCGCGTGTCGGCCAGGTCGAACTGCAGGGTGCTGCTGCCGCTGAAGGTCTCTTTGCCGGTGAGCGTGAAGTCGAGCACGTAGGCGACGTTGGCGATGCGCTGTGCGCGCGCCGCGGCGTCGGCCTGGGTGAGCGCATCGGCACGCACGGGAATCGGCGCCGGGGCGGCGGCGCAGGCGGCGCCCGCCAGGAGGAGGGCGCCCAGGGCGCTGAGTCGGGAAATAGACAAGGCGGCAGTCCAATAAAGGTTTCAGAATCGCAAGAGTATCATGCGCGCCGTGCCGGCCGGGGCAGCGCCGCCTTGAAAATAGCGGCCACGGCCCCATCTTTTAGTCAAGTTAATCACACTTTTTTGTGGAGCTCGACCATGCGCCAAGACAAAATGACCACCAAACTGCAGGAAGCGCTGTCCGATGCGCAAAGCCTCGCGGTGGGCAATGACAATCAGTATATCGAACCGGTTCACTTGCTGTCGGCCCTGTTGAACCAGGACGACGGCGCCGCACGCTCGCTGTTGCAGCGCGCAGGCGTGAACGTGGGCAGCCTGACCACGGCCCTGCGCAGTTCCCTGGAGCGATTGCCGAAAGTGTCCGGCAATGGCGGCCAGGTGCAGGCGGGGCGCGAGTTCGTGGGCGTCCTTAACCTGGCCGACAAGGAAGCGCAAAAGCGCGGCGACCAGTTTCTATCGAGCGAGATGGTGCTGCTGGCGCTGACCGAAGACAAGTCCGACGCCGGCACCCTGGCGCGCGAAAACGGCTTGACGCGCAAGGCCCTGGAGACGGCGATCCAGGCCGTGCGCGGCGGCGAAGGCGTCAAATCCGCCGACGCCGAAGGCCAGCGCGAATCGCTCAAAAAATACACGCTCGACCTGACCGAGCGCGCCCGCCTGGGCAAGCTCGATCCGGTGATCGGGCGCGATGACGAAATCCGGCGCGCCATCCAGGTGCTGCAGCGGCGCACCAAGAATAATCCGGTGCTGATCGGCGAGCCTGGCGTGGGAAAGACCGCCATCGTCGAAGGGCTGGCGCAGCGCATCATCAACGGCGAGGTGCCCGATTCGCTCAAGGGCAAGCGCGTGCTGTCGCTCGACATGGCGGCCCTGCTGGCCGGCGCCAAGTTCCGCGGCGAGTTCGAGGAACGCCTCAAGTCGGTGCTCAAGGAACTGGCGCAGGATGAAGGCCAGACCATCGTCTTCATCGACGAGATGCACACCATGGTCGGCGCCGGCAAGGCCGAAGGCGCCATGGATGCGGGCAATATGCTCAAGCCCGCGCTGGCGCGGGGCGAACTCCATTGCGTCGGCGCGACCACGCTCGACGAATACCGCAAGTACATCGAGAAGGACGCCGCGCTCGAGCGCCGCTTCCAGAAGATCCTGGTCGACGAGCCGACCGTGGAGGCGACCATCGCCATTCTGCGCGGCCTGCAGGACAAGTACGAGCTGCACCACAAGGTGGAAATCACCGATGCGGCGATCATTGCCGCGGCCGAACTGTCGCACCGCTACATCACCGACCGCTTCCTGCCCGACAAGGCGATCGACCTGATCGACGAAGCGGCGTCGAAAATCAAGATCGAGATCGATTCCAAGCCGGAGGTGATGGACAAGCTGGAACGGCGCATCATCCAGCTCAAGATCGAGCGCGAAGCGGTCAAGAAGGAAAAGGACGACGCCTCGCGCAAGCGCCTGGACCTGATCGACGACGAAATCGTGCGCCTGGAACGCGAGTACAACGACTTCGAGGAGATTCTCAAGTCGGAGAAAGCGATCGTGCAGGGCACCACGCACATCAAGGAAGAAATCGAGCGCGTGCGCCTGCAGATGGACGAAGCGACCAGGAGCAGCAACTGGCAGAAGGTGTCCGAGCTCCAGTACGGCAAACTGCCCGAACTCGAAGCGCAACTCAAGCACGCCGAAGCCGATACCACCAAGGCCGCCGACAACGCCAAGCCGAAGCTGCTGCGCACCCAGGTCGGGGCCGAAGAAATCGCCGAAGTGGTCTCGCGCGCGACCGGCATTCCGGTCTCGCGCATGATGCAGGGCGAGCGCGACAAGCTGCTGCACATCGAAGAGAAGCTGCACGAGCGCGTGGTGGGGCAGGACGAGGCGATCGTCGCCGTGGCCGACGCGATCCGGCGTTCGCGCGCGGGGCTGTCGGACCCGAACCGTCCTTACGGCTCGTTCATGTTCCTCGGCCCCACGGGCGTGGGCAAGACCGAGTTGTGCAAGGCGCTGGCGGGCTTTTTGTTCGATACCGAGGACTCGATGATCCGCATCGACATGAGCGAATTCATGGAGAAGCATTCGGTGGCCCGCCTCATCGGCGCGCCGCCGGGCTACGTGGGCTACGACGAAGGCGGCTACCTGACCGAAGCGGTGCGGCGCAAGCCCTACAGCGTGATCCTGCTCGATGAAGTCGAAAAGGCGCACAGCGATGTCTTCAACGTGCTGCTGCAGGTGCTCGACGACGGCCGCATGACCGATGGCCAGGGACGTACCGTGGACTTCAAGAACACGGTGATCGTCATGACCTCGAACCTGGGTTCGCACAAGATCCAGTCGATGGATACCGACGAACCGGCGGTGGTCAAGCTGGCGGTGATGGCCGAGGTGCGC
>DASVVC010000008.1:0-23903 GCA_036386755.1 Telluria sp.
CGATCCGCAGTAACAGGCGGCTCAACCAACTTGGGCTCCCGCCTGCGCGGGAGCGACGGTGGTTGAATTGACTGAATCGATATGACCAACACCGCCGACCTGTCCCCCCTGGGCAAAACCTCCGCCTACCAAACCCAGTACGCGCCGGACTTGCTGTTCCCGATCGCGCGCCAGGGCAAGCGCGATGAACTCCAGCTTACCGGCACCCTGCCCTTCTTCGGCGTCGACATCTGGAACGCCTACGAAATCTCGTGGCTGAACATGCGCGGCAAGCCGCAGGTGGCCATCGCCACGATCACGGTGCCGGCCGATTCGCCCAACATCGTCGAATCGAAATCGTTCAAGCTGTATTTAAATTCGTTCAACCAGACGCGCCTGTCCAGCAGCGATGCCTTGCTGGCCCTGCTGCGCGAAGACCTGGCGGGCGGCTTCGGCGCGCCGGTGCACATCACCCTGACCGAACCGCACGCCTTCGACACCGTCAAAATGGGCGAACTCGATGGCATACTGCTCGACCGCCTGGACGTCGAGATCGACAACTACTCGCCTTCGCCCGCCCTGCTCACGGCCGCGCACGATGGCGCGCCGGTCGAGGAAAAGCTGGTCTCGCACCTGCTCAAGTCGAACTGCCTGGTCACCGGCCAGCCTGACTGGGCAAGCGTGCAAATCCATTACGTCGGCCCGCAGATCGAACAGGGCGGCCTGCTGAAATACCTGATCGGCTTTCGCGAGCACAATGAATTTCACGAGCAATGTGTCGAGCGCATTTTTACCGACATCCTGCGCCAGTGCGCGCCGCAAAAACTGGCCGTGTACGCGCGCTATACCCGCCGTGGCGGACTGGACATCAACCCATGGCGCAGCAACTTCAGCTCGGGTCGTCCGCCAAACCTGCGCACCGCGCGCCAGTGACGTTGAGGGAGCGCAAGGGGATCGGCTTTCTCCTGCGCGCACGCTTGACGTAATTGCCATGCGGGAATACCTTGGTCGGCAAGGGAACGAGTGTGCTTTTCGGGCGACAGGCAAAAGCCACCAACTTTATAATTGAACAACAAGCGCCGACTCGTTCCCGGGCGCTGAAAAAACGGGCAGCAAGCACAGGAAAAATGGCTAACTGCATTAAGGACCAGCATTTATGTGCAAAATCCTCAATTTCATGCCGGAAATTCAAATTTTCCGACATCCGGCTTGCGGGCAGTTTTTCTGTCTTGTATGAATCGCTATTCACATTGCGATATGTCAATGCAGACTTGACATGAATCGACGACGAATTCCGATTACACGGCTGGAAAACAGGCCTATAATTCTGGCTCGCAAGCACCCTTGTGCCTCGCATCAATACTCAGCGTTATGACAAACCTTAGCAAAATTTTATCGCTCGAGAACGTGTTGCTTGATCTCGAAGTGTCCAGCAAAAAGCGTGCTTTCGAGCAGGCCGGGCTGATCTTCGAGAACAACTGCGGAATCGCCCGCTCGACCGTCTCCGACAACCTGTTTGCGCGCGAGCGTCTCGGCTCTACCGGCCTCGGCCATGGGGTGGCCGTGCCGCATGGCCGCATCAAGGGCAGCAAGAGTCTCAAGTCGCCGCTGGCCGCGTTCGTGCGCCTGCTCGAACCGATCCCGTTCGAGTCGCCCGACGGCCAGCCGGTCAACCTGCTGTTCTTCCTGCTCATTCCCGACCATGTGACCCAGCAGCACCTTGAGATTTTGTCCGAGATCGCCGAGATGTTTTCGGACGACGGCTTCCGCACGGCGCTGGCGACCGATCCGGACCCGAAATCGGTTCACTCGCGCATCACCAATTGGCAACCAAGTCTGCAAGCACTGGGTTAAACTTCCAGGTGCCGGGCGCGTTGGCGCCCTCACTTTTCTGAAGACCCGTTCATGCTGCAAACTCCGCTGACCATCCAACGGCTGTACGACGACAATCGCGAAAGTCTTCAGCTGGGCTGGTTCGCCGGCTTTCCGGGCGGCGAACGCCTCATTTCGGGCGACGTCGCTTCCGCCGCCGACCAGGTCGGCCACCTGAATCTGATCCACCCGGGCCGCATCCAGGTATTCGGGCATCAGGAGCTGACCTATTACCACCGCCTCAAATCCGGTTCGCGCAGCCACGTCATCGGCGAACTGATTTCCGGCGGGCCGCCGGCGCTGATCATCGCGCAGGGGCTCGATACGCCGCCGGACATCCTGGCCATCTGCGACGAGCAGAATATCCCGCTGTTTTCCACGCCGCTGCCGGCCGCGCAGGTGATCGACTTCTTGCGCGTGTACCTGTCCAAGAAACTCGCGCAGCGCATCATCATGCACGGCGTGTTCATGGACGTGCTGGGCGTGGGCGTGCTGATCACCGGCGACTCGGGCCTGGGCAAGAGCGAGTTGGGACTCGAACTCATTTCGCGCAGCCACGGGCTGGTGGCCGACGACGCGGTGGAGTTCTCGCGCATCGCGCCGAACATGATCGAGGGACGCTGCCCGGCGCTGCTGCAAAACCTGCTCGAAGTGCGCGGACTCGGGCTGCTCGATATTAAGGCGATCTTCGGCGAGACAGCGGTGCGGCGCAAGATGCGCCTGAAGCTGATCGTCCATCTCGTGCGCCGCAGCGCGCTGGAAGAAGAAGTCGAGCGCTTGCCGTTCCTGTTCCCGACCGAAGATGTACTTGGGCTGCCGATCCGTAAAGTGGTGATTCCCGTGGCAGCCGGCCGCAACATCGCGGTGCTGCTGGAAGCTGCGGTACGCAATACGATTCTTCAACTGCGCGGCATCGATACGCTGCAGGAGTTCATGGAGCGGCAACGACAGGCAATGAGTTCCGACTAGGCCTGTTTACGGAGTGTGCCCTTGCAAGGGCACACCGTTTCGCAGGCACGGAGCTGTGCTCCGTGAATTCCCTGCTCCACCAGGCCATGAGTTCAGATTGATACTGATACATGATGAGTTCAGATTGACACTGGCTACATGAACAGGTCCCCCAAGACCGTTGTAAAATCTCTGTTGCCTAACGAGAATGATACGTAGTGCCTCAGCAAACCCCACCCGCTTGGGGTATCATCAAGCCATGCGCATCGTACTCATCACAGGTATTTCCGGATCGGGCAAATCGGTCGCCCTCAATGTCCTCGAAGACGCAGGCTACTACTGCGTCGACAATCTTCCGCCAGCCTTGTTACCGAGCCTGATCGACGCGCTCATTGCCGAGGGCACGGCGTGCGCCGCCGTCGCGGTCGATGCGCGCAGCGCCCAGTCGCTGGTCGAACTGCCCGCCAACATCCGCTTGCTAAAAGACCAGGGACACGACATCAAGGTCATGTTCCTGACCTCGAACACGCACTCGCTGGTGGCACGCTTTTCCGAAACACGGCGCAGCCATCCGCTGTCGCACCAGTTGCGCCCCGACGAAAACCCGGCCTCGCGCCGCACGCTGATCGAATGCATTCTCGAAGAGCGCGAACGCCTGTCCGCCATCGAGCAGCTGGGCCACGTGATCGACACGTCCGACCTGTCGGCCAACAAGCTGCGCGCATGGATCAAGGAACTGGTCGAGATCGAGCGCGCACCATTGACGCTGTTCTTCGAATCGTTCGCCTTCAAGCTCGGCGTGCCGCTCGACGCCGACTTCGTGTTCGACGTGCGCGCCCTGCCGAACCCCTACTACGACCTGACCCTGCGCCCGCTCACCGGCATGGATGCGCCGGTCATCGCCTTCCTGGACGCACAGCCCAGCGCCGCCGAGCTGCTGGAAGATATCCGCGCCTTCGTCGAAAAGTGGCTGCCGTCGTTCAAGACCGACAACCGCAGCTACCTGACCGTGGCGCTGGGCTGCACCGGCGGCCAGCACCGCTCGGTCTACATGGCCGAACGCCTCGCCGCCTACTTCAGCCCGACCGAACGCGTCGTGCTGCGGCACCGCGAACAGTCCTGAGGTATCGGAGGGACTTCATCGGCTCACCTGGGCCGGTCAAAGTCATGCTCTAACGTGATGCGCAGCGCCGTGCCAGGCGTCAGTTCGCGCCGGGTGCTGCGGCTGCCGTAATACGATTCGGACACGCGCGGCCGGTCCAGCGCATTGGTCAGCCCGACCCGCAAGCGCGTCTGCTTGCCCCCTCCCCACAAGACATACATGTCGAGCAGGCGCGTGCCGCCGTTCGATTCGCGCCATGCGGGCGAATAGCGCGTGCGTGCACCGCGCTCGTAAGTGAAGCTGGCGCCGAACGCCAGCGCCGCACGCACGTCGACGCCCACGCTGGCCGTCAATGGCGACTGGTCCGCCAGCCGGTTGTCCGGCCCCGCTACCTTGTCGATGCGCGACCAGTTGCGCGCCACGTTGCCGTTGAACGAGGCGTTCGCCATGCCGGGCAGCGGCAGTTTCGCTTCCAGCGCAATGCCGTGCGCACTGGCCTTGCCCTGGTTGGCCGGCGTCGAGACCCAGTCCGCGCCGTCCTGGAACAAGCGCCTGACCGTCACGTCATCGATGCGGCGCACATATGCGCTGGCGGCGAGCAAGCCATCCTTGCCCACCTGGCGGTCGTAGCCGATGTCGAGTCCCCAGGCTTGTTCGGGCCGCAGCGCGGGGTTGCCCTCGTTGTGCGGATTGGTCGCGCTGTTGTTGTTGTCGACGGTGTAGCGGCGCGGGATCAGGCTGACCATGGCGGGCGCCTTGTAGGTGCGTGCCAGCCCTGCGCGCAGCTGGTGGCCGGCGGCCGGCTTGTACAGCGCCTGCAGCACCGGCGCGGGAATCGCGCTGCGCTGGCTCACCGCCGCCACGCCCGCTTCGGCCACCGAGGTGCGCAGCGTTTCCCAGCGCGCGCCGGCCGAGAGCGACCACGCCGGGCTGATATCCCAGCCATCCTGCACAAATGCGCCGACGCGGTCGATGACGCCGCGATAGCGGTTGTCGGTCAGCTGCGGCTCCTGGTCGAAGCCATCGCGCTCGCTGCCCACGCGGGTCTGGCTGCGCGTGGTGTGGGCGCCATCCCAGCCGGCGCTGAGCACGTGGCCGCCGCCCAAGGGCCGGGTCCAGGTGGCGCCCGCGTGGTAGCCGCCCTCGCGCAGGTCGGAGGTAACGAAGTTGAGCGTCGGCGCGCGCCGCCCATCGGTCATGTCGCCGAACTCGAAGTCCGACTCGCGCCAACTGCGGTGGATGCCGCCCTTCGCTTCGATGCGCGCGCCGTCGCCCAAGCTGCGCGCCCATTCCAGGTCGGTGCGCAGCCAGACGGCCGCCGTATTCAGTACGGCGGCGCGCTGCGGATGCAGGGTCGGCGCGCCGATGTGGGTGGTCTCGACGGCCCAGGCATCGATCGTGCGCCGGCTGTTGCTGATAAATGCCTGCAGGCCGAGCGTGTCGCCATTGGCGAGCTTCCAGTTAGCGCGCGGGGAGAGGCTGGCCAGGCGCGCGGTGTTGTCTTCGTTCAGGCGCGTGCTGCGGCGCAGGCCGGGCGCGGTTTCTTCTTCGCGCGAGGGCGCCGGCACGGCGGCATACGACAGACTGACCGGCACCGCGTACGAGAACGCATCGCTCTTGCCACTCACTTCCCCGCTCAGGCTCGGCGAGCGCCGGCCATGCTGGGTATCGAGTCCCGCCTTGATGGTGGAACGCAGACGCGTGGCCGACTTGCGCAGCACGATGTTCACGCTGCCGGCGATGGCTTGCATGCTGGTCGCCGCTGACGCGCCGCGCACCACTTCGACCCGCTCGATCAGTTCCGGCGCCAGCGATTCGAGCGAAAAGCCGGCCGGTGCCGCCACGCCGTTGAGCAGCACCTGCGTATAGCCGTTGCCCAGCCCGCGCAGGCGGATGTCGCTGGTGCGTCCGCCGCCGTCGCCGATGGTGATGCCGGGCACGCGCTTGAGAACGTCGCCGAGCGAGCGGTCACCGTGGCGCATCAGCTCTTCGCGGCCGACCACCAGGCTGGCGGCGGTTTCTTCGCTGCGCTGGTCGTAGCGCGCGCCCGTTATCTCGATCTTGGGAACGACTTCTTCGGCCAGCGCCGGGGCGCATAAAGCGAGCGCGCAGGCGCAGGCATACGGACGGATCTGCATGGATTTCCTTTGGTGTTGTGGAGCGACGAGCGCGGTCGCACGGCGCTGCTGCGCCGCACGGCAAAACGCGTTTGAACAGAGAGTTGTCTAGAGTCCGGCGGGCCGCTTGCGCAGCGCCCGGGAGGTCGCAAAGGCATCAAGGCCGGTAAGCATCTGCTGCGGATCGATGCGCTCACCGTCCCTGAAGGCTTCCAGGTGCAGGTGCGGGCCGGTGACCTTGCCGGTCTCGCCGACCAGGCCGATCGTCTCGCCGGCGCGCACCGCCTGGCCCGGCTTGACCGTGCGCGCGCTCAGGTGCGCGTACAGCGAGCGCACGCCGTTGGCGTGTTCGATCAGGACCACGTCGCCATATTGCGGTCCGCCTTCGTACTGCGCGGTCGATGCGAGCACGGTGCCGCCGGCTGCGGCCAGTACGGGCGTGCCGGTGTGCGCGGCAAAGTCGATGCCATGATGGCCGCCGTCGAGGTTCTTGCGCGCGGCGCCGTAAAAGCTGGTCACGCGCACCCGCTCGAGCGGCATTTGCCACTGCTGCGGCGCGCCGGCGGCAGGCGCCGCGGCAGTCGACATGGCCGTGGCTAACGGCGCGGGCGCGCCGGGTTCTGCTACGCGCCAGGCAAACGCCGGCTGCAGGAACAGGCTTGCGCCCAGCACCGACGCCAGCGCGGCGGCCACCGCGGCCTTGCCGGGCAAGCCCGGGGCGTGCAAGCCTTGCTCGCGGATCAGGCCCACCCTGGCGCGCAGCGATGCGGCACTGCCGTCACCGAAGGCGATGCCA
Source organism: Telluria sp. (assembly GCA_036386755.1). Taxonomy (GTDB): domain Bacteria; phylum Pseudomonadota; class Gammaproteobacteria; order Burkholderiales; family Burkholderiaceae_D; genus Telluria_A. The sequence continues at coordinate 6,815 of DASVVC010000008.1, forward strand.
GCGCTGAAGCTGTGCTGCTGCACCTTCAGTTGCACCTGCAGCTGAGCCACCAGCGCGGCCGCGTACTGCTTGCGCTGCTGCGTGGGACGGCCGGCCAGCACGGCGTGGTCGCACCCCAGTTCCTGCGCCCAGTTCAGGCGCCGTGTCAGCACCGCCAGCAGGGGATTGAACCAGAATAGCGTTTGCAGCAGCATGCTGGCGTGCAGCCACAGAGGATCGCGGCGCTTCCAGTGAGTCAGTTCGTGGGCCACGATCAGACGCTGCTGCTCGTCGCTGAAGCTGCGCAGATGGCGCGGCAGCAGCAGGTGCGGACGCGCCAGGCCCGCCAGCATGGGCGAGATGGACGCATCGGTTTCAGAGACGCGCAGGCCGCGCCCCAACAGCGCCGCCACCGGCTCGGCATCGAAGCCGGCGTGCTGCTCCAGGGCGTGCGTGTCGAGCGGACGGGCATGATCGAGCAAGGCGCGCAGGCCACGCTGCGCATGCACCCAGCGTGCACCGGCTGCCAGCAGGCCGGCCACGTACAGCGCCATCCAGGCTTGCGCCAGCAGTTCGAGCGGGTCGATGCCGTCATCGGCGCCATCGGCTTCGTATGCATCCAACCGGGGCTGCGGCTGCACGGGAGGCTGGACGGCGCCAGGTGCGGGACGTACGATCTCGATGGCCGGCACCACGCTGTAGCTGGCGCTTTGGGGCAGCAGCGCCAGCACGAAAGCGCAGGCGACCGCCACCTGCGACCAGAGCCACACCGAGCGGTGCCCGGCCAGCACCGGCCACACGCGCGTGGCAAGCGTGAGCAGCGCCAGGATGACCACGGCCGCAATGGCGCAGGTGATGCTCGCTTTGAGGAAGGAAAAGGCAAACGCGTTCAGCATGTTCAGTCCTTCGCGTCGGGCCAGTCCTGCAGCATCTGTTCGAGTTCGGCCAGTTCCTGCTGGTCGACCAGTCTGCTGCCGGTGAACATATTGACGGGCAGCGGCGCATCGATCTCCATCACGCGGCGCCCGAAGTCGTGGGCGAAAGCGGCCAGGGTGCTGACCTTGTCGAGCTGGGCGCGGTAGACCTGCACGCCGTGCTGCATCTCCTGCGCCACCATCTGCTTGTCGAGCATGCGTTCGAGCGTCTTGCGGGTCGAGGAAAACGACCAGTCCAGTTCCGCCACGGCGCGCTCGTGCAGTTCGCGTGCGCTCAGGGGATGGTCCTTCCAGAGGACTTTAAGCAGGCTCAGTTCTGAAACCGAAGGAATGGCTGACATGGTAATGCTCCACATTGTGACTGTTGGGGCAAGTATGCGACATTTGTCACACAAGGTCAAGCCACATGTGCTTTAGGGGACCTCGAAAAACCGTAGCGAGCGGTGCAAGTTTCGTCCGAGAAGCGCAGCCGTACGAAGGTACGGTGAGCATCGCAGGGCGAAAATTGCGCCGCGCAGTAGGTTTTCGAGGTCCCCTTCAGTCGCAGATGCCGTACAGACCTTGCTGCGTACGGCTGGCGAAGGACAGCACATCGATCAGCTTGAGGAGCAAGGTGCGTTCGTCGGGATGCAGGCTGGCGTGCCGCAGGGGCAGGAGGGAGTCGAGGGCCGAGTCGACCTGGGCGAGGTCGAAAGCCTGGTCCTCGGCCAGGTGCGAGATCCGTTCCAGGAAGTCGCAATCGCCGCGCTGGCGAAGGCGCGCCAAGGCAGGCAGGTCGTGCAAGTCGATGCTGGCAGCGCAATCGGGCGCTTGCCCATGTTCGCTACCGGGGCCGGCGACGAGGTCATAGGCCATGCCGGCCGCCGCTCGTTACACTATGCCAGGTGACGCAGCGGATGCGCCGCCGCCGGCCACACCGGCGCGAAGAAGCGCTCGACCATCTGCGCGTCGACCTGATCGAGACTGGCCGGATTCCACTTGGGCGCATTGTCCTTGTCGATCACCAGCGCGCGCACGCCTTCGAGCACTTCGCCATGCTCGAAGTTATGGCGCACCACGGTGCGTTCCATGCGCAGGCAATCGGCGACATCGAGCGCCGCGCCGCGCAGCAGCAGTTCACGCGTGACGCACATCATCAGCGGGGAACGCTGGCGCATCGCGGCCAGCGCCTGTTGCGCGAACTGGCCATCGTCGCCTTCGAGCGAAGCCATGATAGCCGCCACCGAAGCGGCCCCGAAATGGCGGTCGATGCCGTCGCGCTGCGCCTGCAAGGTGGACGCACCCGCATCAGGAACGAACGGCGCCGCAAACGCCGCAATCGCCGCGCGCAGTCCGGCGCCCGGGGTGGCGTCGATCAGTTCCTTGAGCGCGCCCATCTGCGCCTGCGGCACGAACAGGTCGGCCAGCCCGACATACAAGGCATCGGCCGCGCCGATGGTCAGCCCGGTCAAGCCCAGGTACTGGCCCAGCTGCCCCGGTGCGCGCGACAAAAAATAACTGCCGCCCACATCCGGAAACAGGCCGATATTCACCTCGGGCATGGCCATCTTGGTTTTTTCGGTGACGACGCGGATGCGGCATTCCGGCCCGCCCTGCGCAATGCCCATGCCGCCGCCCATGACCACGCCATCCATCAGCGCGATATACGGCTTGGGATAAAAATGAATCAGGTGATTGAGCGCGTATTCTTCGGTAAAAAAATCTTCCAGCAGTGCGCTGCCGCCCATTGGCGTGGCATGGCCGCAGTCGTGGAAAAAACGGATATCGCCGCCCGCGCACAGCGCTTTTTCGCTGCTGCTGCCGATGACCACCGCATCGACGCCGCCGTCATCGCGCCATGCGCTCAATACCTCGGCCAGGTCGCGCACCATTGCGAGCGACAGCGAATTGAGGGCCTTGGGACGGTCGAGGGTAATCACGCCGGTACGATTGGCAATGCGGGTCTGGACGAATTCGCTCATGGGGCTGGCCGGAAGAAGAAAAGGAGCGCTATTTTATCGCGCATGGATGCAAAAAGGGCGCCACGCGGGCGCCCTTAGGCGAGTGGGACGGGGCCTGCTTATGCGGCCGACGGCGTCTCTTCTTCAGGCATCTCTTCAGGCATGTGCTTGATGGCCTGGTGATTGTGGTCCTGGACCTTGTTTTTGTACTTCATGACCTGGCGATCCAGTTTGTCGACCAGGGTATCGATGGCGGCGTAGAGGTCGTGCGACAGGCTTTCCACATACACGGTTTTGCCCGACAGGCGCAGGTTGATCTCGGCCTTTTGACGTTTTTCTTTTTCCGTCAGATTATCGACGGTGAGGATGACTGCAATATCGATCACTTGATCGAAATGGCGCCTGACGCGCTCAAGCTTGCTCTGTACGTATTCCCGGATGGCTGGCGTTACTTCAAGATGATGTCCACTGATTGTGAGATTCATACACACACTCCTAATGATAATGGCACTTCTTGTTACTGTCGGTTCGTACGCTTGGAAGCGCAGAGGAACAGCTTTATTACCGCACGGACGATGGGATCTTGTCCGAAAAATTGCCAATCGATTAATGGATTTACTGGTATTCAACTCCTTCATTTTGTACCCGAGCAACTTTCTCTCGTGTAGAACCAAGTGTATCAGTTATTTGGCATAGCACAAGGTAAGCACAAAGCCGCAAAGATTCAAGGGAAAATAGCCCGTATATTCGCTGCGGTATAAGCTCGTGATACCGCCAGGATCAAAAAGTAGCCAAAACCGGATCATATGTTTTTGGCAAACCGTTTCGCCTAAAATCGGTCCCCCCGCCATTTATCCGAGCCGATCATGTTCCAGCGAACCGCCCTGTCCTTCCTGCCGCGCCTGGCCCTGGCCGGCGCCCTGTGCGCCAGCGCCGCGCCGGCCCTGGCCGTCCTCAGTTTCGACATGAGCGTGGCTACCAAATACACGGTGGCCACGCATGGCGACAACCCGCCGCCGGACGAGATCAAGCAATACAAGGTGGTGCTGGGCGAACGCTATGTATCGGTGAGCACGACGGGCGAATCGATGATCTACGATTTCGCGACCCGGCGCCGCTATCAGGTCGACCTGGCCAGCGCCAGCTATGTGGACTATTCGCTGTTCGACGGCGTGGGCTTTCGCAAGCCGGAACTGCGCAACCGCGCATTGATCGGCAAGAGCCTGACAACGGCAGGCGTCGCGCCGTCGTTCGACCCGGTCTTCGACGAGCATAATCTGTCGCTCACCGCGAGCGGGCGCAAGCTGTCCGAAACGACCGAGGCCGGCGCCACCGTGCTGGCGGTCGACGGCAACCCGCTGGCGCAGATCCCGGCCGGCGGCACCAGCATCGGCGCGAGCGACGCGGCGCAGTTCGAGCGCATGCTGCGCTACCGTTTCGGCGGCCATCCGCTGGTGCTGGCGCGCCTGTCGCGGGACAAGCGGGTGCCGGCCGGCTTCGTCATGCATCACAAGCGCATCGGCGTGAGCGAGGCGCGCACCTATACCATCAGCGCGCTCACGCAAAGCGCCCCGGCCAGCTACGACCTCAAGCCGTATACGGCGCGCACAGCGCAGGGTAACGAGATCGACCAGCTGCTCGACAAGGCGCAGGCGAATGCGGCGCCGCCGACGGCGGCAACCAGGCAGGCGTTCGAGGCCGAGATCGCGCAAGCGTTTGCCGACAAACGCATCTTCGACGGCATGCTCGGGATGGCCGAATGGGCTTTTGTGAGCGGCGAGCCGATGAAGCCGAGCGCAGAGCAGAGCGCCCTGCTGCGCGCCGATCCGACGATGCAGGCGTATATGAAGGCAATACGCTACAAGTCGAAAGCGGACCTGGAAGCGGCGGTCGCAAAGATGCAGGAACTGCGCAAGTCCACCACGCGCAAGCAGCACATCGTGATGCTGTTCGAAGCCAATTTACGCGGCAAGTTGGGCGACCTGCGCGGCGCGCTGCCCTTGTACGTGAGCGTACTGCGTACCAATCCGGCGCTGGCCGGGGCGTACAAGGATATGGGCGACACGCTGTACAAGAGCTACGAGACGCCGCGCGCCTGGCGCAGCTGGGACGCGGGACGGCGCATGGCGCCCACGCTGGACCTGTTCGACGCGGTGAACCTGCACGAGCAAAACCTGGTGCGCGAGCATCCGGAATATTTCTGACTCCGGATGGTGGGTAGGGGCTGGCGCGTCCAGCGTCAAGCGCCTACAGGCACTTGCGCAACGCGACCGGCGGGATCTTGAGCGCTTCGCGGTACTTGGCCACGGTGCGCCGCGCGATCACCATGCCCTGCTCGCCCAGCATGTCGGCGATCTTGCTGTCCGACAGAGGGCTCTTCGGATCTTCGGCGCTGGTCAACTGCACGATCAGCGCGCGGATCGCCGTCGACGACGCTTCGCCGCCCGCTTCGGTGGCCACGTGGCTGCCGAAAAAGTACTTCAGCTCGAACATGCCGTGCGGCGTCATCATGTACTTCTGCGTGGTCACGCGCGAGATCGTACTTTCGTGCAGGCCGAGCGTGTCGGCGATTTCGCGCAGCACCAGCGGGCGCATCGCTACCGCGCCGTGCGAGAAGAAATTGCGCTGGCGTTCCACGATCGCCTCGGCCACCCGCAAGATGGTGTCGAAACGCTGGCGCATGTTCTTGATCAGCCATTTGGCTTCCTGCAGCTGCGCACCCATCTGTCCTTCACCCTTGCCCTGCTTGAGCAGCGCGGCGTACATGCTGTTGACGCGCAGGCGCGGCATGACGTCGTTATTGAGCATCACCGACCAGCCGTTTTTCGCCTTGCGCACGATCACGTCCGGCACCACGTAGTCCGACACGTCGGACGCGAACGCGGCGCCGGGGTGCGGATTGCACTGGCGGATCACGGTCTGCGCCTCGCGCAAATCTTCATCGTCGCAGTCGAGCGCCTTTTTCAGCTTGTTGAATTCGCGCTGGGCGAACCAGGTCAGGTGATTCTCGACGATGGTCAGCGCCATGCGGCGCGTCACCAGCGGCACGCCGGGCATGCGCCGGATCTGCAGCGCCAGGCATTCTGACGCATTGCGCGCGCACACCCCGCTCGGGTCGAAGCTTTGCAGCAGCGCCAGCACGGTGCGCAGTTCCTCGATCTCGATCTCCAGCTCGGGCGGCATGCGCTCGTGGATCTCTTCGAGCGACTCGGTCAGGTAGCCGTTGTCGTCGATGGCGTCGACGATCAGTTCGACCAGCGCCCGGTCGCGCGCGGCCAGGACGGTCACGCGCATCTGCTCCATCAGGTGCTCGCGCAAGGTGGTGCTTGAAGCTTCGAGCTGCGGGCGCGAATCCTCGTCGTCGGGGGTCTTGGCGCGACCGAGGTCGCCCCACTCGCCATCGTTGTCGTTGCTGGCCGGGCTGTCCGCCTCGCCGCCGTCGGAACCCTCGCCATCGCTTGGTGCCGGCGCATCCTGCGCGCCCGGCTCGGGCGTCGCTTCGGTCGGCGTCGAGGTGCTGCTGATGGCGCCATCGCCCAACAGGCGCACCGAATGATCGAGCGGATCGTCGAGCCGTTCGAGCAGCGGATTGTCGCTCAACAGCTGTTCCAGTTCCTGGTGCAGTTCCAGGGTCGACAACTGCAGCAGGCGGATCGACTGCTGCAGCTGGGGCGTGAGTGCAAGGTGCTGGGAAGTGCGTAGTTGAAGGGACTGTTTCATGCCTACATCCGGAAGTGTTCGCCCAGGTAGACCCGACGCACGGATTCATCTGCGATGATATCGTCGGGACGACCGGAGGCGAGCACCGCACCCTGGTTGATGATGTAGGCGCGGTCGCAAATGCCCAGCGTTTCGCGCACATTGTGGTCGGTGATCAGGACGCCGATGCCGCGCTGCTTGAGAAAGCGCACGATGCGCTGGATCTCGATGACGGCGATCGGGTCGACCCCGGCAAACGGCTCGTCCAACAGCACGAAGCGCGGATTGGTCGCCAGCGCGCGCGCGATCTCGACCCGTCTACGCTCGCCGCCCGAGAGCGACATGGCCTGGTTCTCGCGCAGTTTTTCGATCTGCAGGTCGGCCAGCAGGGTGTCGAGGCGCTCGTTGATCTGCGCCTTGGTAAGCGGCTTGCCGTCCACCTTTTGCAGCTCCAGCACCGCGCGGATGTTTTCTTCCACCGTCAGCTTGCGGAATACCGACGCTTCCTGCGGCAGGTACGACAGGCCAAGCGCGGCGCGGCGATGGATCGGCAGGCTCGAAATATCGACCCCGCTGATATCGATCGTGCCCGCGTCCGACGGCACCAGGCCGACGATCATGTAGAACGAGGTAGTCTTGCCGGCGCCGTTGGGGCCGAGCAGGCCCACCACTTCGCCGCAGTCGACCTGCAGCGAAACGTCGCGCACGACCAGGCGCTTGCCGTAACTTTTCTGCAGGCCGCGCACGATCAGCGTGCTGCCGCAATTTTTCGGTTCGATCATTGGGTTCCCGCCGCTGGCGTGGTGGTCGGCGCTGGTGCCGGTACCGGTGCGGGTACGGGTGCCGCAGCTCCCGGCGGCGCGGCTGGCGCCGCGCGCGGCTTGCGTGGCGCGATGACCATCGTGCCCTGGCCCTGGCCAGGCTTGTTGATGCCGCTGGCGTCGTTGCGCGCCAAGAAAACTTCTTTGCGGCTGTCGTAGGAAATGAATTCGCTCTCGATTTCGTTGGTCGACTTCTGGCCTTCCAGCTGGCGGATCTTGGCGTGCGAGAAGAGCTTCATCATGTCGTTGCGTTCATCGTATTCGATGCGCTGGGCCTGGCCTTCGATCCACAGGTCCGGGCCGCCGTCGCGCTTCTGGCGGAACGTGGCGGCCTTGCCGGCGCTGGCGGTGAGGGTCACGAACATGTCGCCTTCCGGCGTTTCCTTGATCGTGGCGCGGTCGGACTTGAGGATCAGGGTGCCCTTGGTCACGACCACGTTCCCGGTCAGGATCGTCACCTGGGTCACTTCATTGGTTTCGAGCGTGTCGTAATTGATCACCGCCTGTTTGGCGGCATCGGCCTTTTCGGCGGACGCGGTGACCGCGGCCAGGCCGAGCAGGGCGAAGGCTAGGAATTTTTTCATTGTGGTTTACCTGTGGTGGTTGGCGCAGCGCGCGCCGCTTTCGGTGGATAGACGATCTGCCCGCGGCTGGCGAATTTGAGCTCGCGCGTTGCATTGTTCGCATCCATGCCGGTTCCGGTGATGGTGGAATTGCCCAGCGTGACCTTGACCGGCTGGTCGGACGTCATGCGGTCTTCGTCGGTAAATACGGTCAGCGCTTCGGTCTTGAGATGCATCGCGCGATTGTTGGGCGACTCGGGCCGCACCACGTTGACGTCGCCCATCAGGTCGGCCTGGTTCTGGGCGTGGCGGATGCGCGCGCGCTGCGAGGTGATGGTGGTGAGCGGCTGGCCGGGCGCAACGCCCTGCAGCACCGGCAGCTCGACGTCGGAGGAATCGTCGATCGGGCGATGCGTGAGCTTGGCGCCCGACACCAGGTAGCGCGGCTTGCCCTCGGGCGTCATGCGCACGAAGCTGAATTGTTCGACGATGTAGTCGGGTTCATTCTTGAAGTTGTTCGGATCGACCGACGTGTCGCCGTTTTGCGCCAGCTGGACCAGCCAGAAGGTGCCGAAGGCGAAGAAGGTCCCGACCACCATGATCGCGGTCAGGCGCCAGCGGTGTGCGGTGCGCTTATGCATGGCGCTCTCCCGTGGTGTGCATCAGGCGAAATACGGCGCCAGCGCCGCGTCGTAGGTGCCTTGCGCGCGCATCACCATGTCGCACACTTCGCGCACGGCGCCGCGTCCGCCGCCGGCCTTGGTGACGTAATGGGCGCGGTACTGCACTTCCGGGTGCCCGGTCGGCACGGTAACGGCAAAGCCGACCTGCAGCAGCAGCGGCAGGTCGATCACGTCGTCGCCGATGTAGCCGCACTGCGCGGCCGTGACGCCGGTAGCTTCCAGCAGCTTGGCAAAGGCGACGCGCTTGTCGTGGATGCCCTGGTGGACATGCATGATGCCCAGGTCGGCCGCGCGCCGCACCACGATCGGCGACTGGCGCGCGCTGATGATGGCGGTGGCCACGCCGCTCTTTTGCAGCAGCTGGATGCCCAGGCCGTCGAGCACGTTGAAGGTCTTGGTCGCTTCGCCATCGGGGCCGTAGGTCAGGCTGCCGTCGGTGAGCACGCCGTCGACGTCGAAAATCATGACCTTGACGGCGGCTGCGCGCTGCATGTGGGCCAGTTGGTTTGCCAGTGTCATGTCAGATCACCTTCGCGCGGGTCAGGTCGTGGATATGCAGGGCGCCAACGAGCTTGCCGTCGGCGTCGACCACCAGCATTTGATTGATGCGAAATTCTTCCATGATGGCCACGGCATCGACCGCCAGCTGGTCGGGGCCGACGCGGCGCGGGTCGGCATGCATCACGTCGCGGATCGTGATCTTCGTAAAATCCTGCACGCGCTCGATCAGCCGGCGCAGGTCGCCGTCGGTAAAGACGCCGATCGGATGGCCTGCCTGGTCGACGATGGCGGTCATGCCCATGCCCTTCTGGGTGATTTCGAGCAGGGCCACCGACAGCGACACGTCGGCCGTCACCTTCGGCACGGCGTCGCCGCTGCGCATGACGTCGCGCACGTGGGTCAGGAGGCGCCGTCCCAGCGCGCCGCCCGGATGCGAGCGGGCGAAGTCTTCTTCTTTAAAGCCGTGGGCGTCGAGCAGGGCCACGGCCAGCGCGTCGCCCAGCGCCAGGGTGACGGTGGTGCTGGCGGTCGGCGCCAGGTTGAGCGGGCAGGCCTCCTTGGCCACCGACACATCCAGGTGCACGTCGGCCAGCAGCGCCAGGCTCGATTGCGGATTGCCGGTCATGGCGATCAGCGGCGCGCCCATGCGCTTGATGATCGGCAGGATCGACATCAGTTCGGCCGTCTCGCCGGAATTCGAAATGGCGATGAAGGCATCCTGCGCGGTCACCATGCCAAGGTCGCCGTGGGCCGCTTCGCCCGGGTGGACGAACATGGCCGGGGTGCCGGTCGAGGCCAGGGTGGCGGCGATCTTGCGCGCGATATGGCCCGACTTGCCCATGCCGGAGACGACCACGCGGCCGCCGCATTCCATCAAGAGGCCCACGGCCTGGCCGACGCTGTCGTCGGTCTCCAGGCGCGCGTGCAGGGCGCGGATGGCGTCCGCTTCGATTTCCAGCGTCTCGCGTGCCAGTTGCATGGCGCGTTGCGTGAGGTTTTTGTCAAAAGCTTTCAGCATTGTTTTTTCATGGGTTACACTCATGGCGGAAGTATAAACGAATTGCGAAAGCAAAAAACTTGCCAGACGCAGAAATCGTCGCTACCCCGTGTTTTCGCCCGGCCTTTACCATTTCTTTACACGGCACCGCATGTTTTCAGGACTAGAACTTACCCTCCTTCTGTTGGGCAGCGCCGTACTGGGCGTAGTCGCTTTCCGCATGATGCACCTGCCGCCGATGCTCGGCTACCTGGCCGTCGGCATCCTGATCGGCCCCCACGCCCTGGGCCTGGCCGAAAACAGCAAGACCACCGAAACCCTGGCCGAATTCGGCGTGGTGTTCCTGATGTTTTCGATCGGGCTCGAATTCTCGCTCTCGCAGCTGATGGCGATGCGGCGCATCGTGTTCGGCCTTGGCATGGCCCAGGTGGTGCTCACCATCGTGGCCACCATGCTGTTTGGCTGGCTGCTGGCGACCCAGCTGCCCGGCCTTAAAATCACCTGGCAGGCCGCGTTTGCGCTGGGCGGCGCGCTGGCCATGTCGTCGACCGCGATCGTGGTCAAGATGCTCACCGAGCGGCTCGAACTCGAAAGCCAGCATGGGCGCAAGATCATCGGCATCCTGCTGTTCCAGGATCTGGCCGTGGTGCCGCTCCTGATTTTGATTCCGTCGCTCGGTAAACCCCCGGAAGAACTGGCCGAAACGCTGGCCTGGGCCGGCGTGAAAGCGGTGATCGTGCTGGTGCTGCTGCTGTTCATCGGCCAGAAGATCATGCGCAAGTGGTTCACCATCGTCGTCAAGCGCCGCTCGCAGGAGCTGTTCATGCTCAACCTGCTCCTCATTACCCTGGGCGCGGCGTGGATCACCGAGCACGCCGGCCTGTCGCTGGCGCTGGGCGCTTTTGTCGCCGGCATGCTGATCTCCGAAACCCAGTACAAGCACCAGGTGGAAGAAGACATCAAGCCGTTCCGCGATGTGCTGCTCGGGCTGTTTTTCATCACCGTCGGCATGCTGCTCAATGTCGGCCTGGTGCTCGAAAACTGGTGGCTGGTGCTGCTCTTGCTGGTGCTCCCGGTGCTGCTCAAGTTCGCGCTGATCGCGCTGCTTGCCAAATTGTTCGGCGCGTCCGACGGGGTGTCGATGCGCACCGGTCTCGCGCTGGCGCAGGCGGGCGAATTCGGCTTCGTTCTGCTCAACCTGACCTCCGGCGCGCGCCTGATCGACGACTTCATCATCCAGCTGGTGCTCGCGTCGATGGTGCTGTCGATGCTGGTGGCGCCCTTCATCATTTCCAAATCGGACCAGATCGTGATGAAGGTCTCGTCCAACGAGTGGATGATGCAGTCGCTGCAGCTCACGCAGATCGCCAGCCGCACCATGTCGACCCAGAAGCACGTGATCATCGCCGGCTTCGGGCGCAGCGGCCAGACCCTGGCGACCTTGCTGACCGAAGAAAAAGTGGCTTACCAGGCGCTCGACCTGGACCCGGAGCGGGTGCAGGAAGCGCAGGCGGCCGGCGCGCACGTGTCGTACGGCGACGCGGCGCGCCGCGAAAGCCTGGTGGCGGCCGGTATCTACCGCGCCAGCGCGCTGGTGATCACGTACGCCAGCACGCCCTCGGCGATCAAGGTGCTGCACCTGGTGCACGAGCTGGCGCCGACCTTGCCGGTGATCGTGCGCAGTTACGACGATACCGATCTCGATGTGCTGAAAAAGGCCGGTGCGGCCGAAGTGGTGCCGGAAGCGCTGGAGGGCAGCCTGATGCTCGCCTCGCACGCGCTGGTGATGATGGGCGTGCCGCTGCGGCGCGTGGTGCACCGGGTGCAGAGCGCGCGCGACGAGCGCTATGCGTCGCTGCGCGGGTATTTTCATGGCACGAACGACGCCAGCGACGATCCGGAGCATTTGTTCGTGCGCCTGCATTCGGTGACCTTGCGCGAGGATGCGGCCTCGGTCGGCAAGCGCATCGACCAGCTCGAACTGGCCGAGCTGGGAGCCGACGTGACCACGGTGCGGCGCGGGAAGGAGCGGCTCGACGTGACGCCGCTCACGCAACTGGAAGTGGGCGACGTGGTGGTGCTCAGGGGGTCGGCCGACGCTGTGAACCGGGCGGAGGAACGTTTGCTGCATTAGCCATCAGCACGGCATTCCCGTCAGGTAAACGACACCACCCGGTTGCGCCCGCCCATCTTCGCCTTGTACAAGGCACTATCGGCATGCGCCACCAGTTCCTGCGCCACGCCTTCGATCGCATGATCGCGCTCGAAATCATCCAACGTGGCCACGCCGATCGACACCGACACATTCAGGCGCTCACCGCCCGACAGCACGAACGGCGTGCCGGCAATGCTGTGCAGGATGCGCTGCGCCACCTGGGTCGCGCTGTCGAGGTTCGCGTCGATCAGCAGCACCACGAATTCCTCGCCGCCGAAGCGCCCCAGCGCGTCCGAGATGCGCAGCTCGGCCTTGATGCGCGCGGCCACCTCGCGCAGCACTTCGTCGCCGCCCTGGTGTCCGCTGCTGTCGTTGACCTGCTTGAAATGGTCGATATCGATGTACAGGCACGAAATGCGGTACGCCTGGCGCCGCGCGCGGCCGATTTCTTCGAGCAGGCGGCGATCGATGTAGCGCCGGTTGTACACCCCGGTCAGCGAATCGGTCAGCCCGATATACTTGAGCATCTCGTTGCTGATCACGTTTTCCAGGCAGATCGCGATGATCGAGGCCATGTGCTCGATGAAGTCGGTGGCCATGGCCGGCGTGAAGCGCGTGGCATCCAGGCTCCCCAGATTCAGGCTGCCGATCAGGCGCTTGTTGCGCAGCAGCGGCACCAGCGCGATGCTTTGCAGGCCGGGCGGCTGGTGCGGGAACATCGGCTGGTGAACAGCCGGATGGTAAGGCCCCAGCATCGGCTTGGGCGGCCCGGTGAATACGTCGCTGCGGGACGGCACGAAGCCCAGCGCCGCCACCGCGTCGACGAAAATCATGTGCGGAAAATCGTTGAAGTCCACACCCAGCTTGTCCATCACGGTGCGGATGTCGGCCTCTTCGTCGACCAGGCTCAATGTGACGATATCGAGACCGGCAATCGCCGGCAGGCTGCCGAAGATGGTGCCGATCAGCGCCTGGAAGCTGTCGGAGCCGACGATCTCGAGGTCGAACGCCTGGTGCCGGCACATGATCTCGTGATTGCGCTCGGCCTGCTCCACCAGATAGTCCAGGCGCGCGCGCAAGGACTCGTTTTCGGCTTCCACATCGCGCGCCGAAGCGCCGGGATCATGCATACGGTTCCCACCTTTTTCATGTCGACCTCGACAATTGTGCCACCTTACGCCATCCGGCACGCCTTGAACACGAAAAAATGCGCATTGTCGTATTTACACGGCCCCGCTGGCGGCAGCGCGCCGAGGTCAGAATGCCAGCGTCATTGTCACCGGCTGGCCCACTTGCAGGCGCTCGCCATCACCGTCGGTGACAATCGCGTTCATACCAAAGCAGATTTTGTCGTCCATGACCGCTTTGCTGCGGTAGGTGCGCAGGATGTCGAGCGGATCGGGACCCGGCTCGCCGGTGGCCTGGTCGACCGCCGGAATCGGGCAGCGCGAGCACGGCTTGACCGGTTTCAGGCGCGCCGCGCCGAGCGCGAAGTGGTCGGCGTAGTCCTCCTCGAAAGCGTCGATGCCTTCGATGACGATATTCGGGCGGAAGCGGTTCATGGGCAGCGCGTCGCGCCCAGCGGCCTGCATCTTTTGATTGAGGTCGTCGAGCGAGGCCTGGCCCACCACCAGGATCGGATAGCCGTCCGAGAACAGGGTCGGCTCGGCCAGCCCGCCGGTCCATTTGGTGCTCGAAAAACGGGTGGCGGTGGCGTGGAAGCGCACCAGCCGGCACGGGGTGCCGATCGCTTTCGAAAACCAGGTGGCGGTGGTCTCGTCGCAGTCGTAGGCCAGCACGGTGTCTTCCCATACCGTCACCTCGCGCGTGACTTCATTGTCCGGGTCGGGCAGGCCGAGCGGGATTTCCAGGCGCAGCATGCCGGGGGCGCGCAGTTCCAGCGTGTCGGACAACAGGCGCGGCACGATCAGCGCCATGCGCGGATGCTCGCGCTGGGTGAGGAACTGGCCTTGCTCGTCGATGAGCATCCATTCGCGGTCGTACACCGCGTCGACCGACAGCCCGGAACGGGTCAGCGTGGCTTCGCGCACGGAGATGCCGGCGCAGGATTTGATCGGGTACAGAACCAGTTCGGACAGGATTGCCATCGTGTTTCGCAGTAATCAAGGTTGGGAAAAGCCAAGTCTATCCCAGTTTTTGTCCCATCGCGCCCTTCCACCCGGTTCAGCCGCCAGGAAACCTGGCCAAGGCAACATCGGCGCGGCAACGGAACTGCCCTTCCTGGCCCGCACCAGACTGGCTGTGGATGGCGGCAGGCGCCAGCCGTGAATCGATAAATCGGGCTGCGGGCAAGCGATGGTGTACATTGGCGGCCGCGCCAGCGTACGCTTGGCCGCCATCGGCCACTGTCGCTTGCGTTGCGCACCGCGAACCTCATCCGCGCAAAGCGCATGCTTGTGTTGCCGACAATGAAATGCAAGCCGACTACTTGTTTCCGCGATCACAACAAAACGTCCAAAAATGTGTCTTCCTTCCCCTTTTTCTTGCCCTAAAGCAGTTTAAATCATCGCGATGTCACGCAACCCGTGTAGATTTGCAAGCTTGCGGTTTTACTCATTTACGCTCAAGGACAACTTATGTTGAAAACCCGTTCTTTACTCGGTGCCGGCGTGCTGCTGATGTCGGCAGGCGCGCAGGCAACCGAACCGGCAGGGCTGAAAAGCGCCCTCGCCGGAGAACGACTCGGGCTGCTGCCGGCCATGCAGTTCCGGCTCAGCAATGGCAACTGCCCGGACTGCGTCACGGTCAAGCAAGGATTGTGGTATTTCCAGAACGAAGTGCTGGCCGTGCCGCTGCCGTCGCAGCCGGTATCGAGCTTCACGCGCGGCGGCGATATCGTGCGCGGCACCAGGGAGTGGGCGCCGGACGGCACCCGGGACCAGCTGGCGCTCCCGGGCCTGGTCTGGCTGGGCGCGCCGCACATTCTCGACGACGCCCGCATTTTGCCCGACGGCGCCCACGTGCGCAGCACCGACGATGCCGTCACCGACCTGGCGCTGGCGCCCAAACTGGCCAGCAACCTGTCGTACTGGGACCCCAAGACCACGGCCTTTTTCGCCAAACGCGACGTGCGCATGCGCGGCACCTACAGCGAAGCGGACGGTAAAGCGTCGTTCGTCGCGCGCACCGTCTGGCCCAAGGACTTCGCGATCGACCAGGCCAGCATGCGCGCGCAGCCGCTGGGCAAGGATGAAAGCTTCGCCACCTATGTGCGCGCCGAAGGCGGCGGCGCATCGAGCCCGTTCTCGACCCGCCTGCTGTGGGAACGCAAACCGGGTCAAACCCGCCAGTGGCAGGAAAAGCCGGTCATCGGCGTGATGCTCAACGGCGCCCAGGGCGACGACGACGAAGCCTACGGCGGCCACTTCGCCGTCGCCACCGGCCACCTTGGCCGCGAGGGCGAATGGTCGGACTGGATCGTCAATAACTTCTACAACCTCGATTCGGTCAGCGAAAAAGGCATCATCGCAGCGCCCGTCCCGATGGATAACTACCTGATGGACCTGAACAGCGGCCAGCAGTATTACCGGCCGTCGTACATGCTGGTGGCGGTGCTCAGCAACGCGCGCACGGCGGCGGCCTACCAGGGCGGCGTGCAGCGCGTGTTCAACCACTTCTACCGCCACGACTTCACCTACCAGCACGCGAAGGCCAACTGCGCCGGCATCAGCCTGGACGTGTTCAAGGGCCTGGGCTGGAACATCCCGCAGCGCGGACCGACCAGCAACCTGAAGGCGCTGGGCGCCTATGCCTACCTGTCGGCCAAGGACATGAGCCTGGCCAGCGGGCGCAAGATCTACGATTACCTGACCGAGGAGCAGGTGCGCCTGTATCCGGCGGTGGCGTTCGAGGCGGCCGGCAACGACCTGCTGCAACTGGTGGGCGCGACCAAGGGCAAGGCGCGCAAGCTAACGGCGTACGAAAAGCAGCTGCAGGGCGATATCGAGGCGCTGGTGCTGGTGCGCATTCCGCAAATCCCGTCGAGCCGGGTGATGGGATCGAACCCGGTGTTTTCGTTCAGCGAATACATGCAGCGCACGCCGCCCAACCAGGCCGACTGGAAAATCGTCCCGGTCGGACCGCGTCCCTTCCCTGAAGCGCTGCGCGATGCCAATACGCCGCCGCCGAAAACGTCCGGCCCCGTGCCGCTGCCGGTGGCCGGCATCGCTCTGGGCGGCGTGATCGGCATCGGCGCGTTGATACGGCGCCGCCGCAAGGTGCGCCCAGCGGCCGGCTAAGTTGCAAAACCGGCGGCCGTCGAACCGCGGTCTGCCCTTGATGGCGCTAACGTAAGCTCCGTCGTTCCCGCGCAGGCGGGAACCCAAGGCATGTTTGCGACTCGACGATGCCTTGGATTGCCGTGGGGCGCCTAGCCCTGCGCGGGAAGTCATTTCTGCCAATGGCGGGAATGACGGTTTTAAAGTTCGCGATCAAAACTGCTGAACTTAACGGCATCCGGGTCTGTCCCCGGTTCGCCGGCGCCGGTTTTGCAACAGATCGCCAGCTTCAATCCAGGGTCTGGCGGTAGCGCAGCATGGCCACGGTGCCGGCGACACCCATCGCCAGCGCAATCGGCCATGCGTGCGGCAGCACCTCCCCCAACCCGTTCCCCTTCAACATGATCCCGCGCGTGATGCGCAAGAAGTGCGTCAGCGGCAGCACCTCGCCGATTGCCTGCGCCCATCCCGGCATGCCCCGGAACGGGAACATGAACCCGGTCAGCAGCATCGACGGCAGGAAGAAAAAGAAGGTCAGCTGCATGGCCTGCATCTGGTTGCGCGCGATGGTCGAAAAC
>DASVVC010000009.1:0-6008 GCA_036386755.1 Telluria sp.
CCGCGCAGGCGGGAACCCAAGTTTATCGAGCCGTAGTGACTACGGCGCAAAATTGGATTCCCGCCTGCGCGGGAACGACGGAGCATAGGTTCCGGGTATTGCGCGCTGCCTTGGCTTGCCGTAATTCTTGCTGCTTAAATCCGCATCGGCATCACAACGTACTTGAAGTCCGCATTATCCGGAATCGAAATCAGCGCCGACGAGTTCGAGTCGCCCAGCGCAATATTGACCTGGTCGCACTTCAAGTTGTTCAACACGTCCAGCAGATAGGTCACGTTGAAACCGATGTCGACGCTATCGCCGCCGTAGTCGATTTCGAGTTCTTCAACCGCTTCTTCCTGGTCGGCATTGGTCGAGCTGATCTTCATGCTGCCCGGGCTGATGATGCAGCGGACGCCCTTGAACTTGTCGCTGGTCATGATCGCCGCGCGTTGCAGCGAACGCAGCAGCTCGTCGCGGCCGATCGTGAAGTCGTTTTTATAGCCCTTCGGAATCACACGCGTGTAATCCGGAAACTTGCCTTCCACCAGCTTCGAGACCAGCTCGATGTCGGCGAAGGTCAGCTTGACTTGTGACGTCGAAATATCCAGCTGGACCGTCTCGTCGCTTTCTTCCAGCAAACGCTGCAGCTCGATAATTGTCTTGCGCGGAATGATGACTTCCTGGCGCGTAAACTCCTGCTCGGTCTCGACCTGGCAAAACGCCAGGCGGTGGCCGTCGGTTGCCACGGCGATGACGTTGCGGCCGTCGAGCACCAGCAGCAGGCCGTTCAGGTAGTAACGGATATCCTGTTGCGCCATCGAAAAGTGCACCATGTTGAACAGGTGCTTGAGCATCTTCTGCGGCAGCGTCACCGTGGCGTTATAAGTGTCCGCGACCGAGACGGTCGGAAATTCTTCCGCCGCCAGGGTTTGCAGTGCGAAGCGCGATTTGCCGGTCTGCACCGTCAGGCGCTTGTTCAGCAAGGTCATCGTCACGTCGCCCGATTCGGGCAGGGCGCGCAAAATGTCGAGCAACTTGCGCGCGGCCACGGTGGTGCCGGCCACATCGGCACCCGAGCCGATGCTGGCGTGCGTGGTGATCTGCACTTCGGTGTCCGTCGACAGAAACGAGACGTTTTCGCCGTCCTTGCGGATGAGGATATTGGCCAGAATCGGCATAGTGTGCCGACGCTCGACAATACCGCTCACGATCTGCAGTGGCCGGAGAAGGGTATCTCGGGTGGTTTTGACCAATTGCATAGTAATCCTCGGTAGAGTTGTCAGAAATGTACTGTATGGCCCGGTAAGCAGTGCCGCTACGCCCGCCGCCCCCGGCAAGCAGGCTTGCCTCGAGGCTGACAACGCAACAACAGGGCCACGGTAACCTTGCTGCTAATGCTATATTTTGCCAGAAATTGCCGTCCGCACATTAATTTGAACTTTAGCCCTTCAAAGTCTGTTCCAACACGTGCAGCTCGTGGTTGCATTCGGCGTTCTTGGTGCGGTCGAGTGCGATCTTGCGTACCGCGTGCAATACCGTGGTGTGGTCGCGTCCGCCGAACAGTTCGCCGATTTCCGGCAAGCTCTTCTGCGTCAATTCCTTGGCCAGGTACATCGCGATCTGGCGCGGCCGCGCAATGTTGGCGGGGCGGCGCTTGGAATACATGTCGGCCACCTTGATGCTGAAGAAGTCGGCCACCGTTTTCTGGATGTTTTCCACCGAGATCTGCCGGTTCTGTACCGACAGCAAATCCTTCAGCGCTTCCTTCACCACGTCGATGGTGATGTCCTTGCCGTGGAAGCGCGAGTACGCCAGGATCTTGCGCAGCGCGCCTTCGAGTTCGCGCACGTTCGAGCGCAGGTGCTTGGCCACGAAAAAGGCGACGTCGTCCGAAAACGTCACGCCTTCCGACTGGGCTTTTTTCAGCAGGATCGCCACGCGCATTTCCAGCTCCGGCGGCTCGATCGCCACCGTCAGGCCGGAATCGAAACGCGAGATCAGGCGGTCGTCCATGCCGGTGATTTCTTTTGGATACGTATCGCTGGTGATGATGATCTGTTTTTTTGCGGCGATCAGCGCCTCGAACGCATAGAAAAACTCTTCCTGCGTGCGGCTCTTGCCGCCAAAGAATTGAATATCATCGATCAGCAGCATGTCCAGCGAGTGGTAGTAATGCTTGAAGTCGTCGAAGCCCTTGCGTTGGTAGGCCGTGACGACGTCGCGTACATACTGTTCCGCGTGGATATAGCGAATCTTGGCGCCCGGCTGGTCGGCCATCACCTGGTTGCCGATCGCGTGGATCAGGTGGGTCTTGCCCAGGCCCACGCCGCCGTAGAAGAACAGCGGGTTGTAGCTCACACCCGGATTGTTGGCCACCTGGATCGCGGCGGCGCGCGCCAGCTGGTTGGCCTTACCGGTCACAAAACTGTCGAAGGTCAGGTCGGTGTTGACGCGGCTCTGCTCGCGGCGCGGTGAATTGCCGATGTTGAACATTTCGGGCGCAGCCGGATTGTCCGTGCTGCCGTTGCCATTGCCGGGACCATTGTTGATGGTGCCGGGCAGTGGGCCGTCGTTCGGGGCCGGGTGCGGCGCGACCGGTTTTTTCGGCAGCGCGTTGCGCGGGTCGAGCACGAACTGCACCTCGGTCGGCGCTTCCCAGTACTGGGAGGCCAGGGCCGTGATGCGGTTGGCGAACTGCGATTTCACCCAGTCCAGCTTGAAGCGGTTCGGGGCTGCGATGCGCAACTTGCCGTTCTCGTAGTCGAGGACAACCAGCGGTTTGATCCACGCACTGAATTGTTGCGGCGTCAGCTCCAGTTCCAACTGCGCGGAACAGGTCTGCCAAAAATTTTCCATGAATCTTCTGTCTGAATAAGGTGTGGAGGGGCGGTTCGATGATGCTTCGCTAGCGCATGCGTTGCGAGCGGTTCGCCACACGTAACACGCTATTCTACCCGTGAAGGCCCGAGTTATCCACAGGCACGCCGCTTATTTTCGGTGCGCGGGCAACGTGGCAGAGGGGAAATGGGCGGAAATCAAGTTGCCGTAAAACTACTCATATACGCGCTCCGATCGCGCGTAATCCATTACGGTCGTTGTCGCCAACGGCCTCGTCGTTCCCGCGCAGGCAGGAACCCAATGTCGTTCCGAAGCCGGTAAGGGCTCAACGAACTTGGGTTCCCGCCTTCGCGGGAACGACGGGCTGTGGATGATGCCAGTGTGATCCCCACCCAACATTTGCCACCCGAAAACGCGCCGATCCGGCCGCCAAACCACCGCCTTCCTTGACAAGACCTGGCAAAATGCGTTCTAATCCAAGGTTCCCCGCCCGTACTCCGTGCAAATGAGTCATGTAACAGTGACTGATAGCTGTGGCTTAGCGGGTAAATATGAGTATTTTTGCTGTGGCGTGACGCTGGCCTAACATCTGCGAAATGTCATTGGCGCCGAAAACTGACGGGACGTCAGACCCGATTTTGCATTTTATTTTGCTTTAAGCGAGACCACCATGAAACGTACTTACCAACCTTCCGTCGTTCGTCGCAAGCGTACGCACGGCTTCCGCGCACGTATGGCTACCCGTGGCGGTCGCGATGTGCTCAATGCACGCCGCGCCAAGGGTCGCAAACGCCTGGCTGTATAAGTCTGGCACTTACTGCCCGATCGCGGTTGGCTATGACTAGCGAAGGTTCACACGACTTCGCGCGCGTTCGGCGTATCGTTAAAACGGATGAATTTTCATCCGTTTTTCGTTTGCGCCCTGCCCAAAAAACGGCCCATTTCGTGCTCTACACCCGCTCGAACGACTTGCCGCATGCGCGGCTCGGCGTGGTCGTGGCCAAGCGCTTTGCGCCCCGTGCCGTCACCCGCAATACGATCAAGCGCGTGACGCGCGAGCTGTTCCGCATGGCGCCGCTGCCTGCGCTCGACTGCATCGTGCGCCTGGCGCGCCCGGTCAACACCAAGCAAGGCCCGGCCACCACCGCCGCGCTCAAGGCGATCCTGCGCGCCGAAATTGCGCGCCTGTTTTTGTCCCAGGCGCCACGTGGTGCGTCACCGAGTGTGCCCAATAGTGCATCCCCAAGTGCGCCGCGCGACGCGATGCCCGAGGTGACGCCCGATGGGACGCCCTGCGGCACGCCCGAGCCGAAAGCATCGCCATGAATACCCTGCTCGTCTGGTTATTGCGTGCCTACCAGCTGATGTTATCCCCGATGCTGGGACAGCGCTGCCGCTTTTACCCGACCTGCTCCAATTATGCGATCGAAGCGATCCGCACCCACGGCGCCGCGCGCGGCAGCCTGCTGGCCGCGCGCCGCCTGTGCCGCTGCCATCCGTGGGATGATGGCGGATTCGATCCGGTGCCGCCCGCGCACCCCAAGAATTCTTCTACAGCCGCTTGCGGTTGCAACCACTCCTGACCAATACCTCAATGGAAATCAATAAACGTACTATCCTGTGGATCGTGTTTTCCGTATCGCTGGTGGTTCTCTGGAACGACTGGATGGTATCGAACGGCAAACAGTCGATCTACCCTTGGGCGGTGCCTGTGAAGACGGCCACGGTCGCCAACACCGCACCTGCCACCGGCTTGCCGACCGCTGCCGCCGGCACCGCCGCCGTGCCCGGCACGCCAGGCGTGCCTGGTGCCGCCGCACCGGAAGCGTTCAAGAGCGAAATCATCACCATCACCACCGATGTCATGAAAGTCGACATCGATACCCTGGGTGGCGTGATCAAGCGGCTTGAATTGCTCAAGTTCAAGGACGCCCACGACAAGACCCGCAACCAGGTCCTGTTCGACGTCAACCCGCGCGGCACCTACGTGGCCCAGACCGGCCTGGTGCGCAACGCGCCGGGCGAACCGGTGCCGACCCAGTTCACCGGCTTCGTCGCCAAATCCGGCCCGCGCGCGCTCGACAGCGCCAACGAAGTGCAACTCGTGCTCGAAGCCGAACAGGGCGGCGTCAAGCTAACCAAGACCTATACCTTCACGCGCGGCGACTACCTGATCGGCATGCGTCACGACATCGCCAACATCGGCGCGGCCCCGGTCGCACCGTCGCTGTACGTCGAACTGCTGCACCATGGTAACAAGCCGGAGGGCGAGTCCTACTTTAACTCCAGCTATACCGGTCCGACCATGTACACCCCGGCCGATCACTATCAGAAGCTGAAGTTCGAAACCATCGAGAAAAAAGGCACGGCCGAGCACGCCAAGCAGGCGGACGACGGCTGGGTTGCGATTTCGCAGCACTATTTCGTCTCGGCCTTCCTGCCGCCGGCCAAGATGGCGCGCGAGATCTACACCAAGAAGGTGGCAACGAACCTGTACGCAATCGGTACCCTGATGCCTTTGGGCGCCATTCCACCGGGCGCCAAGGTGACCAACGAGGTCAAGCTCTATTCCGGTCCGCAGGACGAGAACAAGCTGGAAAAGATCGCTCCGGGCCTGGAACTGGTCAAGGATTACGGTTTCCTGACGATTATCGCCAAGCCGATTTTCTGGGTCATGGACCAGATCCACAAAGTCCTGGGCAACTGGGGCTGGACCATCATCGCCTTTACCATCCTGATCAAGCTGCTGTTCTTCCCGCTCTCGGCTGCCGGCTACAAGAGCATGGCGCGCATCAAGGTAGTCACGCCAAAGATGCAGGCGATTCGCGAGCGTTATAAAAACGATCCGGCCAAGATGAACCAGGCCACCATGGAACTGTACAAGACCGAAAAGATCAACCCGATCGGCGGCTGCCTGCCGATCGTGGTCCAGATGCCGGTCTTTATCGCCCTGTACTGGGTGCTGCAGGCGTCCGCCGAAATGCGCGGCGCCCCGTGGATCGGCTGGATTACCGACCTGACCGCACCGGACCCGTTCTACATCCTGCCGGTGCTGTACGCGATTTCGATGTTCATCACCACCAAGCTCAATCCGCAGCCAGCCGATCCGGTGCAGGCCAAGATGATGCTGTTTATGCCGCTGGCGTTTTCGGTGATGTTTGTATTCTTCCCGGCTGGTCTGGTGCTGT
>DASVVC010000010.1:0-126596 GCA_036386755.1 Telluria sp.
GCCGCACCGATCCACACGCCCGGGGTAGCCAGCGCGGGCAAGGCTTGCGACAGCAAATTGATGCCCGGCTCGTGCAGCTCGGCGCCGGCCCGGTTGTGGCCGAACAGCCAGTTGCCCGGCACCAGTCCCAGCAGCATGCGCCCGGCCACGTTGCTTGCCAGCCAGGCGGCCGCCGAGTCCATTCCCAGCAAGTAGCCGACCCATTTCACCAGCATCAGCGCGATCAGCGGCGCGCCGACCGCCCACAGGAACGGTTTCGATTTGGCCCAGGCCGACACCATCAGCAGCCAACCGACCGTCGGCAGCGCGCACAGCACGAACACCGGCAGCACGCCCACCACTTGCAAGGGCAGCATGTAGACGGCCTCGTTGCCGAGGATGGCGCCGAACACGTTCACCCCGAGTACCAGCGCGGCCGCACCGATGATGAGCATCAGCGCGAACGAGGTCGCAAGGCTGACGCCGATCACGATCAGCGGCGCGGCCACGGTCGCCATCAGCACTTTCGAGAGCACCGTGTGCGTATCGGAAAGGGGCAGCGACTTCCAGAACAGAATGCTGCGGTCGCGCCGCTCGTCGTGCAGCGCGCCCAGGCAGTAGAAAAACGTCGTCACGGCCAGCATCAGCAGCAGCGGCAGCCCGGCGCCGAGGCAAATATTCGACAGTACGCTGGCGGTTTGCCGATGGTCCTCCGCCGACATGCTGTTGAACGCCGCTTGCATGTCATGCATATGTCCGTTGAGCTTCATCGTAAAAGCGGCCTGGCCGGTGCTCATGCCGTAGACGATGGTAACGCCGGTGACCGCCACCATCACGATGCCGAGAATGAGCGGCGCCCAGAAAAACGCTCCCTTGTGCTCCCAGAACTCGCGCCTGAGCAGCCATGTCATTGTGTTCATGCGTAGCTTCCTTTCATGGTGGCGACAAACAGATCGGCGACGCTGGGGTTGCGCGTCTCGCCGAGGACGGCCAATTGCTCGCGCGCCACGCCGTCGAACAGCATCACCGACTTGCCGAACACGCTGCGCTGGTCGATCGGTTGCAATGCGTTGGCGGCGTTGAGCTTGTCGGGCGCGACCATCACCTCGATGAAGCGCTCGCCGACCTCGTCCATCGACGCCGACAGCACGATCTTGCCCTCGCGGATGAACAGCAGGTCGGTGAGGATGTGTTCGACTTCCTCGACCTGGTGCGTGGTGATGATGATGGTCTTGTCCGCGTCGAAATAGTCTTCCAGCAGGTTCTGGTAGAACTGCTTGCGGTAAATGATGTCCAGGCCCAGGGTCGGCTCGTCGAGCACCAGCAGCCTGGCGTCGATGGCCATCACCAGCGCCAGGTGCAGTTGCACGATCATGCCCTTGGACATGGTCTTGACCTTCATCTCCGGCGTGAGCTTGGTCGCGGCCAGGTAGCGCTCCGCCTTGGCGCGGTTAAAACGCGGGTGCACGCCTTCGACGAAGTCGATCGCCTCGGACACGCGCAGCCAGCGCGGCAGGATCGCCACGTCGGCGATAAAGCACACCTGCTGCATCAGCGCGTCGCGCTGGGTGCGCGGGTCGAACCCGAGCACGGACAGCTCGCCGTCGACATCGGTCAGGCCGAGCACCGCTTTGAGCGTAGTGGTCTTGCCCGACCCGTTGGGGCCGATCAGGCCGACGATGCGCCCGGCCGGGATGTCGAAGCTGACATCGTCGAGCGCGAGCGAGGCGCCATAGCGTTTGCTCAGATTGCGGGCGGTCAGGATGGCGCTCATGGCTTGCCTCCGTCTTGCGGGCGCAGCAGCTGGCCGAGGTCCAGGCCGAGGCGGCGGATGCGTTCGAGCATGGCCGGCCATTCTTCGCGCATGAAGCGCTCGCGTTCGCTGGCGAGCAGTTTTTCGCTCGCGCCTTCGGTCACATACATGCCAATTCCCCTTCGTTTTTCGACGAGTTCCTCGTCCACCAGTTCCTGGTAGGCGCGCGAAACGGTGATCGGATTAAGCTGGTACTCGGCCGCCACCTGGCGCACCGAGGGCAAGGCGTCGCCGGCTTTCAGGACGCCGTCGAGCATCATGCCGACGACTTTTTCCTTGAGCTGGCGATAAATGGGGGTGTTGTCGTTCCAGCCGATGGTCATGGACGCGCCTCCCGCTGGTGTGGTGCTGCCTGGTGATACATGTTTCCTCCCTGTTGGTGAGGTGATGGTGAGGTGATGCGGTGGTGATGTAGTTAACTATAACACCAACTCAAGCTAAGGCAAGCGGAGAATTTTTTGATGGGAGGGCGGCAGCGAGCCGTGGCGCCGCACTGGCGATCCCGTTGATGAGAGCGAGCCAGCCACAGGCGCCGGTCCAGCCACGTGACCAGGGCTGGGTATGCCAGTCAGGATTGGTGCATACTGCGTGCTTCACCGCAAGCGCGGCGTTCACCCGACCATCATTACCCTGAACTTCCGGGCTTCAATAAAAGGTTTTTGTAAAGATGGAAACCCTGGCAAACCTCGAATCGTTCGTGAGGGCAGCGCAAGAAGGCAGTTTTTCCGGAGCTGGACGAAGCCTGGGACTGACACCGGCGGCAGTGAGCCGGAACGTGGCGGCCCTGGAGCGTAATCTGGGTACCAGGCTGTTTCACCGATCGACCAGGAAGCTGACATTGACCGGCCCGGGCGAGTTGTTCTTGACCTCGATCACGGCCAATCTGAAAGCACTGCAGGAGGCGATCGCGAATGCCGCGTCCGGAAGCGACGCGCCAGCGGGTATCCTCAGGGTGAGCATGAGCCCGACGATCGGCATGATGTATATTTTGCCGTTGTTGCCAGCGTTCTTAGCGCGCTACCCGAACATTACGCCGGAATGGCATTTCGAGAACCGGCCAGTGGACCTGATCGGGGAAAATTACGATGCGGCGATCGGCGGCGGCTTCGAGGTAGGCCGCGGGCTGGTGTCGCGCAGGCTGGCTCCCGGCCATCTCGTTGCGGTCGCCTCGCCCGGCTATTTCATCGGCCGGACCCTGCCGACGGCGCCCTCGCAGCTCGGCCTGCATGCCGGTATCGTCCTGCGCTCATCGGTGACGGGGCGGATACGGCAATGGACGCTGCGTAACGCGCGGGGGGAAGAATGCCCGGCGGCGCTGTCCCGCACGATCGTGGTCAACGACCCTGCCGCCATGCGCGAGGCGGCCCGCTTGGGCATGGGCGTCGCCCTGGTCGCGTTGCCTGACGTGTTGCCGGACCTGGAGCGCGGCGACCTGATTCGCATCTTGCCACACTGGTACGCCGACGCGGGTGACGTCTCGCTGTATTTCGCCTCGCGCACCTTGGTCGCGCCAAAGACGCGGGCGTTTATCGATTTTATCGTGTCCGCGTTCGGGCAGCACGGCTTCGCGCAACACTTCTCGGGATGCGCGCAGCACGAGCTCGGCGCGGCCGGCGCGCCGCATTCCATGCGTCCTGACGGACCTACTACAACACCTTAACCTGGCCGCCGTCCACGGCGATCGCCGCACCGGTCACGTAGGATGCTGCCGATGACAACATGACGGTTGCCATTTTCCCGAACTCGACCGGCTCGCCCATGCGCTTTAACGTCAAGCCGGAGGTGTCGGGCGAGGTATCGGCCAGGAGTTGTTTGACGCGGTCGGTGGCAAACATGCCTGGCAAAAGTGCGTTGACGCGAATGTTGCGAGGGCCTAGCTCCTCGGCGAAATTTTTCATCAGCAGCGCGAGGCCGGGACGCAGGCCGCTCGAGATCGGTATCCCTGGCGCCATCTCCCTTGCGGAGGTCGCAAGGACCAATGCGATAGCGCCCCCATCTTCCATGACAGCGGAGAGATCGCGCACGAGCCGGACGGCGCCGAGGAAGACGCTTTCGAACGCGCTGCGCCACATGTCGTCGTCGGTGCTCAAGGCGCGTCCCGGCGCCGGACCGCCTGCGCTGACAAGTAGGCCATCGAGCCGTCCCCAGCGCGCCAGCACGGCGTGCTGCAAGCGCGCCGGCAGAGCCGGGTCGGCGTTATCGCCAGGTTCAAAGATCGTCATCTCCGCGCCGCTGCCCAACACCTTGCACGCCCGCGTGTATTTTTCGTGCGTTCGTCCAGTCACAAGCACGTTGGCTCCCTCGGCGACCAGGCTTTGCACGGTTGCAAAACCCAGGCCATCGGTCCCCCCTGTGACGATAAAAGCCTTTCCCGCTAATCCCAGATCCATGATGTGCTCCACTTAAACAGCTGCTTCGCCTGCCGGCAGGTGCCGGCAATCCGAAAGCGCCATGGAGTGTAGCGAAGGCGATCGGTTTTGATTAGTGGCCGCCGGCTTGATGGATTTGCAAGCGAACCTTGAAAGCCGGCGCCGGCGCCAGCATGCCGCGATCGGCGCTGTCGGCATGACGCCGCCGGGCCTACCGAGACCGGCGCTTGTTACCATGCGCCTGGAGCGCGTTCGATAGCGCCCGTGTGCGCCGTGCGAATGTCCGGATGGCGCGCGTCCACGCCATCCGCAGGCCGGCGTCCCGCCAGCCTTATTTGCCGACCTTGCCCGGCAGGCTCAAGGTGCCTGACGCTACCTTGAACACATCCGCCACGCACAGCAAGGGGCTGTGCACGCTGGCGTTGACCCGCAATGCCGCCGTCACGCCATCGAAGCTGGCGTCGGCCAGCGCGCCGACATCGTCGAACGGCACCCGCACTTCCAGCGTGGACGCCTTGAACACCGGGCTGTAGCCGGGGCTGTCGATCAGCAGCGGCAGGCCGGGCCAGGTCTTGGGCAGCTTCGGCGTCGTGCCGGCGGGAATGTCGACCACCTTCAAGGCGCCCTTGCCGCAGGCGTCGTCCGGCTTCAGGACCACCCAGTGCGAATGCCACAGGTCGCCGTCGTTCTTGAGGTCGCCGTCGCCATTTTCATCGTACAGGGGCGTGTCGTCGGAATCGGGATGCGACGTGACCGCAAAGGCGAGGATGCCGGCGGCCTTGTCGAACCCGACGACCGACGGATCGAGCGTGGTCGGCCAGACGTACGAAAACACGCTGCTGCCGGCCAGCTTGCCGGTGGCGGACGGACGCGACTGGCCCGCCTTGCCCGAGACGGCAATATGGAACACCGCCGTGTTGCCTTCGCGGGCGATCTTGGTATGCACGATGTCGAACGGCGCATTGACCGCCTTGGCCGGCGCGGTCTGGATGCCGCCGGTGTGGTGCTGGTGAGCGTGCGCCGCGAACGCCGACAGCAGGGCTGCGGCGGCAAGTGCTGGTTTGAGGAATGTCATTTTTTTATCCAATTCAGGTTGTTTTTTAAATACGGCAAGCGCCGTCGTCGCAGTGCGGCTGCGGGCCCGTTTCCGCCACCAGCCGGGCGATCAGCGCGCCGGCCCGCATGTCGTGCACCGCGCCGAGCAGCGTGTGGCGCAAGACGCCGTGGCGGTCGAACAGCAGCAAGGTCGGCGTGCCGCGCAGCTGGTAGCGGTCCATGGTCAGGGGCACCGGGCCTGTTTCCGATGGCTGGTCGATCCCGACCGGGAAATCGATCCGGTATTCGTGGATGAACGCTTCGAGCGCAATGCGGCCCATGGCGGCGTGGTGTTCGAACACGGTGTGCAGGCCGAGCACTTCCACATCGCCCCGGGTGAAGGTCGCCTGGATCTGCTTCGCCTGCGGAATGCCGTGCGACACGCACCCCGGGCACAGCATCTGGAACGCATACACCGCCACGACCTTGCCGCGCAAGCCGGCAAGGCTGACCGGGCCGGGGGCATTGAGCCAGGCCGACACCTGGAACTCGGGCGCGGTCGCGGTCATCATTTGGCGCGCAGTTTTACTTGCGGGAAGTCGACCGGTACCGCGAAGGCGACGTTGACGTAGTTGGTGAACAGGTTCAGGGCGACGTGCGCCATGATTTCCATGATGTCCCCATCGTTAAAGCCAACCAGGCGCAGGGCGTCGACCTCGGCGGCGTCGACCTGGCCGCGCTGGCCGACCACGGCGAGCGCGAAACGCAGGGCGGCGGCGGTCTTCGGATCGCTCGAGTTGCCGGCCTGGGCGGCGCTCATGTCTTCCTCGCTGGCGCCGGCTTTGCGCCCCAGCATGGTGTGCGCGGCGAGGCAGTAAGCGCAGTTGTTGCGCTCGGCGATGGCAACCGCAATCTGTTCGCCGAGCCTGGCGCCGAGCGTGCCGCCGCCAAGCGCGCCGAAGGCCGCCCACATGCTGGCCAGCGCCGCCGGCGAATTGGCGACGGCGCGGAACATGTTGGGCGTGGCGCCGAAGGCGGCCTGAACCTGGTCGAGCAGTGGGGCCGATTTGGCAGGGGCTTGCTCGCGGGTGATGAGTGCAATACGGGACATGGTGTTTCCTTTATAAACAGGCCGGTTGAGAAATTGAGCAGCGCGGCCTTGAACGCTTCTCAATAGGAGTCCTAACTAGTTAAGGCAAAAAAAAGATCAGGCGAAAGCGGCCCAGTTGCGGCGTTCGGTCGCCGGGTCGGTGGGCTGGTGCTCGGCGCAATCGATGCGCAAAAACGCAATCGGCAAATCCGCCTTGACCAGGGCGCAGTGATGCGGCGCCGGGCTGCCGGGATTGACGTTGGGCTCGAAAAACCGGCACGACAGGCAAGCGCGCAAGGCTGGAAAGCGTTCGCTCTTTTGCAGCTGCGCGATCAGCTTGAACAGGCCGACCAGCAACTGGTCCTTGACCTGGGCATCGAGCGCGGCGGCGGCATCGTCGGCAAAACCCAGGGCCGACATCATTTTCTCGACCATCGCCTTGCCCTCGGCGGTGAGCCAGAGCGCGCTGGCGCGGCCGTCGTCCTCGGCGCGCGCCTTGCGCACCAGTCCCTTGGTGACCAGGGCCGCCACCGAATCGCTGGCGCTGGCCGGCGACACCGACAATTGCGCGGCCAGCCACGACAGGCGAACACCCGTGCTGCGGTCTTTGAGCAGCTGCAGGATCTCGGCCTGGGTCGGGTTGAGGTTTTCCGCCGTGGCGAATTCCCACATCCCGGCACGCAGCACGCTCGACACCCGGCTGATCGCAACCACGATGCGCGCTGATATATCCGGTGTGCCGTCCCACGGCGTTTCTGGTTTGATGTCCATGGCTGCATCATAACACGCTCTGCAATTAAATCAAGAGTCCTAACTAATTATTGTAAATGAGAGTGATTCTTCTTTTACCTAGTGTTGCGCTGCCAAAGTGGGTATATTCGCTGTCCCGGATCATCTTACCAATACATCAATGCGACACGACCACTTGCCTTTCCCCTTGACCGCGGCGATGCGCCGCAGCGCCTTGCTGCTTGCCTGCGTATTGTTCACGGCCTGCGGGGGCGGCGGATCGGGCGGTTCGTCCGCCTCGCCAGGGACTCCGGCCCCGGCCCCGGCAACCCCGGACATGATGCCGGTTGCCGCCAAATGCGGCCCCGGCGTGACCGACTACGTGGCCGCGGGCGACGATGACATGGCCGCGCTCGGCATCACCTGCATGCAGTCCGTGCGCGCGGGCAAGGAAACCGTGCTGCAGGTGCCCAACGGCATGGCGATCGACAAGGCCGGCAATACCTACGTGCTCGACCGCGCCAAGCAGGTCATCTTCAAGTTCACGCCGGCGGGCCGGATGTCCGTGCTGGCCGGTTCCATCGCCCGCTACGGCAGCCAGGATGGCGTCGGCGGCGCCGCAAGCTTCAATTTCAATCACCTGTCGCGCATGATCGTCGATACCGCCGGCAACCTGATCGTGACCGACACCTGCAACAATACCCTGCGCAAAATCACGCCGGCCGGCGTGGTCAGCACCTTGGCCGGGACGGTCGAGGCAGTTTGCCCGTCCGACACCCGGGCCCTGCCGCCGGGGCCCGACGGTACCGGTGCGCAAGCGCTGTTCGACCATCCGGCCGAGATCGCGCTCGACGTCAATGGCGACTATCTGGTGCTGGAGTACGCCGGCATCCGCCGCGTCACGCCCGCGGGCGTGGTCAGCCGGGTGAGCTGGACCCACAATCCGGCCGAGAAATGGGAAATGCGGCGGCCGAGCCGGATTGCCGTCACCGCCGACGGTACGATCTATGTATCCGAGTTCAGGCGGATTTACCGCATCGCCGGTGGCGTCGCCACCTTTGTTGCCGGCGGCAACCTGGGCGAGGCGCGCGACGGCACCGGCGCGGCGGCCGTGGTGATGGCGCCGCGCGCCATGGTGGCCGACGCGGCGGGTGACATCTATTTCAGCGATGTTGATTTATTGCGTAAGGTCACCGCCGGGGGCGTGGTCACCACCGTTGCCGGCAACCGGGCGGGCGGCAGCGTGCGCGACGGCACCGGCGCGGATGCCCGTTTCTCTTACCTCGGCCCGCTCCTGATGACGGCGTCGGGCAATATCGTCGCACTCGACAGCGGTGCAGCGTCGATCCGCACCGTGACCCCGGCCGGCATGGTGACCACCTCGGCCGCGACCGCGCTTGCCAGCGGCAGCGTGGATGGCAAGGGCAGCGCCGCGCGTTTCAACCGGCGCGACGGCACGGCGGCCGATGCGGCCGGCAATCTGTACATTGCCGACCACGAGACCAACCTGGTGCGGATCGTCAGTCCCGACGGCGCGGTCAGCGTGTTTGCCGGCAATGGCGTAAAGGGCGCGACGTTCCGGCAGCCCTACAGCATCGCGGTCGGCCCGAACGGCGCGGTGTATGTGGCCGACAACTACAGTATTGTGAGGATCGAACGTGGCGCGACGACAGTCTTGCAGTCACATACACCAGACAATAACAGCGTGGTCGATATCGCTGTCGATGCCGACGAGAACCTGGCCATCGCCACCGACTACTCGGTGCGTCAACTGTCCCCGGCGGGCGTGCTGACCGATCTGATCGTCGATGTCGGCTATGGCCGCAATGCCGACAGCGACAGTGCCTTGCGCCCGGCCAGTATCGCCTACGACCGCCCCGGCAATCTGTACGTGGCCGACGCCAGCAGCCTGGCCATTTATAAATTGAGCAAGGCCGGCAAGCTGAGCCGCTTCGCCGGTTCGCCGGGCTGGATGGGCGACCTCGATGGCCCGGCCGGCAACGCCATGCTGGGTTTTCACGGGACGACGGAAATGGCGTTTGCGCCGAACGGCGACATGTACCTGAGCGGACAGGGTTTGCTGCGCAAGGTCGCGCCGGACGGCACCGTCTCGACGCCCACCCTTGCCTGGGGCAAGCCGGTGCTGGGCGGTATCGCGGTCGGGAATGGCATGCTGATCGGCCTGACCTCGTACGCCGTCGTGCAGACGCGGTTGCCGGCGGACTGACATCCGGTCCAAAAGCGACAATAGGGGCATTAATTGGTGAGCAATTGTTAAATAGTAAACCTTGATCCGATTTTCCGGTAATATTTTGTCAACATGGAATTATTTACATGTTGAACCTTTTTACATTGGAGAATAAATGATCAGGAAACTACTTTGCGCCGCGCTGATGTGCGTGGGCGCCGCCTCGGCTCAGGCGATCGAACAACAGTACCATTGGTCTTATACCGGCTTTACGGATGTCGACACCGGCAGGTTTTTAAAATCCGAGCAAATGTGGGGAGACTTTGTCGCCGATGACGCCAACGGGGATGGCCAGCTCACCCTATCCGAACTGAAGTCGTTCACCTATCTGGGCTTGGACCATCTGCAGTCGGAGTGCGCTTCTGGCGGCGTGCTAACTGCATGGTGCTCGATATCCGGGTTTTCGTACAAGCAGGGTGGGCTGCTCAATTTCGATATTCGTGGTGGAAAGGACTTCGACATGCCCGGCGCGGAACGCTTTGTAAGCACGTGGGACATCCACGCGCCTTTCACGTCGGCCAGTACTGGAATTGACATGCATGACCCGATGAACGGTAGTTCGCATAGCAGCTATGCCTTTACAGCCGACACGAAATTCTCCATCAGTCCCGCCATCGTTCCGGTGCCGGAGCCACAGGCGTATCTAATGTTTGGTATCGGTTTGCTGGGCGTGGCCGCAGCCGCGCGCCGTCGCGGCAAGCGCGCTTAAGCGTCGTTCAAAAACATCATCGGACGGCTGGCGTGCCGGCCGGCGCGTCATCAGCCGTCGTCAATCGATGATTTTGCCGTCGAGGTCGTGGCGCGTGATGGCGCCGCCCTGGCCGATGGCGATCCAGCCGCCGCGCGGCGGGTCGGCGTCCGGCTCCCAGTCCGGCAGCACGTAGCGGCGCTTGCCGTTGTTCTCGTGCAGGGCCGGGCGGTGCGTGTGGCCGTGGATCATCACGTCGGTAGCGGTGGCGGCGAACAGCGCGTCGATCGCCTGCGGCGTCACATCCATGATCTCCATGGTCTTGGTGCTGTGCGCTTCCTTGCTGCCTTCGCGCAGGTTGGCGATGATGGCCTTGCGCTGCGCCAGCGGCATGGCCAGAAACTGCGCCTGCCATGCCGGCTGGCGCACCTGCTGGCGAAACGCCATGTAATTGATGTCGTCGGTGCACTGGGCGTCGCCATGCACGATCACGATGTTTTGCCCGCCAATGTCGGCCACGTGCGGTTCGGCCAGCAATTGCATGCCGGCGGCGTCGGCAAAGGCCTGGCCCACCAGGAAGTCGCGATTGCCGGCGATCCAGTACACCGGAATGCCGGCGTCGCTGACGGCGCGGATGCTCGAAGCGATGCGGCGGTGCAAGGGCGCGTCGAGATCGTCGTCGCCGGCCCAGTATTCGAACAGGTCGCCGAGGATGTAGAGCGCGCGCGCCGCCATCGCGCGTTCTTCCAGGAAAGCGAAGAACGCGTCCAGGGTGCGCGCATGCGCCTCCTGCAGGTGCAGGTCGGAAATAAACAGCGCGAGCGTTCGCGCAGGCAGGGTCATTGCGCCGCTGCCGGTGGGGTTTGCTCGCGCATCATGCTTTAAATGACTTCGATTTTTTCGATGATGACTGGCTCGACAGGCACGTCGCCGCCCTTGGTCTTGACCTTGCGGATGGCGTCGACCACTTCCTTGCCTTCGATGACTTTGCCGAACACGGCGTAGCCGAAGCCGTCCTGGCCCGGGAAGTCGAGGAAGCTGTTGTTCTTGACGTTGATGAAGAACTGCGCCGAGGCCGAATGCGGAGCCGAGGTGCGGGCCATGGCCAGGGTGTAGGTGTCGTTCTTGAGGCCGTTGCTGGCTTCATTTTCGACGGTCTGCTCGGCGGGCTTTTGCTTCATGTTCGGTTCCATGCCGCCGCCCTGGATCATGAAGTCGGCGATGACGCGGTGGAAAATGGTGTTGGTGTAATGGCCCTTGGCGACATAGTCGAGGAAGTTGGCGACCGTTTTCGGCGCTTTTTCGGCGTCCAGTTCGGCGGTGATGTTGCCCATGTTGGTGGTGATGAGAATGGCCATGTAGGTGTCCTGTTGGTTGAGTTATTAATGGAAGTAGGTTTTCCAGCGCCGCTATTTTACGGGAACATCGAAAAACTTACGGCTTCACGATGGTGGCCGACTTGATGACGATCGGCATGACAGGTACGTTCTGGTTGCCGCGCACGTCGTCGACCATGACGCCCTTGATCTTGTCGACCACTTCCTGGCCGGAAATGACCTTGCCGAACACGGTGTAGCCGAAGCCGTCGCGGCCCGGATAGTCGAGATTCGGGTTCTCGGCGACGTTGATGAAAAACTGCGAGGTGGCAGAATTCGGGTCCTGGGTGCGCGCCATGGCCACCGAGTAAGGCACATTCTTCAAGCCGTTCTTGGCTTCGTTCTCGACCGGCTTATTGGTACGGCGCGGCATCATCTTTTCATCCATGCCGCCGCCCTGGATCATGAAGTCGTTAATCACGCGGTGGAAAATCAATCCTTTGTAATAGC
The DNA here is from genome assembly GCA_036386755.1 of Telluria sp. GTDB lineage: Bacteria > Pseudomonadota > Gammaproteobacteria > Burkholderiales > Burkholderiaceae_D > Telluria_A. Next base: position 11,778 of record DASVVC010000010.1, read on the forward strand.
CGCTTTTCACGTACTGGAGGAAATTGGCGACCGTTTTCGGCGCTTTTTCCTGGTCCAGTTCGAGGACGATTTCTCCCATGCTGGTCTTGAGCGAAACGTGCGGCGTGTCGCTCGCGAGCACGGCGGTGCTGAGGGTCAGGCCGGCGAAGAGGGTGAGAAAACGGGCAACCAGGGGCATGCGGAACAATAACGAATCTTGCATTTAGAATCCTTGACGTGAAGTGCTTGTTGTTATATGGAGGAGAGGCTGTCAAGCCTTTACCGCAAAAATAAACCTGATCCATATGCGGCCAGCCGGGATTTTAACAATGCTATACTTTGTACAGAACGTCCCATTCTATCAAAGAAGAACAAGACAGAGGGCTCCGACGATCTCGATGCAAACCACGCCTGACCGGCGCGCGCCCACCGCGGCGATCGCGCCCGGGTGTCGTTTTGCCCGGGCGCGGCGCGCGCTGTAACGAGTAAGAATCTGATGAGCCAATTAAAGATGTATAACACGCTCGCGCGTGAAAAGCAGGTGTTCACCCCCATCGAGCCAGGCAAGGTCGGCATGTACGTGTGCGGGATGACCATCTACGACTACTGCCATATCGGCCATGCGCGCATGATGATGGCGTTCGACGTCATCTACCGCTGGCTCAAGGTATCGGGCTACCAGGTCACGTACGTGCGCAACATCACCGACATCGAAGACAAGATCATCAAGCGCGCCGTCGAGAATGGCGAGTCGATTTTCCAGCTGACCTCGCGCTTCGAAAAATACATGGACGAAGACACCACCGCGCTCGGCATCCTGCCGCCCGACGTGGTGCCGCATGCGACCGCCTACGTGCCGCAGATGCTCTCGATCATCGCCCAGCTCGAACAGAAGGGCCTGGCCTACAAGTCCGACGATGGCGACGTCAATTTTGCGGTGCGCAATTTCCCCGGTTACGGCAAGCTGTCGGGCAAGTCGCTCGACGACCTGCGCGCGGGCGAACGGGTCGACGTCAATACCGGCAAGCGCGATCCGCTCGACTTCGTGCTGTGGAAGGCGTCCAAGGAATCGGAGCCGGACGAAGTCAAATGGGAATCGACCTGGGGCAGCGGGCGTCCGGGCTGGCACATCGAATGCTCGGCCATGTCGTGCGCGACGCTCGGCCAGCACTTCGATATCCACGGCGGCGGCGCCGACCTGCAGTTCCCGCACCACGAGAACGAGATCGCCCAGTCCGAAGGCGCGTTCGGCCACCCGATGACCAATTACTGGGTGCACAACGGTTTCGTGCGCGTGGTCGACGAAAAGACCAACGTCGCCGAGAAGATGTCCAAGTCGCTGAACAATTTTTTCACGATCCGCGACGTGCTCAAGCTGTACGACGCCGAGGTGATCCGCTTCTTCATCCTGCGCGGGCATTACCGCAGTCCGCTCAACTACGGCGCCGCCAATCTGGACGACGCCAAGGCTGCATTGACGCGCCTGTACACAGCGCTGGACGGCATCGATGCTGGCGCCGCGCCGGAAGTCGACTGGAACGAAGCGCATGCGATGCGTTTCCGCGAGGCGATGGACGACGACTTCAACACGCCGATCGCGATCGCCGTGCTGTTCGACCTGGTCACCGAGCTCAATAAAAGCAGGTCGGCCGCGCAGGCGCGCCAGTTCAAGGCGCTCGCCGCCGTGCTCGGTTTGCTGGAACGCAGCCCGCAGGCATTCCTGCAAGGTGGCGCGCAAGAGGGCGGCATGGACGACGCCGCCATTGCGGACGCCATCGTGCGCCGCAGCCAGGCCAAGAAGGCGCGCAACTTCGCCGAGTCCGACAGCATACGCGCCAGCTTGCTGGCGGCCGGCATCATCCTCGAGGACAAGCCGGACGGCACGACCAACTGGCGCCGTGCATGATGGCGCCAACCAAGGAAACTGCGGCGACCGCCCCGGCGCCGCTAGAGGTGCCTGCATACTGGGAACAAGCCAAGGTCGAACTCATGAAGCGCGACCGCATCATGAAAAAGCTGATCCCGCAATTCGGCGACCTGCACCTGGTCGGCCACGGCGATCCGTTTACGACCCTGGCGCGCTCGGTGGTGGGCCAGCAGGTCACCACCAAGGCCGCTGACGCCGCCTGGAACAAGCTCTTGCTGGCGTGTCCCAGGATCACGCCGGCCCAGGTGATCAAGGCCGGCGCCGAGCAGTTGTCGGCCTGTGGGCTGTCCAAGCGCAAGACCGAATACATTCTTGATCTCGCCGACCATTTCAAGGCCAAGCGCGTGCACGCGAACCAATGGGCCGAGATGGATGACGAAGCCGTCATCGCCGAGCTGGTGCAGATTCGCGGCATCGGACGCTGGACAGCGGAGATGTTTCTGATATTTAATCTGCTGCGGCCGAATGTCTTGCCGCTGGACGACCCTGGTTTGATCCAGGGCATCAGCCAGAACTACTTTTCCGGCGAACCTGTCTCACGTAGCGATGCGCGCGAGGTCTCGGCCAATTGGGAACCGTGGAGAACGGTCGCTACGTGGTATTTGTGGCGTAGCCTCGATCCGGTTCCGGTAGAATAGCGCCTAAAGTGGCCGTGCGGTGGGGTATGCTGCGGCCAGAATTTACCCGGAGGTATAATGATTAAACAAACTTTCCTCAGTTTTGAGCAGCCGATTGCAGAGCTTGACGCCAAAATTGAAGAGCTGCGCTTCGTCCAGGACGATTCGGCCGTCGACATCTCCGAAGAAATCGACCGCCTTGCCAAAAAGAGCCAGCAACTGACCAAGGATATCTACGCCAAGCTCACGCCATGGCAGGTATCGCAGATCGCACGCCACCAGAATCGTCCATACACCATGGACTACGTGAACGAAATCTTCACCGACTTCCACGAACTGCACGGCGACCGCTCGTACGCGGACGACCTGTCGATCATCGGCGGCCTGGCCCGCTTCAACGGCCAGGCCTGCATGATCATCGGCCACCAGAAGGGCCGCGACACCAAGGAGCGCGCCTTGCGCAACTTCGGCATGCCGAGGCCCGAAGGCTACCGCAAGGCCATGCGCCTGATGAAGCTGGCCGAAAAATTCGGCCTGCCGATCTTCACCTTCGTCGACACCCCGGGCGCCTTTCCGGGCATCGACGCTGAAGAGCGCGGCCAGTCCGAAGCCATCGGCCACAACCTGTACGTGATGGCCGAACTGAAAGTGCCGCTGATCGCCACCATCATCGGCGAAGGCGGCTCCGGCGGCGCGCTGGCGATCGCCGTGGGGGATGCGGTTCTCATGCTCCAGTACGCGACCTACTCGGTGATTTCGCCGGAAGGCTGCGCCTCGATCCTCTGGAAAACGTCCGAGCGCGCCTCCGACGCGGCCGACGCGCTGGGCCTGACCGCGCACCGCTTGAAAGCGATGGGCCTGATCGACAAGATCATCAACGAGCCGCTCGGCGGCGCCCACCGCGATCCGAAGAACATGGCCGTCATGCTCAAGCGCGCGCTGGCCGACACCCTGCGCCAGTTCCAGGGCATGAAAACCAAGGACCTGCTCGAAGCCCGTCACAACAAGTTGATGAGCTACGGCAAATTCAAAGAAACGACCCCGGCCGAAGAGTGAACCAGACCACCAACGCAGCGCTTGCAGCGCAGTTTGCGCAGGCGCTCGACGCGTTGCGTGGACAACCAGGCGATTCGCCCTCCGTGGCGATCGCCTACAGCGGCGGCCTAGATTCCTCGGCCCTGCTGCACCTGGCGGCGCAGTACGCCTCCGCCAGCGATATTCCCCTGTTTGCCTTCCACGTCCACCACGGCATCAGCCCCAACGCCGATGCCTGGCTGGCGCATTGCGAAGCGACCTGCGCCCGTATGGGCGTAAGCTTCGCCGCGCGTCGCGTGACCCTGGAAAAAACCAAATCCGGCGTCGAGGCCGCGGCCCGCAAGCTGCGTTACGCGGCCCTGGGCGCCCTGTGCGCAGAGCATGGCGTACGCCTGATGCTGACCGCACACCATCTCGACGACCAGGCCGAAACGGTGCTGCTGCAACTGCTGCGCGGCTCCGGCACTGCCGGCCTGTCGGGCATGGATGCCGCCAACGCCGCGCCCGAACTGCTGGGCAACCCGGACCTGGTGATGGCGCGTCCCTTGCTGCCGGTCTCGCGCCAGCAGCTCGAAGCCTACGTGGCTGCGTTCGACGTGGCTTACGTCGAAGACGAATCGAACACCCACCCGCGCTACGCCCGCAACGCCTTGCGCCACCAGGTGATGCCGGCATTGGCCACGGCCTTTCCCGGCTACCAGGAACGCTTTGCGCGCAGCGCCGCGCATGCGCAGTCGGCCCAGCGCCTGTTGACCGAACTGGCCGTGCAAGACCTGGCCGGCTGCCTGGTCGACGACTGCATCGACGTCGCCAAGCTGCGCGCGATGAGCCTGGACCGCGCCTACAACATGCTGCGCCACTGGTTCGCCCTGCGCTCGCTGCGCATGCCGTCGACCGCCTGGCTGACCGAAATGGTGACCCAGCTGGTCGAAGCGCGCCACGACGCGCAGCTGCTGGTGACACACCCGGATTGCCATATCCGGCGCCACCGCGACCGCCTCTACATCACGCCCAAGCTGGCCGACCTGGCCGGCCAGCGCGATCCCGACGACGAGGGCATTTTCGTCAAGGAAGGCGAGCGCTTTACCTGGAGCGGTGAAGCGAGCATCGCGTTCCCGGCCTACGGCGGGGTGCTGCATTTCGACCAGGCGGAGCAGGGTTTCGATGGCGCCTGGCTGCGCGCGCAAGCCTTGCTGATCGACTTTCGCAAGGGCGGCGAGCGCCTGAAACCTGCCGCCAACCGTCCCACGCGCCCGCTCAAGTACCACTACCAGGCCTGCAACGTGCCCGCATGGGAACGCGAGCGCCTGCCGGTGGTCAGCAGCGGCAAGGCGTTGCTGTTTGCGGCCGGCATCGGCATGGATTGCCATCACTTCGGCGACGCTTCCGGTCCCCTGGTCAGCCTGCGCTGGGAAACGCGTCTTGCCTGACGACTAAGCAGAAACGTAATTTCGATATAGCAATTACGTCTAGGTTTGTCCACCGGCTGCCTTGTTTTTCTGCATCGCAGCATGTAGAGTAAAGCCCTCCTTTTTCATTAACCGAGCGGAAACTTCACTCTTATGGCTTTAATCGTCCACAAATATGGCGGAACGTCGATGGGCTCGACCGACCGCATCAAGAACGTCGCGGCACGCGTCGCCAAGTGGCATGACGCGGGGCACCAGATTATTGTTGTGCCTTCGGCCATGTCGGGCGAAACCAACCGCCTGATCGGCCTGGCAAAACAACTGATGGAACAGCCTGATCCGCGCGAGCTGGACATGATTGCCTCCACCGGTGAACAGGTTTCCGTGGGCCTGCTGGCGATGGCGCTGCTGGCGATCGGCAAACCCGCTGTGTCGTATGCCGGCTGGCAAGTGGCGATCAAGACCGACTCGGCCTTTACCAAGGCGCGCATCGAATCGATCGACGACGCCAAGGTCAAGGCGGATCTCGATGCCGGCAAGATCGTGATCATCACCGGTTTCCAGGGCGTGGACGCGAACGGCAATATCGCCACGCTCGGCCGCGGCGGTTCGGATACCTCGGCGGTAGCGATTGCGGCGGCGATGAAGGCGCAGGAATGCCTGATCTACACCGACGTCGACGGCGTCTACACGACCGACCCGCGCGTGGTGTCGGAAGCGCGCCGCCTGAAGACCATTACGTTCGAAGAAATGCTGGAGCTGGCCTCGCTGGGCTCGAAAGTGCTGCAGAGCCGCTCCGTAGAATTTGCCGGCAACTACCGCGTGCCGACGCGCGTGCTGTCGTCGCTGACCGATCCCCTGATGCCGCTCGAAGAAGAAGCCAACTCGGGCACCCTGATTTCGTTTGAGGAAGATACAAATATGGAACAAGCCGTCATTTCCGGCATCGCATTCAACCGCGATGAGGCCAAAATCACCATTCTGGGCGTGCCGGACAAGCCAGGCATCGCGTACCACATCCTGGGACCGGTGGCCGACGCCAACATCGAAGTCGACATGATCATCCAGAACCAGTCGGTGGAAGGCAAGACCGACTTCACCTTCACCGTCTCGCGCGGCGAGTATGTGAAGGCGATGGGCGTGCTCGAAGGCGTGAAGACCGAAATCGGCGCGGCCAGCATTTCGGGCGACGCCAAGGTGTCGAAAGTGTCGGTGGTCGGCGTGGGCATGCGCAGCCACGTGGGCGTGGCCTCGCAGATGTTCCGTACCTTGTCGGAAGAGGGCATCAACATCCTGATGATTTCCACGTCGGAAATCAAGATTTCGGTACTGATCGATGAAAAGTACATGGAACTGGCCGTGCGCGCGCTGCACAAGACCTTCGATTTGGAAAAAGCATAATATTTCCAGAAAGTGGATGTGGATCATTGCAAAATCGCCGTCCAGCCGGTATGATCTTGGTCTTCTGATCTGGTGAAACTACTGGGCGGAATGGAGATGTGGCCGAGTGGCCGAAGGCACGTCCCTGCTAAGGACGCATATGGGGTAACCTGTATCGTGAGTTCGAATCTCACCATCTCCGCCAGAATCCTGTCCAGGTTGCTCCTGGACTGTCAAGAAACCCGCAGTTCTCTTCATGAGGCTGCGGGTTTTTTGCTGTTGTTGCCCGGTTGGCGGCGGGCAGGCCGCAAATTTTTCGCTGCACACGGCGCTTCGGCCCTGTTCGTTGGCATAGGAATCCGGTATGATCTTGGTCTTCTGGCTTAGCAAGACTGTGTAGGCCAGAATGGAGATGTGGCCGAGTGGCCGAAGGCACGTCCCTGCTAAGGACGCATATGGGGTAACCTGTATCGTGAGTTCGAATCTCACCATCTCCGCCAGAACAAGAAAAAAGCTCCCGCAAGGGAGCTTTTTTCGTTGGGCTGCTCGAAGCGCGACACCGTCCCACTTCCCAACCGACGCGACATCTATCTGACACTCAAATATTGCGCCTCACGGCCTATTCGTAACAATAACAAAATTTTCCTTTGTTCAATTACCAGAGTAAGGACCAGTCCCTCTCCATCACTTGTCGCAAGTTCGAACGCAACCCTGTGCTCATCAAGCAAGTGAATAGTTTCCAAACGTTCTTCTCCAGGCAAGTAAATATTCACCGAAAACAAGTCCGTTCTGCTCACACCTATCACTAATGTAAGAACCTGCTTCGAGATCGTCATCGGCGCGGATATAAACGTGGACGACACCAAAGCGACGACTTTTTATTCCAGCACTGGACGTTATCCGTTCAGCACCAGACATGATTGCCGCATGCACGTTATCGATATCGGTGAGTCAGTGAAATAAATCGGAATGCATGCCGGTCCGGATATTTCTGCCCGGTGTTTAACAAAGGCAAACGTTCAGCGTACGCAGGCGCGATCCATCGCCCGGGCGGGGCAGCCGCCTTGGCCCAGGCGGCCCTCGATCACGGCAATGTCTGCGAACCTGTCTTCGTCTCCAGTGGGCCTCAATCGCTCGTTTGACCGGGCACATTGGACGCCGTGCCGACCCATCTACGCTCAATGCATGCCTCGCGCCGATCGTGACGACGACCTGCGCGCCGCTGATCCGGGAAAAAAATGACCCGGAGATCGATGTTGAGATGGAACCGTCTCAATAGCAACGAACAGAAGGAGCTTGTCATGCCTAACAATCCAGTAACAGCATTGCCCGACGTGGCGCCAGCCGATACCGCTGCAGGCAATTCGGCCCAGCGGGAACGCCATCCCGACAATCTCCAGGGCGCCCACGCCCTCGCCACGGCTGGGGGATGGGCCGAAGACTGGTTCGCGCTTCCCGGCGCAGCGGTGTTCGACCACGGGACGCAACGCATTGCCGCCGTTGCACGGGCGCCGGGCATCCTGGACCTGTTCGTCATCGGATTCGACAACCGTGTGTGGACCACGTTCTGGACTGAGCAGACCGGGTGGAACGCCGACTGGTTCCCGCTGCCGGGCGGGGCGCGGTTCGACCACGAACGTCAACAGGTCGTGGCGCTGTCGCGCGCCCCCGGCATCCTGGACCTGTTCGTCATCGGATTCGACAACCATGTCTGGTCCACATACTGGACCGAATCGTCGGGGTGGAGCAGCGAATGGTTCCCGATTCCAGGCGCAACGGTCTTTGACCACACCAGGCAACAGGTTGCCGCCGTCGCACGGGCGCCGGACATCCTGGACCTGTTTGTCGTCGGATTCGATAACCGCGTCTGGTCCACCTTCTGGACCGGCACCACCGGATGGAATCGCGACTGGTTCCCGCTGCCTGGCGGCGCCAGATTCGACGGCAACACGCAGCAGGTGACGGCCCTGGCGCGCGAGCGCGGCAACCTGGACCTGTTCATCATTGGTTCTGACGGCCATATCTGGTCTACTTACTGGAGCGAGGCGACAGGGTGGAACAGCGACTGGTTCCAGGTTCCGGGCGCAACGACGTTCGATCACGCCACGCAGCGGGTCGCTGCCGTTGCGCGGGCGCCGGGCATCCTGGATCTGTTCGTCATCGGCGTCGACAACCGCGTCTGGTCCACGTACTGGACCGAGGCCTCGGGATGGAACAGGGAATGGTTCGCGCTGCCGGGCGGGGCCAGATTCAATCATCGCACGCAACAGGTGACGGCGCTGGCGCGGGCCCCGGGCAACCTGGACCTGTTTCTCATCGGCGGCGACAATCGTGTCTGGTCCACCTTCTGGAGCGATGCGACGGGGTGGAGCGGCGACTGGTTCCGGCTTCCAGGCGCGACGACGTTCGACCACACCAGGCAGCACATTGCCGCGCTCGCCCGCACCAGCGGCATCTTGGACCTGTTCGCCCTCGGATCCGATAACCGGGCCAGGAGTACGTACTGGACAGCCGGTTGAGCTTTCCGGAAGGCTGCGGCGTGACCGCCGGCCCCATCAATCGCGCACCTGCACTCGCCGGCGTGTTGCCTGCAGGCGCAGGTGCGCCGATTATCGTCACTGCCCACAAGCATTTCCTCCGGGGCGCGCCTGTCTTTTCGATGCGGCGGCTGGAACCGACCGGCCCCGCCGCTGTCTTAATCCGGTAAGGACCGGAAGACGCCGATCCGTTCACTTTCCAGAACAGGAGGACATAATGAACTCGCAACATCGTACTGCCCTGCGCAGCTCGACGCTGGCCGCGGGCCTGTTAATTCCTTTCTACATCCATGCCGCCAATCAGATGCCGCCGCCGAAGGCCGAGCCGCAATCGCCGGCGAGCCAGTCGGTGCAGCCGCAGGTCGACAAGCGCGCGGCCGACGCCGCGCAGCAAAAGCAGCGCGCGCTGATGGCCGAAGCCCAGTCGGCCATCGCCGAAACCGAAAAGGCCCTCAAGGCGCTCGACGAGAAGCGCACCCGCGATGCGCTCACCGCACTCGCTTCGGCCACCGGCACCCTGGAGCTGATCCTGGCGCGCAGTCCCAGGCTGGCGCTCGCGCCCGTGCGCACCGAAGTGGTCACGCACGACCTGCTGGCGAAAAACGACACGGTCAAGGACGCCGTGAAGGAAGTGCGCGACCGCCTGCGCGACGGCGACGTGCAACAGGCGCGCCGTCTGATGGACGCGCTGGCCAGCGAAATCGAGTTCCGCACACTCAATATTCCGCTGGAATCGTATCCCGCCGCGATCAAGGCGGTCACGCCCCTGATCGACGCCGGCAAGACCGAGGAGGCGAAGACGGCGCTGCGCACCATGTTGAACACCCTGGTAGTGACCACCGAGATCGTGCCCTTGCCCAAGCTGCGCGCCGAAGAGCAGATCAAGGCGGCCCAAACGCTGGCCGAGAAAGCCAACCGCAGCAAGGAAGAAAACGACAAGCTCGCGCAGCACATTGCAGCGGCGCGCGAACAGTTGCAGATCGCCGAATCGCTCGGTTACGGCGACAAAAAGGATTACAAGCCGATGTATCAGCAGATCGAGGAACTCCAGAAGAAAACGGCGGGCGGCAAATCGGGCGTCGGCTGGTTCGACAGGATCCGGCAGCAGCTCGCCGCCTGGCTGTAAGGTGCCTGCGCATGTCCGCATGCCGCATCCTTGGCGAGCACGAAAGGAGAACCGATGGCGGAGCACGAGCAAGCCAATCTGCTGCGTAGAAAATGGCTGCTGACGGCGACCGGCGTGAGCGGTGGCGCCGTGCTCGCCGCCGCCGCCATTCCCTTCCTGCAAAGCCTGGCGCCGAGCGAAGCGGCCCGCGCCGCCGGTGCGCCGGCCGAGGTCAACATCGCCCAGCTCGCGCCCGGCGCCTTGCTCACCACCGAGTGGCGCGGCCGCCCGGTGTGGATACTGCACCGGACCGAGCGCATGATCGCCCAGCTGCGCGAAGACGATGCGCGGCTGGCCGATCCGCGCTCGCAGCAGGACCAGCAGCCGGCCTACGCGCGCAACGCCACCCGCTCGATCCGCCCGGCGTTCCTGGTGGCGACCGGTATCTGCACCCATCTCGGCTGCGTGCCCGTGTACCGGCCCGAGGTCGCGCCGGCCGACCTCGGCAGCGACTGGAACGGCGGCTTTTACTGTCCCTGCCACGGCTCCCGTTTCGACCTCGCCGGGCGCGTGTTCAGGAACGTGCCCGCTCCCAGCAACCTGGAAATTCCACCGCATGCCTACCTGGCCGATACGCGCCTGCGCATCGGCGCCGACCGCGACCATCCCGCCTGAGCGGCGACGCTGACCGGCCACCCGCCAGCGCCGCGTGATCACGCCAGCGACGCTGACCACGATCCTGTGGGAAAGCTCTTACACGCGCACGCGTCATCGTCCACTTCGCTCAGCGATCTGTCATTTGCATAATGTTCAACATACGAACATTATTCAATGACAGAGGAAGCCATGAATGCAATTCACACCGGCAGTGCCATCGTGGTCCACGGTGGTGCTGGTGCCGGAAGCGATCTCGACGACGGGTGCGCCAAGGCGGCGCAGGCCGCGCGGGAACAGATCGAGCAGGAAGGCGATGCGCTCGACGCCGCCATCGCCGCCGTCATCGTGATGGAAAACGACGAGCGCTTCAATGCCGGCACCGGGGCCGCGCTTGGCCTGGACGGCACCACCATCGAAATGGATGCCTGCGTGATGGACACGCGCGGCCGCCTCGGCGCCGTGGCCGGGCTGCGCGCGGTCAAAAATCCCGTGCTGGTGGCGCGCGACGTGTCGCGCACGCCGCATTGCCTGCTGGGCGGCGAGGGCGCCGAGCGCTTCGCACGCGCCATGGGCCACGCACCGTATCGCGAGATCAGCGACAAGGCGCGGCGCCAGCACAAGGAGATGCTCGACGAGCTCGCCGGCGACGGCCAAGCCATGCCCGGCGTCGACAACCAGGATTTCGCCACCTTCTGGAACTACGCATGCTCCCCGGCCTTTGCCGGCAAGACCGGCTGCGACACGGTCGGCGCGGTGGTGCGCGACCAGGATGGCCACTTCGCCGTGGCCGGCTCCACCGGCGGCTCGGCGCCATCGCTGCTCGGGCGCGTGGGCGACACCCCGGTCATCGGCAGCGGCTTTTACGCCGGTCCGCACGGGGCGGTGGCGGCCACCGGGATCGGCGAACACATCATGCGCCACATGCTGGCCAGCACGGCGTATCACTGGATTGCCGCCGGTACGCCACTGGACGAAGCGCTGCGCCGCGCCGTCGGCCTGTTTCCGGCCGAGGTCGCCGTCGGCCTGATCGCGGTCAGCCGCACCGAAGCCGGCGCGTTCAGCAACCAACCCATGCCGCAGGCGGTGGTGCACCATGGATAAGACAACCGACATGACCGACAACGCGGCCCGCGGCCATCTCTTGATCATCGGCGGCAGCGAAGACCGCGAGCACGATATGCCCGTGCTGACCCGCTTCGTCGAGCTGTCCGGCGGCCCCGGCCAGCCGGTCGCCGTGATCACGGCCGCCAGCGAGATCGGCGACGAGGTCTTCGAGATGTACCGCGTCGCCTTCGCCGAACTGGGGGTGACCCACATGTCGCATGTGCACCTCGATTCCCCTAAAGAGGCGGGCAGCGAAAAACTGCTCGCGCGCATCCGTGAAGCGAAGGGCATCTTCATCACCGGCGGCGACCAGAAGCGCCTGCTGGAAATGATCGGCGGCACCCTCATCCACGCCGAGATCGCCAGCGCATACGCCAACGGCGCCTGCATCGCCGGCACCAGCGCGGGGGCGTCGGCCATGTCGCGCTTCATGCTGGCCGAAGGCAAGGCCGAGCTCGAACCGGAGAAAGGCGCGATTCGCCTGAGCCCCGGGCTCGGATTGGTCGAGCGCGTCGTGTTCGACCAGCATTTTGCCCAGCGCAAGCGCCTGCCGCGCCTGCTGTCGATCCTCGCCGAGCGTCCCGACCTGTACGGCATCGGCCTGGACGAAGACACCGCGCTGCTGATCAGCCCGGGCAGGGGGATCGACGTCATCGGCGACGGCGCGGTGACCCTGATCGACGGCTTGAACATGATCAGCAACATCGACGCGCTCGACAAGGGTGACGTGCCCAGGCTGATCGACGTGCGCCTGCACCTGCTGCCGTCCGGCACCCGGTTTCATGCCGACGCGGATGCCGGCGACGACGCCGGCGAGAGCAACCCCGTACCAGCACCTTTCCAAGACTTTTTCGACGCCATTACTCAACGAGAACAACGAGACCCATCATGATGACCATCCAGCGACAGCGCTTCCTGCGCGGCCCCAACCTGTTTGCCGACACCCCCCGCATGCTGACCCTGGTCGACCCTGGGCCGCTGGCCGGCATCGTCCCGGCCGCCATCCCCGGCCTGCATGAGCGCCTGACGGCGCTGCTGCCGTCGCTGCGCACCTACCGCGACCCGGCCGAGAGCGACCTGGGCGACCTGCTCGAACACCTGACCGTGGAACTGCAGAGCCTGGCCGGCAGCGAGATCGGCAACGTCGACAAGCGCGCCGTGCGCAAGGACCCGGGCCAATGCCGCGTGGTGTGCAGCTACCAGTTCGAGCGCGTCGCGACCGAGGCGCTTGAACTGGCCTTGCGCGTGGTCGGCGCGCTGGTCAACGGAACCGACGTGGACGTGGAAGCCGGCCTGGCCGCACTCAAGGAAACCATGGCCGACTGCGCCATCGGCACCAGCACCGGCGCGGTCCTGGCCGCCGCCAAGCGGCGCGGCATTCCGCTGATCCGCTTGCTTGATACCGCCAACCTGTTCCAGCTTGGCTGGGGCAGCCGCCAGAAGCGCCTGCAAGCGACCGTCACGGGGCGCACCAATTACATTGCCGTCGATATCGCCAGCGACAAGCAACTGACCAAGACCTTGCTGGAGCAGGCCGGGCTGCCGGTGCCGGAAGGCGACATCGTCCGCACGGTCGAAGACGCGGTGCGCCTGGCCCGCCGCATCCCCGGCCCGGTCACCGTCAAGCCGCTCGACGCCAACCAGGGCAAGGGCGTCACCACCCGCTGCAGCACCGACGATGAGGTGCGCACCGCGTTCGCGCACGCCCGCGAGCATGCGCGCACGGTGATCGTGGAGCGCTTCCTGAAGGGCCGCGATTACCGCGTGCTCGTCACCGGCAACAAGGTCGCCGCGGCCTCGTGGCGCCGTCCGCCGCACGTGACCGGCGACGGTGTCTCGACAATCCGCCAACTGGTCGATCTCGAGAACGGCAGCCCGGCGCGCGGCGAGGGCCACACCAACATCCTGACCAAGATTCCGCTCGACGAGATTGCGCTCGAAACGCTGCACAAGCAGGGCATGGATGCCGACTCGGTCGTTCCGGCCGGAACCGTGGTCGAACTGCGCGGCAACGCCAACCTGTCGACCGGCGGCACCGCCGAAGACGTGACCGACCTGCTGCCGCGCTCCACGGTGCAGATCTGCATCCGCGCTGCCAAGACCGTCGGGCTGGACGTGGCCGGCATCGACATCGTGTGCGAAGACATCGCCAAGCCCCTGGCCGCGCAGGGTGGCGGCATCATCGAAGTCAACGCCGCGCCCGGCATCCGGATGCACCAGTTTCCGTCTGCCGGCACGCCGCGCGACGCCGGCGACGCCATCGTCGAATCGATGTTCAGCGGCAGCGACGGGCGCATTCCGCTGATCGCGGTCACCGGCACTAACGGCAAGACCACGACCACGCGCCTGATCGAGCACGCCGCCCGCCTGACCGGCCTGTGCACCGGCATGACCACCACCGAAGGCGTGTACATCAACGGCGAGCTGACCATGGAAGGCGACTGCACGGGCTACCATTCGGCGCTGTCGCTCTTGAGCGCGCCGGACGTCGACCTGGCGGTGCTCGAATCGGCGCGCGGCGGCATCCTCAAGCGCGGCCTGGCGTTCGACCGCTGCGATGTCAGCGTGGTGCTCAATGTGTCGGCCGACCACCTGGGCCTGGACGGGGTTGAAACGCTGGAAGAGCTGGCCATGGTCAAGGAAGTGGTGGCGCGCACGGCCTCGCGCGCCGTGGTGCTCAACGCGCACGACCCGCTGTGCGTGGACATGGCCCGCCGCGTCGCGCCCGGCGTCGAGATCCTGTATTTTTCGCTCGACGCCAGCCACCCGGTGCTGCTGCGGCACCTGGCCGAAGGCGGGCGCGCCGTGTTCCTGCACGGGCGCAGCGTGGTGCTGGCCAGCGGCGAGATCCGCCAGCGCCTGCTCGACGAGCGCGCCATGCCGGTGTCGCTGAACGGGGTGGCGCGCTACAACGTGGCCAACGCGCTGGCGGCCGCCGCCGCGCTGGCCGCGGCCGGCTTCGGCAACGAGGCCATCGTCGCCGGCCTGTCGAGTTTTGTCTCGGACGGCAAGAACAATCCCTTGCGCTCGAACGTGTTCGATATCGGCGGCGTGCAGGTGGTGGTGGACTTCGCGCATAACAGCGCGGCCTACGGCGCGCTGTCCGAAATGGCGCGCGGCATGGCGGCGGGCCAGATCGTCGGCGTGGTGTCGGCGCCCGGCGACCGGCGCGACCGCGACCTGCGCGAGATCGGTCAGGTGTGCGCGGCCGGCTTCGATACGGTGGTGGTCTATGAGTCCGAGAGCCGCGGGCGGCCGGCGGGCGAAACGGCGCGCCTGATTTCCGAAGGCGCGGCGAGCGCCTCGCCCGAGCCGGGCCGGCTCCATTGCAGGCTCGACGCGCATGAAGCGATCCGCTTCGCCTTGCGCATGTGCAGCCCGGGCGACGTGCTGATCTTTGGCTGCGGCTCGTCGCTGAGCGAACTGATCGAAGCGATTCGCCCCGATATGCCGCAACTGGCGGAGAAAATCACGGCCGATATCGCCTAGCCAAAACGATGGTGATTGATGGCAGGAGCATTCCTACACCAGTTCTGCGATAACGCCTATTCAAGTGCGCAAGGGGCTGGTCTAACATGAAAGGTCATGGCAAAGCCGGAGGCTCTGCAAGGCGCGCCGGCTGCGCTGTTTCATCTCAATCGACAATCAGGAGGAAAACCATGTTGAGCCGTATTCTCGGGTTGGTGGCTGTTGCGGTCGGTGGGACCTTGCTGGCCAAGCAAATGCAAAAGTCTGGTGGCAAGGGCAGTCAATCAAGTGTCAGTATCGAGGTCGATCTTCCCGTGCGCACTGTGTACGACCAGTTCACGCAGTTCGAGCAGTTTCCGCAGTTTATGGAAAGCGTGCACGAGGTGCGCCAGCTCGACGACAAGCGCCTGCACTGGAAGGCGGACGTGTTCGGCAAGGTCATCGAGTGGGACGCCGAAATCACCGAGCAGATTCCCGACAAAAAAATCGCCTGGCACAGCATTTCCGGCACGCCCAACGGCGGCAAGGTGACATTCGAGGAGCTGTCGGGCTCGCGCACCAAGGTCACGCTGGAACTCAATTACGAACCGCAGGACGCGCTCGAAACCATGGGCGACATGATGGGCGCCGTGCGCATGCAGGCACGCTCGAACCTGCAGCGCTTCAAGAACCTGCTGGAGCAGCGCGGCAGCGAAACCGGCGCCTGGCGCGGCACCATTGCGAAGGAGGGCGGTGCGGCGCCGATGCATTGAGCGCGCCGGGCGGGGTGGCCGGTATTTAATCCCCTGGCCGGTATGCAAGCAATGGCCGGTATGGGCCGCACCGTCCGGTGGCGGCCCGGCCGCTGCCTAGTCGGTTGAAAACGATGCGTACACGTCCCACTGCGGATCGCGATAGGCCATGCATTGAATCTGGTGCGAGCTCACTTCGGCGCGCAGCCTTTCGTGAACCGGTCCGATGCATTCGCCGTTCTTCAGGTAGAACACGAATTCCTTGAACGTGCCGGTCGTGATCGCCAGCACATGAACGACCGGCCCGCCAGCCTTGAGCAGTTCGCGGATCCGGTCTTCCAGCTCGCTCACCACGCGGTTTTCTTCCGCGTCCGGCAAGCCGCCGGGATTGGGATGGTTGAGCGGGATCGCGAAGCCGACGCGGATGCCGAGCTCCGGATGCGCGGCCCAGCGCCTGGCCGATGTGTTGATCCTGACCAGCATGGGGCCGTCGCCATGGGTGCCTTCGGCAACGGTCCAGCTGTCGTCATGGTCGTTCAACTCCGCAAGCGGCAGATGTTCTTCGGATGGCGACATGGATACAATCCTCCTCGTTCATCATTGACAACCCGACGCGGCGGCACCCGGCTGGCGCGCCGCGCGCTTTACGGATGCGCCGCGATCACCTGCGCCACCGCCGCCGTCAGGCGTTTGCCGTATGGCACATGCAGAAACTCGTTCGGCCCGTGCGCATTGCTTTTCGGACCGAGCACGCCGCAGACCATCATCTGCGCCTTCGGGAAGCTCTTTTGCAGCAAACCCATCAGCGGAATGGTGCCGCCTTCGCCCAGATACCCGACCGGCGTGCCGAAATGGCTTTCGCTGGCGGCGTTGACGGCGTTCGACAGCCACGGGCTCAGTTCCGGCGTATTCCAGCCGCTGGCGCCGTACGAACCCGGCGTACCGTCCGGCACGAAGGAGACGCGCGCATTGTAGGGCGCGTTATCTTCCAGCAAAGCCTTCAGTTGCAGCGCGGCGGCATTACCATCGAGCAGCGGCGGGATGCGCAGCGACAGCTTGAAGGCGGAGTAAGGCCGCAGCACGTTGCCGGCGTTGGCGAACTCCGGAAAGCCTTCCGCGCCGACCACCGACAGGGTCGGGCGCCAGGTGCGGTTCAGGATCGCTTCGAGCGGGTCGGTCGTCACCGGCAGTACCGAGCCGCCGTCGGCGCCGCAGGCCCACGGCATGCGCTTGTAGACTTCTTCCTTGAGGATGGCGGCGGTCGCCTTCGCTTCCTCGATGCGCACGTGCGGAATCTCGCAATGGAAGCTTTCCGGCAGCAGGCGTCCGGTCTTGGCGTCTTCCAGGCGGTCGAGCAAGTGGCGCAGGATGCGGAAACTCGACGGCACCACGCCCGAATGCGCGCCCGAGTGGATGCCTTCGGTCAGCACTTCGACCTTGAGCGTGCCCGAGACCATGCCGCGCAGCGAGGTCGTCAACCACAGCTGGTCGTAGTTGCCCGCGCCGGAGTCCAGGCACACCACCAGCGAGACGGCGCCCAGCCGGTCGCCCAGCATGTCGAGGTAGGGCGGCAAATCGTAGGAGCCGCTTTCTTCGCAGGTTTCGATCAGGCCCACGCAGCGCGGGCGCGGGATGCCCTGGCGGTCGAGCGCCATGACCGCGGTCAGCGAGGCATACACCGCGTAGCCGTCGTCGGCCCCGCCGCGTCCGTACAGCTTGCCGTTTTCATACTTGGGCGTCCATGGGCCCAGGTCGCCGCGCCAGCCGTCGAATTCGGGCTGCTTGTCGAGGTGGCCGTAGATCAGGACGGTATCCGTCGAGTCCGCCTTGGTGGCCGGCACCTCGAAGAAAATGACCGGCGAGCGGCCCGGCACGCGCAGTATTTCGAGTTTCAGGCCAGGGATTTTCTTGCTCTTGATCCACTCTTCGGCATCGCGCACGACCCGGTCGAGATAGCCGTTCGCTTCCCAATTGGCATCGAAAGCGGGGCTTTTGGCGGGCACGGCAATGTACTGGACCAGGGCCGGAACGATTTCTTCATCCCACACGCGGTCGGCGTACGCCGCCAGTTCGCTGTGGGAGAGCTTGGCGCCGGCAGGCGACGTCACTGGATGGGTCATGGGATTCTCGCTTTGGAATGAATATCGTATTTTACTGTAGCACTTTGGTCGATGTGGCGCCGCTTGTCCATCGTTGCCTGCTTGCCAATGCATGGCGGATGGGCGAAGATGGGACTGGTGGTGGCTTATCGGGCACGTTTACAACAAATGCATGAGAAAGGTGCCTAATGGCGGAGATCATCCATCCCTTTTACGCGTCGCAGCGCGATGCCATGCAGGCCGCCATGCGCCACCGCCTCGACCTCGCCGAAGCGCTGTTGCGCGAGCGCGCACACCTGTCCGATATCGATGGGATCAGGCAAGAGGTGATGGACGAATTTGGCATCGTGCTCACCGACATGCCCTATGTCGGCGGCGCGGCAAACCGCATGAGCGACTTTTTTATGCGCCTCATGGGCTTTATGGCGATCAGCCGGGTGCTCAGGCGGCACGGCGTGCCGCTCTGCGTGATCGGCGACATCGAGCGCGCCACCTACAAGGCGCAATTGCTCGCCGTACCTGAAGCGGAACGTCTCGCTGCGGGGCGCCAATTCATGTCGGCAGAGAACCGGGCTTTGCTGCGTGAGCAGGCGGCAGCAAGCGCGACAAAAAGCCATCGGCAAGCGTTTCCGCAGGATTTCGTCTACGATGTTGTCGAGCCCGGTCCGGGTGACACCTTTGAATTCGGCATCAACTACACAGCGTGCGGCTTTTGCAAATTCGCCGCTCGGCATGGCGATGAAGACATCCTCCCGAACATTTGCGGGCTCGATTTTGATGCCTATGCAACGCGCGGCATTCGCCTGGAAAGAACACAAACCCTGGCTGGCGGCGCGAGCCACTGCGATTTTCGATTTTCGCGGCTCGCGTCGGGATAGGGCGGGCCGCCTCGTGCGCCCACGGCGGGATTGGCGCCGGTGATCCGCATGGCAAGCAAGGCATCACTTCACTACCTCACCAAGGAGAAAAGCATGGCTGGAAAGAAGATTCTGTTTTTGACGGGCGATTTTGCGGAAGATTACGAAACCATGGTGCCATTCCAGGCGCTGCAGATGGTGGGCCACACGGTGCACGCGGTTTGTCCGGGCAAGAAGGCCGGCGACAAGATCAAGACCGCCATCCACGATTTCGAAGGCGACCAGACCTACACCGAAAAACCGGGCCACCTGTTTGCGCTCAACGCCAGCTTCGACGAGGCCGAGGCCGGCAATTACGACGCCCTGATGATCGCCGGCGGACGCGCGCCCGAATACCTGCGCCTGAACGAGCGGGTGATCGAGCTGGTGCGCCAGTTCGCCCAGGCCAACAAGCCGATCGCCGCCGTCTGCCATGGCGCGCAGTTGCTGGCCGCCGCCGACGTGATTCGCGGCAAGCGCATTTCGGCCTATCCCGCCTGTTCGCCCGAAGTGCGCATGGCCGGCGGCGAGTATGCGCAGATCGAGGTCGACCAGGCTGTCACGGACGGCAATTTTGTCACGGCGCCCGCGTGGCCTGCGCATCCGCAATGGCTGGCGCAGTTCCTGGTGCTGCTGGGCACGACAATCACGCTGTGATGCGTGGCGCCGGCGCCAGGGCGCGGCTCAGAATGTGAAGGATTTGACGAGCGTCAGTTCGCCGATGCTGCGCATCGGCAGCACGAACTCTTCGCGTTTTTCGCGCGGCGTGTTTTCGTTGTAGACCAGCGTGACGCGCGCGGTGATCATTTCCATCTGGCGGCGGCTCTCGTCGACGTGGTAGCCGTTCGCGCCCAGCTTGCCCCAGTAATTGATATACACGTGGTAGTTGCCGCGCAAGGGCGCGGTCATGGTGTACATTTCGGGACCGGGGCCGTCCACGCTGTCGACGTCCAGGCCGCCGCCGTTGGTCAGCACCGGGTGGCCGAAGTAGGCATGCTGGCCGTCGGGCGTGACGATGTGCAGGTCGATCTCGGCTTCGGTGTCGTCCCAGGCGCAGATCACGCGCAGGCCGGGCAGGGGGCGGCCCGAATTGGTTTCGTAGAACTGCACGCGCCTGAGCGATTTGCCTTCGGGAGATTTGACTTCGACGCTGTTCGAGCCGGCGCCGAACAGGTAGGGGCGCGCGTAGCGGCCCTGCGCGTCGGTCGAGAGGCGTAGCGGATTGCCGTTGACCACCAGCTGGTGCGGCGCGCGCTTGCCGGCGGCCGCCGCGATATGTCCCTTGATCATGCTGCGCTTGCTCTGGGCGCCGCGGTCGATCGGGGAGTTGGGGTAGGCCACCGTGGCCTGTTCGCTCTTGTCGACCAGGCCCGAACGGTTCCAGCCGCCGGTGGGCGCGGTAATGTCAGTGGCCAGCGCAGGCGGCAGGGCCAGTGCCAGACAGCAGAGCGTCCAGGTCGGTTTCATCAATCTCTCCATGCAGGTGGCGTGATTGTAACCGCTCGCCACCTGCATGGGCGGTGCTTAGCGCGGCGCCCCGGCCGCCATCGCGGCGGTACCGAATTCATCCGCGCCCAGGTCGATCGCGCCTTCGCTGCGCGCTTCGCCGTTGATGTCGGCCGTGCCGTTGACCGCAATCACGCCCGACGGAAAGTAGCGCGTCCACAGCGGCGAGCTCCAGTTCGTCAAGGCCGCCGTCACGGCGCCGGCATTGATCGCCGGCGAGGCCGCCTGCAGCTTGAGGTTGCCGGTCGCCGGCGCCACGAACTTCGGATCGGCAACCACCTTCGTGCCCGGCAGCGAAGACGCTTCGGTGCTGGTTCCCCACCAGATATTCTTGCCCCAGACATTGTTGCTGTGGCCGTTGCCGGACACTTCATACGCTTCGTCCGCGCTGTTTTCGCCGAAGAAGATGTTATTGCTGAAGCGGCTGTCGGTCACCTTGAACTGGAACAGCATCTCCGTGCCCCAGCCCTGGTTCTTGTAGAAGGAATTGTTGTGCACCTGGATCCGGCGCGACGCGCCAGCCGAGGTGGAGTAACCGCCCAGCGACAAGCCCGCTTCACGGTTGTTGAAGATGAAGTTATTCATCATCAGGATATCCTCGGTGGCCTTGCCCTTGTGCTCGCTGGCGAACTCGAAGCCGATGTCGTTGCCCGTTGAAATATTCCGGTCGAAAATGATGTTGCGGCCGCCATCGACGTAAAACCCGCCGGCCGAACCGACATTCCCGTACGCTGGATTGCCCTTGCTCGAATTATTCTTCGCTGTATTGCCGCGCACCAAGCCGTTGCGGACCCGGTCGTTCTCGCCGCACCCGCTGCACTCGCCCTCGTAACCGATGAAGTCGAATCCGATATTGTTATTGTCGTGCACGTTGTTCGACAACACTTCGAAGCGGTCCACGTTGCCGTTGATTACCAGCGCCTCGCTGGACTGCAGCACGTTCTGGTACACCTCGTTGCCTTGCACCAGCAGGTCGGTGATGCCGCTCGCGTGCGTGCCGAACACGGCCAGCCCGTGCGCGCCGACGGGGCAGGCGTCTCTGCAGGTGCTGGTGTGCTTGATATTGTGAATCTTGTTGTTGACGATCTGAATGTTCGAGCCCTTGCCTTCAACCAGGATGCCGACCGGCGTGGCCGAGGCGCCGGTGATGAAGTTAGCGACGTCAAAGCCTTCCACGCGCACATAGTTGGAATTGGTAATGGTAATCAAGCCCTCTCGGTCGACCGGCACCAGCTTGGCGCCGCTGAGGAAGACGCCGGCGTCCGCCTTGACCGTGATGAAGTTGCCCGCGCTGCCATTCTTGTCGGCCAGTTTGACTTTTTGCTCGTAGGTGCCGGCCAGCACGCGCACGGTGTCGCCGGCAATGGCCGTGTTCACCGCGTTCTGGATCGACTGCCCGGGACCGACGGTGATGGTGGCGGCGCCGGCGGCGCCAGTGTGGCCGAGCATGGCCAGGCAAGTCAGTTGTAGTACGGCGATGTGTGCACGCTTCATCAGGCATTCTCCAGGTTGGAACCGCTTAGTGGGGGCGATTGCAGCCGGACTTGTCGGTTCGTCATGCAATCTGGGCTCATCTTATTCCGCCTGATTCGAAAGAACAAGCACATTTCGTTTTCTTGCGTTTTAGCGTTTTGGAATTTCTTTTTCTTCCGGGAATGACCGAGTTGGTCAGCTTCGCGTCATGCACGTGTTCCCAGTTGTTCCAGACGAGCAAGCCATGCATTCAGGGGCGGACATTGCGCGCGCACGGCGGCCAGCCCGGCAAGTTCGATAATCTCCGGTCCGTGCAACTTCTTGTCGTAACGGGGGAACAAGGCCTTGAGGCGGTGGGACGGACTCGTAGCCACGTTATCGTTCACCATTTCCGGCGAGCCACAGCGGCGAACTGCCTCCTGCATGACCACCATGTCCTGCTTTTTGCCGCCCAACCACTCGACCGTTTGCTCGGGAGCGCCGAACAGCAAGGCTCCAAACTCATACTGCTGGAGGTAAGGAAAAAAACGCCGCTGGCTGCTGTCATCCGCCAGTGCCGCGATGGCGCCTTCAAGTTCGCCGACCGAGCGTTGGCCGCGTCCCTTGAAACCGTAGAAATCGTAAAAGGTCGCAACAAGATCGTACGATCCAAACAAGGCGGGCAACACGCCTGTGATTTTGTCGAGGCTCACATTGCCGCGCAAGTCGATCCCCGTCACGCTCACGGCATAGCGCTCGAAGTGGGGGCGCAACACGCGGCTGACGAACTCCCGTTCGGTGGCACCTTCGACACTGATGCCCATGCGCCTCATTCAGGCGTTCCGCCAAGGGCATTCATTTCCCATACATCTCCCAGCTTGTAATGTTCAAGCCAGGTCGCCACCGCCTGTTCTTCGAGGCGACGGAAATGCGATCCGTTACTGTCCTGATCAACCACCACCATGTCTTGCCAGCCAAACTGGTTGGCGAGCGTGACCGATTGCGTTGATGCGATAATCTGCGTGCTCTCGCTGGCGGAACGCATCATTGCAGCCAGCAATTGCATGGCAAACGGATGCAGGCCAAGCTCTGGCTCATCCAGAAGAATGATGGTTGGCAAGCTCGGCTGCTGTAACAGCGTTGCCATGCAGATGAAGCGGAGCGTGCCGTCCGACAGCATGCTGGCATCGAAATAATCGTCGCTGCCGGTGTGCTTCCAGCGCAAGCGAATCATGTCATTCGCTTCTGGCTGGAAAATAAAATCTTGAAAATACGGCGCGACGCGCTGGACGGCACGGACGATGCGCTGATAATTGTCGGTTTCCCTCATGTGATAGAGAAATGCCGCCAGATTGTCACCCTGCGGCATCAGCCGTTCCGTTGCATGAAGGTTGTACGCGCCTTTTACTTTGGCAGTGTCGCTGGTATCGTGGAAGTGATAAACCTTCCAGTCCTGCAGATAGCGCGCCACGTGCTGCGCCGGCGACCCCGTTCCTGCCGATGGCAGGGCCGATTCGATCGCGCCGGGTGCCGCGAGTAGGCGGCTCTTGACGCCACCCCCGTAGCCAATCTCGTCCGCGTGAAATAACACCACTTCGCTTTCGAATACCAGTGTGTCGTCATTGGCGGGCACCAGCGTGGCGCGATAGCTGTTCGGGCGAAAATGTAAATCGACGGTAAGGCGGTCCGTGACCTTCCGTCCAAAATACAGGGTGCGGTCAGCGCCGTTGAGCTGCGCCCGGACGTGCAGCTGCAAGCGTTTCTCCACCAGCCTGTTCATCAAGGTAAAGAAACTGATGAAATTGGATTTGCCGGCACCGTTGGCGCCGATCAGGATGTTGAGCGGCGCAAGGTCAAGGCTCAGTTGCCTGATCGAGCGAAATCCGGCGACCTCGATATGCTGCAGGCGTCCTAATGTGCCCATCCGGGGCCTCTTTCAGTAGTGGGTCGTCTCAGGAGCGACAAGAGCGCAGGGGCGGCGCTACACGTCGTCCATATCATAACGTATCGCGTGCAGCTGTTGCGGGCACCCCTCAGGCGCCCGCATCGCGGCTGGCCGCCTCTTATGCGTGCGCGGCCATGACCTCGGCCACCCGGCTGGCAATCGCCTGCGCCAGCAGATGCACGTGGAAGCCGTCCACAAAGCCGTGATGGGCCTGCACCGACAACGGCAGCGTCATCGTCTGTCCCGCCGGCGCGCTGAACTTGCCCCAGGCGAGCGAGGGAATGTCGGCAGTGCGGTGGCAAAAAATCGGATGCTCGATCGCGCCCATCTCGATCCACGGCATGCAGGTGATATAGATGTTGTCCTTGGCCTGGCGCGGCGTCAGGTCGGCGCTGGTATTGATCAGGGCGCGGCTCTGTTGCGCTTCGCGGCCGGCGCGCACGCTGCGCTTGACGAATTCATGCAGGTCGGCGCTGCGCACGAAGCGCGCGAAATTGAGATTGTTATCGCCGTTGATCACCGTGAACGAGCCGATAATATCGTCGATCTTGATGACTTCATCGTCATGGATGCGGTACAGAAAATTGTCGATCGTTTCAATCGCCGACAGCACGCAATACAGGAAGAAATGAAATGGCGGCAGCTGGCGCTGCTTGCAGAACGGCCGGAAGTCCGGCAATGCCAGGGTCAGGCTGATATTGAGAAGGGGATTGTCGAATTGGCGGAATACCTCGTAACGGTCGCGCCGGAGTTCAAAATTTTTCATGGGCGCAGTGTAACCGATGGCGCGTGCCGCCATCAATCGGCGGGGCGCGCTTTCTGCAGCGCGCTATCGACGGCCCATCCCCGCGAATGCACCGCCTGTCGCACGATCGCTCGTCTTTTCCGCACGGTAAAGTAATCTGCGTACTCATCCTGCGCTGCAGGCAGTTTTACTCACCGTATGTCTGACCCGGAGCCTAATTATGCTGTTTCGACACATTGCATGTATCGCCGCACTGACCCTTGCCAGCGCGGCGTGCGCGGCGGCGGCTCCCGACCAGCTCGACAATCTTGACTCCATCGTCAAGGCGGCCATGGCCGGCAGCCAGGTGCCGGCGGTCGGCGCCGTGATCCTGGGCGATGGCGCCATTGCCGCGCAAACGGTGCAGGGCAGGCGCCGCAACGACCAGCCGGCGCGCGCCGGCGCCGACGACGTCTGGCTGATCGGCTCGACCGGCAAGGTCATGACGGTCGCCATGATCGCGCGCCTGGCCGAGCGCGGCGTGCTGGACTGGAACGCGCCGCTCGCCGCCATGCTGCCCGAGCTGGCCGCCGGCATGCTGCCCGCCTACCGCCAGCTCACCTTGCTGCAACTGCTGTCGCACCGCTCCGGCCTGCCGCGCGACCTGATCGACCTCAAGGGCGCCGAACACTTCTTCGGCGACACGCGTCCGACCGGACAGCAGCGCCTGGACTACATCGCCGCAGCGCTCAAGGACAAGCCCGAGGTCGCGCCGGGTTCCGCCTTCGCCTACAGCAATACCGGCTTCCTGATCGCCGCCGCGATCGCGGAAAAAACCACCGGCGAGACCTACGAAGCGCTGATGCGCAAGGAAGTGTTCGAACCGCTGGCGATGCGGAACGTCGGTTTCGGCAACACGGGCGCCGGCCAGAGCCGCGGCCACCAGCATGGCAAGCCGATGCTGGCCATGGTCAAGTTCGACGACGGCGCGCCGGCCATGTTCGCGCCGGCGGGATTTCTGCACATGAGCCTGGTCGACTGGGCGCGCTTCAATCTCGACCAGCTGGCAGGCAGCCAGGGCAAGGGCACACTGCTGGCGCCGGCGTCGTACAAGCTGATGCAGACCGCGCAGCCGGGCAGTCCGGCCGGCCTGGACTGGGGCGTGCAGGCATCGGTGGCGGGCCGGGCCGGTCCGGCCCTGGTGCACCAGGGGTCGGACGGCAACTGGCTGGCCATCGCGGTGCTGTTTCCGGAGCAGGGCAGCGGCGCTCTGGTGGTGGCCAACGCCGCCGAGGACATGGGCGCCGACAAGGTCTTGAACGGCATCTTCGGCAAGCTGTTTCCCAAGCTGAGCCCGGCGAAGAAGGCGCCGTGAGGCGCGGCGCGGTCAGGCCACCGGCTTGAGGTCATCCTCGCGCAGGTCGAACGTCTCGGTGTGGCCGAATCCGCGGGTGTAGTCGAGCAAGGACACGGTCAGCGGCGTGATCCGCACGAACAGCATGCCCGGCCACGGCAGCTTGCCGGTATCGGCCACCACCTGCGCAAACGCCGGAAACTTGGCCAGCAGGGCCGACGCCGCGCGCTGCGCCTCGACCGGTTCGTGGATCATCTCGGCCAGCGCGTCGATCGACATGCCCTGGATCTCGTTCCACGTGCGGTAGGGCGCGTTGACCGTCAGCGCCACGCGTGGATGGGCGCGCATGTCGTGCGCCTTGTGGCTGTCGAGCGCGATGGCGATGTACAGCACCAGGCCGTCGGCGGCGAAGCTGACCGTCGATGCATGCGGCGTGCCGTCGGCGCGGATCGACGCCAGAGTCAGGTCGGCCGCGCCGGAAAGGATCTTGATCGCAAGCGCATGCTGTGCAGGGGGAAGGTGGGTCATGGGAAGTCCTTTCAGTGAAACGTGAGGGCAATCCCGTCGCGCCGCCGCCAGGGCGGCGCGCGCACATCGCACACGCTGGCGCTGAGCGGGCGTCCGGGTGCCCGTCCGAGCCTAGCACAAAGCGCGCAGGCGGCCCGTCCCGCACGGCGCAGCCTCGGTGGCGTTCATTATGTTAATAGTAAGCAACTTAATTAAACCTGCGCCAAAACCAATAAACGGCCATACTGCGTCACGCCCAGTTGTAAATGTGCATATGACCAATACTTACTCGGCCTTTCATGGAATCTCCCGACGCGATGCGGCAACAACTGATCGATGAGGTGCTTGCCGCGCCGCCCGGCGGCAATGACGCTGGCGCCGGACCCGAAGCGGCGCTGCGCGCATGGGAGCAGCTGGCCGGACACTTGAGCCCCCTGATCGGGGAAGCCGCGCTGGGCGCCATGTACGCCCGGGCGCGCCATGTGACCTTTCCCGAGATGCCCCCGAACCCGGCCCTGAGCGTGCCGCTGCTCGATCGCCTCGCCACCGAGCTTGCCGCGATGACGCCCCAGGCGGCCGACACCTACAACCGGGCGATGCTCCAGAGTTTTACCAGGCTGCTATCAGGCTTGATAGGCGAGGCCCTCACGGTCCGTCTGATGAATACAGCATGGGCCGAGCGGTCCGGCGGAAAGAGTAGATGAACCTCAAAGTGCAGCTGGGCCTCCAGCCGACCGGCGTGCCCGGGCTCGACACCTTGCTGGGCGGCGGCCTGAGCGAGTTTTCCTTCAACGTCATCGCCGGCGCGCCGGGGAGCGGCAAAACGACGCTGGCGCACCAGATCATGTTCGCGCTGGCCGGCCCGCACAAAAAAGCCCTGTTCTTCACCGTGCTCGGCGAGCCGCCCCTGAAAATGCTGCGCTTCCAGCAGCAATACCATTTTTTCGATATCGACAAGGTCGACGACAGCATCCGTTACGTGAACCTGGCCGACGACTTGCGCGCCGGCGACTTCAGCGGCGTGCTCGAACGCATCACGCGCGAAGTCGAAGCGTTTTCGCCCGGGCTGGTGTTCGTCGATTCGTTCCGCTCGGTGGTGCAGATGGCCAGGAACGGCAACGAGGGTGTGAGCGACCTGCAATACTTTATCCAGGAACTCGGCACCCGCATGACCAGCTGGCAAGCGACCACGTTCCTCATCGGCGAGTACGTCGACGCCGAGATCGAGGCCAATCCGATCATGACGGTGGCCGACGGCATGTTCTCGCTCAGTAACGATATCGTGGGCAATTCCTCGGTGCGCAAGATCCGCGTGGTCAAGATGCGCGGCCAGGCCCATTTGCTGGGCGCGCACACCTTCCGCATCGACCAGCACGGCGTCAAGATCTATCCGCGCATGCTGCCGCCGCTGTCCGGCGTGCCGGTCCAGCCCGGCGCGCCGGCCCGGATTGCCATGGGCAGCGCGGAACTCGATGCCATGCTCGGCGGCGGCTTGCCTCGCGGACATGCGGCGATGGTGGTCGGACCGTCCGGTTCGGGCAAGACCATCCTCGGCACGGCGTTCCTGGCCGAGGGCGCGCGCCAGGGCGAACGCGGCGTGATCGCCTGCTTCCAGAAAGACGCGGCGCACTTGCGCAACGCCGAACTCGATGCCCTGATCCGCAACGACGACGTGATCCTGGTCCAGAGCCGCTCGCTCGACCTGTCGGTCGAGGAAGTGCTCGACGACCTGATCGACGCGGTCGAACGCAGCGGCGCCACGCGCGTGGTGATCGATTCGCTGTCCGAGGTCAGCCTGTACCTGGCGCCCGAGTTCCGGAGCGACTACCGGTCCTCGGTGTTCCGCATCCTGGCCGGACTGGCGCGCCTGGGCGTGACGGTGGTGGTGACGATGGGCCTGGACGACCGCTTTACCGAACTGCGGTCCAGCCAGGCCGATACCGGTTTCCTGGCCGACGCCATCATCGCCATGCGCTACGTGGAGATGAGCGGCACCCTGGCCAAGGTGATCACGGTGGTCAAGGTGCGCGGCAGCGCCCACAGCGCCGACCTGCGCCGCTACACGATCGACGCCGGCGGCCTGCGCATCGAGCCGGGCGCGCTGCCGTACAGCGGACTGTTGTCCGGCTGCGCGGCGGCCATCGTGCCGCGCGGGTAGGAGCTCGCCATGGCGCTTGACGACAGTAGCGCAAAGTCCCCGGTGCCGGCGCCAGGCGTCGACGCGGCGCTCCAGCACGACTGCGCCGACCCGGCGACCCTGCGCGCCATGCTGGCGCAGCTGAGCGGCGAGGTGGCCGCCCTGCGCGCCGCCGCGGCGCTGCAAGCGGCCCAGGGCGATGAACTGCGCGAGGCCAACGGCAACCTGGTGCTGGCCACCCTGGAGGCGAGCACCCTGCGCGAGGCGGCCGAGGACGCGCACCGGCGCCAGAACGAATTTCTGGCCATGCTGGCGCACGAGCTGCGCAATCCGCTCGCGCCCATCAGCCTGGCCAACGCCATGCTGGTGCGGCTGCCGGAGCCCTCGATCGAGCTGCTCAACCTGCACGCGATCATCCAGCGCCAGGTCTTGCACCTGACCCGGCTGCTGGACGACCTGCTCGACGCGGCGCGCATCAGCAGCGGCAAGATTTCGCTGCTGCGCAGCCCGATGCCGCTGGTCGGCTTGCTGCGCCGTTCGGTGCAGACGGTCCAGTTGCGGCTGCAGGAACGGCACCAGCAGGTGCAGCTGGACCTGCCGGAAGAACTGATCGTCGACGGCGACGCGGTGCGCCTGGCGCAGGTGTTCGCCAACCTGCTGGTGAACGCGTCCAAGTTCACGGGCGACCATGGCCTGATCCGGGTGGCCGCGCGCGCCCATGACGGGTTTGCCATCGTCACCGTCAGCGACAACGGCGCCGGCATGGAGGCCGGCGTGCTGGCGACCGTGTTCGAGCTGTTTACCCAGGGGCCGCGCGCGCTGGCACGGGCCGAGGGCGGGCTCGGGGTCGGCTTGAACGTGGTGCGCAACATTGTCGAGCTGCATGGCGGCAAGGTGGTCGGCAGCAGCGACGGCCTGGGGCTGGGCAGCGTGTTTACCGTGTTCCTGCCGCTGGTGGCCGACGACGGCGTCGTCGCCGTCCTGCCGGTCGCCGAGACGGTGGCGGCCAGCCGCCGCATCCTGCTGGTCGAGGACAACCTCGACGCCAACGAAACACTGACCCGCCTGCTGCTGGGCGAGGGCCACCTGGTGACCTCGGCCTACGACGGCGTGGCCGGGCTGGCGCTGGCGCGTGCGCGCGCGTTCGACGTGCTCATCTGCGATATCGGCTTGCCCGGGTTGGACGGCTACCAGCTGATCACGCAACTGCGCAAGACCTCGGGCGCGCACATTCCGTTCGCCATCGCCATTTCCGGCTACGGACAGGCGGAAGACCGCAGGCGCGCTATCGCGGCCGGCTTCGGCCAGTACATGGTCAAGCCGCTCGACGCCGATGCCTTGCTGGCGCTGGTGGCGTCGAACGCCGTCACCCGTTTCATCGCCGCCGCCGTGCGCCCGATGTAGGCGCCGGGGTTCTCACCGATTTCGCGGCTTCGCCGCAACCTTGCTGGGCCGGGTTTTGCGCTCATTGTTGTTATTCAAGGTTTTATCATGACTCTTCATCCCGCATGGCCGCGCCAGCTGGCGCTCGCCGGCCTGGTGTTCGCACTGCTGACCCTGTACACAGCCGGGGCGGTGGCCCTGGCCAGCCCGACCCGCTCGATCCCGCTGGCGCTGGTGTTCGGCGCGGCCGCGCTGCTGGCCCCGCTGTGCCTGTGGCTGTGCAACCGGCCCGCGCGCGTCGTGCTGCGCGGCTTTAACCACCAGCCCGACAGCGGGCGCATACCGGTGCAGCGCCTGATCAAGTCGGAAGCGCTGCAGGACGCCATTTTCAACAGCGCCAATTTTTCCAGCATCGCCACCGATGCCCATGGCGTGATCCAGATCTTCAACGTCGGCGCCGAGCGCATGCTGGGCTATGCGGCGGCCGACGTCGTCGACCGCATCACCCCGGCCGCGTTTTCCGATCCGCAGGAAGTCGTCGCGCGCGCCGCCGCCCTCAGCGCCGAGCTCGACACACCGATCGCGCCCGGCTTCGAAGCGCTCGTGTTCAAGGCCTCGCGCGGGATCGAAGACATCTACGAGCTGACCTACATCTGCAAGAACGGCGACCGCCAGCCGGCGGTGGTGTCGGTCACGGCCCTGCGCGACGCCGGCGGGACCATCATCGGCTACCTGCTGATCGGCACCGACAATACCGCGCGCAAGAACGCCGAGCAGGCGCTGGTGCGGGCCGGGGCCTTGCAGGCGGCCATTTTTAACAGCGCCAATTTTTCCAGCATCGCCACCGATGCGCGCGGCGTGATCCAGATTTTCAATGTCGGCGCCGAAAAAATGCTTGGTTACGCCGCCGCCGACGTGGTCGACCGCATCACCCCGGCCGACATTTCCGAGCCGGAGGAAGTCGTCGCCCGCGCCAAGAGCCTCAGCGACGAACTCGACACGCTGATCGCTCCCGGTTTCGAAGCGCTGGTGTTCAAGGCTTCGCGCGGGATCGAGGACATTTACGAGCTGACCTACATCCGCAAGGATGGCAGCCGCTTCCCGGCGGTGGTGTCGGTCACCGCCCTGCGCGACATCGATGGCGCCATCATCGGCTACCTGTTGATCGGCACCGACAACACCGCGCGCAAGCGGGTCGAGGCGGAACAGGCGCTGCTCGACCAGAGCTTGCGCGACCAGCAGTTCTACACCCGCTCGCTGATCGAATCGAATATCGACGCGCTGATGACGACCGATCCGCACGGCATCATCAGCGACGTGAACCACCAGATGGAAGCGCTGACCGGCTGCACCCGCGACGAGCTGATCGGGGCGCCGTTCAAGAATTACTTCACCGATTCGGCGCGTGCGGAGGCCGGCATCAAGCGGGTGCTGGCGGCCGGCAAGGTCACCAACTACGAGCTGACCGCGCGCGCCCGCGACGGCAAGGAAACGGTGGTGTCCTATAACGCCACCACGTTCTACGACCGCGACCGCAATCTGCGCGGCGTGTTCGCCGCCGCGCGCGACGTGACCGAGCGCCAGCAGTTCGAGCAAACCTTGCAGGCAAACAATGTCGAACTGGACGCGGCGCGCGCCGTCGCCGAAAAGGCCAACCAGGCCAAGTCCGACTTCCTGTCGAGCATGAGCCACGAATTGCGCACCCCGCTCAACGGCGTGCTCGGCTTCGCCCAGCTGATGGCCTCGGACGACCCGCCGCCCACGCTCAAGCAGCAGCGTTCGATCAACCAGATCCTCAAGGGCGGCTGGTATCTGCTGCGCCTGATCAATGAAATCCTGGACCTGGCGCAAATCGAGTCGGGCAAGGTGTCGATCTCGACCGAGCCGATGTCGCTCACCGAGGTGCTCGACGATTGCAGCGACCTGGTCGGCCCGCAGGCGGCCGCGCGCGGCATCTTCCTGCTGTTCCCCACGCCCGGCACGCCGTTCTACATCAACGCCGACCGCGTGCGCGTCAAGCAGGTGCTGATCAACCTGCTGTCGAACGCGATCAAGTACAACAGCGCCGAGGGGTCCGTGCATGTGGCCTGTTCCTCGCGCGCGGGCGGCATGGTGCGGGTCGCCGTGACCGATACCGGCGCCGGCCTGAACCGCGAGCAATTGGCCCAGCTGTTCCAGCCCTTTAACCGCCTGGGCCAGGAAAGCGGCGTGGAGGAGGGTACCGGCATCGGCCTGGTGGTGACCAAGCAACTGGTCGAGCTGATGGGCGGCACGATCGGGGTCGAGAGCGAGCCCGGGCGCGGTTCCAGGTTCTGGGTCGAGTTCGCGGCCTGCGCGGCGCCGGCCCAGCTGCTGCCGCTGTCGGCGGCCGACGCCGCCGCGCTGGCGCGCGCCCGCCCGGCGCCCGGAGCGGCCCAGCACACCTTGTTGTATGTGGAAGACAATCCCGCCAACCTGCTGCTGGTCGAGCAACTGATGGAGCGGCGCCCGGAGTTCAAGCTGCTCACCGCCATCGACGCCCACCTGGGTATCGCGCTGGCGCGCGCTTACCGGCCCTCGGTGATCCTGATGGACATCAACCTGCCCACCCTGAGCGGCTTCGGCGCGCTGCGCATGCTGCGCGGCTACGAAGAGACGGCGCATATCCCGGTGCTGGCGCTGTCGGCCAATGCCATGCCGCGCGATATCGCACGCGGAATGGAAGCGGGTTTTTTCCGCTATCTGACCAAGCCGATCCAGATCGCCGAGTTCATGGAGGCGCTCGACCTGGCCTTGCTGCACGCGCAGGAGCACGGGCACGATCCGCTGTCCGCGGCGATTGCCTGAACCCGAGCGCGGCGCCTGGCGCGGTTCCGCTTGTGCAAAGCGGCGCTGCGGGCGACATTTGTGCCGGGCAACTGACCCGCATGCCGCGTTCTGTTGAATTAAGTCAACGCGCATAGCGTTTTGCCGCCATACTTCGGGGGAGCACGGCGCGATGCCGGGCCCGGCCAGCTTCGGCCCGATGAAAGGACGCCATGGCGAACCAGAACAACACCACAGGATCGCCCCCGCCGATCAACCCCGATCTTGCCGCCGAGGCGGCCGGCCTGCGCCTCTTGCTGGCCGAGCGCGACGCCGAACTGGCGCGCCTGCGCGACGATGCCGCGCGCGCCAGGGAGCGCCAGAACGACTTCCTGGGCATGCTGGCGCACGAATTGCGCAATCCGCTCGCGCCCATCAGCCTGGCCAACACCATGCTGGCCAAGCTGCCCGAGCCGTCGTCGGGACTGCTCAACCTGCACTCGGTCATCCATCGCCAGCTCCAGCACTTGACGCGCCTGCTCGACGAACTGCTCGACGCGGCCAGCATCGACAACGGCAAGCTGGTGCTCGCGCGCGCGCCGGTGGAGCTGGGGGCGGTGCTGCGGCGTGCCCTGCAAACGGTGCAGGTGCGCATCCTGGAGCGCCACCAGCAGCTGCATATGGACTTGCCCGAAGACCTGACGGTCCATGGCGACCCGGCGCGCCTGGCGCAGGTGTTCGCCAACCTGCTGGCCAACGCCTCGAAGTACACCGGCGACGGCGGCGTCATCCGCGTGGCGGCGCGCGCCCACGACGGGCGGGCGGTGGTCACGGTGGCCGACAACGGCGCCGGCATGGAGCAGGCTGAACTGGCCGGCATGTTCGACCTGTTTACGCGCGGCACCCGTGCCGCGGTCCGCGCCGAAGGAGGCCTGGGCGTGGGCCTGAACGTGGTGCGCAATATTGTCGAGTTGCATGACGGCAAGGTAATCGGCGCGAGCGACGGCCCGGGGCGCGGCAGTGTGTTCACCATCACGCTGCCGCTGCTGGCCGGCGACGGCGCCCAGGCCGCGCTGGCGCCGGGGGCGATGCCGCCGAGCCGGCGCATCCTGCTGGTCGAAGACAATCTGGACGCCAACGATACCTTGGGCCAGTTGCTGCTGGGGGACGGCCACATCGTCACGGCCGCCTACGACGGCATCGCCGGGCTGGCGCTGGCGCGCACCCAGGTGTTCGACGTGCTGATCTGCGACATCAACCTGCCCGGCCTGAACGGTTACGAGCTGATCACCCAGCTGCGGCGCACGGCCGGCGCGCATATTCCGTTCGCGATCGCCATTTCCGGCTATGGCCAGCAGGAAGAGAGCACGCGTGCCATCGGCGCCGGCTTCGGCCAGTACGTGGTCAAGCCGATCGATATCGATGCCTTGCTGGCGCTGGTGGCGTCGGACGCGGTCACGCGCTTTATCGCCGCGGCCGGCAACGCAAGGTAAACCCCGGGTAAAGCCCGGGTAAAGCCCGGGTAAAGCCGGGCCGGCGTCAGCGTCCCGCCGCGCCGCACAGCAGCTGCGCGAAGGCTTCCTCGGTCGTTGCCTGCGAAAACAGGAAACCCTGGGCGTAGTCGCAGCCGGCCTGGCGCAGCCAGTCGCGCTGTTCGCGCGTTTCGACCCCTTCGGCGATCACCTTCAGGCCCAGCTTGTGCGCCATCGCAATGATGGCCTCGGCAAAAATCTGGCTGTTGGGGTTGCTGGTGAGCATGTCCTTCACGAACGACTGGTCGATTTTCAGGAAATCGACCTTGAACCGGTTCAGGTAAGCCATCGACGAGTAGCCGATGCCGAAGTCGTCGATGGTCAGCTGCACGCCCGCCTGTTGCAGCCGGGCCAGCTTGTCGCGCACCCCCGGCGAGTCGTCCAGCAAGATGCCCTCGGTGAGTTCGACCGCGATGCGCGACCCGGCGCAGCCCAGCAGCGCCAGGTCGTCGTCCCAGGTACTTTTCACCAGCCGGCTCATGAACTCGACCGGCGACTTGTTTACGCTGATCTGGAACGGCGTGCCGGTCAGTTCCCCCAGGCGCACCGCGCACGGCACCGCCTGCGACAGCACCCAGGCATCAATCTCGCCGATCAGGCCGGTTTCTTCGGCGATGCCGATAAAGCGCTCGGGCAGCACCAGGGAACCGTCCGGATGGCGCCAGCGCACCAGCGCCTCGGCCTTGACGATCGTTTCGCCGGCCAGCTCGACGATGGGCTGGTAATGCACCAGCAGCTCGCCGCGCGCCAGCGCCAGGCGCAGCTCGTCGATCACCTTCAGGCGCGCCCAGGCCGAATCGCGGATCTCGGGCGTGAAGTAGCTGAACCGGTTGCGCCCCGCATGCTTGGCCACGAACATGGCCTGGTCGGCATTGCGCAGCAGGTCGTCGGGCTCCTGCCCGTCCTGCGGACACAGGCTGATGCCGATGCTGGCCGATACCTGTACCTGCTTGCCCCAGATGGAAAACGGCCGCGCCAGCTCGGCCAGGATGTCGCACACAAGCGCCTCCACGAACGCCATTTTGCTCACTTCATTGAGGATCACCGTGAATTCGTCGCCGCCGATGCGGGCCACGGTGTCGGTCACGCGCACGCAGCCCTGCAGGCGGTGCGCGCATTGCTGCAGCAGCTGGTCGCCGGCGTCGTGGCCGAAGCGGTCGTTGACTTCCTTGAAACCGTCCAGGTCGATGAACAGCAGCGCCAGCGCGAAGCTGGTGCGCGCGGCGTGCCGCACGTCATGTTCGAGGCGCTCGCGGAACAGGGTGCGGTTCGGCAGGCCGGTCAGGCTGTCGTAATAGGCGTTGCGCAGGATTTTCGCTTCCGAGGCTTTGAGTTCGGAAATATTGCGCGCGGTGCCGGTGAGCGAGTCGAGGTTGCCGTCCTGGTTGATCACCGGCATCAGGACGTAGCGGTAGGTATGCGCCAGGCCGTCGTGGGCGATGCAGCGCAGTTCGCCCCGGCCGACGGCGCGGGTCGCGGCCACGGCGCGCAGGTCGCGCCGCAGCTGGGCGGCGAAGGCCGGGCAGAAATCGGGCAGGCGGTGCTCGCAGAGCGACTCGGCCGGCACGCCGAACAGGCGCGCGAGCGCCTGGTTGGCGTACAGGATGTTGCCGTCGACATCGACAATGAAGTGCAGGTCGGGCGTGGCCGAGAGCAGGGTGTCGAAACGGTGCGTGATTTCCTCCTTTTCGACGAAATACGCTTCCAGCGACTCGGCCAGGGCCTGGTCGATGGCTTCGTTGAAGCGGATCAGGTCTTCGCTGGCCAGGTCGACCGTGTCGGTCGCGCCGTCATGCTCGCCCCACAGCCGCATGACGCTGGCGCGCAGCGCGCGGAACTCGGCCACCGTGTCGTTGACGGTGAAGCCGGCGCTCATGCGGCCGGCGCCGTGCAGCTCGGCCTGGGTGTCGGCGTCGTGCGGCGGCGCGCGCCCGCGCGCCTTGCGGGCCTGTTCGTCCGGCGTTTGCGGTTGGTCGAGCTCGTCCGCGATGGCGTTCAGGATGCCGGCCGCGTGGTCGCGCAGGCGCTCCGCCGGCATGTGGCGGGCGGCCGGGATGCCGCGGGCGAACTCGTCCCAGTGCTGCAGGATGGCTTGCAGGTTGGCGCGGATAAAACGCGCAATGCGCGCCTCATTCTTGTTGGGTGGCATGGTTACGGTACAGTCGCAGTTGAACCTGGCGGGTTCGACAGACATGCCGCAAGAAAGTTCCCGCCATGCGTCACTATTTTTACAGTATCGGCGATCTCATCGGGTTGAGCGGTTCGTGGGACGGCTGCCCCGGACGGCGCTATCGTCGGAGTCGTGCCGTGCCCCGGCGCGGCCGACTTGTCCAAGGAGAACTCCATGAAAACGCTGCGCAAGACAGCTCGCCTGGCATTGCTCGTCACAATGCTCGGTTGCCATTTTCCTCCCACGCAGGCGCAGGCGAACATCGCGTACGCCGTCGCGCCGGCGCCACAGGCCATGGCCGCGCCTGCCAGCCTGATGCTCGCCGTGCGCTACTGGAGCGAAGCGGCGCTGCGCGCCAATGCGCTCGACCATACGCCGCCGCCGGCCGGCTCGGCACGCGCCTATCACGAGCAGTACGGCCCGGCGCGCTCGAGCCGCGCGCTGGCGATCTACCACCTGGCCCTGTTCGAGGCGCTCAACGCCGTCATGCGCAGCTATCCGAGCTACACCGGGATGGCCGGGGCGCCTTCGGACAGCTCGCCCGACGCCGCGCTGGCCACGGCGGCGCGCGACACGCTCAAGGCGCTGTACCCCGGCCAGGCGCGCGCCGTCGAGCACACTTACGCGCGCGACATGCTGCGGGTCGGGCCAGGCCGCGCGCGCGATAACGGCGTCGAGACCGGGCGCCGCGCCGCCGCCGCCGTGCTGGCCCTGCACCCGCCCCGGGGCGGCCCGGACGACCTCATCGTCGGCGTCAGTTTCTTTCCGAGTAATGCGCCGGGTAAATGGCGGCCCGATCCCGTGAGCCGCGATCCACGCGCGCTGGGCGCCGTGTGGCAAGGCGTGACCCCGTTCGTGCTGCCCGCGCTCGATCCGTTTCGCCCGCCGCCGCCGCCGGCCCTCACCAGCGCCGTCTATGG
This sequence comes from Telluria sp., assembly GCA_036386755.1. Classification (GTDB taxonomy): domain Bacteria; phylum Pseudomonadota; class Gammaproteobacteria; order Burkholderiales; family Burkholderiaceae_D; genus Telluria_A. The sequence goes on from DASVVC010000010.1 coordinate 49,136, forward strand.
CGCCGTCTTCGCGGAAGTGCGCCGGCTCGGCGGCGACGGCGTGCGCACGCCGACGCTCAGGACGGGCGCGCAGACCGTCTCCGGCATCTACTGGTCGTACGAGGGAACGCCGCTGATCGGGGCGGTGCCGCGCCTGTACAACCAGATCGCGCTGCATATCGGCGCGCGCCGCAACCTGTCCGGCATGCAGATGGCGCGCATGCTGGCGCTGGTCAACGTGGCGATGGCCGATACCGCCCTGGTGGTGTGGAAAACCAAATACGCCGAGCAATTCTGGCGCCCGGTGACGGGCATCCGCGAAGCCTCGCCCGGCACCAGCCCGACCGGCCTGGGCGACGGCAACCCCGCCACCGGCGCCGATCCGCACTGGACGCCGCTGGGGGCGCAGGCCAGCAACACCAGCGAGCCGGACTTCACGCCGCCGTTTCCGTCGTATCCGTCCGGGCACGCCAGCCTGGGCAGCGCGCTGTTCCAGACCCTGCGCCGCTTTTACGGGACCGACGCGATCGCGTTTTCCTTCGTCTCGGACGAGTTCAACGGCTTCACGCGCGACAACGACGGCAGGGTGCGTCCGCGCCTGGTGCGCGGCTTTTCGACGCTGTCGCAGGCCGAATACGACAACGGCCGCAGCCGCGTCTACCTGGGCGTGCACTGGGATACCGACCGCAGCGCCGGGCACCAGGTCGGGCGCCGCGTGGCCGACTACGTCTTCAGCCGCGGCCTGCTGCAAGCGGCGCGGTGACAGGCACCCGGAAAGGAGGGCAAGCATGACCACCACAGACTTCTTCGAACGCATCGACCGCCTGCGCCAGCGCCAGGGCAGGGCGCTCGACCTGGCCGGCTTCGGCCCGCTGGTAACGCCCTCGCGCGTCGTCTTCAGCGCGCCGGGCTTGCGGCTGCGCTGCTACGGCAGGGGGACGGGGCACCGGCCGCCGCTGCTGATCGTGCCGGCGCCGATCAAGCGCTGGTACATCTGGGACCTCTCGCCCGAGCGCAGCGTGGTGCGCCAGGCGCTGGCGCGCGGCTTCGGCGTGTATCTGATCGAATGGACCGAGCCGCCCGCCGGCGCCGGCATGCCCGGGCTGGCCGCTTACGCCGGACCGATGATCGATGCCTGCGTCAAGGTCATCCGCCACATGAGCGCCTGCGTGCGGGTGTCCCTGCTCGGCCATTCGCTGGGCGGCATCCTGGCCGCGCTGCACAGCGCCTGGCGCCCGCAGCACGTGGCGGCGCTGGCCCTGTTCGAGGCGCCCATCAACTTCGACAGCACGGCGCCGCTGTTGCGGCGCCTGCTTGGCCAGGCCGTGCTGGCCGGGTTGCCGGCCGACCGCACCCGCCCGCTGCCCGGTTCGCTCCTGAGCGCCATCTTCGCCAACACCGCGCCGGGCGCGTTCTACGCCGGTCCGGCGCTCGACTTCGTCGCCAGCGCGGCGTTTCCGGGCCTGCTCGCGACCCATCTGCGCGTGCAGCGCTGGACGCTCGACGAACTGCCCATGACGCGCGCCCTGTTCGACGATGCGGTCGGCTTGCTGTTCGCGCAAAACAGCTTCATGCGCGGCGACCTGGTATTGGGCGGGGTGCGGCTCGACGCGGGCCAAGTGCGGGCGCCGCTGCTGTCCCTGTATCGGCCGTTCAGCTCGCTGGCGCCGCCGGAGACCGTGCTCGGCTTTCATGACGCCGCCGGCAGCGCCCGCAAGGTCCTGCTGCCTTACCTGGGCGACGTGGGAGTGGCGCTGCAGCATGTCGGTCCGCTGGTGGGCACCAGCGCACACCTGCTGGCGTGGCCGCGCGTGTTCGACTGGCTCGACCAGCTGGCCGGGATGCCGGCGGCGGTGCGGGGCCGGCCCCGGGCGCGCGCGCTGGCCGGGTTTTCGATCCTGATGTAGCGGCGGCGCGCGCCGGCGGGCCGCTTATGGCTCAGGCCCGGGCCCGGGCGGGCCGCTCAGCAAGGCTTCCAGTCGCAGGTCGTCGCGCTGGAACATGCCCTGGTCGGCATGGCCGCCGACCAGCGCGCGCCAGCCGATATAGACGCCATAGGCGCGCTCGCGCCGGTAGCAGGCCTCGACGCCGCTCTTGCGCCGCGACTCGGCCATGAATTGCGCGATCTGGCCGGCGCAATGCGCGGTGATTGCCGCATAGCTGTATACGCGCGGCAAGTGTGGCGGCACTGGTGTCATGGTAACTCCCGGCTGGATCGACGACGTTTCTGGATCATCCTCGGCGGATCAACCTGGGCCAGCAGCCCGTGACGATGATGTTATCGTTAGACCGCGCCGCGCGCGCCACGTTCCCGCGCGGTGATCCGTGCGCCCATCCGTGCGCCCCGGTCGCACGCAATGTCGTTATTATTCAGACATGGACTCGAAAATCGCCAACGACGAGCGCATCAACTTCAGCGACCGGCTCAAATCGGCGCTGCTGGCCGCCGGCCTGCCGGTCAAGCCCACCGCGTTCGTGCGCGCCTTTAACCTGCGCGCCGACGGCGCCGCCGTGACATCCCATGGGGCGCGCAAATGGCTCATCGGAGAAGCCATTCCTACCCACGAAAAAATCGTGATCCTGGCCAAGTGGCTGGGCGTGCATGCCGCCTGGCTGCGCTACGGCGACGCCGAAAACGTCGACCTGCCGATGGCGACGATCCCGGAAGCGCTGCTCTCGACCGCCGACCTGGCCCTGCTCAAGGACATCGTGTCCCTGCCCGAGTCCACCCAGCAGATCGTGCGCCAGATCGTCGACGCGTTCGTGCGCAATCACCGCAGCGGGCAATTGCGTTCGGACAAGCAGGGATCGCACCAGTAGGCGGTTCCGGGCAGCCTGCGCGCCCGCTGCGCCGCGTCAGAGGCCGATGCGCAGGGTCAGCGCGGTAGCGGTGTAGGCCGGCGTGGCCGTCGCGCCGTCCACCGTGATGGCGCTGAACTTGCCCTTCAGGCTGGCCGCGTTGATCACGGTCAGCACGGTGCCGGCGGCCGGCTTGTAGCCGTTCTGGAACGTCACGCGCAAGGCGCCGCCGCCGATGGTGGCCGCGCCGCCCACCGCCAGCGCGCCGTGCGCCCCGCTTGCGAGCGCCAGCTGCAAGGTCGCGCCGGCCAGTTGCGTGTATTTCCCGCGCACCGAGACCGGCACCGGCGCATTGGCGATGAGCGTGCCGCCGCCCACGTACACGTCGCCCGCGCCGAACGCGCTGGCCGAGCTGCCTTCCAGGGTGCCGGCGTCGAGCTGGGTGCCGCCGCTCCAGCTGTTGTTGCCGGTCAATGCCAGCGCGCCGCTGCCTTGCTTGACCAGCTTGCCGCTGCCGGCGATGTCGTTGCGCCAGCGGTCGCTCGCATGAAAGCCGCCCTTGGCCGCGTCCATCACCAGCACCACGCTGCCGCTCAGGGCGCCGTAACCGTCGGCCGCGTCGAACAGGTTAAGGCGGCCCCATCCTTCAGGATCGTCCATCACCGGGTAGCCCGAGGCCAGCGCCGTGGTTTTCAGCACCGCGCGGCGCTGGCTGGCGCTCAGGTACGGCAGGCGCGTTTCCAGCAGTACTTCGGCGCCTTTCGGCACCATGGCCGGGGCGTTGGCGGCGCCGATCTGCGGGAAGCCGTAGGTCAGGCGGCGCCGGTAGTTGGCTTTGTTGACGGCATGGTCGGCGAAGCGGTCGGCGCTTGCCGTGCCGGACTGGGCGAAGGCGTGGAAGGTGTTCGGCGTGGTGCCGGTCAGGCTCATCAGGGTCGCATGGGCCTGGGCGTGGGCGGCCGCCTTGGCGCTGGCGTTGGCCGGATCGAGCAGGTTGGCGGCGGCCACGGCTTGCGCCTGGATGCGCCCGCTGAGCACGTCGAGCGGCGAATGCATGCCGGCCCAGATGCGCGACTCGCCCATTTCCAGCGCGCGGCTGACGAGTTCCTGGAAGCGCTCGGGCAGCACGTAGGCCATGCCGAGCGCGTCGCGCATGGCTTCGGCCGAGTGGCCGCTGGTAAAGCCGCCGTCGGTGGTCGGGGTCTTGCTCTTGGCCGGTTCCAGCGCCGGCAGCACTACCACCTTGCTGCTCCAGCGGAACGGGCGCGCATATTTATAGAAGCGCTTGGCCGGTTCGGTCGAACCGTTATTGCCCATCGCGCTGACCAGGTCGACCACGCTGCCGAAGGCCGGATTGGCGCTGCCGCCCACGCCGCGGTTGTTGCCGGTGTCGTTGTACGCCACCGTGGTCGCGTCGGCTGCGATGCCGGTGATGCTGGTCGTCTGGCGCGCAGCTTCGCGCCAGGCGCCGGTGAGCGGGCCCAGGCCCTCGGTCATGCTGTAGCCCTTGCCGCGCCGGTCGTCCAGGTAGGCGGCCAGCACCTGCGCGGGGGTGCGGTTGATAGTCGCCTGGACCACGTAGTCGATGTTGGCGTTGTGGATGGCGGCGTTGCGCACGGTGCCATCAAGGCTGCCGTCGTTGGGCACGCCGCTCCACGTGGATGTGGCCACGGCCGCAAAGCCGTCCACGGCGGGCGCGCTCACGCCCGCGTCGACGAGGTCGGTCAGCGGCTGCCAGATGTCGTAGAAGCCGGCCAGCACGCGCACGCCGGCATTGGTGGCGACGGTGGCGTAGCGGGCGTCGCCGCGCTGATTGGTGGCGGCGGTGTCGACAAAGGCGGGCGTGTTCGGCAGCGGCACGCTGTCCGGCGCGCCCTGGTCGGGCGGCGGGGCCGGGATGGACAGCGGCGAATCGGCCTGGTTGTCGTTGTCGTCGCTGGCGCATCCGCCCAGGGCGAGGGCCATGCCGGCGGCGACGGCGAGGGCGAGGGGAAGGCGGCGGTGTAGTGCGGTGTGAACAAGCATGGCGAGGTCAGTCAGGTTGCATAGGAGCCGGGAATATAGCTTGGTCGTATGACATGCCCATGACAACGATTTCATGAGGTGCCCTGACATGCTGCCGTCATATTCCGGATATATGATCGACAACTTTCCAGCGCATCTACGGAGCGGCCATGTCCACCAGCAGACGCAAGTTTCTCAGCCTGGCTTCGGCCGGCGCCGCCAGTACCTTGTTCCCCGACCTGATCCGCGATGCGCTGGCCGTGCCGGCCAATAACGTCACCGGCACCATCGCCGACGTCGAGCACGTGGTCATCTTCATGCAGGAAAACCGCTCGTTCGATCACTATTTCGGCAGTTTTCCGGGCGTGCGCGGCTTCGACGATCCGCGCGCGATCACGCTTCCAAGCGGCAAACCGGTGTGGTACCAGCCCGATGCGGCCGGCGGCCACGTGCTGCCGTTCCACTTCGACGCCAAAAACACCAGCGCGCTCTCGCTCGGCACCGACCATTCGTGGAAGGGCACGCAGGCGGCCTGGCAGGGCTGGGATGCCTGGGTCAAGAAAAAGTCGCCCCAGAGCATGGGTTACTTCGACCGCGGCGACCTGCCGTTCTACTACGCGCTGGCGGACGCCTTCAGCATCTGCGACGCCTACCACTGCTCGGTTTTCGGTCCCACCGATCCGAACCGCTTCTATTCGCTGTCGGGCACCAGCGGGCGGCGCATGACCTCCCTCGGCAGCCTGTACAACGTCAGCGCCGCCGGCTACTACAACAACGATCCGAAATACGACAACCTGTCGGCCGCCACCACCGCCAGCGCGCCGACCTGGCGCACCTACGCCGAGGTGCTCGAAGCGAACGACGTGAGCTGGAAGGTCTACCAGGAGTGGGACAATTACGGCGACAACTACCTCGCTTACTTCAAACAGTTCCGCGTCAACCCCGACGGCAGAGCCCTCTCGCCCGACAGTGCCCTGTACCGCAAGGGCCGCGCGCTGGCGCCCGGCTCGACCGAAGCGAATTCGCGCGGCACCAAGGGCGACTGGCTGGTGGCCGACTTTGCCGACGATGTGCGCTACAACCGCCTGCCCAAGGTGTCGTGGATCGTCGCGCCCAACGACTACACCGAGCATTCGCCGAATTCGCCCAATGCCGGCGAAAACCTCACTGCGCGCCTGCTGGCGGCGCTGGTGGCCAATCCGGCGGTCTGGTCGAAAACCGTGTTCCTGCTCACGTACGATGAAAACGACGGCTTCTTCGACCATGTGCCGCCGAATATCCCGCCGCTGGACGCGGGCATGGGCCGCACCACCTTGCTTGATATCGGCGCCGACGAAAACCTGGCCGGCGTGCCGGTTGGACTGGGCCCGCGCGTGCCGATGCTGGTCATTTCGCCGTGGAGCCGCGGCGGGCGGGTGTGCTCGCAAGTGTTCGACCACACATCCAAGCTGCGCTTCCTGGAAGAGTGGCTCACGCTCGGCCTCAAAAAAAACCGCGCCAGCGCCACCCTGGAAAACATCTCGCCGTGGCGGCGCACGGTGTGCGGCGACCTGACATCGGCTTTCGATTTCAAGACGCCCAACGCCGCCTGGCCGGCCAGCGTGCCCAAGTCGACCGCGTACGCGCTGGTGTCGGGCAAGCCCTATCCGGCCCCGCCGGCGCAGCAAACCTTGCCGCTGCAAGAGCCCTGCAAGACCGTCACGCGCACGCGCCACGCCTGTGCGCTGCCGTATGTGCTGGGCGCGCACGCCAGCGTCAGCGCCGGCAGGCAGGTCGAACTGTCGTTCGTAAACAGCGGCAAGGCTGGCGCGGCCTTCATCGTGTATTCGAACGCGCGCACCGACGGGCCGTGGTACTACACGGTCGAAGCGGGCAAGCGCATCGAGCGCGAAACGTGGAACTGGAGCGGGACCCGCTATCACCTGAGCGTGACCGGCCCGAACGGCTTCCTGCGCGAACTGGCCGGGAACGTGGCCGGGAACGTGGCCGGGAATGTGACGCAAAGCGCCGCCAGGCCGGAAGTGCAGGTGAACTACGACCTGGCTGGCGCCAACGTACAACTGGTGCTGTCGAACGCGGGCGGCACCGCTGCCTGCACCTTCACCATGGTCGACAACGCCTACGGCGCCGCCGCCTCGACCTACGTGGTGGCCGCCGGGCAGCAGCAGCTGGTGCAGTGCCTGCTGGCCGGCAGCTTCGGCTGGTACGACTACAGCATCGGCTGCGACAGCGATCCGCAGTTCCTGCGCCGCGTGGCCGGCCACGTGGACAATGGCGCGCCGGGCCGCACCGATCCGGCCATCGGCGCCAACCGCCGCCGCGTGGTCTTGAGCGCCAGTGCGTCGGTCGTGCCGCGAGGCGGCAATGTGAGCGTGACGTACGCGGCGCCGCCGGGCAAGCTCGATCCGAAAAACTGGATCGGCCTGTATCCGGCCAACGTCACCCCAGGCGCCGGGCAGGCCGCGCTGCAATGGGCGACTGCGCCCGCCGCGAGCGGCACCGTGTCCTTCAGCACGGCCAACCTGGCCGTGGGCGACTACGCGCTCTGGTATTTCTACCAGGGCGGCCATACGGCGCTGGGCGAGGCGGTGACCGTGAGCGTGACGCAGTTCGCCACCAGCACCGCGGCCGTCAAGCGCGGTGCGCCGCTCGTGTTCACGTTCGCCATTCCCGCCAGCCGCGTGGCGCCAAAAAACTGGATCGGCATTTACCGCGCCGGCACGTCGCCGGGAGCGGGCGGCGCGGCCGTCTGGCAGTACGCGGGGCAGGCCGGGGCCACCGTCAGTTTCGACAGCAATAGCCTGACCCCGGGCACCTACAGCGCCTGGCTGCTGTACAACGACGGCTACGGCGCGCTGGGCGGGCCGCTGGCGATCAACGTCGCCTGATGTTCACTTCACCGGAAACGACCATGTTCAAGCGAATTCGACACACAAGCCTTGCCATCACCTTGCTGGCCGCCTGCGCCATCAGCGCCAGCGCGGGCGTGCTGCGTTTTGAGGAGCGCGGGGCAATGGCGCAGGCGGGCCAGCTTCTCCAGTCCAGCAATTTCGACGACTTCGGCGCCGGCTTTCATTTTCCCGGCAGCGGTTTTACGCGCGGCGGCGTGCAGTACAACTCGGATGAAAACCTGGTCGTGGGCGGCGGCACGGATTTTTCCATCGGCCAGTCGCGCCCGGTAATGACGAACGAGTACTGGTCGCCGATCATGGGCAGCATCGCCGGCGACGTGCCGGCCACCTTGTTCGGCTTCGACGCGGCGGTGACGGGCGGCCAGGTCGACGTCGTCGTTGCGACCAACCTGGGCAGCTACCATTTCGACGGGCTCCATCTGCGCGATGGCTCGGCGGGCCTGGACTTCCTCGGTTTCCAGGCCACCGGCGGCGAGTATTTCACGGGTTTCGAGCTGCGCAGCATGGGCGAGGGCTACCTGGCGGGCATCACCAACGTGGCGCTGGGCAGCGCGCGCACGGCGGTGCCAGAGCCGGGCGGCATGGCCTTGTTGTTGATCGGGCTGGGCCTGCTGCTGGCGCGCATGCGCGGCTGGACAGGATCGCCGATTTTTTATTAGGCGGATGGCCAGCGACACGCGGCCACTGAATCGGGCGAGGAGGGGCGTCAACAAACACACGGACGGCGCATTCGTGGTTATGATGGCGGCGGTGCCTTGTGCGCCGACTTCGCATCCACTTCCAACAACACCAGCAATGAAAAATATCACCACCCGGCTGGCGACGCTGGCCGACATCGACCTGCTCGCCGCCTTGTTCGACGCCTACCGCCAGTTCTACGAGCTGGCCCCGGACCTGGCTCTGTCGCGCCAGTACATCCTCGACCGCATGCTGGGCAACGAATCGGTGCTGATCGTCGCCGAAGATGAAGACGGGGCGCCGGCCGGCTTTTGCCAGATGTACCCGACCTTCTGTTCGCTGGCCGCCGCGCCCATCTACGCGCTGTACGACCTGTTCGTGCTGCCCGAGGCGCGCCAGTTGGGCGCCGGCCGCGCCCTGATGCTCGCCGCCGAAGCGCATGCCTTTCGCAATGGCGCCGTGCGGCTCGACCTGACCACCGCCAAGACCAACCTGCCGGCCCAGAGCCTGTACGGCGCGCTGGGCTGGAAACGCGACGATATTTTCTACGCATACAGTAAAACCCTGGCTGCCTAGTTTGATCTGGCGCAAGGCCAGGCGAACTCTTTTTGCCCATTGCGGAGCAAGGTCAAACAGGCGTACATTAGCGTCTTCATAAGCTTGATCAGGAGATCAGCAATGGGTTCCAGTAAATTGATGCGCTTGAGTTTGCTTGCCGCCGTCGCCCTCGGCGTGGCCGGCGTTCCCGCCGCCGTGCATGCCGACGAGACGTGCAATTCGCCGTACATGTCGGGCCTGATCAAGGGGCAGGAGGATTACCTGTACGTCTGGACCCTGGGCGTGAAGGGAATCGGCGACGGCTTCGACAAGATGGTGACCATGGACGTCAATCCGGCGTCCAAAAAGTTCGGCCAGGTGATCGCCCAGGTCTCGGTCGGCAAACGCGGCGAGGCCCATCACATGGGCTTCACGGACGATCGCCGCTTCCTCTGGGCCGGCGGCCTGGACGACAGCAAGATCTACGTGTTCGACGTGCACACCAATCCGGCCAAGCCGAAGCTGGTGAAAACGATCGACGACTTCGCCAAGCGCTCGGGCTATGTCGGCCCGCACACCTTTTACGCGCTGCCGGGGCGCATGCTGATCGGCGCGCTGTCGAACGACAAGGACCGCGGCGGCGTGACCGGCATGGCGGTCTACAACACCAAGGGCGACTTCATCGCCAAACATGCCATGCCGACCAGCGAAGGGGGCGACGGCTACGGCTACGATATCGCGATCAGCCCGGGCAAGAATGCGATGCTGACGTCGAGTTTTACCGGTGCGGTCAATTACATGACCGATCTGGGCAAGCTGATCAAGGACCCGGCCGCCATGAAGCAGTTCGGCAACACCATGGTCATGTGGAACCTGAAATCGATGCAGCCCGAAAAGGTGCTCAACGTGCCCGGCGCGCCGCTCGAAATCCGCTGGTCGCTCAAGGAAGGCGACGAGTGGGCCATCACGGCCACCGCGCTGACCTCGAAGATCTGGCTGGTCAAGAAGGATGCCGCCGGCGCCTGGCAGGCCAAGGATGTGGCCACCATCGGCGATCCGGCCAAGGTGCCGCTGCCGGTCGACCTGTCGATCACGGCCGACGGCAAGGGCTTGTGGGTGAACACCTTCATGGACGGCACCACGCATTATTTTGACATCAGCAATCCGGAAGCGCCCAAGGAAACCTATTCCAAGCGCACCGGGTCGCAGGTGAACATGGTCTCGCAAAGCTGGGACGGCAAGCGCCTGTACATCAGCAGTTCGCTGCTGGCCAACTGGGACAAGAAGGGCGCCGACGACGAGCAGTTCGTCAAGCTGTTCGCGTGGGATGGCAAGGAGCTGAAGGAAACCTTCAAGGCCGACTTCACCAAGCTGAAACTGGGCCGCGCGCACCACATGAAGTTCGGCGCCGCGCCGGGGCGCACCAGTGCCGATGCGGGGCAGGGCGCGCCGCAGTCCGGCATGCGCGTGGCGGGCCGCTAACTTGAATCGCTTGCCCGCGTGCGCGCTGGCGCTGAGCTTGCTGGTGCCGCCGGGGGGCCTGGCGGCGGCGGCGCAGTTTGCGCTGCCGGCGCCCGGCGCCTACAAGCTCGAACGCATCCTCAAGGCGCCGGATGGCATGGTCCTCGACAGCGATGGCAGCCGCCATCGGCTGTCCGAATTTACCACCGGTAAAATCACGCTGTTTTCCCTGATCTATACCTACTGCACCGACGCCAAGGGGTGTCCGCTGGCGTACGAGACCTTGCACAGCCTGAAGAAAACCTTGGGCCAGGACCCGCGCACGCGCGACAAGGTGCGCTTTGTCAGCATGAGTTTCGATCCCACCTACGACACGCCGCCGGCCATGCGCAGCTACGGCGGGGCGGACGCGCGCGAGCGCGCCGGGGTGGACTGGCGTTTCCTCACCAGCGCTTCGAACGCCGAACTGGCGCCGATCCTCGACGGCTTCGGCCAGGATGTGTCGGTGGCCGCCGAGCGCGCGCCGGGGCAGCGCGTGCCGACCCTGTCGCACCTGCTCAAGGTGTATCTGATCGATGCCAGCGGCACGGTGCGCGAGATTTATTCCACTTCCTTTCTTCAGCCCGGCGTGGTGCTGAACGACATCCGTACGCTTTTGCTCGAACGCAAAAACAAGCCTTGATGTGAACGCGTCCCCGAGCCGGCTTCGGGGGCGTGGCCGCATATCAGATGGCAAGCAGCACCGCCCCAGACCGCATCACCTGATTGCCGCGTTATATCTTCATTGCCCCTCGACGATAGCGCGACAGGGAAAACGGAACCTGCCGCGCGCGTAACGCGAGGATATTCTCCTTGCCCATCGACGGCAACCTTACTCGCCTGCCAGAGCAGTGAAACGCTGCACGGATTCAGGGCGGTAATTAACTTTTGGAAATCTGTAGTCCGTTTGAGACTAGCTCAAGTCTGGAATCGCCAGCAAAGTTAAATTAATCGAATTTGATTATGTGTTCCATGGACGGACGTGACGTCATTCGTTAGTATTTACCTGTCGATAGGAGAAATGCAACGATTGAAACAAGCAGTTTCCGCGCGATTGGAAGCATGGGTTAAGGCCGATGCAGTTAATCGAGAAACTGAACTTCAGAGCGTGGCATGTTTTTACGGACACTAATAATGCTGGTCATTTTGTTTTAACGACGACGGTAGGGCCGGGTAATAGACCGGACTTGGGGGACCCGCGACCACACGGGGGCCGCTTTCAGTGGCGGTACGGCCGCCGCGATACCGTTTTTAGGCAGTACCGTTAATGAAAGGAGTGATTCCATGAAACGAAAGCTTTTAATACGCGGGTCGACAACGCTGGCCGTTTTCTTATTCGGTCTTGCCGCAGCCCAGTTCAGCGCTGCCGAGGTTCCGGCTAATCCCCGCAAGAATGCGCTACGCGCGCATGACGCGCTGTCTCAACAGATTGCACCAATTAAGTCCAGGGCGGACCTGGAGCGTTATTTGAAGATGGTTCCACGCCAATCCAACGCGCTCTACCTTCTCTCCGCGGCGGCGCGGGAGCGCTTTATCGAAAGTATTACTTTTAATGAAAAAGGGGTCACCGGTTTTAGTTTTGCTGACCTCCAGCGCGAATTGCCCCAAGAGCAGATAGCAAAAATTCTGGCGCTATTCGGTTCGGAAAGTTCGGCGACGTACATCAAGCCCACTGCAAAAAGATGGCAGCAAAAGGGGGGCGACAGCAATCTGTGCGGCGGCGTCGATAATGTCCTCGTGCCTGGCTATTGCGAAGACCCGCTCGATGGCGGAATTCCCGACGCGCCTGGCGGCGGTGGCGGCGGTTGGGGCGGGCCGAGCACGGCCCCGAAATTCCCCAACCCGCTTCCCCCGCCGGACCCTATCCCTGGTCAAATGGCGCCCGTGCAACTGGCCAATGGCGACTATTACCACATGTATTGCTCATTGGGAGGCAGTACCTGCGATCCGAAGAACAACAGTATTTGTAAGGCAAAATGTTAACCGCCAGGCTCTATGCAACCGGCAAAAAGATGCTTCACAATAGGTCTCACCAGAGAGTACTGGCCGGTTTTGTGATGGCAACAGCGGCCTTCGCCACTGCGTTTGTTTTGTCGAATGGCCGAGAAGCGGGGCGCAAGCCCATGCCACAGCCGGTCAAGGCAGTGACGCCGGTCAAGCACAACGCAGATCTCCATGCGCAGGCCCTCAATGCAGGGACGCAGGTTGCGAAACTGGCTCGCGTTCCCTGTCCACCGTTGTTCGGCGCTACCGTTGCCGTGGGGTCGGAGCAGGAACACGAGCAGGAGCAGGAGGCCAGGGTGCATGCAGGCATGCACGCCGTCATAGCGAACAAGGTCGACGTCCCGACGCTCGTCCGCTTATCCCGGCAGGGGGACGCATCCGCAGCGCTGGTTCTGTTCCAGCGAGTTCGGCCGTGTTCCGATGCAACACGGCATATGGACAGCATGGAATTCGAGGTGGAACATTCCGGCTATCTTGCCGCGCGCGGGTGCGCCCAACTCCCCGCCGCACTGCTGCGCAATCCGATAAATATACTGATACCTGGCGCAGACGCAGGGTCAACCGCCGCAAAAATACTAATCTCTAAAAACGCGCCTGTCGTCGCTTCCATCATGAAGATTGTCGGCAGTGCTCCGGCGCAAGAAGCCGCCGATCTGCTGCGCCTCGCCGAGAAGCACGGCCTGGACGCGGCGCACTCGGGCTCGGAGAGGGCGATGGCTTTGCTTGCGCTCAGCTACCTGAATGGTACCTTCGGCCGCAAAGATGCTGCAAGCGCATATGCGATCGTGCATGCGTGGGCGCACCGCGACAGCGCGGAAAATCGCGAGCGCCTTGCATACCTGCAGTCGCAGATGTCGACAGCGGAACTGGACAGTGCGAAATCGTTGCTCAACCGCTGCGGCTGGCAAAAGGACAGCGACCGCACGTCGGTCATGCGTTCACCATTTTGGTAATGTTACGTTCGATAACAGGAGAACATGCCTGGCGAATCACCGGGCACACATTAAGGGGAAGATCATGTTCGAATCGGCACGCATAAAAATCCTGGCCGTTATATTTTTCTTTTGTATTTGTTCTGCCAGCCACGCCAGCGAGGATATGTCGCTTCGGCTTCAAAATTTTATTGAAGAAACGGATGTGATTGCGAGTAGCGGCAAGACCAGCAAGCAAAAAGCCGATCTGGTGAAGGCGGCGTACGAACGGCGTTTTTCAAGCGACATCGCCGGCGTTCCCGCGCAGGAGTTGGAAGCCTTGTTCGAAGCGACGCAATACATGATGTTTTATACGCTGGACAAAACGAAGTTGCCCTTGTTCGAACACCTATTCAAGACCTTGTCCGGCGCCGGCAAAACCACATTGGATCATGAACAAAAATTGTTGCAGATGTATTTTGCTCTTCGTGAATTCGACAAGGCGAATGCGTTTCTTCAAGGGTCTTATCATGGTCGCTCACGGTCTGGCCCGATCAGCGTCAACGACCTGGCGAACCCATCATTAAAGCGGACAGTGTGGGTTTTCCATGGGCGACGCAGCTTGACGCGACGTGATGCGGGACTGGAAAAGGGGGTCAATCTCGTCATCATCGGATCGCCTTTCTGTCATTTTGCAAGGAATGCCTTGGCGGCCATGGAGAGCAGCCCGGCGCTCGCGCCGCTGTTGAAAGACAGGGTGAAACTGATGGCGATGCAGGATTTTAGTTTTGACTACGATACGTATGCCGCCTGGAACCGGGCCCATCCTGCGCTGCCCTTTGTTTTAACCCACAGTCGGGAGGAGTGGCCGGAAGTGTCGCGCTGGGCCTCACCCGTTTTTCTGTTTTTCCGTGACGGAAAACTCGAATCGCAGTTTTCCGGATGGCCTGAAGAGGGAAACATGGAAAAGGTCTATGCAGGATTCGGAATCGCTTCGTCTGACCTGGTTCCGGTCCAGGCAGGCCGAGATCGTTGATCGGGGCTCGGACGGGTATCCCCAGGCACCGCACTGCCTTGGGAAAGTTCGGCAGGTGCCCGCCCAAGTCTTGCGTCAGCAAACGCGGCAAGGCGCGGGCGCCAGCCGTTTGCTTCGCGAACGCAGGCTCCCGTTGCAAGCAAGCCCACACCCTGAAGCCGAACTACTTATTACAATCAGATCGTTCTGTCAATTTCTATAAATACATAAGAAATGAGTAAAAGCATGCAATTTCGCATGCCTTATAGTTTCGACGAAGAAATCTGAATCCACGCTATTCCCTTGTCATTCCTGCAACTGGATAACGCAAAACAGTCTCTCTCATAGGGAGAAATGCGTGATGACCTGCGCGCGCACGGCAATCCGGCGCTGTATTGACCCTCCTATGAAGCCAGGGCAAGCACGAGAAAATTTCGTTCTGGAAATGTTCACAACATTGACGCTTTATGCACGCAGTTATCTGTGTTGCATTTATGTATCATTTCCATTAAGAACTTTGTAAGACCTTGTTTCTATGAATATAATGTCGTCGCGCAAGAAAAGTGTTGTCGTTGCATCCACGTCGTAGCTCCGCAGTCCGCCTTTCCACCGCACCGTTTCCGTTCACCCCCAGTCGCACCAAGCGATGCCGCGTGCATTGCAGGCGATTTGTCGTCCGCATTCTCAATTGATGAAGCCAATCATGTTTAAAAGTGCCTTACCAGTGTTGAAGTCCCGATCATCGGCAGTGTTTGCCCGCCTGCTCAAGGTGGCGGCAATCGCCTTTCTCGGCCTGCCTTTGCAGGCGGCGGCGGTCGATATGCTGGTATCGCAACTGACCGACACGCCGGACCCGGCCGTGCGCGGCGGCACCCTCGTGTATTCGGCGTCGGTGACCAACAACACCAGCGACATCGCCAATAACGTGAAGATCGTGTTCACGCTCGATCCGAAGACGAGTTTCGTGTCGGTGACCGATCCGGCCTGCATGCACGATGCGGGAACCAACAAGGTCACCTGCAGCTACGCCAAGGTGGCGGGCGACGGCGCCGGCGCGGGAACCGCCGACGTCAAGGATATCGACCTGACGGTGCGCATCCTGGCGGGCGCCGGCCAGACAGTGAACATGCTGACGGCGGTGAGCACGAGCGACCCGGACAGCAATGCCGGCAACGATTCGCTGTCGCAGCTGACCACCATCGATAACGGCGCCGACCTGGCGCTGGTATTGAGCGGCTCGCCCGGCAGCCTGATGGCCAGCGGTTCCCTGGTATACACCGCCAACCTGGCCAACAACGGTCCGGATAGCGCCGGCGCCACCAAGGCCACCTTCACCCTGAGCCCGAACCTGACCTACAAGACGGCGACCGGCTCCGGCTGGTCGTGCGGCGCGGCCGGGCAGGTGGTGACGTGTACCCGTCCGAGCGCGCCCGTAGGCGCCTTGCCGGTCATTACCATCAACACCAAGGCCACCGGCACCACCACCGGCACCATCACCAGCACCGGCGTGGTGACGATCAGCGGCGGCGCGACCGATTTTAATAACGCCAACGATTCCTCGTCGGTCAACACCACGATTACCGTCGGCACCGACCTGGCCGTCACCAAGACCGTCTCGCAAGGCTTGGTCGGCAGCGGCCAGCCGGTCAGCTTCACCCTGGCGCCACGCAACCTGGGTCCGATGCCGGCCACGAACGTGGTGGTCAGCGACAGCGTGCCCGCCGGCTTTGTCGTGACCGGCGCCACCGGCACCGGCTGGACCTGCACCGTCAACGGCCAGAATGTCAGCTGCACCCGCCCGAACTATGCCGTCGGCGCCGCGCAGGATATCGTCATCGGCACCACCGCGCCGAGCGTGCAGGCGCAAACCAGCGCCACCAATACCGCCACCATCGGCAGCGACACGCCCGATGGCGACACCAGCAACAACAGCGGCTCGGTCAATGTCAGCATCGTGCCGGACGGCGTCGACCTGTCGATCACCAAGACCAAGACCCCGAACCCGGTTGCCCAGGGCGGTAATATGGTCAGCACCATGCGTGCGACCAACCACGGCCCGGGCGCGGCGCTGGCCGGTGAAGTCAGGATCGTCGACACCTTGCCGGTGGGCGAAACGTTTGTGAGCGCCAGCGGCGCCAACTGGACCTGCGCGCCGCAAGCCGGCCAGGACATCACCTGTACCTACAACCTGCCGCTGGCAGTTAATGGGCAGACGTCGAACCTGGGCCTGACCACCACCGCGACGACCGCCGGCACCCTGACCAATACCGCCTGCGCGGCCTACACCGACAACGGCGGCGTCAAGATCGACCCGATCGGCGCGAATAACTGCGTCAGCGCGACCTCGGAATCGACCCAGACCCCGAATGCCGCCGATCTGCAACTGACCAAGACGGCCGCCCCGGGCACCCTGAACTGGAACGCGCCGACCATCACCTACACCCTGACCATCACCAACGCCGGTCCGGGCGAATCGACCAGCGTGGTGCTGTCCGACCCGATTCCTGGTTATATTGCCAACAAAACCGTGGTGAGCGCATCGAAGACCGGCGGCACCAGTCCGGCGGCGTTTACCTGCACCCCGGGCGCGACCGTGACCTGCTTCATGAGCAGCGGCACGATGGCGCTCGGCTCCACCGCCGAAATCACCGTGACGGTCACCCGTCCCCTGCTCGACAGCAGCGGCCAGCCCGGCAACACATGGGTGAACTCGGCCAGCGTACGCTCCAACGCGCAGGGCGACCCGGTCCCGGCGAATAACGTCGCGACCGCCGAGGTGCAGGTCGATCCGGTCGCCGACGTATCCGTCGTCAACACCGTGACCCCTGGCTCGGTACCGGCCGGCACCAACGCCACCTATGTGCTGACGATCAATAACAACGGCCCGTCGACCGCGAACGGCGTGACCGTCACCGATGTGTTCACGATTCCCCAAGGCTCGATGACCGTGCTGTCGGTCAGTGCCAGCAACGGCGGCACATGCCAGCCTTACGATCCGGCCACCCGCACCATCAGCTGCGCCATGGGCAACCTGCCTTCCGGCGCGACCCGCACGATCACGGTCGTGACGCGCCCCGACTACATGGACAACCAGCCGGATCCGCGCACCATCGGCAGTACCGCGACGGTCGCGACGACCAGCAACGAAAGCGACCTGGCCAACAACAGCTCGACGAACACGCTGACCGTCACCCCGGCCACGCTCGACCTGCTGGTCAACAACACCGACAACGTCGATCCGCTCGGCTACGCGCCTGGCGGCGCTGCTGTCTTCCCCGACAACGTGGTTACCTACCGCAATGCCATCACCAACCGCGGTCCCTCGGTCGCCACCCACCTCAAGCTGACCTATGTCATGAAGCCGCCTGCCGGCAAGTCCATGACCTTCCTGGGCGGCAAACTGCTGCCCGATGGTCAGGCGTATGCCAACTACTGCGACCAGGTGAACGCCCAGGTAACGGGACCGGCGCAGATGACGGTGACGTGTAATTTCCCGACGTCCGATATCCTGCTGGGCAACAATGCCAGCACCGACCTGTACCTCGACTTCCGCGTCGACACCCAGCCGACCGGCTCGGGCGACACCTACCAGTCGACCGTCACCGTCTCCTCGCGCGAGCCGGAAGCGCTCACGCCGAACAACACGGCCGACCAGAGCACCACCATCAAGATGCGCGTCGACCTGAAAATGGCCAAGGCCGCCTTCGCCTGGAACGGCAACGCCAACGCGCCCGCCACGGCGGTGCAGCTGCGCCAGCCGTTCTTTTGGGTATTGACCTTGAACAACGCCGGTCCCGGCAACAGCAATGGCACCGTGATCAACGACGCCCTGCCGGCCGGCCTGACGGTCTACACCGGCGGCGCCGCTGCGCCGTACAACACGGCGCCGTACAACGCCGGCCTGACCTGGAGCACCAACAACGCAGTCCCGAGCAACGGTAGCTGCACCGGCGGCGCCTCGATCAGCTGCAACGTCGGCCTGCTGGAAGTCGGCAAGGCCGCCACCGTGCGTATTCCGGTCGTCGCCACCGCCGTCAACGCGGCGCTGGAAAACTGCGGCACCGCCACCACCAGCGATGTCGAGCGCAGCGCCGTCGACAACCGCGGCTGCGCCACCATTGCCGTGCAGCCGTCCTCGATCGCCGGCTTCGTCTATGAAGACAGCAACAACGACGCCGCCAAGGCCGCGGGCGAAACCGGCATTACCGGCGTCACCCTGCGCCTCGATGGTACCGACATCTACGGCAATACCGTCACCAACGTCACCGCCGTTACCACCGCTGGCGGCGCGTACGCCTTCAATAACCTCTCGCCAGGCACCTACAAGGTCACCGAAGTCCAGCCGGCGACCCACCTCGACGGCAAGGATGCCGCCGGCAGCGCCCAGGGCAGCGCCAGCGACGCCACGGCCGACGAGATCGGCAACATCGTGCTGCCGGCCAGCACCAACGCCACCGGCTACCTGTTCGGCGAACTGAAACCGGCCGCCTTGTCGGGCTACGTCTTCGTCGACCTCGACAAGGATGCCGTGCGCGACCTGACCGGCGTGCCGGCCACCGACGAAGGCGCCGGTGTGACCAGCGTCACCATGACCCTCTCCGGCACCGACGACCTCGGCCCTGTCAACGCCACCGTGCAGACCGGCGCCAACGGTTCCTACAGCTTTGCGAACCTGCGTCCGGGTACCTACCAGGTGGTGCAGCAGACCTTGTCGGGCGTGACCCATACCGGTATGTTCATCGGCAGCAAGGGCGGCAACGACGGCGCCAGCGCGCTGCCCGCCAACACCCCGGTCGTCGGCCTGACCAAGCGCACCATCGGCAACGTCGTGCTCGCGTCAAGCGACAATGCCATCAACAACAACTTCGGCGAAACCGGCCAGGGCCTGGGCGGCGCCGTGTATGCCGACCTGAACAACAATGGCACCAAGGATGCGGGCGAACCCGGCATTCCTGGCGTCCAGGTCACCCTGTCGGGCAACACCTCGACCGGCACCAGCGTGTGCGTGGCGATTTCGCCGAACCCGTGCACCATCGTCACCGACAGCAACGGCAGCTACAGCTTCACCGGCCTGCCGTCGAGCGACGCGACCGGCTACGTGCTCACCGAGCAAAGCCAGGCCAGCGCGCCGCTGTCGAACTATGCCGACGGCATCGACGCGGTCGGCACCGTCAATGGCGTCGTACGCGGCAGCATGACGAACGACCGTTTCAGCGGCATCGTGATCGGCACCGGCCAGTTCGGCAGCAACTACAACTTCGGCGAATCGACCGCCAGCCTGTCGGGCAAGGTCTATCTGGACGCCGACCGCAGCGACACCTTCAATGGCGCTGACACCGTGTTGCCGAACGTGACCGTGACCCTGTCGGGCACCACCGCCACCGGTGCGAACGTCTGCACCATCGTCAGCACCTGCGTCGGCAAGACCGACGCCAACGGTAACTACAGCTTCACCGGCCTGCCGGCCAGCAATGGCGCTGGTTACACCGTCACCGAAACCCAGCCGGTCGACTTCATCGACGCCACCAACACGCTCGGCACCGGCGCCACCGTGCCCGGCAACCTGGGCGTGATCGGCGACAGCGCCTTTAACGGCGTGGTGCTGGGCGCGGGCCAGAAGGGCATCGACTACCTGTTCGGCGAAGCCACCGGCAAACTGAGCGGCTTTGTATATGCCGACAAGAACAACAACGGCGTCATGGACGCCGGCGAAACCGGCATCGGCGGCGTGTCCCTGGTCTTGACCGGCACCGCGGCCAGCGGCGGCAGCGCTTGCGGCGCCCCGGCGTGCACGGCCACCACCAATCCGGACGGTTCGTACAGCTTCAGCGCGCTGCGCAACGCCAACGGCACCGGCTACACCGTCACCGAAACCCAGCCGGCCGCTTACCTCGACGGCATCACCCGCAAGGGTAACGTCGGTGGCGTCCCGTGCGCGGCCTGCGTCGACAACGTCGCCAACGTGATCGGCAGCATCGCCTATGCGGTGGAAAAGACCCACGCCGATTTCAACTTCGGCGAATTGCTGCCGGCCAGCGTCAGCGGTGTTGTGTATGCGGACAGCAACCAGAATGCGTCGCTCGACAAGGACGAACAGATCCCTGGCGTGACCGTCACCCTGACCGGCCTTGATGACCGCGGCGCGGCCGTCAGCCTGGTCACGACCAGCGCGGCCGATGGCAGCTACCGTTTCGACAAGCTGCGTCCGAGCAGCGGCGCTGGCTACACCGTGACCGAAACCCATCCGGCCGGCTTTAATGACTTCCCGGGCAATACCGGTTCGCTGCCGGGCACCATTACCGGTGTCGCGGCTGGCGTGGCCGTACCGAACAGCATCGGCGGCCTGCAACTGGTGCAGGGCGACGCTGCCGTGAATTACAACTTCCGCGAAATCGGCGCCAGCATCGGCGGCGCCGTGTACTTCGACGCCAACAACAATGGCGTGCGCGACGGCGGCGAACCGCCATTTCCTGGCGTCACCGTGCGCCTGGCCGGCCCGACCCCACGTACCGTGGTCACCGGCGCCGACGGCAGCTTCCTGTTCACCGGCTTGATGGCGGGCAGCTATACCGTCGTCGAAACCCAGCCGGGCGGCGTGAGCGATGGCATGGATACGGCCGGCTCGCTCGGCGGCACCATCAATGCGCCGAAAAACAGCATCGGCGGCATTAACCTGGCGCCCGGCGCGGCAGGCGTGAACTACCTGTTCGGCGAGCGTAACCTGCCGGGCGCTTCCGGTTCGCTGGCCGGCACCGTGTACGTCGACGCCAACAAAGACGGCAAGCGCGACAGCGGCGAGCAGTTGCTGGCCGGCGTCACCCTGACCCTCACGGGCGTGGACGCCAAAGGTGCGCCACTGACCCTGACCGCGCTGACGGACAGCAACGGCAACTATCTGTTCCCGTTCCTGATGCCTGGCAACTACAACCTGGTCGAAACCCAGCCAGCCAAGTGGTCCGACTTCGAGGCCGCGACCGGCACCAAGATCGGCACCCTGGGCGGCGGCGCGGCCGGCCTGAACTCGGTCACCGCGATCAACATCCCGGCACTGGGCGGGGCGGCAACCGGCTACGACTTCCGCGAGTTCGATCCGAACGCCGTGGTCGCTCCGGCCAGGCTCGGCGGTCATGTGTATGTCGATGGCAACAAGAATGCCAAGCGCGAGCCGGGCGAAGCCCTGGCCGGCGTGACCGTCACCTTGACCGGCGTCGACGCCAACGGCGTGGCCATTGCCGCACGCACCACCCAGACCGGCGCCGACGGCAGCTATCTGTTCGAGAACCTGGTTCCGGGCACCTACACCGTGGTGGAAACCCAGCCAGCCGGCTACGGCGAATTCCCGGCCAACACCGGCAGCGCCATCGGCACGGCCGGCGGCACCCTGGATGCGGGTCCGAACAAGACCACGTCGATCGTGATCGCCAGCGCTACCGATGCGAAAGACTACGATTTCCGCGAAGTGGGCAGCAGCCTGGCGGGCGTGGTCTATCGCGACGACAACCATAACGGCGTGCAAGACGCCGGCGAGCCAGGCATTGCCGGCGTGCCGGTCAGCGCAGTCGGCGGCAAGGGCGAAGCAGGGCGCGCCACCACCGGCGACGATGGCCGTTTCGTGATTGTTGGCTTGCCAGCGGACACCTATACCCTGGTGGAAACCCATCCGGCCGCCTATATCGACGGCAAGGAAACCGCCGGCAAGATCGACGGCGCCATCATGGGCACCGTCGACAACAGCGGCTTCGACACCAGCGCGCCGAAGAACACCATCGGCGCCATCAAGCTGGGCGTGGCGCAAGACGGCACCGACTACCTGTTCGGCGAACGCCGCGCACGCCTGGAAGGGTATGTGTATGTGGACGCCAACAACAATGGCCAGATGGATGCGGGCGAAACCCCGTTGCCGGGCGTGCACGTCACCATGACGGGCGGCGAGAACTGCGCCCAGGGCTGCGTGGCGGTGACCGGCGCCGACGGCAAGTATGTGTTCGAGAACCTGGTTCCCGGCCGCTACACCCTGGTCGAGTCGCAAACCGACCTGCCGACCTCGAAATACATGGATGGCAAGGAAACGGCCGGCGTTGCAGGCGGCCTTGTGGACAACAGCAGCTTCGGCACCGCGCCGTCGCAAAACACGATCGCGCAGATCGACGTCACCAGCGAGAAGCTGGCGGTCAATAACGGCGTGATCGGTGGCAACCTGTTCGGCGAGCGTGTGCGTCCGGGTCCTGAAGTCAAGGCGCCGATCATCAGCGGCTACGTCTGGATGGACCGCGGCCACACGCGCACCCGTCCGAACGACCATGAAGGCGTGAAGGACTGGACCGTCACCCTGACCCAGAACGGCAAACCGGTCTGCACGGTGAAAAGCGATGCGAACGGCTTCTACCAGTTCGACAACCTGCGTTGCCCTGGTTACCAAGGCACGGGCCTGCCGACCGGTCCGGGCTTCGAGATCAGCTTCACCAAGGATGGCAACGGCATGCCGAACGTTCCGACCTCGGCCGGTAACGCAGGCAAACCAGCCGCCGGCGTCATCCGTGACATCACCTTGACGGACAACAGCGACATCACCGAGCAGAACCTGCCGCTGAACCCATCGGGCGTGGTGTACGACAGCGTCACCCGTCAACCGGTGCGTGGTGCGGTCGTGACCGTCAGCGGTCCGGCCGGGTTCGATCCGGCGCGTCATCTGCTGGGCGGCCTGGCGGCAGTCAACCAGACCACCGGCAGCGACGGCGTGTACCAGTTCTTCCTGCAAAACGGCGCGCCGGCCGGTCCCTACAAGCTGGCGATCAGCACCTATCCGGTGGGCTACGTGCCGGCCGAATCGGCGAAGATTCCGTCGTGCCAGGGTGCGTTGTCGGTCGTCGCCAATGCCAATGTGGCGCTGGTCCAGAAATCGAACGGCGCCCCGGCAACCGGCGTGACCCTGCACAAGCCAAACGCCTGCGTCGGCCTGGTGCCGGGCGGGGCGGACACGACCCAGTATTACACCACCTTCACGGTGGGTCCGAACGGCGCACCGGTGGTCAACAACCACCTGCCGATCGACAAGATCGAAGCGGCTGGCCTGGCGCTGACCAAGACCGGCGACAAGCAGCAGCTCGAGTTCGGCGAAAGCCTGCTCTACACCCTGACCGTGCGCCAGACCAGCGGCACCGCGGTAGCACAGGCAACGGTGCGCGACAGCCTGCCGGCCGGCTTCTCGCTGGTGCCTGGCACCGTCAAGGTCGACGGCAAGTCGGTGGCCGATCCGGCCGTGGTGGTTGGCCCGGTACTGGCCTTCAACCTGGGTCCTTTGGCCAGCAACAAGCAAGCGGTACTGACCTACCGCCTGCGCGCCGGCGTCGGCAGCCTGCAGGGCGACGGCATCAACCGCGCGATTGCCTATGCGTGCAATGTGGCTGGCGGTTGCGTTACGCCGGGCTCGTACCAGCCGGTGCCGGATGCGTATCCATCCAACCGCGCCGAGTACAAGGTGCGCCTGACCGGTGGCGTGTTCACCGAACAAGCGTGCGTGGCCGGCAAGGTGTTTGTGGACTGCAACGGTAACTCGGTGCAGGACAGCGAAGAGCTGGGCATTCCTGGCGTGCGTTTGTACATGGAAGACGGCACCTCGTTCACCACCGATGTGGAAGGCAAGTACAGCTACTGCGGCTTGAGCCCGAAATCGCACGTGATCAAGGCCGACAGCCTGACCTTGCCGCGCGGCAGCCGCCTGACGACGACCAGCAACCGCAACCTGGGCGACGCCAACAGCGTCTGGCTGGACGCGAAGAATGGCGAGCTGTTGCGCGCCGACTTTGCCGAAGGTTCGTGCTCGGCGCCGGTCATCGAGCAGTTGAAAGCGCGCCGCAGCCAGGGTGGCACGCGCGCCCCGGAAACGGAAGCGCCGCGCCTGCCGGGCCTGAAGTTCGACAGCAAAGCACCTGCCGCGCCGCGGCAGGCGACCGACAGCGCCAACCAGGAACTGGTCAAGCCACGCCAGGGAGCAATCCCTGCCGGCGCGGGAGAAGCCCGTGCGCAATAAGCAACCATCCCGCCTGGCCCGAATGAACACCATGACGAACAAAAAAATGCTTCTTATTCAACGCAGCGGCACAGCTCGCCTGCTGGCGGGCGCGCTGGCGGTTGCTTGCGCTTTCCCGAATGCCGGCGCACAAGTGCTGCCGGCGGCCCCGGCGGACGCCGGCCTGCGTGCCCAGATGGCGGCGCCACAACTCTGGAGCGGACGTCTCGACGCCAGCGCCAAGGTCGCGCGCATCCTGGTCGAAACCGACCGCGACGGCGTTCCCGCCGACGGCCAGTCGCCGGTGCGCGTGAGCGTGCAGGTGCTGGGCGAGGATGGCGAGCCGCTCAAGGATGACGTGCTGCTGACGCTCGAAGCGTCGGCCGGGCGCATCCTGCTCGACGGCGCCGCCACCGACGCCCTGGGGCCGCAAAACGGCGACGCCAACAAGGTCACGCCCGGCATGCAGCTGCGCGTGCGTAACGGAAAAGCGCAGTTCCGCCTGCTGGCCCCGGCCGCCGCGCAGGAAGTCTTGCTGCGCGTGGACGGCGGCAAGATCAGTACGCAAGGCGTGATCACCTTTGTACCGGAACTGCGCCAGATGCTGGCCGTGGGCCTGATCGAAGGCGTGATTGCCAAGCGCAACCTGAACGCGGGCGACCTCGCGCCGGCGCGCTTTAACGATGGCTTCGAGCAAGACATCACGCGCTGGAGCCGCCAGTTCAACAGCGGCAAGGCCAACGCCAGCGCGCGCGCCGCGTTCTTCGTCAAAGGCACCATCCTCGGCAGCAAGCTGTTGACGGCCGCCTACGATTCGGACCAGCAGACCAAGGAAAAGCTGCAGCGCGACATCAATCCGAACGAGTTCTACCCGGTCTACGGCGACAGCGCCACGACCGCGTTCGACGCCCGCTCGGCCGGACGCCTCTACGTGCGCGTCGACGACAAGAAAAGCTACGTGCTGTACGGCGACTTTTCGACCAGCGAAGGCACCATGTCGTCGGTGCCGGGTCCGAACGTGGGGCTCGAAGCGCGCAAACTCGGCCAGTACCAGCGCACCGCCACCGGCCTGCGCGGCAACTGGGACGGCGCGCGCGGCAAGCTGGGCGGCTTCGCCTTCCACGACAACGCCAAGCAGGTGATCGAAGAATACCGCGCCAACGGCAGCTCCGGGCCTTTCGCCGTGCGCAACAATGGCGCGCTGACCAATTCCGAGCGCGTCGAACTGATCGTGCGCGACAAGAACCAGACCGACCTCGTCAAGCAGGTCACGCCCATGCGCCGCCTGGAAGACTACAGCTTCGAGCCGTTTTCGGGCCGCATCCTGTTCAAGCAGGCCGTGCCATCGGTCACGCCCGAGGGCGACCCGCAATCGATCCGCGTGACCTACGAGGTGGAGCAGGGCGGCGACGATTTCTGGGTCATGGGCATCGACGGCGAGTATCGCCTGAACGACAGCATCAGCGTCGGCATGGCGTCGGTCGACGACAAGAATCCGCAGTCGCCGTACCGCCTGCACAGCGTGAACGCGACCGTGAAACTGGCCCCAGCGACCAGTTTCGTGGCCGAGTTTGCGCAGAGCGAATCGACCACGTACAGCGCCAACGGCCAGGTCTTCACCACGCCGAGCGGGCAGGCCGGTGAGCTGTCGAGTTCGGCGACGGGCCAGGCCGCGCGCGTGGCCCTGTCGCACAAGGGCGAGACGGTCGAGGCGCGTGCTTACTGGCAGCGTGCCGACGACGAGTTCAACAATACGGCGGCCGGCATCAGCCCTGGACACAGCGACGCCGGCGTGAACGTCAGCGCCAAGTTCACGTCCACCACCACGGTGTACGGCAGCGCGCTGCAAAGCAAGGACCAACAAGTCGTTGCCCAGCGCGACGCCGTACGTGTCGGCATGCTGTGGAAAGCCGATCCGCGCCTGACGCTCGATTTTTCCCTGCAACACATGAAGGAAGAAGGCGAGCTGCGCAACCAGGTCGGCATGGCCAGCAACACCGGCGTGGTATCGAACGCAAACGGCCTCAATCCGAGCGGCGGTTTCTTCGGCTTCGGCAACACCAACAGCGCGATCAGCCCTGTGAACGGCGGGGCGATTACCACCTTCGCACCGGTGGGCGCGACCACCACGCCGGGCACGCGCGGCACGCTGGACGCCAACACGGTGGCCATCGGCGCGCAGTTCAAGGCGACCGATTTGCTGAGCCTGACCGCCGTGGTCGAGCATGGTATTTCGGACAGCAACCAGAAGCGTTACGAGCTCGGCGCGCAGTATCAATTGTCCGAACGCAGCCGAGCGTACGCGCGTTACGAAAACCAGACCGGCCTGGCATCGCGCTATGCCTTGAATCCGGCCGAGAAAAGCAATGCCTTCGTGGCGGGTGTCGAATCGACCTACCTGCCGGGCGCCAGCATCTTTTCCGAGTATCGCCTGCGCGATGCGCTCGATACCGAACTGGCCGACGGGCGCGACCTGCAACTGGCCAGCGGCGCGCGCAACACCTGGAACGTGGCCGAAGGCCTGGCGCTCAGCACCAACGCCGAGTACCTGCACGTGTTCGACGGCCGCCAGCAAAAGGGCGTGGCCCTGGCGACGGCGCTCGACTACACCGCCAACCCGCTGTGGAAAGCCTCCGCCAAGCTCGAATGGCGCCGCCTGTTCGACAGCCCGGGCGACATCGGCAACCAGTCGCAGGACCAGTGGTTGAATACCTTGTCCTTCGTGCGCAAGCTCGGCCGCGACTGGACCGTGCTGGCCCGCAACTACGCCCTGCTGGCGCGCAACAACGACGACATCAGCGGCAAACCATTGGCCAACAGCCTGCAGGAACGCGCGCAGCTCGGCTTTGCCTGGCGTCCGGTGGACCATAACCAGTTCAACGGCCTGGCGCGCTACGAGTACAAGAACGTGCGCGACGGCGCGCGTGCCGATGGCGACAATTATGGCGCGCACATCGTCTCGACCCACCTCGATTACCATCCGAGCCGTCCGTGGTGGAGCACCGGCCGCCTGGCCGCCAAGACCAGCCGCGAGCGCAACCTGCCGGTCGGGCAGCAGAAATACAGCGCGTGGATGGCGTCGGGCCGCGTGGTGTACGACATCACCGAAAACTGGGACATCGGCGTGCTCGCCGCTTACCTGCACAGCCCGCAGAACAAGGGCAGCAGCCAGTATGCGCGCGGGGTCGAAGTCGGCTACTTGGTTAAACAGAACCTGTGGTTGTCCGCCGGGTACAACGTCAGCGGTTTCCGCGAACGCGACTTAAGCAGCGCGGACTACACCTCCAAGGGCTGGTTCGTGCGCCTGCGCTTCAAGTTTGACGAGAATGTATTCAAAGGCAAGGACCCAGAAACGAACCGCACGCTGGCCCGCTAATTTCCTGACATGAGAATGACGATGAAACCAACCATTATTTCCCGCCCGCGCGCCGTGCTGTTTGCCGCCATGGCGCTGGCCGTGCAAGGCGCCGTTGCGCAAACCTTGACCGCCCCGGCCGAGCGCATCTCCGACCAGGCGATCGTGGCCGACCAGGCCGGCTACAAGGCCTTGCAGCAGCGCGTGAAAGCGCTCAACGACAAGGGTGTGCCGGTCAACAATTACTATCTGTCGAAGGCGCAGTGCTGGCTGGACGTGTCGCTGCACGAATACACGCGCAACGACCGCTCGGCGTTCCCGCAGCAGGCGTTGGCGCAGGGCGCGGCGATTGTCGGTGCGCTGGAGTCGGGCGCGACGCCCAATCCGGGCGACCAGACGCCGCTGGTGAACGACGCGGCCAAGCTGCGCGAGGACCTGTGGGCGCGTTTCGGCGCCGTCAAGGGCGGCGCGGGATTCGCGTGTGCGGCCCAGAAGGTCGCTTGCGGCGAAGTCGAGCTGGTGCATGCGGGGAACGAATTCAATCAGCAGGGCTGGCGCCATGCCAATCCGTACATTCAGATCGCCGAAGACCAGTTGCAGGCGGCGCAAGCGTCGGCTGCGGCGTGCGGTGGGGCGCCGGTGGCCGTTGCCGCCACGCCGGTGCCGGGTGCTGCGCCCGCGGTGACGGTCGAGAAGCTGACCCTGGCGGCCGACGCGCTGTTCAGGTTCGACAAGTCGGGCGTGGCGGACCTGCTGCCGGCGGGACGTGCGCGCATCGACAGCATGATGACCAAATTGGATGGCGTGTATGCGCAGATCTCCGGCATCAAGCTGACCGGCTACACGGATCGTCTGGGCACGGAAGCGTACAACCAGCCGCTGTCGGAAAAGCGTGCGGCGACGGTGCGCCAGTACATCGTCGGCAAAGGCTTTACGGGCGAGATCGTCAGCGCCGGCAAGGGCGAAGCGGACCAGGTCGAAGCGTGCACGGGTGTCGCGCCGCGTGCCGCCCTGATCGGCTGCCTGCAACCGAACCGCCGCGTCGAAGTGGAAGTGACCGGCATCAAGCGTTAAGACAGGCGTGCTTCCGGTTACGGCCGGAGCATGAAAAAAGCCGCACCGGGGTCAGACCCCGGTGCGGCTTTTTGCGTTGTTGCGCCGGATTTATCCGCGCTTGCGGCGCGCGCTGAAACCGAGGATCGTCAGGCCGGCCAGCAGCATGGCCCAGGTGCCTGGCTCAGGCACCGCGGTCACGGTGAGATTGGTCAGCGAGGTCACGTCCGCACGGAGCATGATGCGTTCACCCCAGGCGCTGATGTATTCCTGGGCGACGTACGCGGACGTCATGTCGGCCAGGGAAAGGAGTTCTGGAAGCTTTCCGTCGACAAACCACGTACCTGTCGCGTTAACGAAATTCACGTCGAAACTCGCCGACTCCCAGCTCGTTGCGGCGCCAATCGACAAGCTATCTTGCTGCGCCCGCCCACCGGCTTTGCCTTCTTTCAGCCATACACTGCGCCACGGCAACCAGGCGTCATCACTGTTTACTTTTTGTCCGCTTGGGATCACCGTGAAGTTGAAGAAATTGGTCGGCGACGGCGCGGCCGAGTAATTATAGGTGGTGTACGGAAGGTAGATCGACGACTCGACGCTTCTCGCGACGGTACTGCTGTCATACGAAAAACGCCCGACGATACGGTCCCCGAGCGTAATCACGCTGCCTGGGGCGACACCGGCAGTGCTTTGTTCGAATGCCTGCTGCCTCGGGTTCGCGAGGCTGTTTACCGAGGCGGTAAATTCGAAAATATGCAGCGCGGCCTGTACGGGCGCGCTGAACAGCATGGCGGTGACTGCTGCTGCGATGTATTTCATGCTATTCCAAAGGTAAATTAATGTTGCATTATAGTACATTTCATATTTGCAATCAATACATGCCTGGCCTTCATCCCTATCCGTAGTCACATCTTTCGGCTGCCCTTGCGATACGAACTTGGTATGATGCCGGGGCCATTTCGTATCGTGTGGCACTTTCATGACTCTTGGGGACATTGCAATGATGGGACGTTTGTTCGTATTGGGAGCGGCCACCCTGGCCGCCGGTAGCGCGCTGGCCGCGCCGCGTGGTTTCACCATCGAAGACCTGGTGAAAATGGAACGGGTCGGCGCGCCGGCCCTCTCGCCCGACGCCTCGCGCGTGGTCTACACGGTGCGCAGCACCAATATGGAGAAGAACCGCGGCAACACCCAGCTGTGGATGATCGACCTGCGCAGCGCCAAACCCACTCCGGTCAGGCTGACCGAGGGCGAGTCGAACAGCACCGATCCCGAATGGTCGCCCAAGGGCGACGCCATCTATTTCCTGTCGGCCCGCTCGGGCTCGTCGCAGGTGTGGCGTCAGTCAGTCGCTGGTGGTGAAGCCATCAAGGTCACCGACCTGCCGCTCGACGTCGATAACTTCCGCCTCTCGCCGGCCGGGGACCGCCTGGCGATGAGCCTGGCCGTGTTCCGCGACTGCGCCGACCTGGCCTGCACCAAGACGCGCCTGGACGAGAAGGCCAAGAACAAATCGAGCGGCAAGGTCTACGACCGCCTCTTCGTGCGCCACTGGGATACCTGGTCGGACGGGCGCAACAACGTGCTCTACAGCGCCCCGATCGACGCCGCCGGCAAGGTCACTGCCGCACCAAGCAGCCTGTCGGGCAGCATCGACGGCGACGTGCCGTCGAAACCGTTCGGCGACCGTGAGGAATACCGCTTCAGCCCGGACGGCAAGAGCGTTGTCTTCAACGTGCGCGTGGCCGGCAAGACCGAAGCCTGGTCGACCAATTTCGATATCTATCAAACCGCTGCCACTGGTGGCGCCGCGCCGCGCAACCTGACCGCCGACAATCCGGCCTGGGACAGCAAACCGGCGTTTTCGCCGGACGGCAAGACGCTCGCTTACCTGGCCATGAGCCGCCCCGGCTTCGAGGCCGACCGCTTCCGCCTGGTGCTGATGGATGTCGCCAGCGGCAAGAAGCGCCTCGTGGCAGACAACTGGGACCGCTCGATCGCCGACTACAAGTGGCGCGACGACGGCAAGGCGCTGCTGGCCACCGCCGACGACCTTGGGCAGCACCGCCTGTTCTCGATCGACGCGGCCAGCGGCAAGGTCGCGTCCCTGAGCGAGAAGGGTTATGTGAGCGCGTTCGACGTGCGCGGCAAGACGGTGGTGATGGCCCAGGCCAACCTGCAATCGGGCGCGCAACTGTTTAAGAGCAGTAACGGCGGCGCCCCGGTCCAGCTGACGCAGTTGAACAAGGACCTGCTGGCGGACGTGCGCTTCGGCGAAGCCGAGCAGTTTTCCTTCGCCGGCGCCAAGGGCGAAACCGTCTACGGCCACGTGATGAAACCGTGGGACGCCAAACCGGGCGTGAAGTATCCGGTGGCCTTCCTGGTCCATGGCGGTCCGCAGGGCAGCTTCGGCAATTCGTGGAGCTACCGCTGGAATCCGCAGACCTACGCCGGCGCAGGTTACGCGACCGTGTTCATCGATTTCCACGGCTCCACCGGCTACGGCCAGGGTTTCACCGATGCGATCAGCGGCGACTGGGGCGGCGCGCCGCTGGAAGACCTGAAAAAGGGACTGGACGCGGCGGTGAAAAAATATCCGTGGCTCGACCGCGAGCGCAGCTGCGCGCTGGGCGCGTCGTACGGCGGCTACATGATGAACTGGATCGCCGGTAACTGGCCGGATGGCTTCCGCTGCCTGGTCAACCACGACGGCGTGTTCGACACGCGCGGCATGGCCTACGCCACCGAGGAATTGTGGTTTACCGAGTGGGAAAACAAGGGTACGTACGTGGATAACGCGGCGCTGTACGAAAAGTTCAACCCGGTCCATTTTGTGAAGAACTGGAAGACGCCGATGCTGGTGGTGCAGGGCGACCTGGACTTCCGCATTCCGACTTCGCAGGCGCTGGGCACCTTCACCGCGCTGCAGCGCCAGGGTGTGGAGAGCAAACTGCTGGTGTTCCCGGACGAGAATCACTGGGTCCTGAAACCGGCGAACTCGGTGCTGTGGCATCACACGGTCAACGATTGGCTCGACCGCCACCTGGCGCGCTGAGATGGGTGCTGCGCACAAGCTTGATTCTTGATGCTTGCTGCGCTGCGCTGCGCTGCGCGAAAAGACCGTACGCAAAAGATAAGCATTGTCCTTCCCCCCATCGGGCGGGAAGGACAGTCGTGCATATTACGGGTTGATCAGGGGCGCCACGCTGTTGGCAAACACCCAGCCCTGTGCTTCATCGGTGTGGATCTCCCAGTTGAAACCACCGCGAATGTCCGGATGGTTGGCCTTGACCTTGTTCCATGCGCTTACCGCTTGATCGCGGCTCATGTAGTTGGTAGCGTTGCTGATGCCGAAGCCCACCACCACCCGGTTCGCGCCCAGCGCAGCAACCCACTGCTTGACGTTCTCCGCCACGTAGGCCGGATCGTTCAGGCCAGGCCCGTCGTAGTACTGCGGCGCGGCGTAATCCATCGCGCCGGCGGCGACCATCGCACGGCAGAATTCCTTGTCGACCGCATTCCATGGTGCCGGCGGCGCGGAAATGATAAAGCCGGGGTAGCGCTTTTTCAGTTCCAGGCTGATCCAAACCATTTCATCGGTATCGGGCTTTTGCTCCGCTTCGAACGTATTCCAGTCCATGCCGTCGATGCCGCCCAATTGCGTGTAGATCGAGACAATGCTGTTTACAAACGTCTGCGATTTGGCGCGACTCGTAAAACTCATGCCATTGCCAGCGCCACCGACCGACAGGATGATCTTGCGTCCCTGCGTGCTGCGGGCGTACTGGATGTCGGCTTTCAGGTTGGTCGCCGCGCCGCGTCCGTCGCCTGGCGCGCTGAAGGTGACCGCACCGGTGGTGCCGGGCGAGCCGCCCACCGGAACCGCGTGGAACAGGTAGACCAGGTTGTAGCGCGCATTGATGTCGCGGATGCGCACAGGGGAGGGCGTCCAGTTCGGGTAGTAGCCGCCGACGATCTTTTTCGCTGCCGGCGTGGCGCAGGTGGTCTGCGCCCAGTACCAGGTGCTGATGGTTGGCGTGGTGCCGTCGCTGCCGTTGCCGGCGACCTGCACAACCTTGTAATACAGCCCGTTCGGCGTGTACAGCACGACCGTGCCCAGTGGGTAATTGACGCCGGCTTTCCAGGTGACGGCGTTGCAGGCCGCAATCGCGGCCGACGAGCCGGAGTCCGTGCCCACGCCCTCGATGCCGCCCTGGTTGGTGCTTGGCGCAGTCAATGCCGTCGTGACGGCGGCGTTCATGCTGGTGGGGCTGGCGCCATTCGGTGCGCTATCGGACGATCCGCCGCCGCAGCCTGTGAGCATGGCGCCGGTAATGGTGGCCATGCCCAGGTATTTCAGTAGTGTCTTCATGTCGACTCCTGTCAAAAAAAGTAAAAACGAAAAAATAAAAACGAAAAAGTAAAAATGGACCGCCAGCGGCGGCCCGGGCGATGCTGCGCTGCTTACCAGCCGATGGTCACCGTGGCCGTGGTTGGCGCCGTGGAGTGCACCGACGAGCTGTAATTCCACACGTCGTCATAAGCGAAGCCGTACGCCAGCCTGTTGATGCTGTGGTCGTGCCAGAACTTGGCGTACCAGTTGGCCGGCTGGCCGGCCGGATAGAAGTACGCCGAGTCGCTCCAGCGCGCCGGGTCTTCCACCACATGGCGGTTGAGGGCCGCGCACAGCTGCGCCTGGATCTGCAACTGCTTGTGGTAAGCGGGCGAGCCGCCGACGGTGCCGCTCGGGTCGTCCAGCGTGCCGTTGCCGAGCAGCGCCATGGCGGTGGTGGGTTTGCGCACGTTGTAGGTGCCGGCGCCGTCGGTGAACTGGAACACGCCGTTGACCACCTGGCCGCTGAAGGTGCCTTGCTGGTTGGTGAAGACCAGTTTCTGGCTGGTGTACTTGTTCCAGATCGCGTTGATGTAGCCGTCCAGGTAGGTGGCGTTGGCGCCGCCGTTCTGGAAGCTGGCGTGGGCCGGGGCGATGATGCGGTAGGGCGCATACGGCGCCTGGGCCAGGCCCTTGAACTGGGCCGGGACGCTGGCGACGAACTGCGAGATGATGGACGCCCGCGTTTCTGTCTCGCCCACGGTCTGGTCGTAGCCGCCCAGGCCTTGCAGGCGCAGGGTCAATGGGAAGCCGAAGTGGTCGACCCGGGTCGTGTTGCCAAAGAAGCCGTCCTTGGCGCCGATGGACATTTCGATGAAGTCGAAGTAGACGTCGATGTTCGGATCGGACGGATTTTCGATATTCGCGCCGGCGTAGCCGAGGTTGCCGTTGACGTCGGCATTGACCTGGATGTACATGGGACTGCCGACGCTGAGGAACAGGCGCGCCGAATTGAGTGGGGGGATGGTGATCGACTTGAGCTGGGCCAGGTTGTGGAAGTAGTTGGTGTACGGCTTGCCGTTCTTGCTGAGCGCACCGTTGTCGCCCAGCGCCATGGGAATGAAGCGCCCGGCCGCGTCGACGTGGACGTATTTGCCGGTGCTCCAGTCCTTGCCGATGATGGCCCAGTAGACCTGGCTATCCGGATATTGTCCGCGCGTGCCGTTGACCATCTTGAAGGTGGTCAGCTGGTTCCAGGTGCCGCCCGGGTCGCCCGGCGTGGGCGGCGTGGGCGGGGTGGCGCCGGACGGCATCGGCACGCCGGGCAGGTAGCAGCGCTTGGCCACGCCGGCAATCGGGTCGCCGAACACGCCGCTGTTGCAGTCGGCGCCGCCGGTCAGGGTCTTGGTGAAGAAGCTGCCGTTGGCGCCGTACAGCAGCACCTGCGTGCCGCTGAAGGTGCAGCGGCCGTTTTCAAGGGCGCAGCGGGTCCAGGTAGTCGGGGCGCGGTCGCAATGCTTGGCGCTGCCGGGCAGCGGGTCGCCGAACACGCCCGTGGTGCAGGCGGCGCCGCCGGTCACGGTTTGCGTGACGTAGGTGCTGCCGGCGCCGAAGCGCACGGTCTGGGTGTCGCCGAAGCCGCACTGGCCGTTTTCGTTGGCGCAGAAGGCGAAGCTGCTGGTGATCTCGCAGTGCTTGGCCACGCCCGGCGCCGGATCGGTGCCGAAGGTGGCCGTGTTGCAGCTGGCCGCCCAGTCGAACTTTTTGCTGGTGAAGCTGTTGCCGGCGCCGTAGCGCACGGTCTGGTTGCCGGTGAAGATGCATTCGCCGTTCTCGCCGGCGCAGAAGGTCCATTCGGTGGTCGATGGCGCCGATGTCGCGGCTGCGACCGTGGCTGCCAGCTTGGCGTCCGGCGTGCCGATGTTGCTCGAACGGACAGTGGTGGTGGCGGACATGGTCGGCGCGGGTGCGGCGTCGCCGGAAGAGGAGCCGCCGCAGCCGTTCAGCAAACTAATGCCGAGCACGCCGAGCGAGAGGAAATGAAGCAGTTTTTTCATGGTGCGGTCACCTTGTCGAAAGTGGCCGTTTTCTGCGCTTGGCGAATATGCATGATGGCGGCCCTTGTGGTTGGATGCGCGATGCGATGCGCACTGTTCGGAGCCTGTCCGGCCGGCTCCTGCGACGACCCGCCGCAGATCGTCCCACCATGGGCGCGATTGCAGCGGATGAACATTTCAGCTTTCAGCACTTCACTTCGGGGTGGCCATGGTAGCGCTTCCATAATCGGCCGGTTTTCTGCGGTTGCAGGCACGAATGCCGTTCAACGCGCCATATCGGGGAAGACAGTGTTCAAGTTGTCGCAGTATCACCGCCCATCCAAGCGAGGTCAACCGGGGTGAAATGTAATGTAAATTGGGTAAGGGAAATGAAGAATGGGCCATGGGTATCGATCGCGGGGATCGTCATTTTGCTTCGGCCGCCTGTTGTGTTTTGCCATTAGGATATATTGCAACAAGACCACTTGGCGATGCGGTTTGGTTCGTGCACAGACGCAAACGGGTCGGCGCCGCTGCCGGGCATGCATACCACTTGCATCCTCACGCAGTCCGGCGACGATCGGGGCGGGGTGTTTTTCGCCTGAAAGCTGCACCGCTTGAGCGCAGTGCGGGTCGCTGCCGGTGCTGCGGCGAGCTATCCAAATGAATAAAATTATTTCGTAGCGGCGCCACAAATCGGACGTTTTTGCGGATGTATCCGCTTCTTGCCGCCATCGTCTGCATTCAATGCATGGCGCCAGGCTAACTGCAGAGCGCGCCATTGTCCTGCGCACGCAAGATGTCGGCGATTGCGGGCACGGCGGTGCCCAGTGTCAATACCGGTATCGAACCGGTGTAGGGTTTGACGGCGCACCACCCGTTCGCCGCAACGCGCTGGCGCGGCTGGATTTTTCAAGCGTTGTGAACTACTGCGATCACGACTGGCCGTGATTGCTGCCGTACTTGATGATCCTGTATCCTTCGTCTACAGACACGAATTGAAAGCGCAACACCATGATCCCTGCTAAAAAACCCGACGCCGCCCGCCTCGATAAAATCGTGGCCGAGGCGCGCAAGGCGGCCGAAACGCGCGAAAGCGGCTACCGGGCGCGGTCCCTCAAAATGTATCCCTGGATTTGCGGGCGCTGCATGCGCGAATTCACCAACGCCAACGTGTCGCAGCTGACCGTGCATCATCGCGACCACAATCACGACAACAATCCGCCCGACGGCAGCAACTGGGAGCTGTTGTGCCTGTACTGCCACGACAACGAGCACTCGCGCTACCTGGAAGCGGACCGCGGCGCCGGGCTGCTGTCGGCCGAGGTGGCGCCGGCTACCCATAACCCGTTCGCGGCACTGGCCGGGCTGATGAAGAAAAAAGACTGACGCTGCCGGACCCGGCAAGCAGGAGGCCGCTCGCAATGCACGCAGGATAAGTTGCTGTAAATCAACTTACTCGTGACGCGCACCTGCGCTGCCTTCATAAAGTTTCCAATGGTAAATATAAAGTGATGACTGCCGCACCGGCGCCCATCGTAGCTTTACCTGGAGACTTTATGACGACCGATACCGCACTGAGCTTTTCCGACGTCCTGTTGGCAGCTGGCCAGGATGCGCTGTTGAGCTGGCTGGACACGGACGAAAGCGCCGCCCTGGCCGCCGCCATCGCCGGCTGGGCGCCCGCCGCCCCGTACGCCGACCTCGAAGCGATGATCCTCTCCGGGGACGATGGCGGCGCAGCCTACTGGTTCGCGCCGCCGGCCGAGACTGCGTATGCGGATCCGCG
Source organism: Telluria sp. (assembly GCA_036386755.1). GTDB lineage: Bacteria > Pseudomonadota > Gammaproteobacteria > Burkholderiales > Burkholderiaceae_D > Telluria_A. Next base: position 86,050 of record DASVVC010000010.1, read on the forward strand.
CGACGCCGTCCTCACCGGAAGCGACGACGGCGACATGCTGCACGGCCGCGAAGGCGCCGACCTGCTGTTCGGGCTCGAAGGCGACGATATTATTCAGGATGTGCGCGGCAATAACGTGCTCGATGGCGGCGCCGGCGACGACATGATCGAAGGCGCGGGCCGGTCCCTGTACATCGGCGGCACCGGCAACGACACGATCACCGCCTGGGGCGCCGATTTCACGCTCGCCTTCAACGCCGGCGACGGCTTCGACACCGTGCTGTTGTGCGCGTGCGGTCCGGCCACCATCTCGCTCGGCCTGGGCATTCGCGAGGCCGACGTATCCCTGGCCAGGAACGGCAGCGACCTGGTATTAAAGACCAGCGCCACCGAAGGCATGGCGCTGACCGGCTGGTACGACAACCCCGCGCCCGACGTACTCACGTTGCAGCTGATCGGACCGGCCGGCACCCAGGTCTACGACTTGACGACGCTGATTGCCGGCATCGGCGACCAGCAGGGTGCGCGGCTCGGCCAGAGCGGCGCGGACGGCGCTGCCGCAGCCGGCGGGGAACTCGCAATGATCTATGCCACCAACCCGGGCGGCATCGAGATCACCGGCGCCAACGCCGCCACCTGGTGCGATGCCTTCGGCTTCACCGGCGGGCCGGGCCTGCTGCTGTAGGGGAAGGCGTAGTCCACGGCGTGCCGGGCGCGCGCAAGTAGTGGCGCGCGATGTATCCCCACGGCAGCACCAGCGGCACCAGCACGATGCCGATCGCGCAGGCGAACAGGGTCTCGGCCGCATACGCGTCCAGGCCCGGTCCCATCCACATCGGCAGGGCGAAGGCGAGCACCCAGATGATCTTCCAGGCCAGCTCGAAGATCAGCAGCGGCAGCATCTGCAGCGGATAGCGCAATCCGAGCACCGACAGCAGGCATAGCGCGCCAAGCAGCGAGCGCACCACGGTGCTCGCATTGGCCGCTACGGCCGGCGGCGCGATAATGGCCGGCCACATGGTCAGGCCGAGCCCGACCACCAGCAACAGGTACATCGCGCGTAACAGGTACAGCCTGAGGGTGCTCATGTCGTTCATGGTGCGGCTCCTTTAACGGTTAGTGGACGTTGCATGCCGCCGGCACGGCCTTGCGTTCCCACGCCGGAATGTCGATGCCCTTGAACAGCAGGCACAGGCAGAATGCGCTCTCGCCGATAAACGAGGGCACCAGGATCGCCGGAAAAACCACCGCATGCAGGGCGGGCGAGAGCGCCATAATGAAGGTGTTGGCCAGGTAGCACAGGCCGGCGAGCTGCATCAGCAGGCCGACCGGCGCCGGAAAATAACCGGACTTGCGCACCAGGTGGCCGACGACGATGCATTCGGCGCCGAAGAACATCAGCGCCACCGCGAACGCCTGCGAATGCCCGACGATGGCCAGGTAGGCCATGGCCTGCGCCTGGCGCGGATCGATCCCCAGTTGCGCGGCTGCCAGCAGCGGCGCCAGCGCCCCTTGCAGCTGCAAGGCGCCGACGCTTTCGACCGCGAGCGACACCAGCGCGAAGAACATCGCCAGCAGAATCAGGTTCTTGTTCACCGGCCGCAGCAGCACGTACCACGCCAGCGACAGCGCAACGGCGCACAGCAGCAGCAACAGCTGGCCGGCCACGCCGACGCGCCACAGCCACTCCGAAGCGAGGAGGCGCTGCGCCGTTTCGGCGGCGTTGCCGGCCACGACCAGGCTGTTGCGGATCACCGTTTCGCCCAGCAGGCCGATGACGATGATGACGAGGTAGAGCGCGCCGGCGATGCGCGCAATGCGCTGCGCTTCCATGGCGCCGGGTTCGATCTGCTGCGGGTATTGCATGGTGTTCTCCTTGAGGTACGACAGCGGCCGGGGGCAAGCGCGATGCGGACTACTCGACGTCGCGCAGCAGTTTCTCGACGGCGGCCACGCGCGTTTTCATCTCGGCCAGGTTGGCGTTGACGGCAGCCAGCGCGGCGGCCGTGTCGGCCTGCGCCGCCGCTGCCTGCGCCGCGACCTGGCGGTAGGCTTCGTCGCCGGCCAGGCGCGCCCTGGCCTGGGCGATGGCGGCGGCATACTTCATGCCGAAAATGAGCAGGACGGTCACGAGCGGCAGCCCGATGGTGATCAAAAAGACGTGTTCGGACATGGTAGGGGTCTACTTCTCAAGGTTGGTGGTAAGGGACTTCGCCGCCTCGGCGATCATCTCCGGCGTGAGCGCCACCGCGAAGCTGGCCGCTTCGAAGTAATTGAGCGCTTTGCCGTCGTGCGACAGTTCGAGGCGGCTGGTCACGAGGCCGGCTTGTTCGAGTTTTTGAAGATGCAGGTGCAGCAAGGGCCGGCTGATGCCGATGTCGCGGGCAAGCTGGCTGACGTAATTGCGTCCGCCCGCTGCCAGGGCCGCGATGATGCGCAGCCGGTGCGGATTGGCGAGGGCCGACAGGATCGCCAGCAACTGGTCTCCGTCGATTGGTGGTTTATTTTCTTTCACCTGTAAACAATATCTGACACGTGACAGCCGGTCAAGCACATTTTTCGGCGCTGTGCCTGCGGCCCGGAGGGGAATAACCCGGTCAGGGTGACGGCGAGTCTGATAAACTCCCGGCGACTGTTGTGTTTGTCTCAAACCAGCCCGCCGTAACGCCGCTGCCAGCTTCCATGGAACGCTGGACCGGGTCCGACGGCCCGCGTGTGGCTGGGCGATGGACGAACACGGCAAAAAGTACCGTTTCCAAGCGCTGCCGCCGGGCAGGTCGAGCAGAACTTGTCGAGGTGCGCCCCATCGGCCGATTCCCATCCGGGAGCGGCCCTGCCTTGCCCGTGTCTGCGGCCCTGCTGGTGGCATCTATCCGTTTTTTTTACAGGGATGCCATGACTTACCTCCACACACTCGACGCCATCGTCACCACTATCGTGCTGCCGGCCGCGCCAACGACCGACCGCGACGCCGCTTTTCCGCGCGCCGCCATCGATGCGCTCGGCCAGGCCGGCCTGCTCGGCCTTGTCAGCAGCAAGGACGTGGGCGGCATGGGCCTGGGCTTGCTTGACGCGGCGCAACTGATCGAGCGCCTGGCCAAGGCCTGCCCGTCGACCGCGATGGTGGTCTGCATGCACCTGTGCGCCGCCACCGTGCTGGAGAAAACCGCCAGCGAAAACGTCCGGCGCGACGTCGCCGCGGGGCGTCACCTGAGCACCCTGGCCTGGTCCGACAGCGGCTCGCGCAGCCACTTCTGGGCCCCGGTCGGCACCGCACGCGCCGATGGCGACAGCATCGTCATCGACGGCAGCAAGTCGATGGTCACCGCCGCCGGCGAAGCCGATTCGTACGTCTGGTCGACCGCGCCGGTCGCTAACGTTGGCGCCAGCACCCTGTGGCTGGTCGACAGCAAGAGCGCCGGCCTGTCCGAGCCGAAAGCGTTCGACGGCATGGGCTTGCGCGGTAACCGGTCCTCACCGATCAGCGCGAGCGGCGTGCGCGTCACGCCTGCGGCCATGCTCGGGGTGGACGGCGGCGGTTTCGACATCATGATTGGCGCCGTGCTGCCGGTGTTCTCGACCCTGATCGCGTCGTCCTCGCTGGGCCAGATGGACGCCGTGCTGGAAGCGGCATGCGCGCACGCGGCCGGCAGCAAGCTGGAACACCTGGGCAGCGCCTTGTCGGAACTGCCGACCATCCGCGCCTACCTGGCCCGCGCCCGCATCCAGGCCGACATGGTGCGCACCCTGCGCGACGACACGCTCGCCGCGCTGGCCGCCAACCGTCCGGACGCCATGCTGCGCGTGATGCAGGTCAAGGCGGCAGCGGCCGAAGCGGCACTGGAAGTGACCGACATCGCCATGCGCGTGTGCGGCGGGGCGGCCTTCCGCAAGGACGTCGGCATCGAACGTTATTTCCGCGACGCGCGCGCCGCCTCGGTCATGGCGCCGACCTCCGACGTGCTGTTCGATTTTATCGGCAAGGCCGTTTGCGGCATGCCGGTCTTCGGTTAAGGAGCGCGCGATGAACACACCATTGATGATGGGCGCAGTGGCCTACGCACCGAAAGTCGTGACGATCTGGGAAGGCTTCAAGGAGTACTTTCGGCGCCACGATTTCGAATTCGATTACATCCTGTACTCCAACTACGAGCGCCAGGTCGAAGCGCAGTTCGACGGCAGCATTGCGCTGGCCTGGAACTCGCCGCTGGCCTGGGTGCGCGCCGACCGCATGGCGCGCGCACGCGGCCAGGCCGTCACCGCGCTTGCCATGCGCGACAGCGATTGCGACCTGACCTCGGTGCTGGTCACGCGCACCGGTCCGACGGTGACGCTGGAACAACTCAAGGGCAAGACGATCGGTTTCGGCGCCATCGATTCGCCGCAGGCGCACCTGATTCCGCTCGACCTGCTGCGCCAGCACGGCATGCTGGCCGGGCGCGATTACACGGCGCGCCGCTTCGACATTTTGGGCGGCAAGCACGGCGACCATATCGGCGGCGAACGCGATGCCGCGCTGGCGCTGATGGCCGGCGAGATCGACGCCGCCTGGATGATCGACAGTAACCACATGGCCTTCTCGCGCGAAGGCGTGCTGCCGGCCGGCGCCACCGCGATCCTGGCGCGCACGGCGCCGTTCGACCATTGCAACTTCACGGTCAGCCCCGGCGCGCCGGCGCAGGCAATCGCACGCTTCGGCGAACTGCTGCTGGCCATGAGCTGGGACGACCCGGAGGTACGCCCGCTGCTCGAACTCGAAGGCCTGAAAACCTGGCTGCCGGGACGCGTGAGCGGCTACGACGCGCTGGTGCGGGCGGTGGACGACGAGCGTTTCTACGACGCGGAAGGGAAGATCCTTGCCCCCGACTATCGATATTGAGGACCTGGGCTTCGACGCCGGCGCCCATCTGCTGGTCAAGCACGGCTTGCAGCAGCTCGCGCCCGGCGAGGAGCTCGATGTCACGGGAAGCGGCGCCGGCTGGGACGGGCAACTGGCCGCCTGGTGCCGCAGCCAGGGGCACCCGTGCGCGGCGCTGGACGTCGACAGCCGCGTGGACGGGCGCAAGGTCGTGCGCAAGGTGGTGCGCGTGACGCGCGGCGGCGCGTCGGCCGGCCGCTGGCGCGCCGCGCTGCACAGCGGCCACGCCGACCCGCGCCTTGACGGCGCTGTCGCCATGCAGGCCAAGGCCCAGTGGGGCCTGGCGGCGCGCGGCGCGACCGTGGAAGCCGGCTCGCCCGCCATGCAGTTTCGCCTGGACCAGAAAGAGGAAGTGTGGGCCGAACGCGCGGCCGACCTGTACGCGCAGGCCGCGGCGGCGCAGTGGGACCCGGAGACGGCAATCGACTGGAAGGCCGACTTCACCTTGCCCGACATGGTCGAAGACGCGGTGGTGCAGGTGCTGACCTACATGATCGAAAACGAAGTGGCGGCGCTGGTGGTGCCGGCGCGCTTTCTGGGACAGGTGCACCCGCACTTCCGGGAAGTGCAGGCGGTGCTGGCGATCCAGGTGGCCGACGAAGCGCGTCACATCGAGGTGTTCACGCGGCGCGTGCGGCTCAAGGGCAGGGAGCCGGGCCTGTCGACGGCGGGCGGGCAAAGCTCGCTCAAGACGCTGCTCGACGAACAGGATTTTTCGGTGGCCGAGTTTTTGCTGTCGGTGCTGGGGGAGGGCACGTTCGTGAGCTTGCTGCACTTCTTGCACGCGTACGCGCCGGACCCGGTCACGCGCCAGATCGCGCGCCTGGCCGCGCGCGACGAGGCACGCCATGTCGCTTTCGGCATGACGCACCTGGCGGCGCGGCTCGAACGCGAGCCGGCCTTTCGTACGCGCCTGGCCAACGCGGTCCAGTCGCGCAACGATGCGCTGGCGGCCAGCTCGGGGCTGAACGAGGAAGTGTTCGATTCCCTGATCCTGCTGGCGGCGGGTGCACTGACCCCAGGCGCGATCGCGGCGGGTTATCTGCGCGTGCAGCAGCTGATGGTCGACATGGCCGAAGGGCGCCAGTCGCGCCTTGAGCGGCTGGGGTTTTCGAAAGCGGAGGCGCAGCAGTTGTCGGCGCTCCATACTCGTAACTTCATGTGAGCGCGGCACGATGAAGAAGGGGCTCGAAGCGGCCTTTTTATAGCAGAAATAGCAGGGAATCGACCTTGAACGAGCTACTTCAAGAGCTTAACCGGCGCGGCATGTGGGACTGGTGCATCAGCGCGTTCGACGGCGATGCGCTGGACTTGTCGGCAGGATGCTCGTTGTCTCACGTCCATCACATGGTGACGTTTCACGAGGTCGGCTATGTCGACGGTCGCCCGGTATGGCCCGCAAGAGCCGGCACGCGATGTCGCTCGTGCTATTGGCAAAATGGAGGCTTATCGACAGTCACGTCGAGAGCGAAAGAAAGTAGAGATGCTGTTTGCGCACCTCAAACGCATCCTCAAACCCGGCCAATTACGCTTGCGTGGCCCCAGCGGTGCCCATGATGAGTTTGTATTGGCGGCAACGGCGCAAAATCTTCGCCGAATGGCCAAAAAACTGTCTCTGCCGAACCAGGACATGAAACCAGTCATCAGCTAAGCGAACCCAGCTTTGGCTACACCACGCATATTTCCTGTACAGTTACTTCATAAGGAGTGCTCTTGCCTAGAAGTTTTTCAACACAATAGGCCAGAAGCGGACAGTCGAAGTTCAGCTTAAACATGAGGAGTATATGTCAGCTCGCAGTAAATTGCGTCTAGCTAGCTTCGCGCTCGTGTCGGGGATCATGCTGACACTGCTATCGGTCTCCGTCGAGCGGAAAGGTCCCGAACTCGCTCCCTATGGAAACTTGTGTGGGCCCCGTCATGACGATCTCTGCTACGAACCGCAACTAAAGGGAGGCTTTCCGATAGCATACTTATTTGACTCACCCGGGACCTCGGTAGAACGAGACCTCGGACTCGAGGACAAATTGGTCCTAGGCGCTTTGTTCCTAGACATTGCTTTGTATTTTGTTATTGTCTTACTAGTTGTGCGGGTCGTCTCGTTTCGCTGAGCAAATCGCTACCCGAGCTTGCGTGATCCGAAGCAACAAGGTCGGTGAACAATAGAGTCGGCCTGAGCGGTAGCGATGATCCTGCCGATGGAAAAGCGCACCGGGCGAGATCATGGCAAGTTTTGCGCTGACGACAGGCCACGTCCCGCCAAAAGCACAATACAATAGTTGATTTAAGGAAGCTTCGTCAAAACTCAGGTATCATGATCGGAATCTGAAATGCGACTTCATTATCAACACACCTTTATATGGACGTGCGGCATTATCTTAGTGGGTGTGATTCTCAGCGCCCTTGCCAATCGCGGGAATAAGAGCCGTTGGTATGTGCCCTTTGATTGGCGTAAGCGCGGCAGCTTTAGTGCGACTGGCTGGCGGAAAGCATCGCGTGGCAATGCTGAGATTTGGCAGCACACGTCCAATAGCGGACTTTGAAGATTTGATGGAATGTTTAGGCGCGATGAAAATTGATTTTTCTTTTCTTGACTCCTCGATTATTGAAACGTTCGAGAAAGGTCCATTGAAGCTTGATGATCTCTTGGCAGTTGCAGCCGTTCGTGATCAAGCACTGCGCCTGAATATTCGGCGGGCAGGTGTTTCGCCAAGTAGTAGTGCCGATTCAACGATTAATGAGCGGTTGCAGGCTCTTCGAGGAGGCGGCCAGGTTGCGTACGATCGGCCAACAAGTCGCTGGGACGTTCTACCAATCATTTCGAGTTAATCTTCTTGACCGCGTCGAACGCCGTTTTTCCGTCGAGTACAATGGGCAGTAGGCGGCCAAGAACAGACGGAGCATCGAAATCCCGATTTTTGAAAGTACATAGAAGATATGGTGCGCATTCGACAGCACGGCGCCGGCGGCGAGCTTTTTGATTTGAATATGTTAATCGCAGATGTGGATGCGCTCATCAAGGTTGACGAGTGGCAAGTTTCTGTTAGCGAGTGTTTAGGCGATGGGGCCGCCGACGTGGAAGCCCTGGGAGTGTCTCGGTCTGGGCTTATTGCCTCGGAAGACCTGCGCAATCTTTATAAACACGTCTATCAAACCATTGACGGCGAATTTACCGGCCTTCGAGCAGGAAAGGAATCGTGTCGACTGGTCGCTGTGGATTCCTCGTATTGGGAAGTGTTCGGTCCTTCGGAATTTGAGGCAGCCGTTTTGCTCAAATACGGTCCGTACGTGAGGTAGTTTCTACGAGTATTTTCATTGGGAAATGGCGGCTTTGGGGCGGTACCAGCCGGCTATGTGCAGTCTGCCACTTTTCAGTTCGGCAACCTGTTATGCTGACGCGAACGGCCGAATTCGGCCAGAATCGGACGACTGGCAAGATCAGATATTCCAGCTTTCGCATTAAAAAAATAAAGGAATCGGCGCATGTCCGAGAGAAAGCTATTTCGTGTACTCAGTCCCCAGCGTCATTGCACCTGAATTGTTGGAAGCGAGCTTCAGGGTTCAGGAATTCAGTTCTCAAACAGCTACCAGAAATGAAACCTAATGAATCATTGAAAGCATTTCAGGAATTCGTTGCCGCAAAAGCTAGTCAGGGAGTAGCGAAAGCGATTCCACAGAATCGGGCCTTTGCTCCATCCAAGCTGAGACGCGGTAAAAAGCATTGTCCAGTTTGCGTTGCACCTCTTCAGAAAAATGCTACGCGAACTAAGTTGATGAGAGAGTGCAATACCTGTGGGGCTCACTGGCAGGCAAGTAAGGTTTGTGCCAAATGTGCAGGTGGGCCAATTTGGCAGGGAAAACACGGTGCGGCGTGTCAAGCATGTGGCTTCCATGGATCGCCATCTTCAGTAATTGCTCCGGAAAGTGTGCGCCAATGAAGTCCAATATTGCATGGACAAAGCTGGCGATCATCTTGCGGATGAGCGTCCACTTCGGGGCGATAGCGGACGTACACGGCCATAATTCCCGGTATTATCATGGCGGCCGTGTTCGCAAACAGACCGAATGCCATGGTCCAGGCACTTCTCCCCGAAGACCTTTGGTCGCTTATAGAAGCTCATCTTCCGATTCACCGTAGATCGCCGAAGGGCGGGTGACGAAGCATCAGCGATCGCGCCGCCCTTACGGGAATGTTGTTTGTCCTCAAAACCGGAATACCTTGGAAGTATCTGCCAGTATCTGCCGCGCGAGCTTGGCTGCGGCAGCGGCATGCCGTGCTGGCGTCGCCGTGACGAATGGATGCAAGCAGGCGTTTGGCAAAACGTCCACGAGGCAGTCATGCGGCAGCTCCGTGAGCACGACCAGCACCGGCTGAAACCCGACTGATCGCGGCAAGCTCGGCTGCAAACACCATCGATTGGTAGATCAACGAGCAGTTGTCGGCGCTGCATACCGGTACTCATGTAGCTTGCGCGCAAAGACGGCGGGCACGACGATGAGTATTTCATGCGGCCTGCATAAGCGGTCTGCGAGCTGTGTTGCAAAGCGCGGACAAGCGCTTGCGGAATTGCTTTTTTGATAGCATCCACTGTTATGCTGGCCGGTGCAGGTGCATCCGCCCTGCTGTCAAGCTGTTCATTCTTGGGGAGAATTTCGATGCTCGTATCCAAGTCCTACTTCACCGCTTGCACGCTGGCCGCCGCGCTCAGCGTCGCCGCCAGCCCGGCCGGCGCCGCCAACGCGTCCGTCGACATCAATAACGCCCATTTCGAACTCATCGATCTCGATCTGAACGACAATGTCGTACCGTGGCTTCAGTTGGGCTACCGGGACGATGCCATGGGCGCCTACTTCAACAAGGACCAGGAAGTGCAGGAGCGTTTCTGGCACGGCAGCGTGACCCTTGGCCGTCCCTACGGCGCGGCGACGGCCCTGGTGTCCGGCACCAAAGTGCAGTCGAGCGCGCGTATCTGGGACGGGCCGCAAGCTGCCGGCGCCAACTTCTCCTCGGTCGGCTCGCAATGGTTCATGTTCGAACTCTCCCCCAACACGCAACTCAAACTGTCCGCGACGGTCGTGCTGCAGGCCGATCATGCGCTGGGCGAGACCAGCCGCGCACAGGCCAATTTTTACGGCTATTTTTCTTCATTCGACCAAACCACGCCGGGCGAGCATTTCGAGGACAGGGTCCAGAACCTTGCCGGCACGCGCATCGCGCATTACGTGGGCACGCTCAGTACCGGCCCATCGTCCGCGCACGGCATCATCGGCTACTCCACGTTCACGGAGGTGCAGGGCGTGGCCGCGCCCGTGCCCGAGCCGGAGAATTACGCGATGCTGCTTGCCGGCCTGGCCGCCATCGGCGGATACCGCCTGCGCCGCCGCCGCCGGCCGGCCTGATCTGATCTGATCTGATTCGCGCGCCGTTCAGAGGGCTTTGGCCGCCTTCTTGAACGGACTGCGCTCGGGTGCGTCGTCGTGCTCGATGCCCAGCAACAGGTGCTTGATCATCTTGTTGAGCACCGGCTGGCGGTGGCGCACCAGGATGCCGAAGGTTTGCGGCTTGGCGCCCAGCGCCGCCTTCGGTTCGAGCGCAGTGCGGCCGAACGACACGTGCTTGCAGCCCATCGACAGGGCATCGGCAATGCCCGCGTGCAGCAATCGCAGATAGATCGGCAGCTCGGCCGCCGCCGCGCGGTTGAAGCCGATGTGGTAGGCGATGGCGGTGTCGCCATCGGCCACCGAGATCAAAAACCCCAGCATCGCCCCATCGCGCTTGAGCACGCTGCAGCGGAAACGCTCGCCGGCCGCCTTTTGCAGCGCCGGAAAATACTCGGGGCGCAGCTCGAACGGGCGAAAGCCGGCGTTGACCTGGACTTCCTTGTAGAGGGCGTGAATCTGCCCGCTTACCGCATCGAGGTCGCTTAACTGTTCGACCGTGCAGGCGGCCTCGTCGAGGACCTTGAAGACCGCATTGCGCACGCCGCTGCGGTACTTGGAGGCCAGGCTGGCCAGGTAGTCGTCGTAGTGTTTCCAGTCGTCCTGCAAGGCCAGCACCATGTTCGGTTCGGTTTCCACGTAGCGGTAACTCAGGTGCTCCAGATGCGCCGCGTGGCCCGTATGGGGTGCGTGCAAGTCCTTGATCATGATGAAGTGGGTCTTGCCGACCAGCTTGTCCGCCTGGCGCACGCGGTACAGCACTTCGGCCACGCCGTGCCAGGCCAGCTTGGGATCGGCGCCGGGCGCCATGGCGATGCCGTGCTGGCCGAAGGTGAGCAGGTTGCCGCAGGTAAGGATGCGCTGCGTGGTCTTTTTGGCCAGTTCGTCGAGCGGGGCAGGGCGGGCGGAGGCCAACCGCGATTGGTCGGGGCGGGCCTGGGCCAGGCTGATGTCGGCGATCTGCATGTACACGGCCGCGACCGGCATGCGCTCGGGTCCGGCGCCGCTGTAGACCAGGGCGTAGCGCGGCGACAGGTTGTGCGGCAGGACTTGTTCGAGCGCCTTGAGGTAGGCGAAGGACATGAAGAAACCGGCGTGATCGGCCAGCGCCTGCCAGGCGGCGCCGTCGAGCAGCTCGATCGAATCGGCGATGGCGTAGTTAAGGTCGGCCGGGCCGCGCAGGCGCTTGCGTTCGCGGCTGCGTTCGGACAGCGAGGCTTTGATGGAACGGATTTTGTCTGGAAGGTTCATGAAGCGCGATTATTGTATTTATAGAAATGGCGTTGGGCTGGAGTCTACAGTGGCAGGCCAGGCCTGTCGATGCCGGAAACGGTCACGCACCCGCACGGAACAATGTTCGCTACCGTCGATCTGCTTCCTTCTTACTTATGTCTGCCCAAAAGCAAATTTCTAAATGAAATTGACGATAGCATCAATGTGCGAATTGGAATTTCTGGAAGAAACAATTTACCTGAGTGCGCCGAAATGACGTGTCTGCTGCTCCAGTTCCAAGAGCGCATTTCCCTGCCTGGCGAGCCATCTGTCCGCCAATCTGAGACCAAACCTATTAAAACGCCAGGGCGCAAAATGGCTAAAGTCAAACAACACACAATGACGCTGGCCGTTGCCGCGCTACTCGCCGCGGCCGGGCCGGGTTTGGCGATAGCGGGGCCGGTGGTCCACGACTTCGACCGCTTTGCCGACGGTACCGTGTTATCCAGTCAGTATGCCGGGCTAAGTTTCAGCCAGGCCACAGTACTCACGGCTGGCGCCTCGCTCAACGAACTGGCATTTCCTCCTCGCTCCCTCGATGGTGTCGTGTTCGACGACGGCGGACCGATCACCATCACCTTTTTGACGCCGGTGCTGCGCATCGGCGGCTACTTCACCTATCTCAGCGGCCTGACCGTGTCCGCCTACGACGTCAATGGCGTGCTGCTCGATACCGGCAGCGCGGCCTATGCGATCAATCTGGCCGACGGTAGCGGCGACCCGGGCAGCAGTCCGAACGAATTTGTCCAGGTCGCCAATGCGGCCGGCCTCATTTCCTACGTCACCCTCACGTCGCATGCCGGCGGCGCCTCGTTCGTCGTCGACGATTTAACAATCGAGGCCGGCGTCGCCATTCCAGCGCCGTCCACCATCGCGTTGACGTTTGCCGGACTGTGCGCGGCGCTGCTTGTGCGCTTCCGCTTGCGCCGATCCTGACCAAGATGCCCGGCTGCCGGCGCATGCGCTTGTCCGGGCGAAGTTCAATCGCAACAAAACCAGGAGGCGAACATGGGCAACGTGGTGCTCCAGCAAATCCGCAGGTCGGTCGGGGTCGGTGTAATCGTGCTTGGCTCGCTGCTGTGCGGGCGCGCCGCCGCTGCGGACCCGGGCGCGCTGGAGGCGCCGTTGATCGCGCCTGCCAGCATCAGGGCGGGCATTGCCGCCGAGGTGGCCTTCAGCGTCACGATTACCGACCGTAACTACGTTGCAGGCAGCGCCATCGTGCAGCGGCTCAATGGAGCCGGTGGCATCGTATCGGTGCTTGGCGCATTGCATGACGATGGCACGCAGGGGGACGCGCTGGCGGGCGATCGTATCTTCACGCTGCGTACCACCTTGCGCGAAGCGGTCGAAGGAACCATCAGGTTTCAGGTGTCGGCCGGTTTCAAGGGGGCGGTAAAGCGGATCAGCGCCGGCCCCTTGCTTCTGGTCGTCAGCAAGACGCCAGAGGCGGCAATCGGCCCTGTCCGCATCTCCCCAGACACGGGCGCGGCCGGCGTCGGCGTATTGGCCACCGTCACGGCGCTCATCGACAATGGCATGACGTTGCCCGCCAGCGTGACCTTGCAAAAGCTCGATGCGGCCGGTGCGCTCCTTGCCACGCTTGGCCAATTGCGCAATGATGGCGTCGATGGCGACAGCGCAGCGAACGACGCCACGTATACCCTGCGTACCACGGTACTGGAAAGCCTGCCGGGAACCGTCAACTACCGGATCGCAGCGCGGTTTTCCGAGGCTGGGCCGCTCGTCTATTCCGCGCCATTTTCTTTCGTAATCACCGGTACCGCGACCGGCATCGCCATCACCTCGCCGGCCGCCGGCGCGTACATCAATACCCCGGTGCTGACGATTCACGGCAATGTCGGCGATGGCGCGGCCCTGGTCAAGATCAACGGCATTGCCGCGCCGCTCAGCGAGAAACGCTTTGCGGCAGCGGTGCCGCTCAACGAGGGCCCGAATACCTTGACCGCGGTAGCGACCAACAGCAATGGCAGTACCAGCACCACCAGTGTGCCGGTCACGCTCGACACCACCGCGCCGAAGGTGGAAATCTATTCCCCGGCGGCGGGCGGCAGCACCAGCGCGGCGCTGGTGACGGTCAGCGGCGTGGTCAACGACATCGTCGTCGGCACCGTCAACCCGCAGCAAGCGACGGTCACCGTCAACGGCGTGGCCGCCGAGGTGCTCAACCGCAGCTTCATGGCGCGCGACGTGCCGCTGGCAGTCGGCGCCAATGCGATTCAGGCGGTCGCCACCGATCGTGCCGGCAACCGCGCCACCACCACGGTTAATCTTGAGCGGGCGCGGCCGAATCTGGCTTCGCTATCTATCGTATCGGGCAATAACCAGAGCGCACCGGTCGGTACTGCCCTGGCCGCGCCGCTGGCCGTGAAGCTGGTCGACAGCCAGGGTGCGCCGCAGGTCAACAAGCCGGTGGTGTTTCGCGTCATCGGCCTCGATGGCACGCTCGGCCCGAACCCGGCGGCAGGGTCCGGCCTGAGCGCGGTGGCGATCAATACCGATGCGCAAGGACAAGCGCGCGCTTATTTCAAGCTGGGCCGCCGCGCCGGCTCGGGCAACAATCTGGTCGAGGCCAGCGTGGCGGGGATCACCAGCACCGCGGACTTCGTTGCCAGCGGCACGCCGGCCGGTCCACAGCTGGTCGTGGTCGACTCGGGCAACAACCAGGTCGGCGTGGTGGGCCAGGCACTGCCGCTGCCGTTCATCGCCATTGTCACCGACGCCAGCAATAACCGGCTGCGCGGCGTGCCGCTCACCTTTCGCGTCATCGGCGGCGGCGGCCGCTTCGGTCCTGCGCACAGCACCACCTTGCAAGCGAGCAGCGACAGCGACGGCCGGGTGGCGGCCACCCTGGTCATGGGGCCGGAACCGGGCGTCAACAACAACGTGGTGGAGGTGAGCTTCGGGCTTGCCGGCGCGCACGCGGCCGCCTTCGCCGCCAGCGGCAAGGTGCCGGGGCCGGCCAGCCAGACCCGCATCAGCGGCGTGGTGCTCGACAATAGCAACCAGCCGATTCCGGGCGTGACGATGCGCCTGCTGCACATCACCCAGGGAAACGCCAGCAACATCCCGCAAGAGATGGCCACTGCCGTGCGCACCAACGAGCAGGGCCAGTTCCTGATGCAGCCGGTGCCGGTGGGAATCTTCAAGCTGATGGCCGACGGCGGCACGGCGCAGCGCCCTGGCAACTGGCCGACGCTCGATTTCGACCTGATCACCATCGCCGGCCAGGACAACACGGTCGGCATGCCGGTGTACCTGCCGGAACTCAATCACGGCAACCGCGCCTGCGTCAACGAGACCACCGGCGGCACCGTCACGATCCCGGAAGCGCCAGGCTTTGCCCTGACCATCGCGCCCGGCTCGGCCACGTTCCCGGGCGGCTCGCGCAGCGGGTGCGTGTCGGTCACGCCGGTCAACATCGACAAGGTACCGATGTCGCCCGGCTTCGGCCAGCAGCCGCGCTTTGTCGTCACGATCCAGCCGGTCGGCACCCACTTCAATCCGCCGGCGCGCATGACGATACCGAACGTGGACGGGCTGGCGCCGCGCGCGGTCACCGAAATGTACTCATACGACCATGACCTGGCCAGCTTCGTGGCCATCGGCAGCGCCACCGTCAGCCAGGATGGCGCCACCATCACCTCCGATATCGGCGCCGGGGTAATCAAGGCTGGCTGGCATTGCGCGGGCGATCCGAACGTCACCGGGTCGGCCGGGACGTGCCCGTCCTGCCAGAAGTGCGAGGGCGCCAGCTGCGTCGCCGACGCCGCAAGCAATGGTGTACCGGTGGACGGAGACAAGTGCGCGGTCTGCAAAAACGGGGCGGCGTCGCCGATCGAATTGGGCACCGCGCAGACCAGCTATAAGATGGAAGTCGGCGTCCCCAGCGCGGTGACCAAGAGAGTGAACGATGCGCTGGCCAAATTCGAACGAATTGGCGTGAATGCGAAGATCAGCCTGCTCCAAAAGGCATCGGTGCTCATTACCGAGAATGACTGCTGCGGCAAGGCCACCGGGATCAGCAAAAAAAGCAGCGGCAAGCTGTCGGCGACGTTGGGAAGCGCCAGCGTGGAGGTGCGCGTGTGGCCGAAGCCGGGGGCACCCCTGTCGTTCAATGTCGGGCCGCATAATATCGGTGTGGTAGCCATCACTGGAAAAGGAAAGCTCGACGGCGGCGTGTTCGTCGGGCTTGCCGTGACCGTGGTCGGTGAAATCGGTTTTCTGAAGGACGGCTGTTCGGATGACGCCGCCGGGCGCGAAGGCTGCTTGTTCACCATCGCCGACATCGCGCTGACCCCCAGCGTGAGCGCCAAACTGACAGGCAATGGCAGCGTGGACATTACCTGCCCGGCAGGTCAGTGCGACCCGATGAAAGCGGGGGTTGGCGTCACGCTCAATGCCGGCAACCTTACCTGGCCGATCAGCTTGGCGAAGATTACCTATAACCAGCCAAAGTGCGGCGCCGGCATCGCGGGCGGGGAGCTGACAGCTGGCAAGTTGTCATTCAAGATCAATGGGATCATCGAGGGCAGCTACAGCATCGACGGCTACTCGACGACGTTTAATTTTACACAAGATTTGGTCAATTGCTCTCTTGACCTTGATAATGGAGTAAATTGTGCAGTCATCTGAATTTATCACTTCGAAGCATGTGCTCGCCACCGTCGCGGCAGCCATGTTGTTGCTGGCAAGCGCAAGCGCATTCGCCATGCAATTGCGCCCGCGCGCCGTGCCAATGCTCCTGCACTCCTATGACGACAAGGTCATCCCGACTGCCGCCTGCATGGACGTGGCGGAGCACCGCTACGATGATCCGAACTGGGTCGGGACGGTACCTGGGCCTGGCGCCGACGCTGCGGAAAAATCATTGATCAGTGTCGTGGCGGCCTTGCGTGCGGGCCAGCGCGAGCGCGTGCTGGCGCTATCGGATCCCGAGCATGGCCGCGACCCGGCGCAGTTCGATACCCAGTACACCGCTTTCGTACAACAACTCAAGGTCTTCAGGTTGAGCGGTGTTCAATACGCCTACCGTATCGGCACAATCACGGTTTTTTTCATGAACATCGAAGCGGCGGGCAAAGCGGGAGTACGGTGGACAAGCCCGTTCGCTTTCGACACCCATGCTGACGGCAGCGTGTGGTTCCTGCCGTACCGGCCTACCGACCTGAGCTTCGTACTGCTACAGGACTGGTTCGACTCCGAGTTCGGTCCGACGCACGAGCAGCCGGCCCGCTATTGCGATACCAAGGCCGCGAGCGGGGCGCGCTTTCGCCTTCCCCTGGACGGTTCTTCGGCGGAAAAGGCGCTTACGGCGGCGCACGGCATCGGCCCGGCCCCCGCACTGACCTTTTTCGGCCAGCCGGTCGGGGCGGGCGCGCGCACGCCGGTAGTGCAGTTGTTCGAAACGATCGCCGCTGCCGCGGGCCGTGATGACTTTGCGACGATTGTGGCCGCGACGACGGCGGACGGCGCATCGCAGTTGAACGACATCCGGAGCGCCGAGCACCGCAGTCGCTTCCTGGCGGACCTGGCCAAGCGCCGCCCGACTTTTCTCGTCGACCTCGGTGACGCGGCTGTTCTGTATACCCGCGCCGACGACGTCTTGCCGATGTACTTCGCCAAATACGGGACTGAATGGAAATGGGTCAACATTTTCATGTTGAACATCAATTCAAGGGTGTTCGGCCGAAGACTCATGCTGGAGCAGGCAGCGGCCCCGGAACCGTTGGCGGCATTGCGCCAACGATGAGCCCCCGGCAGGCGGAAGTTCACCGATCGCCCAGGCCTTGATGGCCCGATCATTCATCGCCGCGCTTGACTCTTTCCCGGCGCACCAACGGCAACGCCAGGATCAGGCTCGCTATGGCGGCCTGCGCGAACTGGTTCGATTGGCAGGCAGGCAAGCAAACTAAAGGCGGGTGCGAACATGCAATTCAAACACGGTATCTTCTGGTGCGCGCTGGCGTTTTCCGCAGCCTCTCCCGCGCAGGCCCAGCTCAACGAGAATTGCGTGGTCAGCGTCCTGAACCGCAATGTGCAGGCCAGGCCGGACGGCACCTGGGTTTTGCCCAACATTCCGGCCAACTTCGGCAGCGTGCGCGCGCGCGCCACCTGCGTCCAGAACGGCGTGACCAGTTACGGCGAATCGGCGCCGTTCGCGATTCCAAGCAACGGCTCGGTCACCCTGCCGCCGATCGTACTCGGCCCGACCACCCCCATCCCGACGTCGGTACGGGTGAGCGTGCCCACGGCGCTGCTGGCCACGGCCGGCGCCACCACCCAGGCCCAGGCGCTGGCGACCTATACCGGCAGCCCGGCCCAGGTGGACGTGAGCGCCGGCGGCACCAGCTACAGCATCAGCAATCCGGCGATCGCCACCATCACGGCGGGCGGCCTGATTACCGCCGTGAGCAGCGGCACCGTGGTGGTGCAAGCCATTCACGAAGGCACCCAGGGCATCGCCCAGGTGCGCGTGGCCCTGGCCGGGGTCGACAGGGACGGCGACGGTGTCCCCGACGCCGACGAGTTGCGCCTGGGGATGGATCCGGCCAATCCGGCAGATGCCATGCTCGACCTCGATCACGACGGGCTCACCGCGCGCGACGAATTCCTGGCGGGGACCGACCCGCGCCAGGCCGATAGCGATGGCGACGGCCTCGGCGATGGCGCCGAGGTCCGCTGCGCGCGCGCTGCGTGCAGCAGTGCGCTGCTGGCCGACACCGATGGCGACGGTATCCGTGACGGCACCGAGATCGCCACCGGCAGCGATCCGGCCGATGGCGCCAGCTACAACCTGGCGGCGGCGCTGACGGGTTTGCGCGTGACGCCGGGCAGTTTTACGCTGACCGTCAATGCGCTGAGCGGCAGCGCCAGCGTGCAGCTGACCGTCACCGGCACCATGATCGATGGCCGCGACATCAACCTGACCGGCGCACAGCGCCAGACCACCTATGCCAGCAGCAACCTGGCCGTTTGTAATTTCGGCGCGCCGGACGGGCGCGTGTATGCGGGTCAGGCAGGCAGCTGCCAGATCACCGTCAGCAACAACGGCAAGAGCGCATCGGTGGCGGGCACCGTGACCGATTTCGCGCCGGCCCAGCTTTCCTTCCTCGTCATCCCCGGCTACGGCAACGCAGTGGCGGTCAACAGCGATTACGCGTTCATTGCGTCCGGCGCGGCCGGCCTGCAAGTGGTCAGCCTGAGCGCCGACCGGCGCAAGCCGTCGATCGTGGCGGCACTCGGCGTGGGCGGCAATGCCAACGACATCACCCTGGCCGGCGATATCGCCTACCTCGCCACCAGCGCTGGCCTGAAGGTGGTGGATGTGTCGGTCCCGGTCGCGCCGAAGCTGCTGGGCAGCTTCGCCGGGGTCGGCAACGCGCTGGGGGTGAAGGTGCGCGGCAGCACCGCCTATGTGGCCGCCGGCAGCAGCCTGCACCTCATCAGCGTGGCCAACCCCGGCGCGATGATCCAGATTGGCGCGCTCGGCGTGGGTGGCACGGCATGGAACCTCGACCTCGATCCGGCCCGCAACCTGGTGGCGGTGGCCGCCGGCAGCGCCGGCTTGCAACTGGTCGACATCAGCAACCTGTCGGCGCCGCTGCTGCGTGGCGGCGTCGCCACGGGCGACGCGCGCGGCGTGGCGCTACGCGGCAATGCCGCGATCGTGGCCGACTTCTTCAACAGCATGACCTCGGTGGATATCGCCAACCTGGCCACCCCCGCGGTCGTCTCGCGCACGGACGAGTTACTGGGCGGCATGCTGAACAATGTCGTCCTGTCCGGCAATTTTGCGCTGGGTGCCGACGTACTGTTCGCCAACGGCGTGCCGATTGTCGACATCAGCAATCCGGCGGCGCTGCAGCCGCGTTCGATCCTCAGATTCACCACGCGCGACGATAACGGCATCGGCATCGCGGTCGACGACAGCTACGTCTACCTGGTCGCCGACGCAGAAGGGTACGAGCGTGGCGGCAGCGACGGCAACAGCCTGCTGTACATAGGCCAGTACCAGCCGCGTACCGACCTGGCCGGCGTGGCGCCAAGCGTGGCGATCACGCGGCCGGCCGATGGCAGCCAGGTCTACGAAGGCGCGCCGCTCACCGTCGCCGTCGATGCCGTGGACGACATTGCGGTCGCCGCGGTGCGCTTCCAGGTCGATGGCCAGGCCGCGTTCACCAGCACCGCCGCGCCTTATCAGTACACCTTCACGGTGCCAGGCGGCGTGAGCAAGCTGACGCTGGGAGCGGCCGCGCGCGACCTGGGCGGCAACGAAGCAAGCGCCGCGCCGGTCTCGGTGGCGGTTGTGCCCGACCCCCTTACCACGGTCGTCGGACTGGTGGTCAACCCGGCCGGAGAAGCCTTGCCGGGCGCACTGGTCAGCGCCCCCGGCGGCAGGACCGCGCTCACCGACGCCGCCGGGCGCTTCCGGATTGTCGGCGTGCCCACGGTGCTGGGTACTCTGGTGATCGGGGCGCGCTTCGCGCCCGCAGGCGGCGCGGTACAGAATGGGGCCTCGCCAGCGCTGGCGCCGGTGCTTGGCGGCGACACCCAGGCCGGGACGATCACGGTGCTCGCGGTCGGATTCGAAACCGATTACGGCGTCAATTGGCCGAGCTGCGACGATTGCTCCGCTCAGCACGCACTGCCGTTCAGTTTCCCGTTCTATGGGCAGGGCTACAGCAGCGCCTGGATCGGCCACAACGGCTATCTCACGTTCGATGCGCCGGACACAACCTACCGCGAAGATGTGGGCGCGTTCAACCAGTACAAACGCATCTCGGCATTTTTCGACGACCTGATCGACGGCGCCGTGTTCGTCAACGACCGCCTGCCAGGCCGTTTCATCGTCACCTACGACCGCACCCGGCATTACGGTGGTAGCGGCAGCAACACGCTCCAGATCCAGCTGTTCGGCGATGGCCGCATCGTGTTCGCTTACAAGGGCATCAGCGCGCTCGGCACAGGTTCGATCGCCGGACTGACACCCGGACCGGGCGCGCCGTTCCAGCAGGTCGACTTCGGCGCCACGCCGTCGCTGACCTTGCCCGCCGGGACCGCCGTTTACGAGTATTTCACCGAGACCAGCCGGTTCGACCTGGACCGTGCCTTCATCGACTTCGCGCCGGTCGCCGGTGGCGGCTACCATGTGCGCACCATCATGCCGGCGGCGGCGGCGCCGGTGGCGACCGTGGTCGGAACCGTCGCGGCTCCGGGCCAGGCGCCGAGCACGCCTTCGCAACTGCGCGCCAAGGTCCAGCGTGCGGCTGGCGGTGGCGCGCGTGCCGACAGCATGGCGAATGCCGAAGTACGTATTTTTTCCTCGGGTAATCCGCACTATCGTGGCATGACCAATACCGATCGCCAGGGCGGCTTCACGCTCGGCGCGGTACCGGCCGGCGGCATCAGCGTCGAGGTATGGCGCGACGGCCAGCTGATCGGGCGTGGTGCGGGCGCGACGCGCGATGGTGGCGCCGACCTCGTCAATATCGAACTGCGCCGGCCCGACCTGCAGCCGAAATCCGGGAGCGCGAAATGAGAACGCACATGACACCGCAAACGAGTCCGCAAATGCGCCGGCGCTGCCTTGCCGCGGCGATCGCCAGCCTGGCCGTGGGGATGGCGGGCTGGGCAATTGCCCAGGTCGACGCTTCGCTCCAAAAGATGGGCATCGGCGATGAATTCGGACTGAGCCAGCATCTGCGCGACGACCAGGAATTCGTGGTGCCGCCGGCAGAGCTGATCGAGCATGGGCGCAAGGTCTTTTCGGCGAACTGGACCAAATCCGAAGGCGGCGGGCGGCCGCTCGCCAAGGGCAACGGGCGCGCCTTGTCGGATCCCTTGTCGCCGCTGAGCGGGGGGCGCTCGTTCAACCGCATTTCCGGTCCGGACGCCAATTCCTGCATGGGCTGCCATAGCCAGCCCTACGGGGTCGCGGGAGGCAGCGGCGATTTCGTCGCCAATGTGTTCGTGCAGGGGCAGCGCTTCGATTTCGCCACCTTCGACCGCACCGACACGGTGGCCACCAGAGGCGCAGTCGACGAGCGCGGCGCGCCGGTGACGCTGGCCAGCATTGCCAATTCGCGCCACACGCCGGGCATGTTCGGCGCCGGATACATCGAAATGCTGGCGCGCGAGATCAGCGGCGATCTGCAGCGGATCCGCGACGGCATGCGGCGCGGCGAGACCCGTGTCCTGATCGCCAAGGGCATCGATTTCGGCCGCATCACGCGGCGCGAGGATGGCATGTGGGACGTGCGCGAGGTGACGGGCCTGCCGCGCCAGAGCCTGATTACGGCAACGCCGATCGATCCGCCCAGCCTGCTGGTGCGGCCGTGGCACCAAGCCGGCAATTCGGTATCGCTGCGCGACTTCACCAATACCTCGTACCATCACCACCACGGCATCCAGGCGACGGAGCGCTTCGGCGCCAACCTCGACCCGGATGGCGACGGCTTTGCGAACGAATTGACGCGCGCGGACGTCACCGCGGCCACGCTGTTCCAGGCTGTCATGGCGGTGCCGGGACAAGTCATTGCGAACGACCCTGCGGTGGAGCGCGCCGTCCTGCGCGGCCAGCGTCTGTTCAGCCAATTCCAGTGCGCCAAGTGCCACGTGCCCGCGCTGCCGCTGAGCCGCCAGGGCTGGACCTTTACCGAACCCGGTCCGTTCAATCCGACCGGCAACCTCAAGGCTGGCGACGTGCGCACCCTGGGCGTCGACCTCAACGATCGCGCGCTGCCGTTGCCGCGCCTGGCGCCGGAACACCCGGACGATGCGCTGATGATGGTTCCTGCCTACACCGACTTCAAGCTGCACGACGTTTCCGGCGAAGCCGACGAGATGCCGGCCGAAGCGCTCGACATGAACTGGCCGGTGTGGGCCCCCAAGTTTGCGGTAGGGAACCGGCGCTTTCTCACGCGCCGCCTGTGGGGGATTGCCAATTCCGGGCCGTATTTTCATCACGGCTTGTTTACAACCATGCGGCAAGCGGTGCTGGGACACGCTGGCGAAGCGCTCGCGTCGCGCCAGGCATTCCAGGCCGCCGCCAAAACCGATCAGGATGCATTGATCGAATTTCTCAAGTCGCTGCAAGTACTGCCGCCGGGCACGCCAGAGCTTGTCGTCGACGAGAAATTCCAGCCGAAACGCTGGGGCGCCACGGCCGCCAGGACCAGGTAGCCGCGCTGGGCGTCAGGAAGCACCGCCAGGGTGGCGCTGGCGGCCCGCCCGGCGACGAAGGACATCACGTCCCATCCCACCCATTCTGCCTGTCATCCTCGGCCAGTTCCGCGTCGAGCGCGAACATGGCTTCGAGTTCCTCGCGCGCCTGCTTGGCCACCGACAGGAACTGTTCCTTATCCTTGTAATACGGATAAATCTTGTCCAGGCTGCGCAGGTTGAACCTGCGGAACTTGCTGGCCGCCTGGCGCGCGCGGTAGGCGCCGAAGCCCAGCTCGTGCAGCACGTCGCGCCCGAGCATCAGCGCCGCTTCGAACGTTTCGCGCTGGATGATGGTCACGCCGCGGTCGCGCAGGTCGAAATAATGGGTCACGTTGCGCGCCCGCGCCATGATGGTCAGTTCCGGAAAGGTGCGCCGCACCGCGTCCACCAGTTTCAGGCTGTCGTCGATATCGTCGACCGCCACCACCAGCGCCCGCGCGCGCGCGGCGCCCGCCGCGTGCAGCAGGTCCACGCGCGTGACGTCGCCGTAAAACACTTCCATCCCGAAGCGGCGCACCAGGTCGATCTGGTCCGGATCGTGATCGAGCACGGTCAGCTTGACGCCGTTGGCCGCCAGCAGGCGCCCGAGAATCTGCCCGAAGCGCCCGAAGCCGGCGATGATCACATGCCCGTCGTTGGGCGCGATCTTGTCGGCCTGGCGCTTCTTGTCGGCGCGGTAGCGCGGCGCGATCAGGCGGTCGTGCGCGATCAAGAGCAGCGGCGTGACCACCATCGACAGCGCCACCACCACCACCAGCATCGAGGCCACCTCGGCGCTGAACACCTTGGCCGTTTCGGCCGCGCCGAACACCACGAAGGCAAATTCGCCGCCCTGCGACAGAATGAAGGCGAACAGCGCCTGCTGGCTGCGCGGAATCTCGGCGATCTTGCTGATCCCGTACAGGACCGCGATCTTGATGCACAAGAACGCCGCCACCAGTCCCAGGATCAGCCACGGCTGCGCCATGAACACGCCGAAGTCGACCGACATGCCGACCGCGATGAAGAACAGGCCGAGCAGCAGGCCCTGGAATGGTTCGAGGTCAGTCTCGAGCGCGTGGCGGTATTCGGAGTCGGCCAGCAGCATGCCGGCCATGAACGCGCCCAGCGCCATCGACATGCCGACCCACTGCATCAGCAGCGAAATGGCGATCACCAGCAGCAGCGCGAAGGCCGTAAAAATCTCGCGCATGCCGGTCTTGACGATGATGCGCAGGAGCGGGCGCACCAGGTGGCGCCCGGCGAAGATCAGCGCGCCGATTACCCCAAGCACCTTGAGCACGCCCAGCCAGCCCTGTTCGTTGCCTTCAAGCGCGGCCACGCCCAGCAGCGGCACGATGGCGATCATGGGAATGGCGGCCATGTCCTGGAACAGCAGGATGGCAAAGCTGGCCGATCCGGTCGGGGTGTTCATCAGGTTGCGCTCGTCGAGCGTGGCCAGCGCGATGGCGGTCGACGACAGCGACAGGCCGAGGGCGGCAATCAACGCCACCTTCCAGTCGACGCCGGCGAGCATGGCGCAAGCGCACAGGGCGCCGGTCACGCCCAGCACCTGGGCCGCGCCGCGCCCGAAAATGGCGCGCCGCATCGACCACAGGCGCTTCGGTTCGAGTTCGAGGCCGATCACGAACAGCAGCAGCACCACCCCGAATTCGGAAATGTGCAGGATGTCTTCCACCTCGCCGATCAGGCCCAGCCCCCAGGGACCGATGGCGATGCCGGCCAGCAGGTAGCCGAGCACGGCGCCCAGGCCCAGTTTTTTGGCGATCGGCACGGCAATCACCGCCGCCGCCAGGTAGATCAGTGCGTCAAGCAGCAAACCGTGTTCCATCGTTACAGAGCTTTCCAGGGGAGGTCAGGCGCCGGCGAGCGCCGTCAGGCGGGCGACAAAGGTGTCGACGTGCTCGTCGAGCGTTTCTTGGGATGCCCGGTGGGCGCCATGCAGGATGTGGGGATCGATCCATGCCATGCCGCACAGGGCGGCGATCTGGCGGTAGGGCGGCAGGAACGCCTCGAACGGGTAGCCGTGCGCCGCGCCCGGGGCATAGGCGTCAAGCGGGCTGCCGGTCGAGGCCACCAGCCAGAAGCGCTTGCCGGCGAGCGCGGTGGCGCCGGCGCCGTAGGCCCAGCCGGGCACCAGCACCGCATCGACCCATTCCTTCAGCAAGGACGGCATGCCGTACCACTGGATCGGCTGCAGGAACACCAGCGCGGCGGCGTCGGCCAGGTTTTCCTGTTCGGCCGCCACGTCGATGTAAAAGTCGGGGTAGGTCTCGTACAGGTCGACCAGCTCGACCCCGGGCACGGCGCGCGCGGCGTCCGCCAGGCGCCGGTTCACGCGCGAGCGCTGCGGCGCCGCGTGCGCAAAGACCACCAGCACCTTGCGCAGCGGAGTCCCGGCGTCGGCGCCGGCGCCGTCCGTCACTGCGCCTCGAGCATGGCTTTGGACAGCGCGAAGCCGGCGTCGTCCTGGTCCAATGCCCACGACATCATGCCGCCCAGGCGGTGGTCGCGCACGTAAGCGGCTTTTTCCTTGATCACGAGCGGGTCGTCGTAGGTCCAGAAGGTGCCGTTATCGTAGGTCCACAACTGCTTGCTGACCGGATGGTAGAACTTGGGCGCCTTGCGCGCCGAAATGGTCGAGTACTTTTCGGTACCTTCCTCGAAGCCCTTGGCCGGACCCGTCGCGCCCTGGTACAGGCCGTAGCGCACCGCCGGCACGCCGGTCCAGCCGCGCGCGTAGAACGGCACGCCGATTACCAGTTTTTTGGCCGGCACGCCGAGTTTCAGGAAACGCTCGACACCGGTGTGCACGCTCTGCTTGTCGGTGTCCGGGCTGCCCGGATCGGGGTACAGGTTCGAGTGAAAGCCGGTCGGGCCCTGCTTGGTCCAGCCGCCGTGGAAGTCGTAGGTCATCAGGTTGATCCAGTCGAGCGACTTGATGTACTTGCCCGGCTCGGTGGCGTCGGTGGTCTTGGCGCCGCTGTTCACGGCCGCCGTCAGGTAGTATTTCTTGCGCTGCTTTTTGCCGAGGGCATTGAGCTGGCTGCGAAATTCCGCCAGCAGCAGGGTGAAATTTTCCTTGTCCGACGGGCTGATGGTGTTGTATGCCATCAGCGGCACGCCCGGATACTCCCAGTCGATGTCGAAGCCGTCGAACAGGCCGGCCGCGGCGCCCTTGCCGCCATGACCGTTCAACACCGGCAGGTCGCCCTTGATGTATAGGTCGATGCAGGACGACACCAGCGCGCGCCGCAGCGGCGCGGTGGCGGCGCCCGCCGAGAACCAGCGCGACCATTCGGCCCCGCCGATGGCCAGCATCACCTTCAGCTTGGGATGCTTGGCCTTGAGCTGGCGCAGCTGGTTGAAGTTGCCCGCCAGCGGCTGGGAGGCGCTGTCGGCAGTGCCGTCGACCGATTCGGCCGCCGTGAACGGGCGCGCGTAGTCGAGCGTGGCGCGCATGCCGCCGCCGTCGGCCGCTTCCTTGATGTCGCGCCCGGTGTCGCAGCGGTAGGTGTTGTCCGGCATCTTGTACAGATTGGCGAAGGCGTAGTTCAGGA
This sequence comes from Telluria sp., assembly GCA_036386755.1. Lineage (GTDB taxonomy): Bacteria > Pseudomonadota > Gammaproteobacteria > Burkholderiales > Burkholderiaceae_D > Telluria_A. The sequence goes on from DASVVC010000010.1 coordinate 112,462, forward strand.
ACGTGAAGCGTCCCGCCACGCCGGCCTGGTCGAGCTGCTTCAGGCGAAAGCCGCTTTCGGTACTCCAGGCGGTGTAGTACGAGCCGATTTCGACGGGGGCGGCGGCAGGCGCGGGCGCAGGCGCGGCAATTGCGGCGGCGGCGCCGGCCAGGGCCAGGGCGCAGGCCAGCGTGGTCATGCAGGTTTTGTTTGACATCGGTTTTCCTCGCTTAAATCTTGAGCTTGCAATTATGGATGTTCAGGCGCGCAACCACCAGCACGATCGTTGCCGTAAATACGGCGCCGGCCAGCAGCGCGGTGCCGCCCTCGACCAGCGCCGGGCGGAACTGCGCGCCGGCCAGGCTGATGACGGCGCCGATGGCGAACGGCAGCAGGTAAGTGATCAACGGGCTGGTCGCGGCCGGTTCCACCAGCACGGTCCAGCGCCGCGCGGCCAGCACCTCGACCAGCCAGTACAGCAGCGCGAACACGGCCACGCACAGCGCGCCGCAGTACAGTGCCCAGGGCGGTGTGGCGCCGATCTTGGAGACCGGGTACCAGTGGTGCAGCGCCCAGCCGGCCAGGGCCAGCACGGCTGCGAACAGGGCCGCCTGGCGCAGGCGCTGGGGGGCGCCGTGCTGGCCATCGAAAAACAGCAGTGCGCACACCAGCCCGGCCAGCACGATCACGCTGTGGATGGCGTGCCCGGACAGCGCCGTGCCGATCCCGGTTTTGCTGGTAATGATGTACAGCGCCACCCCGGCCAGCATGGCGCCGATGAGCGGTGCCAGGCGTCCGCGCGCCAGCTGGTACAGGGCCGCGCCGGCCAGGTAAGCCCAGCCGATCAGGCCGAGGATGCCCCACCACTGCGGCGTCATCATGCCGCCGTCGGCCCCGCGCCAGGCCAGCGCCAGCCCCGCCAGCAGGGCCACGCCGGCGCCGCGCAGGCAGCGGTTGAGCAGCAGGTTCTCGAAGCGGTACACGCCCCACACCAGCAGCACCGCCGCGTAGAAGGCCAGCGACCAGGCCGCGATCGGCATGCGCATGGCTTGCTCGCTGTAGCCCGACTCGGCATTGACCATGAACACGCCCATCACGACCAGCGCCAGCGCGCGGTAGGCCGTGTGCCCGAATACCCGCCCCGGGCCGTCGCCGCGCGCGATGCGGCTGTTCACGCCGAACGGAATCGACATGCCGACCGCAAACAGGAAGCCGGGAAAGACGATATCGGCCAGGCCCATGCCGTCGGCGCCGCCGTCCACGTGCAGCAGCCACGGCGGCACGCCGCGCGCACCGGCCAGGAAGTTGACGAACAGCATAAGCACGAAGGTGATGCCGCGAAAGGCGTCGACCGACAGGATGCGCTGCCGGGGCAGGTCGTTCAGCAGGACGGGCATGGGCGATGGCAGGTGGATTAACGGGTCGGCAGACAGGTGCATTGCCGGCTAACGCCGCCAAGATGCCATGCCGGAAGTTAATATTATACCATGAATGTTGTCGGATTTCTTTACAGCCAAGCTTGTCAAACCGGTACCGGTAGCGCTAAGTGCCTGAATCGATGGACTTGTTGTTTCTGGTATGAAAATTGCTCAAGCATTGGCACTAGCATCACAAGCTTTGCGCAAAATCAAATGGAGATAATATGTTCGGAAAAATAAAGTTGTTGATGTGCGTAGCGGCCGCCGTGTGCGGTACGGCCCAGGCGGGCGTAATCGGCGCGGACGGCTTCACCGCCCCCACCCTGATCGATTTCGAGGATGCCGTCGCCGGTCCGATCGGCAACCAGTATGCGCCGCTCGGCGTGAGCTTCACCAATTTCAACCTGGACATTTACGCCACCTCGGCGGCGCCGCCGAGCAAGGTCGCGCTCAAGTTCATCGACGGCGCGCCGGCGACCGACGGCATCATTACATTCTCGTCGGTGATGACCCGGCTGGGCGCGGACGTGAGCACCAATCCGGAAGACGACACCTTCGTCGACGCCTACCTCGGCAATACCCTGGTCGGCAGCAGCTTCTTCGATACCCTCGGCGATGGCGAGACCGGCTCCTTCATCGGGATCGAATTTTTGTCCGGCTTCGACCGGGTGGTGTTTCGCACCATTCCCGTCGTCAACGGCGCGCTCGCGCTCGACAACCTGCGCTTCGAAAACAGGGTGCCACCGAGCCCGGTGCCGGAACCGGGCAGCCTGGCCCTGATCCTGACCGGGGCTGGCTTGCTGGGCCTGTCGCTGGCGCGCCGCAAGCGCTGAGACGGAGCGCGCCCAGCCCGCCCTGACCCGGGCGTCCAAGCTCCGAACCGGCCGCTCTTTACTGCGCGGGCAGGGCCGCGGCCACCACGGTGTCTTCGAGCGGCACGGCGAAGCGGGTGCCGAGGAACGCCGCGATGCGCTCCTGGGTCGCCGCCAGGTAGGGGATATTCATGTGGTCCGAATCGGGCACAGTTTCGTCCAGGTGCAGCTTGCCCAGCTTGGCGACCAGCAGGTCGGTGTGCGAATGCGGCACGATATCGTCGAACGCGGCGCGCAGCACGTAGGTGGGCGCGGTCAGCGCCGAGGCGTACTTGACCGACTCGAAACGGTGCCGCAGCACATATTCCACCGGCACCGCGCGGAACTTGCGCTTGGCGATGGCTAGGATCGAATCGTAGGGCGTGATCAGGACCAGCGAATGCACGGGACGCTCCAGCGCCACCTGCACCGCGACCCCGGAACCGAGGCTGCGCCCGACCACCGCCACCCGCTGCGGGTCGACGTGAGGGCGTTCGGCCAGCCAGTCGAACAGCAGGCGGCCGTCTTCGACCATGTGCGCTTCGGCCGGTTCGCCATGCGAATTGCCGTAGCCACGGTAGTTCACGGCCAGCACGGCCATGCCGGGAAACAGCTTGCCGGCGTCGCGCACCACCCACGACACTTCTTCCGAGCGCCCGCCGAAATACACCACGGCCGGATGCGGCCCCGGAATCTGCGGCGTCATCAGCCAGCCGGACAGCTTGGTGCCGTCGCGTGCGCGCAGCACGATGGCGCGCGTGCGGTGGCCGCTTGAGCGCGGATTGTCCACTTCGCGCTTGATGGTCGGGTTGAAGACCAGGCGGCGCTGGTTGGCGGCGATGGCCGCGGTCACCCCGACCCATACCATGCTGACGAGGCCGGCCACGCCGGCGACTTTTCTAGAATTGTTCATAGGCATTAGTTTAACCGCTTAGCGCGCCGCCGTCAGGCAGCAGGCCAACACGCAAGCGCAGCGCTACGATCTCATCAATAGCCGTGGCTGGAATACAACGATCTTGCCGGATGCCTGCGCGCATTTGCATGTGGTAATCTTTATCCGGTCCGAACCCTGGCTATTCCATGAAAAAATCCGCCTTCTCGGCCGAACAAAGCGCCGGCCTGTTCATCGGCCTGCTCGGCACGCTGGTCGCCATACGCTGGATTTTCAACAGCACCGCGATCGCGACCCTCATTCCCGGTTCGGCCCAGATGGGCATCAACAGTCCGGTGCTATTCATCGCCGCCGGCGTATGCTGCTGCCTGGCCCTGCCGCGTGCGCGCGGCGCGGCCTGGCACGCGCCGCTGTGGCAAGCCTGTTCGCTGCTGCTGCTGCTGCTGCCGGCGCTGGTGCTGGTCGAACACATCGGCGGCGTGAGCCTCGGCATCGATTTCGTGCGCGTGCCGACCGCCCCCACCGCCAGCACCCCGCATCCGGGGCGCATGGCGCCCAATACCTGCCTCGGCTTCCTGCTGGCCGGCATCGCCCTGCGCCTGATCCGCCTGCCACGGCGCGGCGCGCGCCTGACGGGCCTGCTGACCTGTTGCGTCGCCGGCGTGACCGGGATCGGCCTGGCGGCCCTGGCCGGCTACTTCCTCAAGCTCGAAGTGCTGTACCGGCTGGCCGCCTACAACGTGATGGTGACCCCGACCGCGGTCGGCATGAGCGTGCTGGGCCTGGGTTTATGGTCGCTGCGCAATAGCGTCACCGTGCGCGCCGGGGTTCCCGACAATGAAAAACGCATCACCGCGCGCGCCATTGCGGTGGTCGCCCTGGTGGCCGTCTCCGCCGGCGCGGCCGGCTTTGCCGCCATGCGCGACAGCTACGAAGCCTCGATCGCCGACAATATGCGCCTGTCGGCCGTCAGCAGCGCGGCCATGCTCGGCAATTCGCTGGAAACGAGCTTGTGGTTCCCGCGCACCATCGCCAGCCGGCCTTCGATCAAGGGGCCGGTGGCGCTTCTCGCCGCAGGCAAGGGCGACGCCGCCACCCGCGCCGCCTTGCTGCAGGCGGCCGGCAGCTTCACGCTCGCGGGGGTGAGCGCGCTGCGTTTCGAAAGCCTTGATGGGACCGTGCTGGCGTCGAGCGGCGTGTTCGTGGAGGTGGCGGCCGGCGTACCGGCGGCCGGCGCACCGGCGGCCGGCGTACCGGCGCCCGGCACCGTCCAGCCGCTCGTCACCAGCGGCCAGCGTGCGCGCTTGCTGTGGCGCGGGCGCTACCTGCTGGCCAGCGAGAACGAGATCCGCGACGGCGAGCGCGTGATCGGACGCATGCTGGCGGAGCAGCAACTGCCGATCATCGACCGCGTGCTGGCCGATATCCGCGCCAACAGTCCTTCGTCGGACGTGCTGCTGTGCAGCCGGGACGGCAAGGATGCCTTGTGCGCGCCCACCCGTTTTTATCCGAGCACTTTCCGCATTCCCATGTTCAAGCCCGACGGCCAGGTCAACCTGCCGATCAACGAAGCGCTGCTGGGGCGCACCGGAGTGGCCGTCACGCGCGACCTGCGCGGCGTGGCCGTGTTCGCCGCCTATACGCCGATCCGCGCCTTCGGCCTGGGCGTGGTCGTCAAGAACAACCTCGACACCGTCTACCAGCCGCTGCGCGAGAAGGCCAACACGCTCGTGATCATCCTGGTGGCGCTGATCGGACTGGGCGCCTCGCTGCTGCTGATCCAGGTGCGCCCGCTGCTGGCCCAGCTGGTGCGCGAGCAAAGACGCATTCGCGTCATCCTGGAAAATTCGAACGACGCCTTCATCGCGCTCGGCGTGGACGGCTGCATCACCGACTGGAACACCGAAGCCGAACGCACCTTCGGCTGGAGCGCGGCCGAGGCCATCGGGCGCCGCCTGTCGGAGCTGATCATTCCGCCGGCCCAGCGCGAGGCCCACGAAGTGGGCTTTGCCCGTTTTACCAGCAGCGGCACCGGCCCGGTCATCAACAACCGGCTCGAAGTGACCGCGCTGCACCGCGACGGGCGCGAGATCCCGATCGAGATGTCGGTGGCCGCCTTCCATAACGGCGACGGCTTCGTGGCCAACGCCTTTGTGCGCGACATCAGCGAGCGGCGCCGCCTGGCCGGCGACATCGCCGCGCGCGCCACCGAACTGGAACTGGAACGCGACCGCGCCCAGGCGGCCAACCGCGCCAAGGGCGAGTTCGTGGCCAACATGAGCCACGAACTGCGCACCCCGATGAACGCGGTGCTGGGCATGACGTACCTGCTCGGGCACACCGACCTGAAAACCGAACAGCGCAAATACCTCGACATGATCCGGAGTTCGGGCCAGTCGCTGATGGGCATCATGAACGACATCCTCGACTTTTCCAAGATCGAGGGCGGGCGCATGGAACTGGCCGAAGCGCGCTTCGACTTGGGTCACGTGCTCGCCGCGGTGGCCGACATCATGAGCGTGTCGGCCGGCGACAAGGACCTCGACCTGGCCATCGGGGTCGAGCCGGACGTGCCGCGCGCGCTGGTCGGCGACGCCCTGCGCCTGCAGCAGGTGCTGGTCAACCTGGCCGGCAACGCCATCAAGTTCACCGAGCAGGGCGAAGTGAGCGTGCTGGTCGACGTGGCCGCGCGCGAAGGCGAGCGCCTGACCCTGCGCATCCGGGTGCGCGACACCGGCATCGGCATGGACCATGCGCAGCAGGCGCGCCTGTTTTCGCCCTTTACCCAGGGCGACTCGTCGACCACGCGCCGCTTCGGCGGCACCGGCCTGGGACTGACCATCTCCAAGCACCTGGCCGAGATGATGGGAGGGACGATCGAACTTGACAGCGCGCCCGGGCGCGGCAGCCAGTTCGTGGTCTGCCTGCCGCTGCTGGTGGCCTCGAACGCGGATGGCGAGGGCGATGCCGCCCCCGAGCCCGCGCTGGGCACCCTGCGCCTGCTGGTGGTGGACGACAACGCCACCAGCCGCGAGTACCTGTCCAAGACCATCGCCGGCTGGCGCTGGGAAGCCGAGGTGGCCGCATCGAGCGCCGAAGCGCTCGAGATGATGGCGCGCGCCGCCAGCACACAGCGTCACTACGACGTGGTGCTGCTGGACTGGCAGATGCCCGACATGGATGGCGCGGCGACCATGCGCGCGCTGCGCGAACGCACGCCGACGGCGCGCCTGCCCATCGCATTGATGGTCAACGCCTACGGGCGCGGTAAGCTGATGGACAGCAGCGCAGCCAGCCAGGCCGACGCCATCCTCAGTAAACCGGTGACCGGTTCGAGCCTGTTCGACACCGTGCATGAAGTGCTGGTGCAGAACGCCCAGGCGGCGCTGCGTGCGCCGCCTGGGGTGCCGGGTGGGCAGGGCGGGCCTGATGCCGTGCGCCTCGACGGCGCGCGCTTGCTGCTGGCCGAAGACAATGACCTGAACCAGGTGGTCGCGCGCGGCATACTGGAAAGCGTCGGCGCGCGTCTCGACATCGTCGGCAACGGCCAGCTGGCGCTGGCGCGGCTGGCGGCCAACCCGGGCGCCTACGACCTGGTGCTGATGGATATCCAGATGCCGGTAATGGACGGCTACGCCGCCGCGCGCCGCATCCGCGCCGGTTTGCGCCTGACCTTGCCGGTGCTGGCGCTGACGGCTGGCGTGACCGAGTCCGAGCGGCGCGCCTGCGCCGACGCCGGCATGAACGACGTCATCGCCAAGCCGATCGACGTCGACGAGATGTTATCGATCATCGCGCGCCACTTGCCGGGCCTGGGCCGGGTGCGCACGCCGGCCGCGCCGCTGCCGGTTCCCGCTCCCACGCCGGTGCACGCGCCCGCGGCGCTGCCGGTATTGCGGCTCGGTCCCCTGATCGACATCGCCAAGGGCAATCCGGAGCACCTGGCGGCCGTGGCCAACCTGGTGCGCCGGGTGGTGGGCGAAGGCCACCAGCAGTTCGACCAGGCGCGCGTGCATTGGGATGCCGGGCGCGACGCCGAAGCGGCCAGGGTGCTGCACACGCTACGCGGCGGGATCGGCAGCGTCGGCGCCAAGCGTTTCGCCGCCGCCTCGCTCGAACTCGAACAGTCGCTCAAGGGCGAGCCGGGCGGCGACACCGCGGCCCTGTTCCTGCAGGCCGCGCGCGAACTCGATGCGGCGGTGGAGGCGGGGCGCGCGTGGCTGGCGCAGCACGATGGGGCTAGTGCGACATCAGCACCGGCGCCGTCATCGATGTGAGGATGGTGGCCGTCACGCCGCCCAGCAGCAGTTCGCGCAGGCGCGCGTGGCCATAGCAGCCCATCACGATCAGGTTGGCGTCGACATCGGCCGCCAGCGAGAGCAGCGCTTCGCCGATGTCGATGCTGGTCTGCTGCGCCGAAACGTCCGCGTTGATGCCGTGGCGCGCCAGGTACAGGGCGATGTCCGCGCCCGGCTGCTGGCCGTGCGCGTCGTCGGGATTGAACACCGCCACCGTCACGCGGTGCGCGCGCTTGAGCAGCGGCAGCGCATTGGCCAGCGCGCGCGTGGCGGCCGTGCTGGCGTCCCAGGCCACCAGCACTTCGCTGCCGATGACGGGAAAGTGGCCGGCATGGGGCAGCACCAGCACCGGGCGTGCGCTGGCCAGCATGACGTATTCGGGCAGGCCGGGGGTCATGCGCGCGACCGGATCGTCGGGGTCGGACTGGCTCAGCACCACCAGGTCGGCATAGCGCGCCTGCAGCGCCAGCGCGGCGCCGGGTTCGTCGTCCACCAGGCGCCGCTCGAACGAGCGCACGGTGGCGCCGGCGGCGATGCGCTCGAAAGCGTCGAGCGAAACATTCGCGCGCCGCATCAGTTCGTCCATGTGGGTCGACAGCACCGTTTGCAGCAGGTCGCTGGCGCCGTCCTGGTAGACGTAGCGCGACAACCCGCTCATGGCCGCGCCGACCAGGTGGGCGTTGCAGACGGCCGCCACGCCGGCCGCTGCGCGCAGGCGCGCTTCCGCATGGCGCGCATGATCGACGTGGACGAGGATGGTCTTGTACGGCATGGCGGCTCCTGTGGGTGTGAACACCCCAGCGTAGGCGCTGCCACGGCGCGCGTCCAGCAGTGTTCGGCACGCGCAAACCTTTGTTTTGTTAAATTTGATGCACATCAAGCGAGGGGGCAGTGGCGCCGTCTACGCTGTGCGCCCATCGTCAGGCTCAATCAAAAGGGATCATCATGAGCGTCAGGAACCTGCAGCACTTGTTCGCGCCGAAGTCGGTCGCCATCATCGGCGCCTCCGCACGGCCGAACAGCGTGGGCGCGACCGTGCTGCGCAACGTCATCGAGGGCGGCTTTACCGGCGCGATCTATCCGGTCAACCCCAAGTACGACACCTTGTCCGGGCTGCGCGTGTACTCGCGCGTATCAAGCCTGCCGGCCGCGCCCGACCTGGCGATCATCTGCACCCCGCCGGCCACGGTGCCGGGCATCGTGCGCCAGCTCGGCGAAGCGGGCACGCGCGCGGCCATCATCCTGACCGCGGGCCTGTCTGGCATGCACGACGCCCAGGGGCGCACCCTGCGCCAGGCCGCGCTCGACGCCGCCAAGCCCTACGTCTTGCGTCTTCTCGGACCGAACTGCGTGGGCCTCCTGGTGCCCGGCATTGGGCTGAACGCCAGCTTCGCGCACACCGGGGCGCTGCCGGGCAGGATCGCCTTCGTGTCGCAGTCGGGCGCGCTGGTGACCGGCGTGCTCGATTGGGCCAAGTCGCGCGGGATCGGCTTTTCCAAGTTCATTTCGCTGGGCGAGGGCGCCGACATCGATTTCGGCGACCTGCTCGACTACCTGGCCAGCGACCCCGAGACCAGCGCCATTTTGCTGTACATGGAAGACGTACGCCACGCGCGCAAGTTCATGTCGGCCGCGCGCGCCGCCGCGCGCAGCAAGCCGACCCTGGTGCTCAAGGCGGGCAGGATGGCCGAAGGGGCCAGGGCGGCCGCGTCGCACACGGGCGCCCTGACCGGCTCGGACGATGTGTACGACGCCGCCATCCGCCGCGCCGGCATGCTGCGCGTGCTCAGTACCGAAGACCTGTTCGCCGCCGTGGCCACCCTGGCGCACGCGCGCCCGCTGTTCGGCGAGCGCCTGGTGATCATGACCAACGGCGGCGGCCCGGGCGTGATGGCGACCGACGCCGTGGTGTGCGGCAAAGGCAGCATGGCGCAGCTCGCGCCCGACACCGTGAGCCGCCTGGACGCCGTGCTGCCGGCCACCTGGTCGCACGCCAATCCGGTCGACATCATCGGCGACGCGCCGGTCCAGCGCTATGTCGACGCGCTGAACATTCTGCTGAAAGACCCGCAGGCCGACGCCATCCTCTTCATCCATGCGCCCACCGCGATCGTGCCGAGCGCGGACATCGCGCGCGCGATCGCGCCGATCGCGAGGGCATCGTCGCGCAATATCCTGGCCTGCTGGCTGGGCGGCGACGCAGTGGCCGAGGCACGCGCGATCTTTACCGAAGCGGGCATCCCCAGCTTCGGCACGCCCGAGGAAGCGGCCAGCGCCTACCTGCAGATCGTGCAGTACCGGCGCAACCAGAACTTGCTGATGCAGGTGCCCCCGGCCACCAGCGACGATGGCGCCATCGACCCGCAAGCGGCGCGCGCGCTGGTGCGCAAGGTGCTGGCGCAGGGCCGCAACCTGCTCAGCGAGCCGGAAACGAAGTCGGTGCTGGCCGCCTACGGCGTGGCGGTGGTGGAAACGCGCAGCACGACGTCGGTGGACGACGCGGTGGCGGCGGCCGAGGCGATCGGCTTTCCGGTCGCGCTCAAGATCGTCTCGCCCGACATCACGCACAAGAGCGACATGGGCGGCGTGGCGCTCGACCTGGAAGACGCGGATGCGGTGCGCGCCGTGGCCCTGCGCATGAACAAGCGCCTGGCCGAGCTGCAGCCCGAGGCGCGCCTGGAAGGCTTTTCGGTGCAGCAGATGGCGCGCCGCCCCGAGGCGCATGAACTGATCATCGGCGTGGCCACCGACCCGGTGTTCGGGCCGGTGATCCTGTTCGGCCAGGGCGGCATCGCCGTGGAAGTGACGGCCGACCATGCGGTGGCGCTGCCGCCGCTGAACGTGGTGCTGGCGCGCGACCTGATCTCGCGCACGCGCGTGGCCAAGCTGCTGGCCGGCTACCGCAACCGGCCGCCCGCCAACATGGACGCCATCATTGCCACCCTGATGCGCATTTCGCACATGGTGGCCGACCTGCCCGAACTGGTGGAGCTCGACATCAACCCGCTGCTGGTCGACAGCGACGGCGCCCTGGCGCTGGACGCGCGCATGCGGGTGGCGATCGCCGACCATTCGGCCAGCACCCTGGACCGGCTGGCGATCCGCCCCTATCCGCGCGAGCTGGAAGAACGGATCGACTGGAACGGGCAATCGTTGCTGCTGCGCCCCATCCAGCCCGAAGACGGCGCGGCCCACGTGGCGCTGTTCAACGCGCTCACCGACGACGATGTGCGCTACCGCATGTTCGTGCGCGTGCGCGAACTCAATGCCTCGCAGCTGGCCCGCTTTACCCAGATCGACTACGACCGGGAGATGGCTTTTATTGCCACCCGCCCGGGACCGGACGGCGTGAACGAAACGCTGGGCGTGGCGCGCGTGGTGTGCGACCCGGACAACATCGCCGCCGAATTCGCGGTGACGGTGCGCTCCGACCTGAAAGGGCATGGATTGGGGCAGCTGCTGATGGAAAAGCTGATCGCCTACTGCCGCAGCCGCGGCACGCGTGAAATCGTCGGCGAGGCGCTGCCGCAAAACACCCGCATCACCAAGCTGGCGCGCAAACTCGGGTTCGAGGTCAGCAAGGCGGCGGAAGACGGCTCGGTGCACATGCGGCTGATCTTGTCGGCATGAGTCGATGGGCGCCGCACGCGCCTGCGTTGTAAATCTACGTTGTAAATACTTTCGGCTTTCAAACTGCCATCACGACTGACAAAAGCGTTGCGAAAAGCTATGCCCCCCGTATTTTCCACTGCCGGGCAACGCTTCGGCCGCCCGGCCATTTTTGATGCATATCAAGGATTTCAGACTCCAAGCTCCCTAGACTCGTCCTGTCAAATTAATGCTCTAGGGCAAAAGGAGTATCTCCGTGCGTAACAATCTGCCGGTTACAGGTATCGAATACGAGCTTCGCGAAGGCCAGTCCATCGTGTCCAAGACGGACATCAAGGGCAAAATCACCTACGTCAACGCCTCCTTCGTCGAGGTCAGCGGCTTCACCGAGGAGGAATTGATCGGCAAGCCGCACAACCTGGTGCGCCATCCCGACATGCCGGCCGAAGCGTTTGCGGACCTGTGGCGCAGCATGAAAGCGGGCCGTCCCTGGACTGGCCTGGTCAAGAACCGGCGCAAGAACGGCGACTTTTACTGGGTGGTGGCGAACGTCACCCCGGTCAAGGAAAACGGCGAGGCGGTCGGCTACATGTCGGTGCGCACGCGCCCGACGCGCGAACAGGTCAAGGCCGCCGGCGAGTTATACCGGCGCTTCAAGGAGGGCCGCGCCGATGGCCTGGCGATCGTGGACGGCGGCGCGGTGCGCACCGGCGTGGCCACGCGCCTGCGCGCCGCCCTGCATTTGCCGATCGGCGTACGGATCGGCATCCTGATGGGCAGCCTGGCCGCGTTGATGGCCGTTCTCGGCGCCGTATCGGGCAGCGCCACGCTGGCCGGCCTGGGTGCGTTCGGCGCGCTGCTGGCGCTGGGTGGCTGGGTCGCGCTTGCCCGCGCCATCGTGGCGCCGATGCGGCAGCTGGCCGAAGCGGTGCAGGCATTGGCCGGCGGCGACTTGTCGTACCTGGTTGCCGCCGAGCGCACCGACGACATGGGCCAGCTGCTGCGCGGCCTGCGCCAGGTGACGGTCAACCTGCGCGCCATCATCGGCGACGTGCGCAGCAACGTGGCCTCGATCGAGACGGCCACGCGCGAGATCGCGGTCGGCAACGCCGACCTGGCCGCGCGCACCGAGTCGCAGGCGTCCAGCCTGGAAGAAACGGCTGCCAGCATGGAGCAGTTCGCGGTGACCGTGGGCGACAACGCCGAGCGCGCACTGCAGGCCGACCAGTTGGTGCTGTCGGCGTCGTCGATTGCCGGCAAGGGCGGGCAGGCGGTGGCCCAGGTGGGTGCGACGATGGGCCAGATCAGCGATTCGGCTGCCAAGATTGTCGATATCATCAGCCTGATTAACGGAATCGCCTTCCAGACCAACATCCTGGCGCTGAACGCCGCCGTGGAAGCGGCGCGCGCGGGCGAACAGGGACGCGGCTTTGCGGTGGTGGCCGGGGAAGTGCGCGCGCTGGCCCAGCGCTCGGCGGCCGCCGCCAGCGACATCAAGCACCTGATCGAGGATTCGGTCGCCAAGGTCAGGAACGGCGACCGCCTGGTCGAGGAAGCCGGCGGCACCATGGCCGGCGTGGTCGAATCGGTGCAGCGCGCCACCGCCATCATGGGCGACATCAAGCGCGCCAGCATGGAGCAGAAAAGCGGCATCGCGCAGGTGAACGAAGCGGTCGCGCACCTGGACCAGATCACCCAGCAGAACGCCGCCCTGGTCGAGGAATCGGCCACCGCCGCAGCCAGCGTGGCCGAACAGGCCGTGCACCTGGCGCAGGCGATCTCGGTGTTCAAGTTTGGTGGCGAGAGCCGGGTGCGGACGGCGCGGCCCACGCGGACAAATCGCCCAGCACAGGCCGACTCGGCCGTTTTTGATGCAGGTCAAGGATTTCGCGAGCCCTGATCCCTACACTCGGTCCCATCGTTTAGGAGTCCACCATGCTGCACAACGTTATCCCCATCGCCAGTCCGCGTCCGATCGATTTCGATGCGGACCTGATCCGCAAGTTGAGCCAGAACGGTCCGCGCTACACCTCGTACCCGACCGCCGACCGCTTCAGCGAGTCGTTCGGCTACCGCGACTACCTGCAAGCGGTGGCCGGGCTGCGCACGCGGGGCTCGGTCAAGCCGCTGTCGCTGTACCTGCACATCCCGTTCTGCGAATCGGTGTGCTACTACTGCGCCTGCAACAAGATCGTCACCAAGAACCACGACAAGGCGGTCACCTACCTGGGCTACCTGAAACGCGAAATCGAGATGCAGGGCAGGCTGTTCGCCGGCATGAACCAGGTCGAGCAGCTGCACCTGGGCGGCGGTACGCCGACCTACTTCACCGACGCGCAGATGGAAGAACTGATGGACCACCTGCGCCGCTGGTTCCAGTTCGCCCCGGACGGCACCGGCGAATACTCGATCGAAATCGACCCGCGCACGGTCTCGCGCGAGCGTGTGCTCAGTTTGCGCCGCCAGGGCTTCAACCGCGTCAGCCTGGGCGTGCAGGATTACGATCCGGCGGTGCAGGCGGCGGTCAACCGCATCCAGCCCGAGGCCGAAACCCAGGCCATCATCGACGCCGCGCGCGAAGCGGGCTTTCGCTCGGTGAGCATCGACCTCATTTACGGCCTGCCCAAGCAGAGCGTCTTTACGATGGCGCAAACCATCGACAAGGTAATCAAGGCCGACCCGGACCGCATCGCCATCTATAACTATGCGCACATGCCGCATCTGTTCAAGCCGCAGCGCCGCATCAACGAGGCGGACATGCCGAGCGCCGACGAGCGGCTCGACATGCTCGGCCTGTCGATCCGCAAGCTGGAGCAGGCCGGGTACGTGTACATCGGCATGGACCATTTCGCCAAGCCGGACGACGACCTGGCCGTGGCCCAGCGCCAGGGCCGGCTGCACCGCAACTTCCAGGGCTACAGCACCCAGCCCGACTGCGACCTGATCAGCCTGGGCGTGTCGGCGATCGGGCGGATCGGCGCGACCTACAGCCAGAACGCCAAGACGCTGGACGAGTACTGCGACCACCTCGACCAGGGCCGGCTGCCGGTGGTGCGCGGCCTGGCGCTGTCGCGGGACGACCTGGCGC
>DASVVC010000011.1:0-51880 GCA_036386755.1 Telluria sp.
GACAGGATCAGACGGCTGTGTCCGCCGCGACCGAAGGTGCCGTCTATATAAATACCATCGGCACGCACGCCGGCGAGGTCGAGCGCGTCAACCGCTTCGTCCAGCAGCACCGTCCGGTGCTGAAATTCAGGCACCGCTACCACGTTCATCATCGGTGCGCCCTAGAAAGAAAAATTAGATAAGACATCGGGCATGCCACCGGCGACGGCGGCTTGCTCGTCCTCGGCCAGCTTGGCGGCATCCCAAATTTCGAAATGGCTACCCATGCCGAGCAGCATGACCTCGCGGGTGAGGCCGACGGCGCTGCGCAGCTCGGGCGCGATCAGGATGCGGCCGGCCGAATCGAGCTCGACATCGCAAGCGTTGCCGAGGAAAATACGCTGCCACGCGCGGGCCGACATCGGCCAGGCGGCAATCTGCTCGCGGTGCGATTCCCACACCGGACGTGGGAAAAACAGCAGGCACCCATGCGGGTGGCGGGTAAGCGTGAGGCGGCCTTCGCACTGGACTGCGAGTGCGTCGCGATGCTTGGCGGGAATGGACATCCTGCCTTTCGCATCGAGATTGATTGCGGACGCGCCTTGAAACACGAGTTACCTACTTGGAAAAGTTATTATGAAGTCGGTGTTTTGGCGCCAGGAGCACGGATTGCATCCCACAAAACTACACTTTTTCACACAGTTGCCCACTTTAGATGAAGCCATCTGGACGGTCAAGCGCTTTCAATCGTGCTAAAAGGGAATTTTGTTAATGAAGTCAAGGACTTAGCGCATTACCTTGAAGGATCTTCAAAGCAAAATATGTCGCATAATTAGATACTTAGGCAAGACAGTGAATGTTCAACCTCATCTATACACATGGGTTTGCGAGACACAACAAGACTTAAAATAATTACATCTGCTTACTTTTACGCAACGGATGAGTGATTTGTCCGGCATGCACGAAGGAGTGTGATAGGAAGCGCGCGGCCGGGCCAGCGCCGCGCGTAAAAGCGTGGATTAGAAGAGCAGCGGCGAGCCGTCGTTCAGGGTGGCAGGGTCGAGAAAGGACTGCGCCGTGCTGCCGAATTCGGGGCTGCCGATGATGCCGATGGCTGGGGTCATGCCGATATTCGACAGCTTGCCGTTGAGCGCATACTGGTACGCGAGGTCGCCGCCGAGGGCCGCCGTATCGCTGCCGCCGAGGTGGAATTGCTCCAGCGTCGTCCATACGCTCCAGGCGGTCGCACCGCTGGCGCGCACCTCGTCGAAACGCGCCACCAGTGCCTTGAAATCGAATTGCTCGACCTTGTTGTCGTTGATCGGGCTCAGCGCTTGGGGGTTGTAGTCCCATGAGGCCGCCGTCACCACTTGCAAGATGGCGACGCTGGCATGGTCCGGGGACGCGTACCAGCCCTTGAGCGTGATCCGGTCGGTGGCCCCGGACGACAGCACCAGGTCGCTGCCGGACTTGCGCAGCACCAGATCGGCGTACGTGATGCCGCCGCCGAGCGAGAGAACGGCGTTCGTATAGTAATCTCCGGTCAATACCGTGTCGCGACCGTCGCCACGATTGAAGGCGATAACCTCGGCAACGCCACCTGGGAAGAGAATGTCGGCACCGGTACCGCCAATGAGCATCTGGTTCCCTGCGCCTCCTTGCAGGAAATCATCGCCTGACCCAGCATCGAGCAGCCAGCTACCATAGCTGTCACCCGAAAGCGTGTCGTTGCCGGCTCCGCCCTGGAGCAGATCAATACCGAGACCGCTGACCAACGCATTGGAGCCAGCATTTCCCTGTACCAAATTATTCGAGTCGTTGCCATAACCATACAGAGGTGCGCGGCCAGTGAGGATCAATACTTCGAGGTTCGCTCCCATGGTATAGCTGTGTGCGGCAAATACCCTATCCAATCCTTCGCCGCCACTTTCAACAATATAGTCCATGGCATCGACAACATAGCTGTCGTTTCCGTCGCCTCCCGACATGGAGTCGTAGCCAGCGCCTCCGTCGAGAGTATCGTTGCCGTTTCCACCGTACAGGTAATCATCGTGAGCCATTCCAAATAACTGATCGTCACCATCCAGGCCATACAAAAGGTCTCTCTTCGGCCAGCCGATAACGATATCAGGGCCCGCCGTGCCAGATTGCTCGGTCCTTGCCGGTTCCGAGATTGTCAGCAAGAAGCTGCTGCTGGCAGTTGCACCGGCGCTATCGGTAAACGTGACGTTGATGGGTACTGCTTGCACCTCAGGCCACGATGCGACGCCATTCAAGGTCCGGGTGGCCGCATCAAAGCTGATCCACCATGGCAGCGCGTCGATGCTCATTAATCCGGCTCCGTCGTCGTCTTGGTCGGTGAATAAAGTGGAGGGTAAGACGATGCTGAAAGGAAGTTCTGCCTCAACTTGCTGCTCCTGCATCGGTACGCTAGGCTGCGGGGCTGTATATACTTCGCCAACGTTGATGAGGTAATCAGCGCTGACGGTCTCTCCCCTGGGGTCGATGGCGGTAACGATCAGCCGATATGTACCGGCGTCGTAATACGACGGTTCCACCAAGAATAAGTCAGTGTGAAGTACGCTGATCCAGGCAGGAACCGGGCTGCCATCCTTCATGTGCAATTCGTAGCGAAGAACATCTTCTTCGTCAGGATCAAAAAAATTATGGCCAAGAGGCAAGCCCACTCCGGCACTTTCCGTTGTATCGAGTACGTAGAGGGGCATCATTACCCCGGGAGCATACGTGATCAGGTCTTGCAGACCTACCATGGTTTGATCCGCAAAGACAAGCTGGCTTCCGTACCCACTTGAATGTCCATTAAAATTGCCCTCAATGACGAAAGCATCGGAAACTGCGCCGTTAGCTCCGTAGCTAAAACGCATGACGTCACTCGCCTTGATTGGGGCAATATCGCTGGCCGTAATGCCGGGTCCGAATACAAATATACTCCCAGCTGGTGGATCAATGATCCGGTCAATGCCATCGCCTCTATTAAGCAAATAAACGCTCGACCACACGTCCAAGCTGACGAGAACGTCATCGCCCGGCCCACCATAAAGGATGTTCTGCCCAATTCCGCCATCAAGGTAGTCATTACCATCGCCTCCAGACAAGTAATCACTGCCGTCCAGCCCTTTCAACGTATCGTTACCCGGGCCACCACTGAGCGTATCGTCGCCGCTGCCGCCGTTCAAGGTATCGTTCTGATCGGTGCCATATAAAACGACACCACCAGATCCGCTGAATGAATTTTCCAGGTAATACCCATGTGCATCATGGGAAAGTGCATTATTGCCTTGAGCCGATATCATCACATTTCCAGTTCTTTAAGATAAATGTGTCTTTTATATAAATAATTGTCTCAGGTCAATTTTCTTCCCAGTCGTAGCGCTATCTACAGCAGATGGTATTGGCAGCCGCAACCAGTTTGTTTTCCTGCCTCCACGCCTCACGATAGCGTCAAATCCAACCGAGCCGGATCGTCGAGGAAAACGGAGCACCATAAAAAAGCCAACTCCGCATGCTGCCGGGGATGGCTCCTGCGCTCGGACGCTGTTGACTTAGTACAGCAACGGCGAGCCGTCGTTCAGGCTACCGGCAGGCAAAAAGTCCTGGAACGTGCCGCCCAGGGCCATTCCCACGAGGGCGATCGCCGGCCCCGCGGCGAGGTTCGCCAGGTTGCCGTTGAGCCCGTATTGATAAGCCAGGTCGCCGCCGATGGCCGCCGTGTCGCTGCCGCCGATCGTGAACTGCTCCAGGGTCGCCCCCATGCGCCAGGTGCCCCCCGAAGCAGGCCGGGCCTGGTCGAAATGGGCGATCAAGGCGGTAAAATCGAAGGTCTCGATCTTGTTATCGTGGATCGGGCTGCTCGAGCCGGGAACGTAGTCGGCCGACGCTGCCGTCACCATCTGCAACACGGCGAGGCTGGCATTGCCCGGCGCCGCGTACCAGCCCTTGAAGGTGATCTGGTCGCCCGCACCCGCCGACAGGATCAGGTCGCCGCCCGACTTGCGCAACGCCAGGTCGGCGTAGGCGATGCCGCCGCCAAGCGACAGGATATTATCGCCGCCCCGGGAGGCGCCAACCGTGTCCATTCCGTTGCCGCGGTTGAACACGATCAGGTCGGCGCCCGTGCCGGTGGCGATGCTGTCCGCGCCCTTGCCGCCGAAAAACAGCTCGTTGCCGTCGCCGCCGCTCAAGCGGTCATTGCCGGCGCCGCCATCGAACAGGTTGGCGCGGCCGGCCGTGTCGCTCAGGATATCGTTGCCCGCCCCGCCCTGCAGCAGGTCGACCCCATCCTCCCCCTGCAACTGGTTGGCACCGCCGTTGCCCTTGATCAGGTTGTCGAGCCCGTTGCCGCGCCCGTCGACCGAAGCGCTGCCGGTCAAGGTCAGGATCTCGACGTGCGCGGGCAGGGTCAGCGAGGCTGCGCTGCTGACCTGGTCCAGGCCCGCATCGGCTTCTTCGATCACGCTATCCTGCGCGTCGACAAGGTAGCTGTCGTTGCCGGGGCCGCCAACGAGCGTATCCTTGCCGGCGCCGCCGTCGAGGACATCGTTGCCCAGATGGCCGTACAACTGGTCGTTGCCGCCCAGGCCGGACAAGTGATCGTCATTCGACTTCCCGTGCAGGACGTCGGCCTGGGCCGTGCCGCGCAGGGCGATGCTGCCGGCCGCCGCTACGTTCAGGCTGAAGCTGGTGGTGGCGCTGGCGCCGGCGCTGTCGGTCCAGGTGACGTCGATGGCCAGCGGGCCGGCGCTCGGCAAGGCCGGGGTGCCGCTCAGGGTGCGGGTGAGCGCGTCGAAGCCCAGCCAGTCCGGCAGCGCGCCGACCGTCATGACGCCGGCGCCATCGTCGTCCTCGTCGACGAACAGGTCGGACGGCAGGACCAGGCTGAAGGGACGCTGTTCCTCGGCCGTCTGCTCGGCCATGGGCACGCCGGCCACCGGGGCGACCGGCAGGTCCGATACGTGCAGCGTGACGTCGACACTGGCCGACTGGCCCGACGTATCGGTCGCGGTCACGCTGAAGATGGCGTCGCCGGCATCCCGGTATCCGGGCGTCATCGTCATGGCGCCGGTGTCGGCATCGACGCTGACCCAGGCCGGCAACGCGCCGCCCTGGACCGGCTGCATGGCGTAGTGCAGCACATCGCGGGCATCGCTATCGTAGAAAACGTAGTCGGCAAATTGCATCCCAGCCAGATCGCCTTCCTGCAAGGCGAAGCTGAACACGGTCCTGTTCGCTTCCGGAGCATGCTGGATGAAACTGTCCAGCGTCCGGGACGTCCTGTCGGCGAACTCAAGCTTGACGTACGCCGGCACGCCATTGCTGTCGCCGTCACGCACCTGCGCCACGAAGGAATCTTCCACCCCGTTGCTGTTCGCATAGACAAAACGCATCGACGCGCTGCCGTTGACCTGCATGATATCGCTGGCATGGATGCCGGGCCCGAATTTGATCACCGCATTGGGCCCAAGGTCGGCAATCCGATCCGCGCCATCGCCCTTGTTGAACACAAAAATCGTATTCGCGCCCGCCGTATCGCGCAGGATATCGTCGCCGCGCCCGCCATCGAGCACGTTGCGGCCGCTGCCGCCGTGGAGATCGTCGTTGCCGTCGCCGCCCGACAGCGTATCGTTGCCGCCGGCGCCCTCCAGGGTGTCGTTACCGGCCTTGCCTTCCAGGACATCGTCGCTCGTGGTGCCTTTCAGAAGGTTATCGCCGGCGTCCCCGATCAGCAAGTGCCCGAGGAACCCGTCGGCGCTCCAGACGGTGCCGTCGGCAAAGCGAATGCCGCTCAGTGGCGCCGTTGCGATGGCGTCGCCCAGCCAGGACGCCACGGTGATGCGCTCGCTGCCGATGGTGACGACGAGGTCGGCGTTGCCCGAGGCGGCGTTCGGAACGATGGCCAGCGAAACATCCTGCGGCGCGATACCGGCCGCGAACTCGATGACATTGGCGGCGCCGGCCTGGCGTGGGCCGCCCGCGATCAGGTCGCGTCCATCGCCGCGCGCGAACAGATAGGTATTGTTGCCGAGCGTATCGGTGAAAGTGTCATTGCCGCTGCCGCCGTGCAGCACATCGTTGCCTTCGCCGCCGTCCAGGGTATCGTCGCCGCCGTCGCCCTGCAGCCGGTCGTTGTCGGCGCCGCCATAGAGCCTGTCGTTGCCTTCACCGCCAAGCAAGGTATCGTCGCCGCCGTTGCCATATAGTTGGTCCGTATTGCCGAGGCCGGAGAAAAGCTCCGCTGCATCGTCACCGATGAGCAGGATGGGAAAATCGTTGTTGCGTTGCAGGGCCATGGACCTATCCGTTAATAAGAAAAACAAGAGAAAAACAAACTCCAGCCAGGACCGGCCGAAGTAAATGAAAGGAACAGGTGCTTTCCCCGTTCCCTTGAAAGAAAGTCACTTTTATAGAACCGATTGACTAACGTCAATTTTTGTCGCCTTGGTAGAGCATTCCGCAGCGGCGGGTTTCGCCAAACGCCACCGGCCGGGTGCCGCGTCCGGCCCGGCAGCCGGTGCCGGACGGGCATGGCGCAAGAAGCCACTCCCACGCGGCATGAAGCCGGGGGATTGGCGGTCGATGCCGGCGTCGTTAATACAGCAGTGGCGAACCGTCGCTCAAACTGGCGTCAGGCGACAAGTCCTGCGCTGCGCTGCCGAAACCGCTGCTGCCGATGATGGCAAGGGCAGGCGTCATCCCGACATTGGCCAGGTTACCGTTGAGCGCGTACTGATACGCCAGGTCGGCGCCGATGGCCGCCGTGTCGCTGCCGCCGCGCACGAATTGCTCCAGCGTGGTCCAGGCGCTCCAGGCGCTCGCGCCGCCGGCGACGGCATCGTCGAAGCGCGCCACGATGGCGCTGAAGTCGAATTGCTCGACCTTGTTGTCGTTGATCGCACTGAGCGCGCCGGGATGGTAGTCCCACGTGGCAGCGGTGACGACCTGCAAAGTTCCGACGCTGGCGTTGCCCGGCGCTCCATACCAGTTCTTGAAGATGAGCTGATCCGTGGCGCCGGTCGTCAGGATCAGGTCGTGGCCAGACTTGCTCAGCAGCAGGTCGGCGTAGACGATGCCACCGCCCAGCGACAGGGTAGTGCCGGCGCCGGGCGTCCCTGCCACGGTATCGATGCCGTCGCCGCGGTTGAAGACGATCAGGTCGGCGCCGCTGCCGGTGACGATCAGGTCGGCGCCCGCGCCGCCGATGAACATGTCGTTGCCGTCGCCGCCCTGCAGCTGGTCGTCGCCGGTCCCGCCATCGAGCAGGCTGGCACTGCCGGACGTATCCACCAGCCGGTCGTTGCCGTCGCCGCCCTGCAGCAGGTCGCTGCCTTCGCCGCCTTGCAGCAGGTTGGCGCCGGCATTGCCCTTGAGCAGGTTGTCCAGCGCATTGCCGCTGCCGTCGACCGGCGCCGTGCCGGACAGGGTCAGCATCTCGACGTTGTCGGCCAGGGCCAGGCTGTCCGGGGACGTCACCTGGTCCAATCCGGCCGCGGCGTCTTCGAGCACGACATCGAACGCATCGACGAGGTAGCTGTCGTTGCCGCTGCCGCCGGCCAGGGTGTCGTTGCCGGCGCCGCCATCGAGGCGGTCGTTGCCGGCCATGCCGTACAACTGATCGTCGCCGGCCAGGCCATGCAAGTCGTCATGATTCGATTTGCCGGCCAGGATGTCCGCCTCCGCGCCGCCGTACAGCGTCACGCTGGCGGCCGGCAAGACGTTCAGCGCCATGGTGGTGCTGGCGCGCAGGCCGCCTTTATCGGTCCAGGTCACGCTCAGGGGCACGCTGCCGGCGTCCATCTGCGCCGGCACGCCGAACAGGGTGCGGCTGGCCGGATCGAACCCCAGCCATGCCGGCAGCCCGGTCACGCTCATGACGCCGCTATCGTTGCGGTCCGGGTCGGCAAACATACCAACAGGCAAAACGACGCTGAACGGCTGCCCTTCTTGCGCCACTTGCGGCGCCGGGGTATACAGCAGCACCGGTGCGTGGTTGATGAAGGACGACAGCGGTACCCGCGTCCTGTCGGCAAACTCCACGTAACTGTGCTCGAGGACGTACTGCGGCTCGCCGCGCACGTTCTGGCCGATGACCACCGAGTCGGTCCCGTAGTCCAGGCGCAGTGTGGAACCAGGCGCGGCGGTGCCGCGCAGATCGGCGGCACCGATGCCTTCGCCGAACCGGATCACGCTGCCCGCGCTCCAGGTCGGGATGACATCCTGGCCATCGCCCCGCCCCAGGAGGTAGGTATTGGCATCGTCGTTGCCGCCATTGAGGACATCCATGCCCGGCCCGCCGGCCAAGGTGTCGTTGCCCTCCCCTCCCAACAGGGTATCGTTGCCGCCTTTACCTTCGAGGACATCGTTGCCATTCCCGCCGTTGAGCAGGTTGTCGCTTGCATTGCCGATCAGCGAGCGGACGACAATGGCATCCTTGTTCCATACCGTGCCATCGGCAAAACGAATCTCGTTCACGACCGGATAGCGGGAGTAAGCACTATCGTAATTGAGCACGGTGACGCGGTCGGTTCCCGACTCGAGGACCAGGTGGCTGCCACGGTCTTCGGTACCGACCAGGCTGACCCATACATCCTGCGGCTTGATCCCGCCCTCGAAGACGATCGCATTGTTCTGGTTTGCCTGGCCCTGGCTAACATGCAGCACGTCGTTGCCGTCGCCGGCGGCAAACACGAAGGTGTTGCTGCCGTCGCTCTCCCACAGGTCGTCGTCGCCTGCCCCGCCGCGCAAGGTATCGTTGCCGATACCGCCGAGCAGCCTGTCGTTGCCGTCCTGCCCTTGCAAGTAGTCATTGCCCTCGCCGCCGAAGAGCTGGTCGCGCCCGGCGCCGCCCAGCAGGACGTCGTTGCCGTCGCCGCCGTCCAGGCTGTCATCGCCGTTGCCACCGTACACAGTGTCATCGCCGCGGTAGCCATCGAGGGTATCGTTGCCATCGAGTCCCTGCAGGACGTCGAGCCCCTGGCTGCCCCGGATCACATTGTCGCGCGCGTCGCCGCGGTGCGCCTGGTTGAGGATGTCGTCCTCGCTCCAGAAGGTGCCGTCGGCAAAGCGCAGCTGTACCCGCACGCGCGTTCCGGGCTCGACATCACTGTCGCGCAGCGGGGGCAGCTGCAGCAGCGCGGCGCTGCCGTTGATGGCAAAGCGCAGCGACTCGTTGCGGTACGCGACAACGCTGACATCGGCCGGGCGCACGTCGTCGTCGAGCAGCACGATGTGGACGCCCTGCAGGCCGGGATCGAGCGTGTACGTCCCTGCGGCGCGGCCGAACTTGTACAGGTTCACGCCCGATCCGCCGCGCAACCTGGCGTCGCCCGCACCGGCGTCGAACAGGTTGTTGCCTTCGGTATCAAACAAAAAATCCGCGCCTTCGCCGCCGACCAGGATATCGTTGCCGCTGCCGCCGTTGAGCGTATCGTTGCCCTTGCCGCCGATGAGCAGATCGTTCGCTGCCGCGCCAGTCAACTGGTCGTCGGCGTCGGTGCCGGTCAGTTGCAGGCCGTTGAGATTGCCCATGTCGTGCCATACTTGCTCCACACCCAGGTTGCTGCCGTCGGCCAGCACGAACCGCAAGTGCGCAGCGATATCGGGCGAGCTGAAGTAGTTGGCCACGGCGATGCTCTGCGTGCCATCCTTGACGCCGATGAGCAGGTCCTTGCCGTCGCCGGAGCGCTGGAAGCGCAGCGCCGCGGACAGCAAGCCGGGCAGCTCGATCACGTCCATGCGGGTTCCATACATGACCGGCGCGAGCGTGTCGTGCCCCCAGTCGCCGTTGAAACGGTAGGTGTTCACGCCCGCTCCGCCCGCCAGCCGGTCGTCGCCGGCGCCGCCGACCAGCAGGTCGTTGCCGTCGCCGCCTTGCAAGGTATCGTTCCCTTCGCCTCCGGCCAGCTGGCTGTCGGCGTAGGCTGCGCTCAGCATGTCGTTGCCTGCGCCACCGTCCAGATTGACGCCCTGGAAGTAGTCGGCGCCGGGGAACAGGGTCTTCACGGGATTGAGCTTACCGAACACGGCCGTGCGGTCCCAGCCGCTCCCGTCGGCAAAGCGGATATCGCTCACCGCGCTCCAACGCGTCTGCCCGCTCGATCCATCCACGCCCGGACTGAAGTATCCCTCGATCGTGATGCTGTCGTCGCTGGCGCGCAGCGACAGCGTCAACCCATCGTTTCCGGTCCTGGACAGCACGATATCGGCGGGGCTGATATTGTCGCCCAGGCGCAGCACGTTACGTTCGGGGACCAGGCTCGCTTCCCGGCTGATCAGGTCCTTGCCGTCGCCACGGCTGAAGAAATACGTGTCGTCCCCGGCACCGCCGACGAGGGTATCGTTACCGGCTCCGCCGACCAGCGTATCGTTGCCCGGGCTACCCGCCAGGCTGTCGTTGCCGCCCATGCCGTACAGATAATCGTTCTCGGAGCTGCCCTGCAGATAATTGAGGTTCTCGGTGCCGCGGATGATGGATGCCATGATCAGAATTGTCCATTAATAGAAATAAACATTTCTTTTACGTAAATTGTAAATTCCTGTCAATATTTTCCCTGCAATTGTAGCGATATTGCACCATGGATATGCGTAGTGCATGAATTTGAAGAACACGCTGGAGGGCTGAGGGTTGCTGCCGGCTGGCCTGCAGCATGCTCCCCGGCGGGCCAAGCGGAGGAAAAAGTGGCGGGGGGATGCGCTGGCCGGGCGCGTAGAAGGGGCCGTGCGTGGCGCATTGCGCGCCGGATATTCAGTGTGAAGCAGGCCGATAGGCCGGATTTTGTTACGGCGACGACCCTTGCGGGCAATCGCTATGACAGCCATTCCTCTAGGCGCAGAATTACTCCTGCGCTCAAGCTCCCTACCCGCACGCTCCGCGAGCCGCCTCAACGCGTGCCTATTTGGGATTGCTCCAGGTGGAGGTTACCGCGTTTCACCGTAACTTAATACGCTCGTCTCTGTGGCCCTATTCCTCGCCTTATACTCCCCGGCTTGCACCGGTCGGCTTTCAGCGGACGGCCATTAACCGTCACCCTGCTCTATGGAGTCCGGACCTTCCTCCCGCCGACGCATTACGCGCCAGCCAGCGACTGTCTGGCCTGCTTCACACCTCCATTGTACCGCGCCACGGCACACGCCACCAAGTTTCCACACCTTGCCCCGACAGCGATACCGATTTCGATATCAATATAACAAAAAAAGTGATTGCAGCTGCGTTACCCAACGCACATACAAACTATTAGAATATCGATAATTATTAAAAAGGAAACTTCATGAAACTGTTGCCCCTCGCCGCACTGATCAGCACTGCCCTGTTCGCCAGCTCCGCCGCCCACGCCGCCGACTGGCCCGAGGGTTTTTCGAAATGCGCCGCCCAGGGCGGCACCTGCGACGTCGGTAGCGCCAAGCGCCAGGTATCGTTCGGCATCAAGAACAAATGGGTGGTCAAGTCGCTCAGCGGCAAAGCGGCCTGCAGCGCCGCCACCTTCGGCAGCGATCCGTATCCTGGCGTCGACAAGAAATGCGCGGTAGGCCCGCTCGACGGCGGCACCACGCCACCGACTACCCCGCCGACCACACCACCAACGACGCCACCGACCACCCCGCCGACAACGCCACCAACGACGCCGCCGGCGGGCACCGATCCGGTCACGCAAGCGGCGCCGGCAACCGGCTGGGCCAGCCATGGCAGCGGCACCCG
This sequence comes from Telluria sp., assembly GCA_036386755.1. Lineage (GTDB taxonomy): Bacteria > Pseudomonadota > Gammaproteobacteria > Burkholderiales > Burkholderiaceae_D > Telluria_A. Next base: position 11,690 of record DASVVC010000011.1, read on the forward strand.
CGGCGGCGCGGCGGCGGCATCGAACGCCATCTACCTGGTCAGCTCGCCGTCGCAGTTGCTGACGGCGCTCAAGGCCCAGGCCGGCAAACCGGCGCAGATCAAGGTCTACGGCACCATCGACATGGCGTCGAGCGACAACGGCGGCGCGTTCAAGAGCGCCAGCGACCAGGCCGCGCGCAGCCTGATTTCGATCCCGTCGAACACCACCGTGATCGGCGTGGGCAGCGATGCGCGCGTCGTCAACGGCCGCATCATGATCAAGGGCGTCGACAACGTCATCGTGCGCAACCTGACCATCGCCAACCCGTGCGATATCGCGCCGAAATGGGACCCGACGGACGGCAGCAGCGGCAACTGGAACTCCGAATACGACGGCCTGAATGTCGACAAGTCGACCCACGTCTGGATCGACCACAATACCTTCACCGATGCGCCGCGTACCGATGACCAGTTCCCGCAAGAAAACGGCAAACTCAAGCAGTGCCACGATGGCGCACTCGACGTCAAAAACGGCGCCGACTACGTGACCGTGTCGAACAACGTGTTTGAACTGCACGAGAAAAATACCCTGGTCGGCTCGTCCGACAGCACCACCGCCGACGACGGCCACCTGACCGTGACCTTCCACGGCAACCACTACAAGCAGGTGACCAGCCGGGCCCCACGCGTGCGTTTCGGCAAAGTTCACGTGTACAACAATTACTATGAGGGCGACCGCAACGCCAAGCTGTACGCGCACCACTACAGCATCGGCGTCGGCTACAAGGCCAAGATCGTGTCGCAGAACAATGCCTTCGATATCATCGGCGCCAAGGAATGCGGCGACGTGGTCGAGGCCTCGGGCTCGTCGAGCAAGACCGGCGCCATCGTCGACAGCGGTTCGCTGCTGAACGGCGCGGCACTGGGCCTGGGCGGCGCGAGCTGCAAGTTCAGCACCGCGATCGGCTGGACCCTGCCGTACACCCCGGTCGTGCTCGACACCGCCAAAGTGCGCGAATCGGTCCTGCGCAATGCGGGTGCCGGCAAGCTCAGCGTCAGGTAATCCAGGCACGTCCTGCCTCGCGCCGCAGCCCGCCCCCGGCTGCGGCGTCGACGGCAGCATCTTCCCCGCGCGCCGCACTGGGGCCGCGTCAGGACAGCAGCACATCAGCCCGCGCCGGCCGGCGCCGCGCCGCCTGCCTGCTCCAACTTCGTCGCCAGCACCCGGTCGATCCGGTGCCTGTCCATATCCACCACCTCGAAACGATAGCGTTCCCACACAAAGCGGTCGGACGCGGCCGGCACATGCCCGAGCTGCTCCAGCACGAAACCGGCCAGGGTTTGATAGGCCCCGCTCGCTTCGCCGGGCAGCGCCTGCCCGATCCCGAGCACCTCGCGCAGGCGTGCCAGGGGCATGGCGCCATCGAGCAGCCAGCTGCCGTCGTCGCGCCGCACCGCGTCCGGCTCGCGCGGCTCGTCGCCGGGCACCGCGCCGATCAGGGCCGCCATCAGGTCGACCAGGGTCACCATGCCCTTGAGCTCGCCATGCTCGTCGACCACCAGCGCCAGCTCGGCCTGCTGATGGCGCAACTGTTCCAGCAGGCCGCGCGCGCTGACCGTCTCCGGCACCAGCAGCGGCGGACGCATGGCCGCGCCGATATCGATGGCCTCGAGCGCGCCCTGCCCGATGGCCTGGGCGAACAGCTCGCCCGCGTCGACCACGCCCAGCACATGCGAGGCGTCGCCGCGCACCACCGGAAAGCGGCTGAACGGACTGGCCGCGATGCGCGCCAGGTTCGCACCGCGCTCGCCGTCGAGGTCGATCAGCTGCAGCGCGGCGCGCGGCGTCATCAGCGCATCGAGGCGCTGGTCGTCCAGGCGCAGGGCGCGCGCGGCGATGTCCGATTCGGTCTTGTCGAGCACGCCCGCGTCAACGCCCTCGCGCAGCATGCCGCTGATCTCGTCGGCGGTGGGGGCGCTGTCGGGCGGGCGGCCCATGCCCAGCACGCGCATGATCAGGTCGCTCAAGGCCGACAGCAGGCGCACGAACGGCGCCAAGCCGCGCGAAAGCGCCTGCAGCGGCGGCGCAATGACCGCCGCCACCGCCTCCGGATACTGCATTGCGATGCGCTTGGGGACCAGTTCGCCGAGCAGGATCGACGCTAGCGTAATGCCGGCCACCACCAGCGCCAGCGCAACCTGGCGCGCATAGGGCGCCAGCACCGGCACCGCGGCCAGGTGCGGCGCCAGGCGCTCGGTCAGCGACGCTTCGCCGAACGCGCCGTTGAAAATCGAAATCATGGTAATGCCGACCTGGACCGTGGAAAGGAAGCCGCTCGGATCGTCGGCCAGCCGCATCGCGGTGCGCGCGCCGCCGCGCCCGTCGGCGGCCATTTTTTCGAGCCGCACGCGCTTGGCCGACACCAGCGCCAGCTCGGACATGGCAAACACGCCGTTGAGCAGGATCAGGACGAGGATGATCAACAATTCCATGGAAAGCGGCTGGTGGATCGGTCAAGCCATCCACCTTAGCCCTGCCATTGGGTGCGGGTTTGAGGCAGAACAATGTCGCGCGCCGTCCGCTGTGGATAGTAATTCTGATATTTAATGTCGTAATTTCAAAAGCTTGCCAGAATCGCCTCGCATAGAATGGCGCATACTCAACCATCCAGGCAGAGACTCCATGACGCACCCTTCCCGCAGTGGCGGCCAGATTCTGGTCGATGCGCTCAACATTCACGGCGTCGATACCGCCTTCGGGGTTCCCGGCGAAAGCTACCTCGATGTGCTCGACGCCCTGCACGATTCCAGCATCCGCTTCATCATCAACCGCCAGGAAGGCGGCGCCGCGTTCATGGCCGAAGCCTACGGCAAGCTGACCGGCAAACCCGGCATCTGCTTCGTCACGCGCGGCCCGGGCGCCACCAATGCCTCGATCGGCGTGCACACGGCCTACCAGGACTCGACCCCGATGATCCTGTTCATCGGCCAGGTCGGCAACGATTTTATCGACCGCGAAGCGTTCCAGGAGATCGACTACCGCCGCATGTACGGCCAGATGGCCAAGTGGGTGACCCAGATCGACCGCGCCGACCGCATTCCCGAATACATCGCGCGCGCCTTCCAGGTCGCCACCAGCGGCCGTCCGGGCCCGGTGGTGCTGGCGCTGCCGGAAGACATGCTGATCGACACCGCCAGCGTGGCCGACACCCGCCGCTACCAGCCGGTGCAGGCGTCGCCCTCCGCCGCCCAGATCGCCACCCTGCGCGAGATGCTGGCCGGCGCGACACGCCCGGTGGTGCTGCTCGGCGGCGCCAGCTGGAATGCCCAGGCCTGCGCCGACCTGCAGCGTTTTGCCGAAGCCAATGCGCTGCCGGTCGGCTGCACCTTCCGCTTCCAGGACCTGCTCGACAACGCCCACCCTCACTATATAGGCGACGTCGGCATCGGCATCAATCCGAAGCTGGCCGCGCGCGTGAAAAACGCCGACCTGGTCATCGCCATCGGCCCGCGCCTGGGCGAAATGACCACCGGCGGCTATACCCTGCTGGCTTCGCCCGTGCCAAGCCAGCGCCTGGTGCATTTTCATGCGGACGCCGAGGAACTGGGCAGCGTGTACCAGGCCGAGCTGATGATCAACAGCGGCGCCGCGCAAGCCTGCGCCATGCTGGCCGCGATGGAGCCGGTCGATGCATCGGCCTGGCGCGGCACCGTGGCCGAGGCCAGGGCCGAACTGGCCGCCTACCAGGAGCAGCCGCCGATTTTCAAGGATGGCAAGGCCCCGCTGGACCTGTGGCAAGTGGTGCAGGAATTGATGGCGCAAGTGCCGCGCGATACGATCATCACCAACGGCGCTGGTAATTACGCCTCGTGGGCGCACCGTTTTTACCGCTACGGCGGCATGCGCACCCAGCTCGCGCCGACCAATGGCGCCATGGGGTACAGCGTCCCGTCGGGCATCGCGGCCAAGATCGTCGATCCGTCACGCACGGTGGTGACCTTTGCCGGCGATGGCGAATTCATGATGAACGGACAAGAACTGGCGACCGCGGTGCAATATAAAGCGGGCGTGATTATTATTGTTTTTAATAATGGCATGTTCGGCACCATCCGCATGCACCAGGAACGCGATTATCCGGGCCGTGTGTCGGGAACAAGCTTGCATAATCCGGACTTTGCGGAACTGGCCAAGGCGTATGGCGCGCACGGCGAAGTGGTCAATGCCACGGCGGAATTTGCCCCGGCCCTGGCACGCGCCCTGGCGCACACGCGCGAGCAATCGCTGCCGGCGGTGATCGAGCTGCGTTACGACGGGAATTTGATTACGCCGAATGCCACCTTGGACACCATCCGCAAGACTGCCGAAGCAGCGAAAACGGGCAAGTAGACGTTACAACGCCATCGTCGCTCCCGCCTTGGCGCGGGAGCGACGATGTAGCTACGACGGTAGCAACGGGAGTATTTGGTAGTTACTTAGAACCGAGCAACTGCGACTGCGGCAGCAGTTCGAGACCAAGCTCGGCTGGCAAAGGCAGCGGCCGGTCATAGGCACTCGGGGCTTCGGGCACCGGCGCCGTAAAGAAACACGCCATCGTGGCGATAAACGCCAGTCCGATGACATTGCGTATCCACATCGACCCCGCCACATGAATCGTCTCCGGCGAAATCAACAAGCTGAAATTTTCTGGGCTTTTCACACTGCCTCCTGTCATCGTTTTGTAATAATTTATACCCTTTTCCGATAAAAGCCTAGCGAATCTTGAACTGGTTTGATGCATATGTGGGCCAGCCCATACAGCCTATTTATTTGCGGCTCGTTTGAGCCAGCGCATCACGCTTCCTATTAGCGGCAGCTTCTCATAAAGCTCCTCGGCGGCATCCCAATAATCGCGGTGCGTCATTACAGCCCCGTTCGCATCAAAGCGGATCTGCGTGGCGCCGCGGATGCATTGCGGCGCCGTGGAAAAGCGCTTCATACGAAACAAAAACTCCCACGTCAGGAAGGCATCGTCGCCCTGCAGCAGCGTGGACGTCACCACAAAGCGCGGCTGGTCGACCTGCTCGAACATATGCTGGAAGATGGCGACGATCGGCTCCACCCCGCGCACCTCGTTGAACGGGTCCTTGAACTGCGCATCGGGCGCGTAAATCCGCTCCAGCTGCTCGCGCAACGACGCGCGCTCGATGCCTTCGTAAAAGCGCACCAGCCGTGCCAGCTCCGGGGCGCGGTTCATAAGCCGGTCACCTTGTGAATCAGCCAGAAATACAGGCGGTACGGCAGCAGGCGCGCCAGGCGCATGCTGTTGGTGAAGCGCTTCGGAAAATGGATATGGAAGTGGCCGCGCTCGATCCCGTCCACCATCGCATGCGCGGCATCGGCGGCGCTCATCAACGCCGGCATCTTGAAATCGTTCTGCGCCGTGAGCGGCGTGTCCACGAAGCCCGGATTGATCTGGTACACCGCGATCCCGCACGGGCGCAAATCGAGGTACAGCGACTCGGACAGGTTGATCAGCGCCGCCTTGGTCGGGCCGTACACCAGCGCCTTGGGCAGGCCGCCGTAACCGGCCACCGAGGCGACGATGCCGATCCCGCCCGCACCCTGCTTGAGCAGCACCGGCAACGCCACGTCCAGGCAATTAAAGGCGCCGCGCAGGTTCAAATCGATCATCCGGTTGGCCGCCGCCAGGTCGATCGCGTCGGCCCGCATCTCGTTGTAGCCGCCGGCGACGATCAGCACCAGGTCGACGCCGCCCCACGCGGCCACGATGCGCTGGCACGCCTTGTCCACGCTGGGCCGGTCGGTCACGTCGAGCGGCAGCGCCAGCGCGTTCGGCTGGCCCGCCACCGTCCGCTCCAGCATGTCGGCGCTGCGCGCGGAAAACGCCACGCGCGCGCCCAGGTCGAGCAACAGGTGCGCCGCCGCTTCGCCGATCCCGGTCGAGGCGCCGATCATCCACACGCGCTGTCCGCGCCACTGCTTGATGCGCGGGTTCATTGGGGCGCCGCGCCCGCGCCGGGGCGTTTGGCGAACGACAAGGTCACGCTGCCCAGGTTCACGCCGAACTTGCTCATCGCCGTGCGGTTCAACATGACCTTGTCGTCGATCAGGAACATCCAGTCGTCCATGTCCATGTTGATCACCTTGCCGTCGACCGGCAGCGCCAGCACGTACTGCCAGCGCAGCGCGTTGCCCGACACGGTGCCGCGCGCAGTGCCGACGACGTCCGCCGCGGTGGCCGTAAACGTGCCCGGCCCGGTGCGGGTCAGGGTCCAGATGCGCTTCTGGCGCGTGCCGTCCGAGTAGACGAAATCTTCATCGAGTACGCCCGTGTCGCCATTCCAGGTGCAGCGCATCACCACCACGAAGCGCTTGATGACTTCACCGGAACGGTCCTGGAACATCCCGTGCGCGTCCAGCGTGCCGTTGAAGTACTTGGTGATGTCGAGAGCCGGCGTTTGTTTGGCGTACGTTTCCGGCGTGGGCGTGCTGCAGCCGGCGATGGCCAGCGCCAGGGCGCCGGCGGCAAAGATCTTGGAGAGTGTCATGGGAAGTCCTTGGTAATTAACAGTGACGAAGCGGCGCGCGCCACAACATGGCGGCGGCCAGCAATTTGAGGGCGCACGGCAGCAGCGCATAGGCAGCCGCCAGTGCGGTGGTGGCGCCGCCGGCGCCGGGCACGTAGCCGAGCCACGCCAGCAGCGGCAGGGCGATGCCGGCGGCCAGCGCCAGGGTCATTTGCACGCCCCAGTTCCACACGCCGAAGTAAGCCGCTTCGCGCCCGCCGGCGTGGCCGGCGCCGGCGATCACGCCGGCCAGCAGCGCCGGCGGCAGCGCCAGGTCGGCACCCAGCGCCAGCCCGGAGAGCAGGCAAATGACGCCGAAGGCGATGCTCGCGCCCGCGCCCAGCCCGAAAGCCCAGACGAAAACGGCGGCCGCCAGCAGCATGCCGCAGGCCCACGCGCGCGCCTCGCCGAAGCGGGCGGCGGCGCCAATCCAGAGCGGCATCGAGCACGCGGCCGCGCCGAAGTACAGGATCAGGAACAGGGCCGACATGGCGCCCAGCTTGAGCCGGTCGGCAGCAAAAAACAGGAATAGCGTGGCCGGAATCGACGAGGCGATGCCGTTGACGATCAACACCGCGAACAGGGACCGGAACGGCGCTTCGCGAAACGGCGCGGCCATGGCGCGCCAGCCCGGCCGCGCTGCAGACGCGCTGTTGGCCACCGGGCGCGGCGAGTGCCCCAGCAGCAGCGCGCCGCCTGCGGCCAGGGTGGTGGCAAAGGTGAGGCTCAAGGCGCCGTAGCCGCCCGCGCCGGTGACCGCGGCGGCCAGCACCACGCCAGCCAGGCCGCACGCTTCGCGCACGCCTGTCACGCGCGCGCGTTCGAGCGGCGCCTGGGTGAGCGCCGCGCCCCAGCTCTGGTGCGCGATGGTGGCGATGCTGAACCCCAGGTAGACCAGCATCAGGGTGCCGAGAAACCAGGCCATGGTCGCCAGGCTCCCCAGCGCGGGCGGATGGAACAGCGCCACGAAACCGGCCAGCAGCAGCGGCAGCGCCAGCGCCACGTAGCGCGCATAAGCGCCCTGCCCGCGTTCGATCCACCAGCCGAGCAGCGGGTCGATGAAGGCGGCGGCCACGCGCGCGGCCAGCAGCACGGCGCCGATCAGCGCCAGCGACAGGCCGGCGCGCCCGGCGTAAAACTGGGGCAGGTAAACATAGATCGGCAGCGCGACCATCGCCAGCGGCAGCCCGAACAGGCCGTACGAGAGCAGCTTGGCCAGCGGCAGGCGGCTCATCGCGGGGCGGCGTCTTTAAGCAGTGCCGTGCGCAGCGAACGCGCGCTGGTGGCGGGGTCGAGCCAGATGCCGAAAAACGCGCGCGCGAATTCCTGGTCGGGCACCGTCGCCAGCGCCTTGCCATCGAGGTAGAAGCGTGCGCCCGCGCCGGGCAGGAACACGCCGCTGATATGGGTGCCTTCCTTCACATCGGGGAAGATGGTCTTCATCCTGGCCAGCCAGTGGGCGCGTTGAAGCGGCGTGCCGGCGCCGATTTTTTCCATCTGCTCGGCGCTGGCCTCGGCGATCTTGACGCCATCGAGCTTGCGCGCGTAGCGCAGGTCGAGGACAAAGGGAGCGTCGCCGGGAGCTTGCGTACGATAGCCCTTCTCGCCCACCCACAGTTCGGCGTCGTAGATCGCCAGAGCGAACCACGTAAAGGTGCCTTTGCCGGCCACGCGCGCCTGCGCCAGGTGTTCCTCGATATGGCCCGGGGCCGCGCTGGCCGGCTTGACGGCCAGCAAGGTCGCAAGCACAAAGGCGGACAGCAGCAGCTGGCGGCGCCGCATCTCAGGCTTTCGTCAGGGTGAAGTGCATGACGTCGGTGTTCTTTTCACGGAACGCGGCCTCGCAGTAGCACAGGTAGAACTCCCAGGTGCGGATGAAGCGCTCGTCGAACCCCTGCGCACGCACCTCGTCCAGGCGCGCATGGAATGCGCGGCGCCATTCGACCAGGGTGTCGGCGTAATCGATGCCGAAGCGGTGTTCGCCAGTCACGATCAAGCCATGTTCGAACGCCATGCGCTCGAATGCCGACGGCGACGGCAGCATCCCGCCCGGGAAGATGAACTGCTGGATGAAGTCCGTGCCCTTGCGATAGCGCTCGAACAGTTCGTCGGCGATCACGATGGTCTGGATGCAGGCGCGCCCGCCCGGCTTGAGGCTGCGCGCGATGCAGTCGAAGTAGCTTGGCCAGTAGCTCTCGCCGACCGCTTCGAACATCTCGATCGAGGCGATCGCATCGTACTGGCCGGCGCTGTCGCGGTAGTCGCACAGGCGCAGGTCGGTTTTCTCGAGCAAGCCGGCTTTTTCCATGCGCGCCCTGGCGTAGGCCAGCTGCTGCTCCGACAAGGTCAGTCCGGTCACGTGCACCTCGCCGTCGCGCGCGGCCAGTTCGGCAAAGCCTCCCCAGCCGCAGCCGATTTCCAGCACCTTCTGGCCGGGCGACACTTCCAGCTGGTGCAGGATGCGGCGGTACTTGGCCAGCTGCGCCTGTTCCAGGTCGCGCCCAGTCGCTTCGGTGTACAAGGCGCTCGAATAGGTCATCGACGGATCGAGCCACAGCTGATAGAACGCGTTGCCGATGTCGTAGTGGGCGTGGATGTTCTTGCGGCTGCCGGCCTTGCTGTTGCGGTTTAACAGGTGCTTGATGCGGTACGCCAGGCTGCCCCACCAGCTGCCGTAGACCAGCGTTTCGATGGCGGCGCGGTTACGCGCCAGCAGCGCGATCAGGGCGGTCAGGTTGTTGGTCTGCCAGTCGCCGTCGATATAGGTTTCGGCAAAGCCGATGTCGCCCGACCGCATGGCGGCCGAAAAGCAGTTCCAGTTATTCAGCTCCAGGATCACCGGTACCGACGAGTCGCCGAAGTGGCGTTGGGCGCCGTCCGGCGTGATCAATGTCAGCGCGCCGTGTTTCAGGTTTTCGAGCAGCTTGAGAATGACCTTGGCGGACGACGGCGCGGGCGTGGCGGCGCGCAGGCTGGGCGCGGCCGGAACGAACGATGGCAGGGATTGGGAGCTCATCGGGTTACCTTATGTTGGGGTGGAGTCGGTTTGGAAAAGAAGGGCACGCGCCGCAGCCACAGGCGCAGCGCCTGGATATGGATGCGCGCCACCACGCCGGACGTCATCAGCGGAAAGCCGAAGAACGCGCGCGCGACGCTGCGGGAGGTGATCGGTGCGGCGCTGCCGGACAGGCTCGTTTGCAGCAGTGGTCCGTCGACATCAGCGCCGGCGTCGTCGTAGTCGATGCAGGCCAGGGTGCTGTCATGAACCTGGCCATCCTTGACGCGCCGCACATGGGTGAAGCGGAAGCGGTAGCCGCCCTGCACGTCGCAAAACGGCGAGACGTGGAACACCTTGCGCGCGTGGAGTTCCTGGCCGTTGGCGATGGCGGCGCCGGTATCGAGCAGATAGAAATGGCGTTCGCCGAAGGTATTGCGCACGTCGCACACCAGCGCGCGCAGGGCGCCGTCGCGCCGGTGGCAAAACCAGAACGAGACCGGATTGAATACGAAGCCGAGCACGCGCGGCATGGTCTGCAGCCAGACCTCGCCATCGGCGTCGAGGATGCCTTCTTGATGCAGCAGGCCGTCGATCCAGTCGACCAGCGGCTGTTTGCCGTCGCCATGGTCGGCGTCGGCAAACGACAGCAGGTTGAAGCGGTTGCGCGAAAACAGGGCGCAACCGAAGCCCTGCGTGCCGATGGCGCGCAGCGGCAGGCGCACGTAATACGTGGCGTAGGCGAACGCGTTGACCACGGGCCGCAGGCGCGTGTGGCGCACCTGGCCGAAGCACAGCTGCGCGCGCGGGTCAATGACAGGGTCAGGCCGCTGCATGCTGCGTGCCCTGCATCAGGCGCGTCAACGCCGCGGCGGCGGCCAGGCCCGACTTGAGGCCATCTTCATGGAAGCCGTAGCCGGTCCAGGCGCCGGCGAACCAGGTGTTCTGCCGGCCCTGGAAGCCGGCCAGGCGCCCTTGCGCGGCCACGGCGGCATCGTCGAACACCGGGTGCGCGTAGTCGAACGACTTGATGACGCGCGCGCGATTCGGTTCGTCGATCGGGTTGAGCGAGACGATCACCGGCGTGGTGAAAGGCAGCGGCTGCAATTGGTTGAGCAGGTAGTGTACGCACACCTGCGGCGTGGCCGACGCCGTGCTCTGGTAATTCCAGGCCGACCAGGCCTTGCGGCTGCGCGGCAGGCAGCTCGCGTCCGTGTGCAGCACGGCGCGGTTGGGCTGGTAGCGCACCGCCGCCAGCACCGAGCGCTCGTCGTCGCGCGCGTCGTTCAATAGCGCCAGCGACTGGTCGCTGTGGCAGGCCATGACGACATGGTCGAACTGCTCGGTATCAAAGGCGGTATCGACCCGCACCGAACGCGCGCCGCCGGCCGGGTTGCGCGTGACGCAGGTGACGGGCGTGCCGAGGCGGCGCTGCGGAATCGCGGCCAGCAGTTTCTCGACATAATTGCGCGAGCCGCCGCGCACGGTGTGCCATTGCGGCCGGTCGCTCACCTGCAGCAGGCCGTGGTTGTGGCAGAAGCGAATGAAGGTCGCCACCGGAAAGGCCAGCATCTGCTCCGAGGGACACGACCAGATGCAGGCGGCCATCGGCAGCAGGTACCAGGAGCGGAACTGGGCGCTGTAATGGTGCTGGTCGAGGAATTCGCCGAGCGCCATGGCCGGCATGCGGTCGGCCACGGCCAGCGCCGTGGCCTGGCGGTTAAAGCGCAGGATATCGCGCACCATGCGCAAAAAACGCGGCCGCAGCAGGTTGCCGCGCTGGGCGAACAGGGTGTCGAGATTGCTGCCGGCCCATTCCAGCACGCGCGCGCCGGCTTGCTGCCCGAGCGGCAGCTTGACCGAGAACGACATGTCGCTCGGCGCCGTTTCCACGCCGAGCTCGGCGAACAGGGCGATCAGGTTCGGGTAGGTGCGCTCGTTGAACACCAAAAAGCCCGTGTCCACGCCGTGCGTGATGCCGTCCAGGGTGACGTCCACGGTGTTGCTGTGGCCGCCAAAGTAGTCGCCCGCTTCATACAAGGTCACCTCGGCTCCGCCATGGACAAGCCGGTAGGCACACGACAAACCGGAAATTCCCGCCCCAATCACAGCTATCTTCATCACATCCACCTGTTTTCCTTGTTTTGTCTAGGACAAACTCGACACATGGCGGATAATCCGCCAAATATTGAAATATGTCAACAATTTGTCCATGACAAACTGCTAGCTCATGGATTTATACGTTACGGGTGGAAAATTGGATTCAGGAAACGCGATTTATTACGAAACAGAAAAGTCACCAGGCATGGCATCATGTCGCGCTTGGGGCGCAGCGCGAAAACAAGCTGATACAAAAAGTAGTTTTATCCGTATGATTTCAACTTACAATCTGGACGATGTCCTGAACAAACCATGAATGCGACGATGAGCCAAGCACCGACCACTGCCGTCTTCAGCAGCATCAGCGACGTCGAGCGGGACACCGGCATCCCCAAGGAAACCTTGCGCGTGTGGGAGCGCCGCTACAACTTTCCGCAGCCGCAGCGCGACGCCAACGGCGAGCGCCTGTATCCGTTCGACCAGGTGGCGCGCCTGCGCGTGGTCAAGCGCCTGCTGGACATGGGCTACCGGCCCGGCAAGATCATGCAGTTGAGTACGGATGAGCTGAGCAGCATGGCCAACAAGTCCGACACCGGCTCGATTCCCGGCAACGCCGACGACCCGGTGCTGCGCCAGTGCCTGGCGATGATCAAGGCGCACCAGATGCACGAGCTGCGCCAGAAAATGGCCCAGGCCCTGCTGCAACTGGGTTTGCGCCGCTTCGTGCTGGAACTGGTGGCGCCCCTGACCACCCTGGTGGGCGAAACCTGGGCCGCCGGCGGCCTGGCCATCTTCGAAGAGCACCTGTTCGCCGAAATGCTGCAAAGCGTGATGAGAAATGCCATCTTTTCGGCCAACCAGCAGACCGGCCACATCGACGCCGTCCCGCGCATCCTGCTCACCACCGTGCCCCAGGAACGGCACGGCCTAGGGCTGCTGATGGCCGAGGCGCTGTTCGCGCTGGAAGGGGCGCACTGCGTCTCGCTGGGCGTGCAGACCCCGCTGGCCGACATCGTCGAAGCGGCGCGGGTGCAGCACGCCGACATCGTGGCGCTGTCGTTTTCGAGCGTGATGTCGCCGCGCGCGGCGGTCGACAATGTGATCGAACTGCAAAGCCGGCTGGGCGAGCGCGTGCAGGTGTGGGCCGGCGGCAGCTGCGCGGCGCTGGCGCGGCGCCAGCTCGGCCCGAACCGGGTGCTCGACCTGCACGACATCGATGCGGCGGTGGCGCGCTGGCGGGCGCAGAACACGGCCGTTGCCGGTTAGTACACTGCCCCGCCCAGTCCGGCGGGGGAAAGCGCGCCCTGCTCTGGTAAAATACGCGGCATCGATTTCGTCGTGCCCGGCGCCGCCGGGCATCAGCATGCTGCGCCCTCCAACACATTCCCATGTTTAGTTTTTTTAAGAAAAAACCGCCCGCTCCCGATCTTCCGCCGCCACCGCCGCCCGCTCCGCCTCCGCCCGCACCAAGCGTGGCGGTCACGCCCGCAGCCGCAGCCGTCCCTGCGTCGCCGCCCGCCGCCGCGCCAGCGCCGACACCAGCTCCGACAGCCGCGCCAGCGCGCCGCTACGGCAGCACCTCGACCTTCGTGGCGCCGGCCGTCCCCGCCTTCGGCACCGAGCTGATCCCCGAAACCGCCGAACGTCTCGGCAACGATGCCGACAGCAAGAGTTCCTGGATGGCGCGCCTGAAGGCCGGGCTGTCGAAAACGTCCAGCAACCTGAGCCTGCTGTTCGTGGGCGCCCGCATCGACGAAGACCTGTACGAGGAACTCGAAGCGGCCCTGCTCATGTCCGACGCCGGCATGGACGCCACCAGTTACCTGCTCACCGAGCTGCGCCGCAAGGTCAAGGAAGACAAGCTGCTCGACGCCGCCGCCGTCAAGGCCGCGCTCAAGGTGCTCATGACCGACATGCTGCGCCCGCTCGTCAAGCCGCTCGAACTGGGCCGCCACGAGCCGCTGGTGATGATGATCGCCGGCGTGAACGGCGCCGGCAAGACCACCACCATCGGCAAGCTCGCCAAGCACATGCAGAAGTACGAGCAATCGGTGCTGCTGGCCGCCGGCGACACCTTCCGCGCCGCCGCGCGCGAGCAGTTGATGGTCTGGGGCCAGCGCAACAACGTCACCGTGATCGCCCAGGAGTCGGGCGACCCGGCCGCCGTGGCGTTCGACGCCGTCCAGTCGGGCAAGGCGCGCAAGATGGACGTGGTCATGGTCGACACGGCCGGACGCCTGCCGACCCAGCTGCACCTGATGGAAGAGCTGAAAAAGATCAAGCGCGTGATCGGCAAGGGCATGGATGGCGCCCCGCACGAAGTGCTGCTGGTTATCGACGGCAATACCGGCCAGAACGCGCTGGCCCAGGTCAAGGCCTTCGACGACGCCCTGCAACTGACCGGCCTGGTCATCACCAAGCTCGATGGCACCGCCAAGGGCGGCGTGCTGGCCGCGATCGCCCGCACCCGTCCGATTCCGGTGTATTTCATCGGGGTCGGCGAAAAAATCGAAGACCTGCAACCATTTAGCGCCGACGAATTCGTCGAGGCGCTGCTGGGATAAGCGGTCATGATCGAATTTCGGCTGGTCTCCAAAACCTATCCGGGCGACGCCATCGCCTTGCGCGAGGTAACCCTGAACATCGCCCGCGGGGAACTGGTCTACCTGGCCGGCCCGTCCGGCGCCGGCAAGTCGACCCTGCTCAAGATGATCGCCGCCATGGAACGCCCCACCTCGGGCAGCGTGCTGGTCAACGGACAGGATATCGGGCGCATGAAAAACGCCAGCTTGCCCTACCTGCGGCGCAATCTCGGCCTGATTTTCCAGCAGCAGCGCCTGCTGATCGACCGCTCGATTCTGGCTAACACCATGCTGCCGCTGCTGGTGACCGGGGCCTCGAAAGCCGAGGCCGAACTGCGCGCGCGCGCCGCGCTCGACAAGGTCGGGCTGGAAGGACGCGCCCTGGCCCGCCCGCTCGAACTGTCGGGCGGCGAGCAGCAGCGCGTGGCGATCGCGCGCGCCATCGTCAACCGGCCGCAGATCATCCTGGCCGACGAACCGACCGCCAACCTCGACCGCGCCAGCGCCGACAAGGTGCTCGACGCCCTGCGCGCGTTTCATTCGGTGGGCGTGACCTGCCTGATCGCCACGCACGACGAACTGGTGCTGTACGACGCCGCCCGCCAGGGCAGCGCGCGCGTGATCCGGCTCGACCATGGCGCCGTGGTGGGAGACGCCACATGAAGCGCTGGTTCCGCCAACACAGTTTCGCCATCGGCTCGGCGCTCGGCCAGCTGGGCAAGTCGCCGCTCAGTTTCCTGTTCAATGTGATCGTGGTCGCCATCGCGCTGACCCTGCCGTTCGCCGGATTGACCTTGCTCGACAATGTGCGCCCGATGTCCGAGCAGCTCTCGGTCGAGCCCGAAATCAGCGTGTTCGCCAAGGCCGAGACCACGCGCGAGCAGGCCCAGGCGATGGAACCGGCGATCCGCGCGATCCTGGCCGATCCCAAGTCGCGCATCGTGTTCGTGCCGCGCGAGCAGGCGCTCGACAGCCTGAAAAGCAAGAGCGGCCTGGCCGATGTGCTGGTCACCCTCGGCGAGAATCCCCTGCCGGACGGCTACGTGCTCAAACTCGACAGTTTCAGGACCGTGAACGAAGCGGGCAGCGTCGACGCCATCGCCTAGCGCCTGCGCGCGCTGCCGGGCGTGGAGTCGGTGCAGGTCGATTCGGCCTGGGTCAAGCGCCTGGCCGCCCTGCTGCGCGTGCTGCGCCTGATCCTGCTGCTGCTGGCCGTCACGCTCGGCATGGTGGTTATCGCCGTGGTGTTCAATACGATCCGCCTGCAGGTGCTGACCCAGCGCGACGAGATCGCCGTGAGTAAACTCATCGGCGCGACCGACGGCTTTATCCACCGCCCTTTCTATTACACCGGCGGCTTGCTGGGCTTGTGCGCCGGCGCCGTCGCGCTCGGTGCGGTGACCTTGTCGCTGCAGCCGCTCAATACGGCCATCGGCGAATTCGCGCGCCTGTACGGCTCGGCGTTCCAGCTGGCGCCGCTGAATCCTGTTTTCATGGGCTTGTTGCTGGCGGTGAGCACCGCGCTCGGGCTGGCCGGGGCGGTGCTGTCGGTACGCAGGCACCTGGCGCGCCTGCGCTAGGGCGAAAAAATGGCCGCATCGACATCGAGCGGCCATCGTCACCTCGAACGGGGCCGCGCATGCGGCCCCTTCTTTTTAGTGCTTACATCAGGAACGCGGAACCGTCAGCCAGGCTGAGCGCCGAACCGAGCGCCTGGCCGGCGTCGCCGAAAGCGGCGCTGCCGACGATCGCCAGCGCCGGCACCTGGGCCACGTTGGCCAGGGTGCCGGCCGTGGCGTACTGCTGCGCCAGGTCGCCGCCAACCGCCGTTGTGCCGCTGCCCTTGATCCAGACGGCGGCCAGTTCGGGCGCCACGCTCCAGCTGGTGAGCGCCGGATTGGCCAGCAAGGCCTGGTCGAACCTGGTGGCCAGCGCATCGAAGTTGAACAGCGCGATCTTCTGGTTGTTGATCGGTGCCGATGCCGCAGGCTGGTAATCGCTGGTGCCTTCGATGAAAATCTGCAAGGCGGCCACGCTGTGGCTGTTGCCGGTGTACCAGCCCTTCAGGTTGATCTGCTCGCCGGCGCCGGTGCCCAGGATCAGGTCGGCGCCCGCTTTCTTGAACGACAAGTCGGCGTAGCCGATGCCGCGCCCCAGCGAGATCACGTTGTCCAGGCCGGTGCTTGGGTTCACCACATCGCTGCCGTCGCCGCGATTGAAGGCGATGATGTCGATGCCGCTGCCCGGGTTGATGATGTCGTTGCCGGCCCCGCCGATGAACAGTTCGTTGCCGGCAGCGCCGGACAAGGTGTCGACGCCGCTGCCGCCGTCGAACAGGTTGTTGCCGCCGTTGTCGGTCAGGCTGTCGTTGCCGGCGCCGCCCTGCAAGATGTCGTTGCCGCCGTTGCCAGCCAAGAAGTTGTTGCCGATATTGCCGGTCAGGACGTTGTCGTTGCCATTGCCATAGCCGGCCAGCCCCAGGGTGCCGCCCAGGGTCAGGGCCTCGATATGGGCCGACAAGGTGTAGCTGACCGACGCGACGACCGTATCGCGCCCTTCGCCGAACAGTTCGACCACCACGTCGCCGCTCGCATCGACCAGGTAGCGGTCGTCGCCGGCGCCGCCGGCCATGCGGTCGGTGCCCAGGCCGCCGTCGAGCACATCGTTGCCGCCGAAGCCGTTGAGCTGGTCGTTACCGGCCATGCCGAACAGGGTGTCGCCGGCCGACTTGCCGTTGAGCACATCGGCCTCGCCCTTGCCGCTCAGGTTAAGCGGCGCATCGGCCGCCACGTTGAGCTTGAAGATCATGTCGCTGGCCAGGCCGCTGTTGTCGGTGGCGTTAAGCATCAGCGACAGGACCGGCGCGGTCCCGGCCGGCGGCGTGCCGGACAGGGTCCGGGTGGCCGCGTCGAACGCCAGCCAGGCTGGCCACGCACTGCCATCGGCCATGATCATCTTGTTTGCGAAAGCATCGCCATCCGGGTCGACGAAGGTTTTGGCCGGCAGCACGAAGGCGAACGGCGTGCCCTGCGCCGCTTCCACGGTTCCGATCGCCTGGGTCGGCACCGGGGCGCGGTTGACATTGTTCACCACGATCTTGAAATTGCTCGACACCGACAGGCCGCCCTTGTCGGTCGCCGTGGCGGCCAGCTGGTAAGTGCCGGCGTGCTCGAAACCGGGGTTGGCGGCCAGGTAATCGCTGCCGCGCAAGGACATCCAGGACGGCAGCGCG
Organism: Telluria sp.; assembly: GCA_036386755.1. Classification (GTDB taxonomy): domain Bacteria; phylum Pseudomonadota; class Gammaproteobacteria; order Burkholderiales; family Burkholderiaceae_D; genus Telluria_A. The sequence continues at coordinate 29,145 of DASVVC010000011.1, forward strand.
CTGCCGTCGGCCATGCCGACCTTGACGGTGAACGAGTCGCCCACATCGAAGTCCGCGAAGGTCGGCATGCGCACACCGAAGGAAATGTTTTCGTACGCTGTCGCGCCGCCGCTCGACATTGTGACGTAGGGCGCCATGTTGGGCGCGTCCAGGGTCAAGGTGAAGTCGTCCGACGCTTGCAGCCCGAAGCCGTCGGTGGCCGTCACGCGCAACTGGTAGACGGCTGACGGGCTCATCGGCGCGTAACCGAGCAGGGTGGTTTCGCGCGCGTCGTAGACCAGCCACTCGGGCAGCGGCTGGCCATTCGTCTGGCGCACCGTCAGGCTGAGCGTGTCTTGCGCGTCCGGGTCGGAAAAGGTGTACCACAGGCTCTGCTTGAACAACTGGCCGCGCGCCGCCGTCATGTCCGGCAGCGGCTTGGCCAGCACCGGCGCATGGTTGAGGTAACTGGCGATGCTGCGCGTGCTGCCGTCCATAAACTGAAGCTGCCCGATCGTGGCGCTGCCGGCCGGCACGCTAACCGGACTGTTGGCCAGCACGATGACGTCGCCGCCGCTGCCGTAGGCGACGTCGAGCTCGTCGCCACGCTGGGTCAGCTGCAGGTCCTTGGGCGCGATGTCGGCGCCGAAACGGATAATATTGCCCGCTACGCCGCTGCCCTGGTAGGTATCGAGCAGCGTGTCGCGCCCGTCGCCGAGGTTGAACACATAGGTATCGGCGCCGGCGCCGCCGTCGAGCCGGTCGTTGCCGCGTCCGCCGATCAGGGTGTCGCTGCCGCCCCTGCCGAGCAGCACATCGTCGCCGCTCATGGCGTCGAGGACATCGTTGCCCTCGGTGCCGACCATCGTCTCGCCCAGCACCGTACCCTGGCCCAGGCGTTGGGAAATGGCCGCCGCGTCCCACTTGCTGCCGTCGGCGAAGCGGATCTCCTTGAGCTGCATGTTGGTGGCGTACTGCGGGTCGTTGTAAAGGTAACCCTGGACCGTGATTTCCTGGTCCGGCGCGCCGTCGACCGTCAGCACCAGGTCGTCAAAGCTGCCGCGGTTGATGCGCTGCAGATGCACTTCCTCGGGACGGATGCCGTCGGCGAACGCGATGGTTTGGTAGCGCATTTCCGGAAACCTGAGATTGTTGAAGATCATGTCGCGCCCGTCGCCGCGCGCGAACACATAGGTGTTGTTACCGAGACCGTCGTCGAGTAAATCGTTGCCCTGACCGCCATTGAGGGTGTCGTCGCCTTCACCGCCGAGCAGCACGTCGCTGCCGGCGCCGCCGAGCAGCACATCGTTGCCCGCCAGGCCATGCAGCATGTCGTTGCCGCCACGGCCGTCGATACGGTCGTTGCCCGTGCTGCCGTCGAGGCGGTTGTCGCCCTCGTCGCCGGTCAGCAGGAGATTGCCGATCATGGTGCTGTCCCACAGCGTGCCATCGGCGAACTGCAGCGCAAACGCGGGCGCCGTACCGGCCGCCATCGGCATGAAGTAGGCAGGCAGGCGGATGCCGGCTTGCTGGCCGCCGACAGCGACCAGCAGATCGGGGCCCTGGCCGTCCGGACTGCGGGCAAACGCCACATCGGCCGCGCCGATCCCCGCTTCCAGCACGACCGTGACGGAACCGCCGGCACGCGGCAAGAAAACGTCGTCGTGGCCGGAGGCGCGCCCGAACAGCAGGACGGCGGCGCCCTCGCCGGTCATGATGCGGTCGTTGCCGGCGCCACCGTCGACGACATCGTTGCCCAGGAAAGCGTCGAGCACGTCGTTACCGTCGCCGCCGACCAGCAAGTCGTCGCCGTCGCCGCCGACCAGGTTGTCGTCGCCACCGCCACCGCGCACGATGTCGCTCATGTTGGTGCCGTACAGAGACTCGCCAGCGTCGGTGCCGGTCACGATGTTGACCGGCCTGGCACCGAAGGCCTTCATGTCGATGGCCGCTTTGTTCATCGTGCTGCCGTCGGCGAAGTGGATCGTGACCTGGCGCGGGCTGATGAAATAATCCTTGACCGTCAGGCGCTCGCCGCTCAGCGGCAATTCCAGCACCAGGTCCGGATTGTTCGGGCTGGTGCGCAAGATGGTCAGCGTACCGGCCTGCACTGCGGGCCCCATATCGATGGTCAGCGCATCGCCCTGGCCGTCCCTGGTCGGGGCGATGGTGTCCTGGCCGCCGCCGTAGCCGAAGCGGTAGGTGTCGAAGCCGCCGTAGCCGTCCAGCACGTCATTGCCGGCGCCACCGTCGAGAAAGTCGTTGCCGTCGCCGCCGAACAGGGAATCGTCGCCGCTGCCGCCCAGCAGCACGTCGGCCTGCCACCCGCCACGCAGGGTGTCGTTGCCGCTGCCGCCGATCAGCAGGCCTGCGCCGCCCGTCACCAGTTCATCGTTGCCGCCGGCGCCGTCGAGCGCCGGCCCGCCCATGTGGTCATCCTGGTCCCCGAGCACCACCAGCGGCGCGGCCGCCAGCTTGAGCTGGGTCTGGATGGCCAGCATGTCCCAGCGCGTGCCGTCGGCGAAGCGAATTTCGCTGATCGGGTAGCTCCACGCCATGCCGCCCGTGTACGAGGTTTCCTGCACGAAAAAGCCATGGACCGTCAGGGTATCGTCGGTGCCGGCGATGCCGAACACCAGATGGTCGTTCTGCCGCACCAGGCGCAGATCGGACGCGGCCACACCCTCGCCCAGCTGCAGCAGGTTCAATCCCATCTCCGCCCGGTTGCCGTACACGATAATGTCCTGCCCGGCGCCACGTCCCCAGCGGTAGGTATTGGCGCCCAGACCGCCATCGAGGAGATCCTGACCCGCGCCGCCGTCGAGGGTGTCGTTGCCGTCGCCACCGAACAGGAAGTCGTTACCGCCCTTGCCGTTGATCACTTCCGGCGCTGATCCGCCATTCAGGTGGTTGTTATTGTCGTCACCGTCAATGATGATGGAATTCATGCTGTCTTTCGAAAATATTGAGATGCCATTGTTTTAAAGAAATTTTTGCAGTGTGTCAATATATCTTCTTACGTTCGCGCTGATCCGTCGCAGGCAAGCCACGCGCCTCAAGACGCCCGCCCTTGGTGGCATCGCGCCGCTATCGCGCCGGCCAGGCGCGCCCGGCGTCAGATGAGCACACCGCTTGCGTCGGCCAGCGCCAGCGGCGCCAGAAACGCTTGGTTCGGATCGCCGAAGTCGCTGCTGCCGATGATCGTCAGTGCCGCGACCTGTCCGACATTGGCCAAGGTCCCCTTGACCCCGTATTGATAGGCCAGGCTGCCGCCGGCGGCCGCCTCGCTTTGACCTTGCAGATGGGTGGCGGCCAGGGCCTGCCCCATGGACCAGCTGAGCAGCGCCGGATCGTCCGCGCGGGCCTGGTCGAACAAGGCGCCGAGGGCTTTGAAATCGAACAGGTGCACCGGACCGACAGTGGCCGGATTGACCGACCCGGCCTGCCACTCGATCCGCTCGTTGATGATGACCTGCAAGTAAGCGACGCTCTGCCTGGCGGGCGAGGCATACCATTGGGACAGGCTGATCTGGTCACCGGCGCCGGTATCGAGAATCAGATCGTTGCCCAGCTTGCGCAGCGACAGGCTGGCGTAGGGGATGCCCCTGCCCAGGGAAATCACATTCTCCGTCGCGCCGCCATCGGTGCGCAGCTCGTCGGCGCCATCGCCGCGATTGAAGGCAATCGTGTTGCGCCCTGCGCCCGGGTGGATGACATCGTTTCCAGCGCCTCCGATGAACATCTCGGCGCCGGCGCCACCCCCCAGGGTGTCGTTGCCGATGCCGCCATCGAACAGATTGTTACCCTGACTGTCAGTGAGCAGATCCAGTCCGGCGCCCCCCCGCAGGATGTCGTTGCCGCCCATGCCGCGCAAGACATTATTGCCGCTGTTGCCAACCAGCAGGTTTTCGGCCTCGTTGCCGGTCGCCGCCAGATGCAGCGTCCCGGCCAGGCGCAGCACCTCGACCCAGGCCGGCATCGTCATCGAGACCAGGCTGGTGATCTCGTCGCGCCCCTGGTTCGCCAGTTCGACCACGACGTCGGCCGCCTCGACCGTGTAGTAGTCGTTGCCCGCTCCGCCGATCAGGGTATCGTTGCCCAAGCCGCCGTCGAGCACGTCGTCTCCCTCCAGCCCGGACAGCCTGTCGTTGCCGTCCAGCCCACGAAGGGTGTCGTCGGCCATCCCGCCGCTAAGCACGTTTGCAGCGTCGGTGCCGCCGAAACGCATCGCCAGGTGGGGCGAGACCGCGATCTGAAACGGATTGGTCGCGCTTGCGCCCGCGGCGTCGGTGGCGCTCAGCAGCACGGTGAACTGGCCGGCGTCCGACAGGGATGGGACGCCGCTAAAGGTGCGCGAGAGCGCATCGAAGCGCAGCCACGGCGGCAGGGCGGCCCCGCCCTCGCCGGTGGCGCTCCACGTCATCCGATCGCCGTCCGGATGGACGATGGCCCTGGCCGGCACCGCGAAGTTGAATGGCGTGTTGCGCGCCGCATGCACCGGGGCGATCGTCTGGCTCGGCACGGGCGCACGGTGGACGTCATCGATGACGAGCGTGAACGCGCTGTGCACCGACAGGCCGCCGGCATCGGTGGCCGTCGCGATCAGAGGGTAGCTGCCTGCGGTGAAGTGGTCGGCCACGCCGCGGATCGTGCCCTTGCCGTCGAACGACATCCAGACGGGCAGCGCCCATCCGACGGCGCTCATGCTCATGCTCAGCGCCAGCGTGTCGCCGGCGTCGGGATCGGCAAACGACGGCACGGCCACCTCGAAAAACCGGCCTTCGGAGGTGGTCAGTCCGGCACTGCCGGCGGTCACCGTGGGTGCATTGTTGGGAACGCCGATGGTCAGGATCAGGCTGTCGCTGGCCTGCGCGCCATCCTGGTCGCTGGCCGTGAGCAGCAGCGCGACACTGCCGATGAGGCCGTCCGGCACCATCCCGTGCAGGGTCGCGCTGGCGGGATCGAAGCTGAGCCAGTCCGGCAACGCCGCGCCATCGGCCTGGGTCAGGGTCAAGGCCAGCACCGTGCCCGGATCGCGGTCGTGGAAGGTGTTGGCCGGTACTTCCAGGGTGAACACCCGGCCGTGGCCCGCCCGCTGGTCGGCGAGCGGCGTCTGCAGGACCGGCGCATGGTTCATGTCAACGTCCAGCATGTGGTACCCGCCCAACTGGTAGTCGATGCGCTTGAACGCGGCGCCGTCCGCGAGAACAATGACGTCGCCGGCACCGTAAGTGATCTCCAGCTGCGTGCCGCTGCGCACCACGCGCACATCTTCGGGGGCGACGCTGAGGTTGAAGCGGATGATGTTGCCGTGTACGCTGCCCGCTTCCGCCACGTCGGCCAGGGTGTCGCGTCCGTCGCCGACGGCGAAGAGGTACACGTCGCTGCCGGCGCCGCCGCGCAACTGGTCGTTTCCGCGGCCGCCGCTGATGGTATCGTCGCCCGCCCCGCCGGCCACGATGTCGTCGCCGGCCTTGGCGTCGATGACATCGGCACCCATGCCGCCGGAGAGGGTGTCGGCCCACTCCGACGGGCGCAGCAGGCGCGCGATAATGGCCTCGTTGTCGACCACCGCGCCGTCGGCAAAGCGGATTTCTTGCAGGTCCAACGAGACGGCACCATCGGCGTCCGCGCTCATGAAGCCCTGCAGGATGATTTCCTGGGGCCGCGCCGTATGCACCAGAATGCGCAAGTCGTCCATGACGCCACGTTCGATGCGCTCGATCCAGAGGTCGGACATGCCGATCCCGGCGTCGAACTTCACCACGTCCTGGCGCGCGCCGAAGGTGCTGGGGTCGTGGACGACGATGTCGCGCCCATCGTTGCGCGCAAACACATAGGTGGTTTTGCCGGGACCGCCCAGCAGCAGGTCGTCGTTCCCGCCGCCGTCGAGGGTGTCGTCACCGTCGCCGCCGCGCAAGGTGTCCGTGCCGAAGCCGCCGATCAGCGTGTCCTGGCCGGCGCCGCCTTGCAGGCTGTCGTCCCCGTCCCCGCCGATCATGTAGTCGCCGTCGGCGCCACCATCGAGGTCATCGTTGCCGGCATCGCCGGACAGCAGGTCGCGTTCGGCGCCGCCCAGCAGCGTATCGTTGCCTGCACCGCCATACAGTCTGTCGTCATTGGCTGCGCCGTCGAGCAGATCGTCGCCGCCGAGTCCCGAGATCACATCGGGGTCGGCGCCACCGTACACGGTATTGTTATTCTCGTCGCCGTTAATATAGTTGAGGAACATGAGGGCTTTCACATCAAGTGGGTGGAGCAGGGCCTGTTGGCGAAGCACTGCCGTGCGTGCAACAGCTGCGCATCGTGGCCGCCGGCGGCGGATGCATGAGGGGCTGCGATCGTCATTCAACAATGTTGCTAAGTCATTGTTTTAAAGAAATTTTTACACTCTGTCAATATAAGTTCTTACATTTGCCTTTCGTTGGCGCGAGAGCCAGCGCTGCGCCCCTGCATGCGCCAGCGTGTGTGAACGTACAGAGGCACACACCGCACTGCGCGATACTGGAAACTGATATCAAAGCCAGCGCCGGCGCAAGGAAACAGCGATCCGCCGCAGCGCCGCTTTGATCCGCATCAAGGCGTGAATGCATCCCTCCACTAGAGTGAAGTTTTCCATTTATGGTTGCCTGCAAGTAATAACATTTCGCTATCGCCGCCATACATTCTCCGCATTGGCACTCCTAAGCAGAGAGTGCTAATATAGGGACTTGCATGGCGGGGAAGACCCGAAGCCACCGCTGGCATCAGACCGCAACAGTCGCCCCGGACCCGCATCCGGCCCGGGCATTCGATGATGCAGCACAGAACTCTACGAGGAAATACATGATGACGTTGTCCGCACAATCCGCATTGGTTCCGACCGGCAATCGTGCTTTAGGACTCGGTTTCACCGGCAATCTGGGCAATATCGACGCCTATATCTCGGCGGTGAACCGCCTGCCGATGCTGACCCACGAAGAAGAGATTTCCCTGGCCCAGCGCCTGCAAAAGAACAACGACCTGGCCGCCGCGCAGGAGCTGGTGCTGTCGCACCTGCGCCTGGTGGTGTCGATCGCGCGCGGCTACCTCGGCTACGGCCTGCCGCACGCCGACCTGATCCAGGAAGGCAATATCGGCCTGATGAAAGCGGTCAAGCGCTTCGACCCGGACCAGGGCGTGCGCCTGGTGTCGTACGCGATGCACTGGATCAAGGCCGAGATGCATGAGTACATCCTGAAGAACTGGCGCCTGGTCAAGGTGGCCACGACCAAGGCGCAGCGCAAGCTGTTCTTCAACCTGCGCAGCAACAAGCAGGGCCTGGACGCCATGAGCCCGACCCAGATCGACGCGCTGGCCAAGCTGCTCGACGTCAAGCGCGAAGAAGTGATCGAGATGGAAACGCGCCTGTCGGGCCGCGACATCGCGCTCGAGGCGCCGACCGACGACGAAGACGACAAGTTCTCGCCGATCGCCTACCTGTCGTCGGACCTGTCCGAGCCGACCAAGGTGCTCGAAGCCGAACAGATCACGCGCTTGCAGTCCGAAGGCCTGGAAACCGCGCTGGGCAAGCTCGACGCCCGTTCGCGCCGCATCGTCGAAGCGCGCTGGCTGGCCAACGACGACGGTTCGGGTGCGACCTTGCATGCCCTGGCCGACGAATTCGGCGTCTCGGCCGAGCGCATCCGCTTTTGATCTGGCGGATGCGTCTCGGCCGAGCGCATCCGCCAGATCGAAAGCGCTGCGCTGAAGAAGATGAAAGGTGCGCTCTCGGCATTTATCTGAGACCCCCGCACGTCCGGCGCCCCCGCGCCGATGCCGCCTGGTGTAGACTAGGCGGCATTTTTTTTGTCGGTACAATTCGTCAAGCTTGTACAAGTCAATACACTTGATTACATATTTATAATTCGACTTTGACGTATCATGCATACCGTGCCGGTGTCCGGGCGCGGCAATCATAGGGGCCCCGAGCGCTGCCCTGCGCGCCGTCACAGCCTTTTTCACAGCTCAACATGAATAGGTAGTCTGCACATGAAATACTCAACATGGACACGAAATCTGGCCGCCCTGCTGCTGGCGCCCGGCCTGGCCGGCGCCGCTCCGGCCCTGATCGAGTCCCCTGCCTTGAACAATGTCACCAAACGCTATGCCAACCACGCAGGCATCGAGCTGGCCGACGTGCGCGCCAGCCGCGGCCTGGCCGATGTCACCCGCGCCATGCACTTGCGCCCGGGCGATGTGCTGGGCGAGAACGAGCGCGATGTCGCCAGCGCCCTGAGCGTGTATGCCAACAGCCAACTCAATTCCTGGAGCATGCCGGCCATGCGCCAGGCCTACCCGGACGTGCGCACCAGCTTCGACAAGCAGCCGCGCAGCGCCTTCGGCATGGCCGGCACGCGCGCCAGCGTGTCCTCGCAATCGGTGCCGGAACCGGAAACCTATGTGATGCTCGCCGTCGGCGTGGCCGTCATCGTGCTCACGCGCGGCACCCGCAAGCGCCTGCAGGACAGCCTGGACGCCTAGCTCCCGGTACACGCCAAGCCGCCGCGATCGCGCCGGCGGCCGCTTGTTGCTCCCAATATCTTTCTTACAATGTTGTGCTATGAAGCGCGCCAAACCCTCGCTTATGATGGCAACTTGAAAACGCCGTGGGGCGTTCATCGACGTAATGACATGAAAAGGAATGGGATCAATGAACTTGCTTAAATTGCAGATGAGCGCAGTCGCGCTGGCTTTCGCGTCCGCGTTCGCGTGCGCGACCGCAGCGGCGGCGCCAACCGTCATCGAAGCCAAAGCTTTCACTTTCAGCAACCCTGATTCGTCCGTGGCCGACGTGCTGGTGTCCGATGCCGGCGGCGCGACCACGATCCGTTTCAGCGATTTTGCCAGCAGCATGGCTGCCAAGACCAGCGATGCCGACGGCAACGCCTACTCCGGCGACATGAACTTCGCCGTGCGCTCCGGCTACCAGATCACCGGCTATTCCTTCTCCGCGACGTTTGCCGGCACGCTCGACGCGGCTGTGCCGCCGGGCGGCGTGGCCGGCGCCGGCACGGCGACCAACCGCGGTTCGGTCAGCCTGTTCGCCAGCGGCGCCAACAACTGGAGCGGCACCGGCAACCGCCAGGTCAAGCTGCTCAATGGTAACGACGCCTTCGTCTTCAGCGCCGCCAACCTGGCGCTCAAGGACGTGATGACCATTTCCCTGAACGGCAGCATGACCGTGTTCGCCACCCCGGCCAGCTGGAGAACCCCGGACGGCGCGGCCCACACCCAGGCTTCCTGGGCCGGCCTGTCCCTGCTGAACCCGACCCTGACCGTCTATACCAGCGCCGTGCCGGAACCGGAAACCTACGCCATGCTGGCGCTCGGCCTGGCCGTGATCGGCCTGACCCGCCGCACCCGCCGCCGCTTGCAAGAGCGCGCCGCACAGGAAAGTGCCGCGCAGGCCTGATTGGCCATGGGCCAGCCCCGGCTGGCCCTCTGTTTACCCATCGCAATGCCGGCGCGGCAACTCCTGCGCGCGCCGGCTCGTCAATTGCGCGGCCACACAGTGGCGAAATTGATATGATCTATGATCGGCTTTCCCACTACTGAGGAGCCCGTCATGAACAAGCTGATATTTGCTTTCGCCGCCGCCTGTGCTATTACCGGCTGCACCGCCGCGCCGATGAAGGAACCGCCGATGCACCACAAGAACAACCAGACTGTGGCATTGTTGCCGCAGACCAGCACGACCCTGGCGCCGGATACGGTCCTGCGTTTCGAGCGTGCCGACGACAACCGCTGCCCGCCCGACGTGTTCTGCATCACGGCCGGCAAGATCGTCTACCACTTCACCCTGATCTTTCCCAACGGCCAAGAGCCGTTCGACCTGGAACCGGCCGATCCGACCTACATTTCGGTGCAGCGGCCCGACCTCGTCATCGCCCTGGCCACCACCCCGCCGCCACCGCGCCCGACCAACGCGCCGCCCGCTCCGCCGTCGGCGGTGCGCCTGACCATCAGCCAACCTGCCACCGAAAGCCGATAAGTCCTCATGAACCACGCCGCCCGCCGCTTCGCCCTCGCCTGCACCATTGTCCTGATCGTTCCCCTGGGCCATGCCAGGACCCCGGTGGCAAGCGGCACCGGCGGCGCGGTCGCCACCATCAGCGAACAGGCGTCGCAGTCGGCCATGGCGATCCTCGACAAGGGCGGCAATGCCGTCGACGCCGCCGTCGCGGCGGCCGCCACCCTCGGCGTGACGGACCCCTACAGCTGCGGCATCGGCGGCGGCGGCTTCATGATGATCTACCTGGCCCGCGACAAGCGCGTGATCACGGTCGACCACCGCGAAACGGCACCAAGCAGCTTCACCCCCACCGTGTTCCAGGAAAACGGCAAGGACAGCGACTTCGACGCCACGCTCGCCAGCGGCGCTTCGGTCGGCGTGCCCGGCACCGTGCGCGGCTGGCACGAAGCGCTGAGCCGCTACGGCACCATGTCGTTCAAGCAGGTGCTCGCGCCAGCCATCGGCGTGGCCACCAAGGGTTTTCCGGTGAGCGAGAACTTCCATCGCATGAGCGCCGAGAACCAGAAAAAATTCCAGCTGTTCGCCAGCAGCAGCGCCCTGTACTTAAAGGATGGCAAGCCGCTGACGGTCGGCACCGTGCTGAAGAATCCCGGCATGGCCAAGGCCTACCGCGAGATCGGTGCGCAAGGGCAGAAAGCCTTTTACCAGGGCCCGATCGGGCGCGCCATCGTCGACGCCGTGGGCAAGCCGCCGGTGGCGCCAGGGGTGCGCGTGCGCGCCGGCGCGCTGACCATGGCCGACCTGGCCAACTACGAAGCGCGCATCCGCCAGCCGGTCAAGACCACTTACCGCGGCTACGAGGTGTACGGCATGCCCTTGCCGAGCAGCGGCGGCATCGCCATCGGCGAAGCGCTCAACCTGCTCGAAGGCTACAACCTCAAGGCGCTGCCGCGCGCCAGCGCCGAGCACCTGTACATGGAAGCGAGCCGGCTGGCCTTTGCCGACCGCAACGCCTACCTGGCCGATCCCGAGTATGTCGAGGCGCCGGTGGCGGGCCTGCTCAGCAAGGAATACGCGGCGCGCCGCCGTACCCAGATGAACGCCGAGCGCGCCGGTCCCAAGGTGCTGGCGGGCGATCCGTATCCATTCCAGAACGACCCGAGCGTGCCGCAGCGTCCGCAGGCGGCGCGCCTGTTGGCCGACAATGCCCACACCACCCATTTGACGGTGTCCGACAAGGAAGGCAATATCGTCGCCTACACCTTCACCATCGAATCGTGGGGCGGCAGCGGCATCGTGGTGCCCGGCTACGGCTTCTTGCTCAACAACGAAATGACCGATTTCGACTTCAGCGGACCGCACCCCAACGTGCCGGAAGCGGGCAAGCGCCCGCGCAGCAGCATGGCGCCGACCATTGCGCTCAAAAACGGCAAGCCGGCCTTCACGGTCGGCAGCCCGGGCGGCGCGACCATCATCACCACCGTGCTGCAAACCATCGTCAACCACGTCGACTTCGGCATGCCGATGGACAAGGCCATCAACGCCCCGCGCCTGAGCCAGCGCAACGACGCGGCCACCGATACGGAACCGGGCTTTGCCGGCAGCGCGCAGGCGCTCGCCCTGGAAAAGCTCGGCTACAAATGGCGCGCCAAGCCGGAAGAAATCGGCGCGGCCAACGCCATCGTGTTCAATGCCGACGGTACCGTGACGGCGGTCAGCGAAGGCAAGCGCCATGGCGTGGGCAGCGCGCTGGTGCAGAAAAGCGCGCACTAGCTCAAGCCCGCAGGCGGCCGGCCGCGGTCAAATGTCGAACACCAGTTCGGGCAGCACCACTTCCCACCGCGCGCAGCGGGCCAGGTGGCGAAATTGCGGATCGCCGTCGTCGGCCTGGCGTACCAGGATGGCAGCGACCCGGCCCGCGCTCCAGCGCAGTGTGCGGGGCGGCTTGAACGACCTGGCCAGCTGCCCCACCACGACGCCGTGCGCCGTCACCAGTTCCCATTTGGTCTTGCCTTCGCGTAGCTGCAGCGGATCGTCGACGCGCAATGCGGCAATGGCGCGGTGGACCGGGTCGCCCGGCGCCATCCGGCCGACAAAGCCGATGTCGACATCTTGCAGCGTGAGCTGCACATAACGGCGCCGCAGCGCGCCTGGCACCGCGCCCAGCGCCACGCTCGCGCGGCGCAGCAGGCATGGCGCGTCGGGCAGTTCATCGAGCAGGCTGGCCGGGCGGCTGGCCGACGGCGCAAAGCGCGCCAGGGTCAGCGTGCTGCGCGCGCGCGTCATGGCCACGTAATACAGGCGGCGCGGCGCATCGGCGTCGTCGTTGCTGCCGAGCGCCGTCCAGTCGCCGTCGGCCACGGCGACATGGTCGAATTCGAGCCCCTTGGCGCGGTGCGCCGTCAGCAGCAGCAAACCGCCCTGGCGCCGGCGCGCTTCGCGCCCCCATTCGGCCAGCCACTCGATGAAATGCGCCACCGGCAGTTCGGCGCCGCCCGTCTCCAGGGCATATTCCTGGACCGCCTGGCGCAGGAGACTGAGCCAGGCGCCGGGCGGCTGGGCGTCCAGCCAGGCTTCGATGGCGGCTGTGCCGACCAGCGCGCTGGCGACCGCCGCGCTGCCGACCGCCGCCGCGTCGTCACCGCGCAGCCAGCGCACCAGCGCCTGGGTTTCGCGCAGGCGCCAGAACTGCGCGGTTTCTTCATTGGCCAGCTGCACCGGGATGGCGTTCATCATGCAGTAGGTGCGCACCGGCTCCAGCGTTTTCCACTCGCGCGCGACGACCGCCACGCCGGCCCAGTCCCAGTCCGGGTCGAGCGCGGCCAGGCGCTGCAATTCGGCCATGATGGCCAGCGCCTGGCTGGCATCATCCATGCCGGCGTCGATGATCTGCACCCGGCCGCGTCCGACCGCATCGCGCGCCTGCCACGCGCCGCCCGGGTCAAGCTTGGCGCGCGCGCGGTCGATGCCGATCGGGTTCTCGCTTTTCATGCGCGCGCGGGCCGGTTCGATCAGCAGGTTGGACGCGTCGATGATGTGCCGCGTGGAGCGGTAGTTCTCGGTCAGGTAGGCCGCCCTGGCGCTGTAGTCCTGTTCGAAGCGGCGGATGAAGTCGACCGAGGCGCCGTTGAAAGCGTAGATGTTCTGGTCGTCGTCGCCGACGGCGAACAGGGACAGGCGCGCATCCTCGTCGGCGCTGTTGCGCCCCGCCAGCGCCGAGATGAGCGCGTACTGGTCCGGCCCGATGTCCTGGTATTCGTCCACCAGTATCCAGCGAAAGGCGCCGAGCAGGCGGTCGCGCTGTTCGTCGGCTTCCTGCGGCGCCAGCCCCGTCCCGTTCAGCAGGGCCACCGCCTGCGGGATGACTTGCCTGAGCAGGTCGTCGTCGGCAGCAAGGCGCTTGTCGAAGCTGATGCCGGCCAGGCGCATCGCCAGCGCGTGGCAGGTCAGCACGATCACGCCGGCGGCGTCGCGCCCGATCAGCGCGGCCAGGCGGCGCCGGATTTCGACGGCGGCGTGGCGGTTGTAGGTCAGCACCAGGATGGCGCGCGGGTTCTCGCGCCGCACCCGCACCAGGTAGGCGATGCGGTGCACCAGCACGCGCGTCTTGCCCGATCCCGGGCCGGCCAGCGCCAGCACGTTGGTGCGTTCGCGGTCGTCGGCCACGATGCGCTGCTGGGCGCTGTTATTGAGGCTCTCGACAATCGCGCGCCACGAGGCCGGCGTGGTCTGGCGCTCCAGCTCCTTGTCGCGCTCGGGCAGCCATTGGGCCAGAAACTGGTCGCGCTCCATGCTGAAGTAATCCATCGCCAGTTGCAGCGCGTCGGCCATTTTTTGCAAACCGCGCTGCACGTATTCGGCCATCACGTGGATCTGCACCACCTGCTCGCTGTAGTGCAGCTGCAGCGGCGCGAAGTCGGCCTTGTAGAAGCCGCGCCGTTCGGGCGCCAGGCGGATCGTCATCGCGGGGCGGAACACCGCCATGCCTTTGTTCAGGCGGATCACGCCCTGCTCATGGAGCCACAGCAGGCCGCGGTCGACCAGCCTGGGGCACGACTTGGCCCGGCCCGCCAGCTCCAGGTCGCCCTCGACAGCGGCGAGCAGCTGGCCGAGCGTGGTGCTGGCCAGCTGGTCGTTGCCGCGCGCGCTGGCCGGCAGGCTGGCGAGCAGGTGCTGCAGCAGCGCGCCGGCGCCGGCGCGGCGCAGCGCGGCGGTGCTGGCGATCGGCGTCCAGTTGCGCTGCAAGGTGATCTGCACGCTTTCGGCGTCGAGCTGGCGCACGCTGAAGCTGCCCACGCCATCGTCGCCATGGCCGTCGTTGGCGATGCTGCGCACGATGCGCAGCAGTTTGTCGGGCTGGGCCCAGGCCAGGCCGGCGTCCTTGAGGCGCGAAGAAGCGTGGCGCAGGTGCAGCACCGAGGAGGCGCCCTTGGCCAGGTCGGGCGCGCCCTCGCGCATGGCGTCGAGCAGCGCTTCTTCGAGCGCGCAGCTTTGTTCGAGCAGGCGCCTGGACGACATCTCCACCGCCACGTGTACGAAGGCGGTCAGCGCGGTGTCGTTGCTGGCGACCTTGTACTGCTCCAGCTCATAGAGCGCGGCGCGCACCTTCTCGGCCGACAGGCTTGATGCGTTCATCAATTCGTCGGTGGAGATGCCTTCGTCGGCGTCGGCGCCGATCAGGGCCTCCACCAGCGCCAGCAAGGCGGTGCGGTGATCCTGGAACAGCGGGTAGGCGGCCAGCTTGTCGCGGGCTTGCTCGATCGTGGCCACGCGCAGCGAGGATGGAAAGATCTGCACCTGGTTTTCTTCGCGCGTGAGCAGCCGGGCTTCTTCCAGCCAGGCGATGGCGGTGCGCACGCGCGTGTCGTCGGTGGCCGAGTCGCGCGCAAAGTCGCCGTCGGCGTCTTCGGTCAGGATCTCGCCGGCGGTGGCGACGATGTCGGCGTCGCCGTGTTTTTTGCGCTCCAGGCGCTTGATCGCTTTGAGCACCACCTGGATATCCTGCTGCGACAGGCGCGAACGCGCCGACATGGCGAACTGGCGCTCCACATCTTCCACCGTGTAGAGCAACACGCACTGGGCGGCGCCGCAATCGCGCCCGGCGCGTCCGGCTTCCTGCAGGTAGTTTTCGAGCGAGCCGGGAATGTCGGCGTGGATCACGAGGCGCACGTCCGGCTTGTCGATGCCCATGCCGAAGGCGTTGGTGGCGACGATGACTTTGAGCTCGCCGGCGATGAAGGCTTGCTGGCGGTCTTTCTTGTCGCGCCCACGCAGGCCGGCATGGAAATGCGCCGCGCCCACCTCTTTCTGGCGCAGGAAGGCGGCGATTTCCTCGGTCTGTTTTTTGGTGGCGCAGTAGACGATCGCGCCTCCGGGGACGCCCTCGGGGAGTTCGGCGTCGAGCAGCTGGTGAATGTGCGCGAATTTTTCGGCCTGGGTGGTCGGCACCACCGAGAACGACAGGTTGACGCGGCGCGCGCCGCCATCGAGCACGGTCAGGTCGATGCCGACCTTGTCGCGAAAGTGCGCCAGCATGTCGGCCACCACGTCCGGCTTGGCGGTGGCGGTCAGGCACAGCACCGGGGCGATGTCGCCCGCACCTGTCCCGTGCGCGCGTTCGCGGATGAAGCGGCCGACGTAGCGGTAGTCGGGACGGAAGTCGTGGCCCCATTTCGAGATGCAGTGCGCTTCGTCGAGCACCCAGGCGCCGATCTCGCGCTGTTCCAGCACGCGCCGCACGCCGGGGCTGCGCAGCTGTTCGGGCGAGACGATGACGATGCCGGCGTCGCCCAGGCGCACCCGGTCCAGCGCGGCGGCCCGTTCGGGAATCGAGAGCAGGCCGTTGATCGCCACCGCGCAGACGATGCCGCGCGCTTCCAGCCCGGCCACCTGGTCGGCCATGAGCGCGACCAGCGGCGAGATGACGACCGTCAGCGCGCCGGTCTTGTCGTAGCGCGACAGGGCCGGAATCTGGTAGCACAGCGACTTGCCGGTGCCGGTGGGGAGGATGCCGAGCACGTGCCGTCCGCGCATGGCCGCGTCGACGATGGCTTCCTGCAAGGGGCGGCCCTGGGCGTCGCACGGTTCGGGGCGGAAGGCGTCGAAGCCGAACCAGCGCTTCAGTTCCTGGCGCGGGTCGTGGCGCGCGCCGCACCAGGCGCAGGCCGGATCGGCGCAGGCGCTGTCGCGCAGGCGCCGCACCAGTTGCGCCGCTTGCGGGAACTGGTGGCGCACCCAGGGCGGCATGACCGAGCTGCCGCCGGCCACCGAGAGCCAGGCCAGCGCATAAGCGAGCGCCCAACCCAGCGCCCAGCCCAGCGCGGGCGCGTCGGCGGCGATGGCGTGGGCCGCGCTCACGCAGGCCTGGCCGTCGAGGCGGCGCAGGATGGCGCCAATCGCCTCGACATCGGTCGGGCGCGCCTGGCGGCGCACCATCATGAACAGGGAATTGAGGCCCGACAAAGTCGCGCCGCTGGTGGTGATCCAGTGCCAGGCCAGCAGCAGGTCGGGCGCGCTCTCCTGCATCTCGCGCAGGGCGGCCAGCTGGTCGGCAAACACTTGCAGGGTCAGGCGGGCATCGCGCTCGGGGTCGTTCAGGCTGCCGCGCTGGAGCTGGCCGTGCTTGTAGTGCTTGACCAGATGATGGTAGGGATGGCGCGGAAAGGCGAGCGGATTGAGGCGCAAGGTATCGACCATCGGCAGCTTGAGCAGGCGCAGGTGCGGCGCGCAAGCGGCCAGGTGCGGCGCGTCGAATTCGAGCAGGTTGTGCCCGAGCAGGAAGGCAACCGGGTCGGCGAAGTCGTCGAGCCGCGCCAGCGCGTCGTGCAAGTTGCCCTTGGTGAAAACCAGGGCCTCGCCGGTGTCGCCGCGCACGGCGGCGAACTGGTGGATAAGGCCGTCCTTCACGCCCACTTCCAGGTCGATCGACAGGCAGCGCGGCGCGATGGCGGATGGCTGGTCCGGCTTGGCGGGTCCGCCGGGGTTGTCAAGGTTCATACAACGCTTTGCAATGAAGAGTGTCGCACCGCGGGGTGTTCCTCGCCTGCTCGATCACGCGGATTCTAGCAGCGGGCACTTCATCCATGCACAAAAAAAAGCGCCCCGCCCCAAAAACCCGCATCGCATGGCGACGGGGATGGGTGCGGAGCGCTGCTGGTCGGGGCAGGCCCGGCCAGGAGAGGCCCGGCCGGCGCAAACAATTACAGGTGCGGCGTGATCTTCGGCATCAGCTCATCGAAGGTCCGGCCGCTGCCGTTTTCGCCGATCGCGTGCATCTTCCACTCGCCGCCGTGACGATACAGCTTGGCCATGATCTGGGCCGTGTGCTCGCCCTGCACCGACAGGTTAAAGCGCGCCACTTCCTGCTGGTTGGCGCCGTTGATGATGCGGCAGTAGGCGTTTTCGACCTGCGAGAAATTCTGGCCCGTGAAGCTGTTCACGGTAAACACCAGCGACTTGACGCCGGCCGGAACCTGGGTCAGGTCGACCATGATCTGCTCGTCGTCGCCGTCGCCCGCGCCGGTGCGGTTGTCGCCCGTGTGCACGATGCTGCCATCCTTGCTTTTGAGCTGGCGGAACCAGACCGTATCGACGTTGCGGCCGCTCTCGTCGAACAACAGGCACGATGCGTCCAGGTCGACCGACTGGGTCTTGCCGCCGAAGCCGAACAAGCCCTTGGTCTTGATGGCATCCCATCCCAGGCCCATGGTGATGCGGGTCAGGGTGCTGCCGGCTTCTTTATCCAGAGAAATCTTCTGGCCTTTTTGCAGATTGACTGACATGGTATGACTCCTTGGTGTTAGCGCGCGCTGCCGGCCGCCCAGGCTTGGAACGAGGCTCGGTTGCGCGAACAAATATAGACTTTGCCATTGCCGGAGAAGCGTAACACGATGCCCTCCCCGCTGGTCTGGCTGTTGATCAGGTTACCTAAAAAGCCGCCGCTGTTGCCGGTCGTGATGCTCGGCTCGTAGCGCAGGCTGCTGTCCCAGGCGACGACGTGCGAATTGTCGATCGTGATGTCCTTGCCCTGCTCGACCACGAGTTCGTTCATCGAACCGAAACCGGACACGACCACCTGGCCGTTGCCGCCGGTCTCGGTGACGAAAAAGCCGCCGCTGTCGGCGAACAGCGCATTGCCGAGGCTTTGCGTGCGCACCTTCAGTTCGACCTTGGCGCTGGCGGCGACAAAGGCGCCGTCGCTGAGCAGGTACTGGCGCTGGCCGACCTCGATGATCTGCATCGCGCCCGGCAGGGTTGGCGAGAGCAGGCAATCGCCATCGCCGCGCACCGCTTCGATGTGCTGCTGGAAGAACGATTCGCCGTTGGCGAAGCGCCGCATCAGCGCGCTGCCGATGCCGCCCTGCATCTTGCCCTTGAGGTCAAGCGCGGACTCCATCATGACCATCGCGCCCGATTCGCAGTAAATCGTTTCGCCGCGCGTCATCGACACGTGGAGGAAAGGATCGATATCGCCTGTGACGGTAAAAACTGGCATGTGTGCTCCTTATTGGCGGCCCGCGCCGCTCGATTGAATGGCGCTGCGCGGGCCGCCTCAAGACAGGTTAAACGTTGACGCCGTAGCTCGTTGCCAGGGGGCCCAGGCCGCCCTGGAAGCCCTGGCCGATGGCGCGGAATTTCCAATCGCTGCCGGCGCGGTAGACTTCACCGAAGATCATGGCCGCTTCCGTCGAGCCGTCTTCCGACAGGTCGTAGCGGGCGATTTCGGCGTTGCCGGCGGCGTTGACGCAGCGAACGAAGGCTTTCGATACCATACCGAAGTTCTGGCGGCGTGTCTCGGCATCGTGAATCGTCACGGCCAGCACCACCTTGTCGATATCGGCCGGCACGTTGGCCAGGTCGATGGTGACGCTTTCGTCGTCGCCGTCGCCGGCGCCGGTGGTGTTGTCGCCCGAGTGGACGATCGAGCCGTCGGCCGATTTCAGGTTGTTGTAGAAAATGAAGTCAGCGTCGGAACGGACCTTGCCGCTGGCGTTCAACAGGAACACCGCGCCGTCCAGGTCGAAGGCGCTGCCGTCGGTGGCGCGCGTGTCCCAGCCGAGGCCGACGATCATCTTGGTCAGGCCGGGTGCTTCTTTACTCAGGTTGACGTTACCGCCTTTTTGCAAGCTGATAGGCATACTTATTCTCCAAAAGTTAGTAAAAATAAAAACGAAGCAATGAACACCGGGGGAACGACGCGGCAAACTGGTGTTCTTCAGTTTGCCGCCTTTGTATTACGCAGGGCTTAGGCAGCGACGGCCAGCTGCTGTTTCTTGTGACGCACCGACGACCACAGCGAGGCGACGATGAAGGCCACGCCAATCAGGCCGGTGAAGATTTCAGGCACATGGAACTTCATGCTTGCCAACATGATCAGCGCCAGGATACCGATCGCATAGTGGGCGCCGTGCTCCAGGTACACGAATTCGTCGAGCGTGCCCTTCTTGACCAAAAACACCGTCATCGAGCGGACGAACATCGCGCCGATAGCCAGGCCCAGCATGATGATCACGACGTCGGTGGTGATCGCAAACGCGCCGATCACGCCGTCGAAGGAGAACGATGCGTCCAGCACTTCCAGGTACAGGAAGCCGCCGATACCACCGCGCTTGACCATGTCGCCGACGTTGCCGGCGCCTTCTTCGTTGCTTTCGAGCAGGCTGCTGACGGTATCGACACCGACGTAAATCAAGATACCCCACAAGCCGGCCATCAGCACGACCATCTTTTGCGCCTCGGCGACCATCGTCATGCTGGCCATCAAGGTACCCAGGGCGATCATGACCGAGATCGATCCGACCTTGCCCAGCGCACCGAGTTTTTCTTCCAGACTGCCGAGCCAGTGGGTCTCTTTCTCATCGTCGAGCAGGAAGTTCAGGAACACCAGCAGCAGGAACATACCGCCGAAGGCCGCCACTTCCGCATGGTGCGCCGTCAGGTGCGCCGAGTAGGCCTTGGGATCGGACAGCGCCAGGTTCCACACTTCGATGATGCCCAGGTCGGCCGCTTGCGCCACGATCACCAGCGGGAACAGCAAACGCATACCGAACACGGCGATGATGATGCCGACGCCGAGGAACAGCTTTTGCCAGTAATCGTCCCAGGTCTTGAGCACCGAGGCGTTCACGACCGCGTTATCGAACGACAGCGACACCTCCATGATGCCCAGGATCGCCGCCACGCCCAGCGCCGAGAACATGCCACTGATGCCGTGGTGCGTGTAGCCCCACCATCCGGCTACCGCAAGGCAGACGAAGGTGACTAAAAATGAAATCCTAAAATGCTTCATGTCTTGATTTCCCTCAGCTGTTATTGTTGATGCATGCAGTGTAGCCTCATGCAATGCTTTTAAAAATAGGAGATAATCTGAGGATTACTTCTGAAAAACCGAAGCATGAAAAATACTGGAATGAATTTTCGCCACTTGTACTACTTCTGGGTGGTGGCCAAGGAAGGCGGCGTGACGCGCGCCGCCGAGCGGCTGGGACTGGCGATCCAGACCATCAGCACCCAGCTCAGCCAGCTGGAGCAATCGATCGGCAAGTCGCTTTTCATGCAGCAGGGCCGCGGCCTGCAGCTGACCGAAGCCGGGCGCCTGGCGCTGGCCTACGCCGACCAGATCTTCCTGCTGGGCGAACAGTTGCAGGAAGCGCTGGGCGAGGCCGACAGCGGGCGCACCCGGCTCACCGTCGGCATTTCGGATTCGCTGCCCAAGCTGACCGCCTTCCGCCTGCTGGAAGCGACCCTGAAGCTGGCCACGCCCGTGCGCCTGGTGTGTTACGAAGACCAGTTCGAAGCCCTGCTGGCCGACCTGGCGCTGCACAAGCTCGACGTGGTGCTGACCGACCGCGCGGTGCGCTCGGGCACCACCTTGCGCGTGTTCAGCCACATGCTGTTCGAGAGCGACACCATCGTGGTCGGCACCCCAAGCCTGGCCGGCGCCTACGCCGAAGGTTTTCCGGGCAGCCTGAACGGCGCCCCGTTCCTGCTTCCCACCCGCAATAACGCCCTGCGCGGACGGATCGACGAATGGTTCGAGCTACACAATGTGCGGCCCGACGTGGTGGGGGAATTCGAAGACAACGCCCTGCTCAACACCTTCGGGCGGCGCGGCGCCGGCCTGTTTTTCGCGCCGGCGGCGCTGGCCACCGACCTGGCCGACCAGTTCGGCGCGGTGCTGGCCGGACACGTGCCGCAAGTGCGCGAGCACGTCTATGCCATCTCGAACGAGCGTAAAATCAAGCATCCCGCCGTCGAAGCGATCCTTTCCGCTGTACATCAAGGTGTGTTCAGCACGCCATGAACGGTACAATGACGATCCCGGTCCTTTGACCCAAGCGAAAAGCTCACCCTACTCTTTATGCAAAATGCCTTACTGGTCTTGCTCGCCCTGTTCCTGGTCGCGCTCAATGGCTTTTTCGTGGCGGCCGAATTCGGCATCGTCACCCTTCGAAAAACCCGCGTACGCGCGATCGCCAAGAGCCAGGGGGTACGCGGGCGCCTGCTGGGCAAGGTCCACGGCCAGCTGGACGCCTACCTGTCGGCCTGCCAGCTCGGTATTACCTTAGCGTCGCTCGGCCTGGGCTGGGTGGGCGAGCCGGCCTTTGCCAGCATCCTTGAGCCGGTATTCGGCATGATCGGCGTCGAGTCCGAGAAAATCATCCACACGGTCTCGTTCGTGGTAGCCTTCAGCGTCATTTCCTTCCTGCACATCGTGGTGGGCGAACTGGCGCCGAAGTCGCTGGCGATCCGCAACCCGGAAGTGGTGGGCCTGTGGACCGCGCCGGCGCTGTACATCTTCTACTGGTCGATGTACCCGGCCATTTACCTGCTCAACGGCAGCGCCAACCTGGTGCTGCGCCTGGCGGGCCTGTCCGGCTCGGGCGGGCATGACGCGCATTATTCGACCGAAGAACTCAAGCTGATTTTGCGCACCAGCCAGCCCGGCGAAAAATTCACCCGCGACGAACGCCACATCCTGGCCCAGTCGCTCGACTTCAGCCAGCTGTCGGTGGCTGACCTGATGCGTCCGATCAACGAAGTTATCGCCCTGCATGCCAGCAAATCGCTGGAAGAAAATCTGCAGACCGTGGTAAGGAACCGTTTCAGCCGCTATCCCTACTTCGACACCAATGGCGAAGACGTGCTCGGCGTGATTCACCTGAAGGATTTGTTCTTTGCCCAGCAGGCCGGGCGGCCGATCAAGGATCTGACGCAGTTTCTGCGCCCGGTCGAGACGATGTCGGCGCGCACGCCGGCGCAGCAGATGTTCCGGCGCTTTCGCGACGGGGCGCCGCACTTTGCGCTGATCGGCGAAAAGGGCAAGCGCCCGGTCGGGTTCATCACCCTGGATAATTTGCTCGGCGCCATGGTCGGCGAAATCCGCGACGAATTCCGCTTGAATGAAAATGATTGGCTGCGCCAGCCGGACGGCACGCTGATCGGCAAGGCCAGCCTGCCGATCTTCTCGCTGGAACGCATTCTGGGCATCGACATCGACAACGAGACGCTCGGCCTGGATGAGGTCGAATCGGTGGGCGGATTATTGATGGTGAAGCTGGGCGACATTCCCAAGCAGGGCCAGCGCATCGAATTTCCGCACTTCGACATCGTGGTCAAGAAGATGAATGGTCCCCGCATCGTGCTGATCAAGGTAATTCCGCAGGTGCATCGCACGCCTGATACGGACGAGCAGGACTAGGCTGAGGTCAGCGAACTGGCGCATCCGCGCCAGTTACACGCCTAAGCAATATTTGCCCACCTT
>DASVVC010000012.1:0-42730 GCA_036386755.1 Telluria sp.
CCACAAATGGTGTGCAGAAGGCGCGCACTTGTCCACCGCGCCTTCGAACGGCCCGAATGGGCGCCCGAACCATGTTTTTGGGCGCCCGAAACCGCCTTTATCCCCTCCTGCATCATAATTGGGCAGAGTCATTTTCTTCAATGAAAGCAAAGGCTTAGGTAGCAATGCGCGGCTTTGCTCACAATCTTATCCACAAAAGATGTGCAGAAGATTGTCGCGCGAGCTTGCCTTATTTTTGCGCTTAAATATTTTTTCCTTTTGAATCAGGCACTTGACTGACCACCCCCGGTATTGCTAACAATCTTATCCACAGTTTTTGTTCAGAACATCGCTGCAATTTTTAATTTTCCACATGCTTAGTTTTTACGCATGGCAAAATTTCCCTTTAAAATCAATGACATCAGGATGCTTGGGCACGCTTGCACACAATCTTATCCACAGAAGGTGTGCAGAAGTGGACTTGCCGAGTGACGGGCAACACGTTACATTGCCGGGGTTCGTTCTTATCAAGAATCACCATTCACTCAGGAGTTTGTTTTGCTGCCCATTCTTCAAGCTGCAGGTTGGCCAATCTGGCCGTTGCTGATCGCCTCTCTCGTCGCTTTAGCCTTGATCGTCGAGCGCATTATTTATCTGCGCCGCGCCAAGATCCTGCCACCGCAGTTGCTCGATGAAGTGGTACGCGTCTACCACAACGGCAAAATCACCAAGGACGTCGTCGACTCCCTGGAAAAGAACTCCCCGCTCGGCACCGTGCTCGCCGCCGCCCTGCGCAATGTCGACGCGCCACGCGACGTGATGAAGGAATCGATCGAAGAAGCAGGGCGCGGCGTGGCCCACGTGCTGGAACGCTTCCTGACCACGATCGGCACCATCGCCTCGCTGGCCCCGCTGATGGGTCTGTTCGGCACGGTGGTCGGGATGATCGAGATTTTCGGCTCGACCAATGCGACCGGCGCCAATCCGGCCCAGCTGGCCCACGGTATTTCGGTCGCGCTGTACAACACCGCGTTCGGTATCGCCATCGCCATGCCGGCTCTGATTGCATATCGCCATTTCCGCGCCCTGGTCGACAGCTTCATCATCGACATGGAATTGCAGGCAGTCAAATTCGTCGACATCGTGCACGGTGCCCGCAAATGATGAACTTTCGCCGCGGCCAGAAACGTGAAGATCCAGAGATCAACCTGATCCCCTTCATCGATGTGCTGCTGGTGGTGCTGATTTTCCTGATGGTCACGACCACCTACAGCAAGTTTACCGAGTTGAAGATCACCTTGCCGACCGCCGACGCCGAAAAGGCGCTGGAAAAGCCGTTCGAACTGAACGTCACGGTCGATGCCAAGGGTAACTACACGATCAACAACCAGCCGGTGTCGTTTTCCAACGTCGCCAACCTGGCGTCCGACCTGAAAGCGGCCGCGACCGCCGGCCAGGCGGCGGCGACGGGCGAGAAGAGCCCGGTCGTGGTCATCAACGCCGACCAGTTCGCGATGCACCAGATGGTCATCAACGTGATGGAAGCGGCGCGCATGGCAGGCTACGACAAGCTGACCTTCGCCGCCCAGACCGGCGAGAAGAAGTAAAACCAGCGCAGGCGAAGCGATTCGCCTGCCGCCTCATGCCTTCTCACTCCTCCTCCCTCGAAACGACCCTCACCCGCGCCTGGCTGCGACGCGGCCCGCTCGCTTGCGCGCTGTGGCCGCTGTCCTTGCTGTTTCGCGCCGTCAGCGGCCTGCGCGCGCTGCTGTTTCGCGCCGGCGTCTTGAAGTCGACCCGGCTGCCGGTGCCGGTCATCGTGGTCGGCAATATTTTTATCGGCGGCACCGGCAAGACCCCGCTGACGATCTGGCTGGCCGAGGTGTTGCGCGCGGCCGGGTTCAATCCAGGCATCATCTCGCGCGGCCACGGCGGCAGCGACAGCGCCCCGCGCGCGGTCACGACGCACTCGCAAGCGCGCGACGTGGGCGACGAGCCGCTCCTGATCGCGCGCCGCACCGGCTGCCCGGTGGTGGTGGGGCGCGACCGTGGCGCGGCCGGCCGCGCCTTGCTGGCCGCCCATCCCCAGGTCGACGTGATCCTCACCGACGACGGCTTGCAGCACTACGCCTTGCAGCGCGATATCGAAATCATGCTGTTCGACGCCCGCGGCGCCGGCAACGGCTGGCTGCTGCCGGCCGGTCCCCTGCGCGAAGCCACGTCGCGCCGGCGCGACTTCACCATCGTCAACGCGCCTGAACTCACGCCCGCCTTGCGCCAGGCCGTCGGCGGCGCGCCGTTTCGCATGCAGCTGGCCGGCGAGTTCGCCGAGTCGCTCGCGCAACCGGGCGAGCGCGTGGCGCTGGCCAGCCTGCGCGGCCAACGCCTGGTGGCCGCCTGCGGCATCGGCAACCCGCAGCGC
This sequence comes from Telluria sp., assembly GCA_036386755.1. GTDB lineage: Bacteria > Pseudomonadota > Gammaproteobacteria > Burkholderiales > Burkholderiaceae_D > Telluria_A. Next base: position 2,402 of record DASVVC010000012.1, read on the forward strand.
TTCTTTACGCTGCTGCGCGGCGCCGGGCTGGAGGTGCTCGAACTGCCGCTGCCGGACCATCACGATTTCCTCGACCAGCCGTTTGCCGCCGTCGAGGCCGACTGCATCCTGATTACCGAGAAGGATGCAGTAAAATGTGCGCAAATTGAAAATCTCAAAAACGACCCGAGACTGTGGGTCGTACCGGTGACGGCGCAGTTAGATGCCGCGCTGGCCCAACAAATTGTGGAGAAATGTCGTGGATGCTCGACTGCTTGATATCCTGGTCTGCCCCGTATGCAAGGGCCCGCTCGAACTGGACAAAAAGGCCCAGGAACTGATCTGCCGCGGCGACCGCCTGGCGTTTCCGATCCGCGACGGCATTCCGATCATGTGGGCCGACCAGGCGCGCAAGATCGAAGCGGTGTAAGCATGGGCTTCATCGTCATCATCCCGGCGCGCATGGCCTCGACCCGGCTGCCGGACAAACCGCTGGCCGACCTGGGCGGTAAACCCATGGTGGTGCGCGTGGCCGAACGCGCCGCCGCCTCGGGCGCGGCGCGCATCATCGTCGCTACCGACCATGCGGACATCGCCGCCGCCTGCGCCGCGCACGGCGTGGAGGCGTGCATGACCGGAGCCGACCATCCGTCCGGCACCGACCGCATCGCCGAAGTGGCGCGCACCCTGGGGCTGGCCGAGGACGCGGTGGTGGTCAACCTGCAGGGCGACGAGCCGCTGATCGATCCGGCGCTGCTGGCCGCCACGGCGGCCCTGGTCGGGCCCGGCGTGCCGATGGCCACCTGCGCCCACCCGCTGCACGAGGCCGCCGACGCCTTCAATCCGAACGTGGTCAAGGTGGTGCTCGACAAGCTTGGCCGCGCCATGTATTTTTCGCGCGCCACCATTCCGTGGCACCGCGACGGCTTCGCGCAGTCGAAAGACAGTCTGCCGGCGTCCTATGTTGCGCTGCGCCATATCGGCCTGTACGCGTACACCAACGCCTTCCTGCAAACTTACCCGACCCTGGAACCTGCGCCGCTCGAAGCGGTCGAAGCACTGGAGCAGTTGCGCGTGCTGTGGCACGGTTTCCCCATCGCCGTGCATGTCACGAGCAGCGCACCGGCGGCCGGCGTCGACACCCCTGAAGATCTTGAACGGGTGCGCCGGCATTACCCGGCTTAGCTTTGCTACAGCGCAGCATGCGTGCGGGTTCTCATCAGGACCGACGCATAGCTTGCGCCAGATCAAGCAAAAAAACGGCGAATACGCCCTCGGATTGGCGTTTTCCGTGACTTTTGTGGTAAGTTTCGTACCAAGGTAGTCAAGTATGCATCGCCACCAATTTTAAAATCTGTTTTAGGAATTTTCATGCGTCTGATTCTGTTAGGAGCTCCTGGAGCCGGCAAAGGCACCCAAGCTAACTTCATCAAGGAAAAATATAATATTCCGCAAATCTCGACCGGCGATATGTTGCGCGCCGCGATCAAGGCCGGCACCGAGCTGGGCATTGCGGCTAAAAAAGTGATGGATGCAGGCGGGCTGGTGTCCGACGACATCATGATCGGCCTGGTCAAGAATCGCCTCAAGGAATCGGACTGCCAGAACGGTTACCTGTTCGACGGCTTCCCGCGCACCATCGCGCAGGCCGACGCCATGAAAGACGCCGGCATCGACGTCGATTACGTACTCGAAATTAACGTGCCCGACGAATTCATCGTCGAGCGCATGAGCGGTCGCCGTACCCATCCGGGTTCGGGCCGCGTGTACCACATCAAAAACAATCCGCCAAAAGTGGACAACGTGGACGATATCACCGGCGAGGCGCTGATCCAGCGCGACGACGACAAGGAAGACATCGTCAAGCAGCGCCTGTCGGTCTACCATAACCAGACCGAGGTTCTGCTGGGGTACTACAACCAGTGGGCGCAATCGGGCTTGCCCGGCGCGCCGAAGTACCGCCGCATCTCCGGCATCGGCCCTGTGGAGCAAATCCGCGAGGCGGCGTTCGCGGCCCTGTCGGAATAAATGTAGCGAGAATACAAGAGCGGACTTCGGTCCGCTTTTTTGATGGCCGCGCCCTGCGGCTGTCGCAGCATCACCAGTTTGTCCCGCCCTGGCCGCCACTGCGCGGCCGGCGTTCCCGGATTTTTTTAAGATTCAAGGTTTTGCAGTACGCAGTGAGGTTGGCCCATCTCTTTCACACATGTGGTTGGAGCGGTCTTTCGAATGTGTTGTTGTGTTACTTGATAAAAAAGCGAGGGGACGATATGACAGCAAGATTTCTTGTCTTTGCAGTTGTGTGCGGCGTGATTGCCGTGATTTATGGTTTGGTGACGCGCAGCTGGATTTTGCGCCAGGACCCGGGCAATGCCCGCATGCAGGCCATCGCCCAGGCCATCCAGGAAGGCGCCGCCGCCTACCTCGGGCGCCAGTACCGCACCATCGCCATGGTCGGCGTCGTCTTGCTGATCGCCATCGGCGTGCTGCTCGACATGAATACCGCCATCGGCTTCCTGATCGGCGCGGTGCTCTCCGGCGCCTGCGGCTTCATCGGCATGAACGTGTCGGTGCGCGCCAACGTGCGCACGGCGCAGGCCGCCACCAGGGGCATGAACGAAGCGCTCGACGTCGCCTTCAAGGGCGGCGCCATCACCGGCATGCTGGTGGTCGGCCTGGGCCTGCTCGGCGTGACCCTGTTCTACTGGATGCTGACCAGCCAGGCCGCCGGCGGCAGCGCCACCCAGCATGATGTCATCAAGCCGCTGATCGGGCTGGCCTTCGGCGCTTCGCTCATTTCGATTTTCGCCCGCCTCGGCGGCGGCATCTTCACCAAGGGCGCCGACGTCGGTGCCGACCTGGTCGGCAAGGTCGAAGCCGGCATTCCCGAGGACGATCCGCGCAACCCGGCCGTGATCGCCGATAACGTCGGCGACAACGTGGGCGACTGCGCCGGCATGGCCGCCGACCTGTTCGAAACCTATGTCGTCACCCTGATCGCCACCATGCTGCTGGGCGCGCTGATGATGGCCACGCCGGGCGGCGAAGCGGTGATCTATCCGCTGCTGCTGGGGGCGGTGTCGATCATCGGCTCGATCGTCGGCTGTTCCATGGTCAAGGCCAAGCCGGGCAAGAAGATCATGTCGGCCCTGTACACGGGCCTGTGGTGGGCCGCCGGCCTGTCGCTGGTCGGCTTTGCCGGCGTGACCTGGATGGTCTGGGGCGACGACGCGATGCGCATGAAGATGATGGGCTGCGCGCTGGTCGGCATCGTCCTGACCGGCCTGATGGTCTACATCACCGAGTACTACACCGGCACCGACTTCAAACCGGTCAAGCACATCGCCGAAGCGTCCACCACCGGGCACGGCACCAACATCATCGCCGGCCTGGGCGTGTCGATGAAGTCGACCGCCTACCCGGTGCTGGCCGTGTGCGCCGCCATCCTCGCTTCGTACCAGATGGGGCAGCTGTACGGCATCGCCATTGCCGCCACCTCCATGCTGTCGATGGCCGGCATCATCGTCGCGCTCGACGCCTACGGGCCGATCACCGACAACGCCGGCGGCATCGCCGAAATGTCGGGCATGCCCGAATCGGTGCGCGCCATTACCGACCCGTTGGATGCGGTCGGCAACACCACCAAGGCCGTCACCAAGGGCTACGCCATCGGTTCGGCGGGCCTGGCCGCGCTGGTGCTGTTCGCCGACTACACGCACGCCCTGGAATCGGTCGGCAAGCAGGTCTCGTTCGACCTGTCGAACCCGATGGTGATCGTGGGCCTGTTCATCGGCGGCCTGATTCCCTACCTGTTCGGGGCCATGGCGATGGAAGCGGTGGGACGCGCCGCCGGCGCCGTGGTGGTGGAAGTGCGGCGCCAGTTCCGCGACATCAAGGGCATCATGGACGGCACCGGCAAGCCCGAATACGACAAGGCGGTCGACATGCTGACTGCCTCGGCGATCCGCGAAATGATCCTGCCGTCGCTGTTGCCGGTGGTGGTGCCGGTGGTGGTCGGCATGCTGCTCGGGCCGGCCGCGCTGGGCGGGCTCCTGATGGGCACCATCGTCACCGGCCTGTTCGTCGCCATTTCGATGACCACCGGCGGCGGCGCCTGGGACAACGCCAAGAAATACATCGAGGACGGCCACTTCGGCGGCAAGGGCTCGGAAGCGCACAAGGCCGCCGTCACCGGCGACACCGTGGGCGACCCGTACAAGGACACCGCCGGCCCGGCCGTCAATCCCTTGATCAAGATCATCAACATCGTGGCGCTGCTGCTGGTGCCGCTGCTGCCGGTGACCGGCTGGATCGCGGTGACGGTGCCGCCGGCCCATTCGCCGGCCAACACGGTGGTGCCGGGTCCGGTGGCCTATGTCGTGCCAGCCACCTTGGCCGCGGCGAGCGCACGCTGAACGGGTGGCACGTATTCACATGTAATCCCTTCATGACAATTGATTACTGGTCACAAATTTGTAAACATCGTAATGTTCATTCTTTGCCAATATTTCTTTGAGAGAATGATGCGATGAAAAATTTGACAACCCGTTTCATGCGCGGTGGCGCCCTTGCCACCGGTTTGCTGTGCCTGGCTGGCATCACCGCCTGCGGCAGCGACGACGACAGCACCACGCCGGCCAAGCAGCCGGACGCGGTCGTCACGCCGCAGCCGGCCACGGCAGCGAGCATCACCACCCAGCCGAAGACGCAATCGGTCCCGGCCGGCCAGCCGGCCACCTTTTCGGTGGTGGCCGGCGGCTCCGGCACGCTGAGCTACCAATGGTGGCGCAACGGCGCGGCGGTCCCGGGCGCCACCAGCGCCACCTACACCACGACGGCCACGACCCTGGCCGACAGCGGCGACGTGATCAGCGTGGTAGTTAAAAACGAGGCCGCCAGCGTCACCAGCGGCGCCGTTGCCTTGCAGGTGGAAGGCATCGGCGCGCGCGTGCTGGCCGGCGGCGCGATCGAACCGACCCGCGCCCAGCTCGATGGCGTCGGCAAGCAAGCCTACTTTCTCTCCGCCGGCGCGATTGCGGGCGATGGCGCCGGCAACCTGCTGCTGGTCGATACCCGGAGCAAGTCGGTGCGCAAAATCACGCCTGCCGGCGTAGTCAGCACACCCATCGCCGGCCCGAAGACCACCCCGGCGCTGCAGTTCCCGCGCGATATCGCGGCCGGCCCGAACGGCGTGACCTATGTAACTGACGGCAACAGCGAGTCGCTCTCGATTTACGCCTTGAAAATCGCCGCCGACAATGTGATCAGTGCGCTGCCTACGGGCACCACGCTGGGCGACCCGGCGCTGAGCAGTGGCGTGATCGTGCCACCGGTGATTACCGCGATTGCGGCCGATGCCGCCGGCAATGTCTATGTCGCCAGCGAAGTGGCACGTAATGGCGAGCCGGAGTGCAGCTCCTGCTTCAAACGCGCCATCGTGCGCCGGATCGCTCCGGATAAATCCGTGACCATCGTGCTCGAAAGCCTGGGCTCGTCCATCATGGGCGGCGTGATCGACATGGCCGTCGACAAGAATGGCAACGTGTTTGTGGTCAACGACAAGGGCATTCAGAAAGTCGATGCGTCCGGCGTCGCGACCACCCTGGTGGGCACCGACCAGGCCTTCATCAAAGCCATCGCGCTCGACGCCAGCGGCAACCTGTACTTTGCGACCGAGCCGTTCAGCGGCCGCCAGAGCACCTGGCCCGCCGGCGCCATCGGCAAGGTCGCAGCCGACCGCTCGATCACGGTCGTGGCCGATCCGAACGGCAGCGATGCCCGCTTCAAGAGCGCCGCCTGGATCACCCAGCCGGCCGGCCTGGCGGTCGACGCCGCCGGCGCGCTGTATGTGAGCGGCAACGGCCGCGTGCTCAAGCTGGTCTTGCCGTAACACGGCGCAGGTTTTGTTGCTTGCAGGCCGTCCAGTCGCCCGACTGGACGGCCTTGTTTTCATTAGGGCGCAAAGCTGATGTTTTACTGCCACGCTTGAAAAAAGATCACGGTCAAAAAAATATTTATTTTGCAAGCTCAACGTACTATTTCTGTTCGTCGTTCCTGACGCGCATGCATTCCCTTTTCGTCAGGACGCCGCGTTCCGGCCAGCTGCCCGGCCGCTTCCCATTGACCAGAAGGATGAACGATGAACATGATCACACGGCTGCTCGTGGTGGCAGCGCTTGCTCTTACCTGCGTGGCGGCCGCCGCGCAAACACCGGCGCGCATCGATACCGCCGCCTTTTCCATGGTGAACCAGTGGGGCGATTCGGCCGACGTGCTGCTGTCGGACGCGCACGGCGTCACGCGCATCGGCCTCGCTTCCGCCGCCAGCAGCCTGTTCGCCTACACCTCGCGTTACCAGGAAGGAAATTTTTACGCCGGCCTGTTCGAAGTGACCGTCCACAAGGGCTACCGGGTCACCGGATTTTCCTTTTCCGGCACCTTCGAAGGCGTGCTCGACGTGCCGCCCAAGCCCAACGGCACGCCGGGCAACGGCTTTGCCTACAATTCAGGCAACATCGAGTTCAGCGCCGGTTCGCGTCCGTACGGCATTTTTTATGGCGCGCATACCCAGCGCGTCGACATGCTCGACGGTGCCATCCCGTTCACGATGGCGAGCGGGCAACTGGCGCTGACCACCGATTTCAACCTCTCGCTGCAAGGCTTGATCCTGGTCTCGGCCTATCCGACGATCACGCCGCAGTATCCGTCCGGCATCGATTCCTTCGCCAGCCTGCGCGTCGTCAACCCGGTATTTACGATCTATACCACGGCGGTGCCGGAACCGGCCGGCTACGCCATGCTGCTGGCCGGGATCGCAATCATCGGCCTGGCACGCCGCCGGCCTGACCGCGCTTGGCTTAAAGTACGCACATCCGGTTCGCTTCCGCGCGCAGCGACGCGCGAAAGTCCGGATGGGCGATCGCGATCAGCGCCTGCGCACGCTGCTTGGCCGACTTGCCGCGCAATTGCGCCACGCCATACTCGGTCACCACGTAGTTGATGTCGTTCTTGCTGGTGGTGGCATGCGTGCCCGGCGCGAGCGTGGACACGATGCGCGAAATGGTATTGTCCTTGGCCGTGGACGGCAGCACAATGAACGATTTTCCGCCGCGCGAACGGTTCCCCGCCCGCACGAAGTCGACCTGGCCGCCGGTGCCGGAATAGGGCAGGTGCGCGATGCTCTCCGAGCCGCACTGGCCCAGCAGGTCGATCTGCAAGGTCGCGTTGATCGTCATCAGATTGTCGTTTTGCGCCGCCAGGTACGGGTCGTTGGTAAAGTTCGACGGATGCATCTCGATCATCGGATTGTGATGCAGGAAGCGGTACAGCTTTTGCGAGCCGAGCGCGAAGGTGGCCACCATCTTGCCCGGCATGAAGGTCTTCCTGCGGTTGGTGACCGCGCCCGCTTCGATCAGGGTCAGGATGCCGTCGCCGAGCATTTCGGTGTGGATGCCCAGGTCGTGCTTGGAGGTCAGTTGCATCACCACCGCGTCCGGAATGCCGCCGTAGCCGATCTGCAGGGTCGCGCCGTCGTCGATCATGTCGGCCACGTACTTGCCGATCGCTTCCTGCACCGCGCCGATCTTCGGCAAGCCCACTTCCAGGATCGGATCATCGCTTTCGACCAGCACCGTCACCTGCGACACATGCACGTGGCACTGGCCGTGCGCGAACGGCACGTTGGGATTGACTTCAAGGACCACCGCGCGCGCCCTGGCGATGGCCGCCATGGTGTAGTCGACCGCCAGGCTCAGTGAAAAGAAGCCATGTTCGTTCATGGGCGAGGCCATGGCGAAGACCACGTCGGCCGGCGTCAGGCCCTGCTCGAACAGACCGGGCAGTTCGGAAAAGTAGTTGGGGATGAAGTCGCACCAGCCGCCCTGGCCGGAGGCGCGCGAGGCGCCGCCGAAAAACAGCGAGGCGTGGCGCACGTGATGCGCCGTGTCCTGGTCGAAGTAGCCGAACTTGCGCATGGCCAGGATCTGCGCCACCTTCACGTCGTGAAATTGCTGGCGCTGGCTTGACAGGGCGGTCAGCAGGGCGGGCGGCTCGCCCACGCCGGTCGGCACGACGATCATGTCGCCGTCGCGCACGAGGCGCAGGGCCTCGGCCGGCGTGGTGAGCTTTTGCTGGTAAAGCTGGTGCGGGGTTTGCATGCTGTCTCCTTTTTTATGCGTAAATAGTACCGCAGGAAACTGACCAAGCGCTTACTGCAAGGGCGTGCCGCCGGCCGATGCCGGGCGACGCCGGCCGGCGGCATGATCCTGTTAAAGATGGTAGGCTGCCTTTTCGCTCAAGCTCATGCGAGGTCAATCATGCCTGTACCAACGATCGCCCTGATACTGGCCGTCCTGACGGCGTCCCTGGCCGGCAGCGCAGCGGCGCAAATCGCCCAGGCGCCCGCGCCGAAAACCGAGGCCGCGCCCGAGCGCCCCGCCGCGCAGGCCATCAATAAGCAATCGACACCCGCACCGCCCAAAAAACCGCCGCCCAAGCGCCGCGCGGTGCACCAGATCGTCGACGGCATGCCTGCCTACGGGCCGCGCCTGACTGCGCCGCCGTCGCCGGTGCCGGTGAGTCCGCAGCCGGCGCCGTCAATCGCTGCCCCATCGGCCATCGCGCCGCCGCCGGCCGCGATCAGCCGCTGCGACGCCGGCGGTTGCACCGACGTCAATGGCACCCGCTACAACGGCGCGGCGGGCAATACCGTGATCGGTCCGCAAGGGCGCACCTGCACCAGCAATGGCGGCACTATCCAGTGTTTTTAATGCGGCAGGACTGGTGTTTTCCGTGAAAAGTTCGCTACAATCCGGTTGATTGACGTTTACGTAAACGTCAAAAGAACTGATAAGAGAAAGAGGACACCATGCAAATTCAGGACAATGTATTCATCATCACGGGCGGCGCATCGGGCCTGGGCGCGGCGACGGCGCGCATGATCACCGAAGCCGGCGGCAAAGTGGTGCTGGCCGACGTGCAGGTCGAGGCGGGCGAAGCGCTGGCCGCTGAACTGAACGGCAAGTTCGTCAAATGCGACGTCACGCTTGAAGCCGACGGCCAGGCAGTCGTTGCCGCGGCAGTGGCCACGGGCACCCTGCGCGGCCTGGTCAACTGCGCCGGCGTCGCGCCCGCCGTCAAGACCGTGGGCAAGGACGGCCCGCATCCGTTGGAAGTGTTCCAGCGCACCGTGAACATCAACCTGGTCGGCACCTTCAATATGGCGCGCCTGGCCGCCGACGCCATGGGCAAGACCGAAGCGCTGGAGTCCGGCGAGCGCGGCATCATCATCAATACCGCCTCGGTGGCGGCTTTCGACGGCCAGATCGGCCAGGCGGCCTACGGCTCGTCCAAGGCGGCGGTGGCGGGCATGACCTTGCCGATGGCGCGCGACCTGGCCCGCAGCGGCGTGCGCGTGATGACCATCGCCCCCGGCATTTTCGAGACGCCCATGCTGATGGGGATGCCGGAAGAAGTGCGCGGGGCGCTGGGCAACATGGTACCGTTCCCGCAGCGCCTCGGCCGTCCCGCCGAATACGCGCACCTGGCAAAGGCGATCATCGAAAACACCATGCTCAACGGCGAAACCATCCGCCTTGACGGCGCCATCCGCATGCAGCCCAAGTAATTCATTTACTGTACGATAGCGGGATCGGACGCGCGGCTCTCGTGTAGGAGTCGCGCGTTTCTCATTGGAGAATCCATGCTCAGCTTGAAGTACCTTCCTTTCGCACTGCTCGTTTTCAGCGCCCCCGTGTTCGCCCAGGACGTCGCCGTGCGCCCGGCCGACGCGCCCGAAATCCACACCGGCTATGCCGACAAATCCGGCTGGGCCGCCAAAAAATTCATGGTCGCCGCGGCCAATCCGCTGGCGGTCGACGCCGGCTACCAGATATTGCGTAAAGGCGGCAGCGCCATCGACGCCGCCATCGCCACCCAGCTGATGCTGACCCTGGTCGAGCCGCAATCGTCCGGCATCGGCGGCGGCGCCTTCCTGATGCATTACGACGGCAAGAACGTGCAGGCGTTCGACGGCCGCGAAACCGCGCCCGCCGCCGCCGACGAGCACCTGTTCCAGAACAAGGACGGCACGCCGCTCTCGCGCGTGGCCGGCGTGGTGGGCGGGCGTTCGGTCGGCGCGCCGGGCGTGCTGCGCATGCTGGAGATGGCGCACCGCCAGCACGGCAAGCTGCCCTGGAAGGCGCTGTTCGCGCCGGCGATCGCCATGGCCGACAAGGGTTTTCCGGTCAGCCAGCGCTTAAATGGCATGCTGATGTTCGACCAGCACCTGCGCAAGGACCCGGTGGCCGCCGCTTATTTCTACGACAAGGATGGCAAGCCCTGGCCGATCGGCCACCTGCTGCGCAACCCCGCGCTGGCGGCCACCCTGCGCACGATTGCCGTCGGCGGCGCCGACGCTTTCTACAAGGGCCGCATCGCCACGGACATCGCGGCCAAGGTGGCGGCGCATCCGACCAATCCGGGCCTGTTGACGGCGGCGGACATCGCCGGCTACCAGCCCAAGGTGCGCGTACCGGTCTGCAGCGACTACCGCGCGTTCACCGTGTGCGGCATGCCGCCGCCGTCGTCCGGCGGCATCGCCGTGGCGCAGATGCTGGGCATGCTGGAAACAAAAGACATGCGCGCCTACGCGCCGGTGGACGGGGTGCTGGCGCTTGAGGCCATCCACCTTTTCACCGAAGCCGGGCGCCTGGCCTACGCCGACCGCAACCGCTACGCGGCCGACACCGACTTCGTGCCGCTGCCGGGACGCGGCATTCCGAGCCTGATCGACAAGACCTACCTGCGCCAGCGCGCCTCCCTGATCGGCGCCAAATCGATGGGCACCGCGCAGGCGGGCACGCCGCCGGGCATGGAAGTGGCGTGGGGGATGGACAACGCCATCGAAACCCCGTCCACCTCGCACTTCGTGGTGGTCGACGGCAAAGGCGCCGGCCTGTCGATGACGACCACGGTGGAAGACGCCTTCGGGTCACGCCAGATGGTCGACGGCTTCATCCTGAACAACCAGCTCACCGATTTTTCCTTCGATTCGGTCGATGCCGCAGGTCCCGTGGCCAACCGCGTGCAGGCCGGCAAACGTCCGCGCAGCGCCATGTCGCCCACCATCGTCTTCGACCGCCAGAGCGGCAAACTGGTGCTGGCGATCGGTTCGCCCGGCGGGCCGGCCATCATCAACTACGTGGCCAAGACCCTGGTCGGGACTCTGGACTGGGGCCTGAACGTGCAGCAGGCCATCAGCCTGCCGAACTTCGGCAGCCGCAACGGGCCGACCGAACTGGAAACCGGGCGTTTCAGCCCGGCCGTGCAGGATCAACTCAAGGCGCGCGGCCACACCCTGCGCAGCTACGAGATGACCTCCGGCCTGCACGGCGTGCAGCGCATCCTGATCCACGGCGAGCCATGGTGGTTCGGCGGGGCCGATCCGCGCCGCGAAGGCGTGGCCAGGGGCGACTGAGGGGGAACGTCGTATTGCAAAAAGTGTACAAGCCCCAAGTTTCTCCCGCAAGGCGGGCAGACCCTGATACGCTTGGCGGATGGAAACGGAACCAAAGACGGGCTTGATCCTCACCGGCGGTGGCGCGCGCGCCGCCTACCAGGTGGGGGTGCTGCAGGCGATCTCGCAGATCTTGTGGGAGGCCGGCTGGCGCCCCGCGCGCAATCCCTTCGATATCATCTGCGGCACCTCGGCCGGCGCGATCAACGCCGTGGCCCTGGCCTGCCGCGCCGATAACTTCGGCGAGGGCGTGCAAAAGCTGCTCGACGTGTGGGAAAACTTCCGCGTCGAACAGGTCTACCGCGCCGATTCGCTGGGCGTGCTGCGCTCGGGCGCGCGCTGGCTCTCGCTGCTCTCGTTCGGCTGGCTGCTGCGCAAATGGCGCGCCGCGCCGCCGGCGTCGCTGCTGGACAACACCCCGCTGGTGGGCCTCTTGCACCGCATGCTCGATTTGCCGCGCCTGGACGCGGCCATGTCCGACGGCCTGCTGCATGCCCTGGCGGTCACCGCCTCGTCCTACACCGCGGGCAACCACATCACCTTTTACCAGACCGCCGCCGACATCGCGCCGTGGGTGCGCATGCAGCGCATCGCCCTGCAAGACCAGATCGGGGTCGAGCATTTGCTGGCATCGTCGGCGATTCCCTTCATCTTCCCGGCCGTGCCGCTGTACCTGGGCAGCCACCGCGAGTTCTGCGGCGACGGCTCGATGCGCCAGCTCGCGCCCATTTCGCCGGCGATCCACCTGGGCGCCTCTAAAGTGCTGGTGGTGGGCGCCGGGCGCCTGACCGAGCCGACCCGCGAGAACCCGGGCCAGGCGCGCTATCCGAGCCTTGCGCAGATCGCCGGCCACGCGATGTCCTCGATTTTCCTCGACAGCCTGGCGGTCGACATCGAGCGCCTGAACCGCATCAACCTGACCTTGTCGCTGCTGCCCGAGGAGTACCGCAGCAAGCTGCCCTTGAAACCCGTGGAGCTCTTGGTGATCGCGCCGTCCGAACGGCTCGACGTGATCGCCAGCCGCCACACGGCCAGCCTGCCGGCGCCGATCCGCACCATGCTCTCGGGGATCGGCGCGACCGAAGCGCGCGGCTCGGCGCTGGCCTCGTACCTGCTGTTCGAATCGAGCTACACCTGTGAACTGATCCAGCTCGGCCAGCGCGACACGCATGCGCGCCGCGCCGATGTGCTGGCATTTTTCGGCTCCTGAGCCTGACCGGCCCCTCGCCATGGAGAACCTCATGAAAGCACTGATTGTCGACGACGACGTCGTCTCGCGCATCGCGCTCAGCGACCTGCTGTCGGCGTACGGCATCTTCGACCTGGTCGAAGCCGAGGACGGCGCGGCCGCCTGGGACCTGCTCGAAGCGGGCCTGCATCCGGTGATCGTATTTTGCGACGTGCGCATGCCGCGCATGTCCGGCATCGCCCTGCTCGAGCGCATGAAGGGCGACCCGCACCAGGCCCAGGTGCCGTTCGTGCTGGTGTCGTCGGCGTCCGACCGCGACACCGTGCTGCAGGCGGTGACCTTGGGCGCGGTCGGCTACATTTTGAAACCCTTGCACGCTGCCGAGGCGCGCGCCCACCTGGAAAAAATCTTCCGCATCACGCTCGACAGGCTGGCCGAAGACCCGCTCAGCACCGTGAAACGCCTGAACATCGGGGCCGACCGGCTGGCCGCCTACCTGGGCGCATTCGGCGAGCAGCTGGTCGCCGGGCGCGCCGAGATTGTCGCGCTGCTCGACGCCGGGGAGGGCGCCGATGCCCGCCAGCGCATCGATTCGGTGCATGCCGGCTGCATGACCCTGGGCCTGTGGCAGGTGGCCTCGCAGCTCGATAGCGCGCGCCGCGGCTTGCCCGACGCGCGCACCGTGGCGCTGGTGCTGGGCGAAGTGAGCGAGTCGGTGCGGCGCCAGCTGAACCGCCTGCGCGCCGGCGCGCCCGATGAAGGAGCGCTTGCCTGAACCCGATCCGCCGCCTGCGCGCGCTGTGCGCGCTGTTCTTGCTGCTGTGCTGCCTGCCTTTCGCGGCGAGCCAGGCAGCGCCCGCGCGCACCTTGCGCTTCGAGCACCTGAGCGTGGAGCAGGGCCTGGCCCAGGAGTCGGTCCTGGCGGTGGCCCAGGACGCCGATGGCTTCATGTGGTTCGGCAGCCAGGCCGGCCTGTCGCGCTTCGACGGCTACCGCGTCACCACCTACCGCAACGTGGTGGGCAACCCGCGCAGCCTGGTCAACAACTGGGTGCGCGTGCTGCACGTGGACCAGGCGGGGCGGCTGTGGATCGGCACCGACGGCGGCCTTGACCGCTTCGACCCCGCCACCCAGAGCTTCATCCATTACGCGCCGGACGAACCGGTCAAGCGCGGCAACGGCAACCTGCACGTGCGCGCCATCGCCGGCGACACGCGCCAGGGCCTGTGGCTGGGCACCAGCGACGGCCTGCAGCACTTCGACATGGTGAGCGCTCGCTTCAAGGTCTGGCACCACGCGCCGGGCGACGCCGGCAGCTTGGCCGACGACCAGGTCAACGCGCTCGCGGTCGACGCCGGCGGGCGCGTGTGGGTCGGCACCTCGTCCGGGGTGGACAGCCTGGCGGTCGGCGCGCGCGCCTTCGAGCACCATCCGGCGCCGGGCAGCGACAACAAGAACAATATGGTGCAGGCCTTGCTGGTCGATACGGACCAGACCCTGTGGATCGGCAGCCTGGGCGGCCTGGAAAGCTGGAAGATCGGCAGCCCCGCCTCGCAGCGCCGCCGCCTGGGCACGCCGGACGGCCTGCGTTCGGGCTACATCACCACCCTGTACCAGGACCAGGACCGCAACGTCTGGGTCGGCAGCCATACCGACGGCCTGTATCGCTGGCAGCCGGCCACGCGCCGCTTCGCCAACTACCGCCATCTGCCGGGCGACAAGTACAGCGTGGCCGACAACCAGATATCGGCCATGTACCGCGACCGCGTCGGCACCTTTTGGGTCGGCACCTGGTACGCGGGCGTGAGCCGGGTCGACCTGAACAGCGGCGGCTTCGCCCGCATCGCGCGCCATGCCGAAATTCCCGATACCCTGTCCGACAACAAGGTGCGCGCCATCGCGGCCGCACCCGGGGGCGACCTGTGGATCGGCGCCAACAGCGGCTTGAACCGGCTCGACCCGGAGAGCGGCCAGGCGCGCCTGTATCGGCACGACCCGGACAATCCCAACAGCCTGGCCGGCATTCCCGCCAGCGCGCTGGCGCACGACCGCGATGGCATGCTGTGGATCGGCAGCCATTCGGGCGTGGCGCGGTTCGACCCGGCCAGCGGCAGTTTCACGCGCCAGTCGTTCGCCGAGGGCGACCCGGACGGCAACCATATCCGCGGCATGCTGGGCGACCGCACCGGCATCATGTGGATCGCTTCGCGCGGCGGCCTGCACCGGCTCGACCCGGCCACGCGCGCCGTCGTCACCTACCGCCACGATGCAGCCGACAGTTCCAGCCTGGCCGACAACGTGGTGCGCCCGCTGCTCGAAGACCGCCGCGGCCAGCTGTGGATCGGCACCTTCGACGGGCTCGACATGTTTGACCGCGCTACCGGCAAATTCCGCCACTTCCGGCACGACCCGGCCAACCCGGCCAGCCTCAGTCACGACGAAGTGCATTACCTGCACGAAGATAAACAGGGCACGCTGTGGGTCGGCACGGCGGCCGGCTTGAACAAGATGAGCATCGGCGCCGGCGGCGCGCTGACCTTCCGGCGCTATACCGTGGCCGACGGCATCGCCGACGACGCCATTGCCGCCATCCTGGAGGACGAGGAGGGCAAACTATGGGTGAGCACCAACACCGGCATCTCGCGCTTCGATCCCCTGACCGGCATCTTCCGCAACTACAGCGCCGGCGACGGCACCATCGAAGGGGCTTACTTCGACGGCTCGGCCCTGCGCGCGCCGGACGGCACCATGTACTTCGGCGGTTTCAATGGCGTGACCGCCTTCAATCCCAAGGCCATCAGCGACAACCTGATCGCGCCGCGCGCCGTCATCACCGGGTTCCAGATCTTCAACCGGCCGGCCGCGCTGGCCCGTCCGGGCTTGTTCAAGGGGCCGATCGAGTCGACCCGCGCGGTGACCCTGGGCGCGGCCGATTCGGTGTTCTCGCTGGAGTTCTCGGCCCTGCATTACGCCGCGCCGCAGCGCAACCTGTTTTCGTACCGGCTCGACGGCTTCGACCAGAACTGGGTCAGCACCGACGCCACCCGCCGTTTCGCCACCTATACCAACCTCGATCCCGGCACCTACACGTTCCGCGTGCGCGCCGCCAACAAGGATGGCGTGTGGAGCGACGGCGGCGCCAGCATGGTCATCACGATCCTGCCGCCGCTGTGGAAGACCTGGTGGTTCCGCACCCTGTCGGTGCTGCTGGTGCTGGGCAGCGCGTATTTAGCCTACCGCGCGCGCCTGTCGGGACTGCGGCGCCAGAAGGATTTGCTGGAAACCCAGGTCGGCGCGCGCACGGTCGAAGTCGAGCAGCAGAACCGCCTGCTGGAGCACCAGAAGCGCGAGCTCGAAGCGCAGCGCCTGGACGCCGACAACCAGCGCGCCGAGGCCGAGCAGCGCCGTTTCGAGGCCGAACGCCAGAAGGAAGAAGTCGAGCGCCAGAAAGAGAACGTGGAGCTGGCGCACCGGAACATCTCGGTGCTGTCGGAAATCGGGCGCGAGCTGACCGCCACGCTCGACATGGAAACCATCATGAGCACGGTGTACCGCCACGTGCACCACCTGATGGATGCGCGCATCTTCGGCATCGGCTTTTATCGCGAGGAGGACGGCGTGATCGAGTTCCCGTTCGCGATGGACCAGGGCGTGCGCAGCGAACGCTATACGCGCCCGCTGGACGACCCGCACCAGTTCGCGGTCTGGTGCCTGAAGCACCGGCGCGAAGTATTCATCAACAACCTCAATGTCGAATATGTGCGCTACCTCGACGCCGAGCAGAGCGCGGTGCCGATCGCGCCGCTGCGCCTGGACGGTACCCCGCGTTCGCTGCCGGTGGCGATGATGTATGTGCCGTTGATCGTCAAGGAACGCATGATGGGCGTGCTGTGCGTGCAGAGCGTGGAGATCGATGCGTATCACCGCGTGCACCTGGACATGCTCAAGACCTTGGCCGCGCACGCGGCGGTGGCGCTCGATAACGCGCGCGCCTACCGCGAGCTGGAAGAAACCCAGGCGCGCCTGGTCGAGCAGGAACGCCAGGTGCGCCTCAATACCGACGAACTGGCGCTGGCCAACCGCGCGCTCCAGGAAAACGACGAGCGATTGCGCCTGGCCAAGCAAAAGGCGGAAGACGCCACGCGCCAGAAGTCGGAATTTTTGGCCAACATGAGCCACGAGATGCGCACCCCGCTGGCCGGCGTGCTCGGCATGCTGGGCTTCGCGCTGCGCGACGGCCATCTGCAGGAAAACACGCGCGAGCAGATCCTGCGCGGCCAGGCCAACGCGCAGTCGCTGCTGACCATCATCAACGACCTGCTCGATTTTTCCAAGATCGAGGCCGGCAAACTGACCATCGAGAACATCGATTTCGCGCTCACCGCCGCCGTCGAAAACGTGGTCAGCCTGTTCGAGGAGCAGGCCGCCGCGCAAAGCGTGGGCTTCGACGTGGCGCTGGCCGAGGACCTGCCGCGCTTCGTGGTGGGCGACCCGACCCGCCTGCGCCAGGTGCTGGTCAACCTGGTCGGCAATGCCTTCAAGTTCACCAACAACGGCGCGGTGCGCCTGGCGGTCGACCGCGTGGCCGCGGGCGAGGGCAGCGCGCCGGGCGTGAACACGATCCGCTTTTCGGTCAGCGACACCGGCATCGGCATCGCCCCGGATGCGCTGGAACGGTTGTTCCAGAAATTCGAGCAGGCCGACAGCACCACCACGCGCCGCTACGGCGGCACCGGGCTGGGACTGGCGATCTGCCGCCAGCTGGTCGACCTGATGGGCGGGAGCATCGATGTCGACAGCCTTGAGGGCGTGGGCAGTACCTTCAGCGTGCTGCTGCCGCTGGCCGACGGCGTGGCCCCGCCGATGGTGCCGCATGTGCCGCGCGAGCCGCACAGCCACCGCCTGAAGGTCTTGTGCGCGGAAGACTTTCCGACCAACCAGATCATCATCCGCATGATGCTCGAAGACCTGGGACACAAGGTCGACATCGCCGACAACGGTTTGCTGGCGGTGGCGGCGTGCGCGCGCACGCGCTACGACCTGATCCTGATGGACGGGCGCATGCCCGAGATGGACGGGGCGTCGGCCACGCGCCTGATCCGCGCCGGCGGCCCGCCGGAGGCGCCCGTGCGCGACCAGGAACTGATGATCGTGGCCCTGACCGCCAACGCCAGCGAGGAAGACCGCAGCCGCTACCTGGCCTGCGGCATGGACGATTTCCTGACCAAGCCGATCGACGAAGCGGCCCTGCATCATCACCTGAGCCGCGCCATCGAGCGCCAGCTCCAGCGCGGCATCGGCCTGGCGCCCATGGTGCAGCCGCGCGTGGAGCGGGCGCCCAGCACCTCGGAGCTCGACGCCATGTTCGGCGTCGATACCGGCCCGGCGCCGCTGGCGGGACCCGCGGCGCACAATGCCGGGCGCCGCGCCAGCGACCTGAAGGCGCGCATGCGGGCCGCCTTTGCCAGCGACCTGCCGGGCCGGCGCGCCGACCTGGAACAAGCCATCGCCACCCACGACGCCGAGACGGCCGGGCGCCTGCTGCACGGCTTCAAGGGCAGCTCCTCGTACCTGGAAGCGACCGAACTGCACCAGCTGACCGGCGAGATGGAAGAAGCGGCCGACGCGCGCCGCTGGGACGCGATCGCCGCGGCCATGCCGCGCCTGCGCGAGCTGCTGTCCGCGTATGACAATGCCGGGCCGGCCAGGCGCTGATCCGCCATGCATATGTTGTAATATTGGCGTATAAGCTATTGGCATAGGCTGGAGACGGATGTTTTGCGGCGTTGCTGCGTACGGGAGGTGGCCAAATGAAGGTTCTGGTGGTGGATGACGACATCGTATCGCGCATGGTGCTGATGCACCTGATCGACTCCTGCGGCAAATTCGAGATCCTCGAAGCGGAAGACGGGGCCGACGCCTGGAACCAGCTCGAACAGGGCTTGCGCCCGGCGATCTGTTTTTGCGACCTGCGCATGCCGCGCCTGTCCGGCATGGACCTGCTGCAGCGCGTGCGCGCCGACGGCGCGTTGGGCACGATGCCGTTCGTGCTGGTCTCCTCGGCCGCCGACCGCGACACGGTCGACCAGGCCAGCGGTCTTGGCGCGTCCGGCTACATCGTCAAACCCTTCCAGGGCGACCAGGTGCGCGAACACATGGCCGGCCTGACCGGACGCGATCCGATCGCGGTGGCGCCGCGCGCCGAAAAAGTGCAGGCAACCTTGCTGCGCCTGGGGATCGGGGCCGAGCGCCTGATGGTCTACCTGGGCGGGCTGCAGTCGCAGGTGGCCGCCGCCGGCGCCGACATCGCCGACCTGCTCGAACGCGGCGCCGACGACGCGGCCCACGTGCGCATCGAGCGGCTGCATGCCGGCTGCGTCACCCTGGGCCTGAACGGCGCGGCCGAAACGCTCAAATCGCTGCCGCCCGGCGCGCTCGATGCGGCCCAGGTCAAGCTGGCGCTGGCCGAGGTGGTGCGCTCGGCGATGCACCAGAGCGAAGCGCTCAAGCGCATCGGCGGGTCGTCCTGACCGTTCCCGGCGATCGCGCACGAAAGCGCTTGATGTTGTGATAGTTTAAGTCTAAAGTATCTCTCGGTGAAGGGGAGCCTCGAAAAACCGTAGCGAGCGGTGCAAGTTTTGTCCGAGAAGCGCAGCCGTACGAAGGTACGGTGAGCATCGCAGGGCGAAAATTGCGACGCGCAGCAGGTTTGTCGAGGTTCCCGACGATTTGATACTTTTTTCGGGGCGCCCATGACAAGCTTGACCGCATCGCTATTGAGCGCCTCGGCCTACCAGGACGGCTTTGCGCGCGAACACCTGCCGCCGCCGGGCCAGTGGCCCACGTTTTTATTCGACCTGCCCGAACTCCAGTATCCACCGCGCCTGAACTGCGCCGCCGAACTGCTCGACGCTGCCGTGGAGCGGGGTTGGGGCGAGCGCATCGCCATCGTCGGCGAGCACGAAAGCTGGACTTATGGCGAACTGCAGCGCCGGGTCGACCGCATCGCTTATGTACTGCGGGCCGACCTGGGACTGGTCACCGGCAACCGCGTGCTGCTGCGCGGCGCGAACAACCCGATGATGGCGGCCTGCCTGCTGGCCGTGCTCAAGGCCGGCCTGATCGCCGTGCCCACCATGCCGCTGCTGCGCGCGCGCGAACTGAGCGCCATCGTCGACAAGGCCAGCGTGGACGCGGTGCTGTGCGCGGCCACCCTGCGCGGCGAGATCGACGCCGTCGCCGCCTTGCCGCGCCACGTGGTGACGTTCAACGATCCCGATAATCCGGCCTCGGTCGAGGCCATGATGGCGCGCCATCCGGTGCCGTTCGCCGCCCACGCCAGCGCCGCCGACGACGTGTGCCTGATCAGTTTTACCTCGGGTACGACGGGTGTCCCGAAGGGCACGATGCACTTTCACCGCGACGTGCTGGCCATTTGCGACTGCTTCCCGCGCCATACGCTGCAAGCGCGCGAAGATGACATTTTCATCGGCACGCCGCCCTTGGCGTTCACGTTCGGCCTGGGCGGGCTGCTGCTGTTCCCGATGCGCTTCGGCGGCGCCGGCGTGCTGCTCGAAAAACTCACGCCCGACACGCTCCTGGCAGCCATCGACAAACACCGCGCCACGGTGTGCTTTACCGCGCCGACCTTTTACCGCCAGATGGCGCCGCTGGCCGCACGTTACGATCTGTCGAGCCTGACCCGCACGGTGTCGGCCGGCGAAGCGCTGCCGCTGGCCACGCGCGAGGCGTGGCAGGCCGCAACGGGCCTGCGCATGATCGACGGCATTGGTGCCACCGAACTGCTGCACATCTTCATTTCGGCCGCGGGCGACGCGATCCGGCCCGGCGCGACCGGCAAACCCGTACCGGGCTACCAAGCCTGCATTCTCGATGCGAACGGCAAGCAGGTGGGGCCGGGCGTGATCGGGCGCCTGGCGGTGAAGGGCCCGACCGGCTGCCGCTACCTGGCCGACCTTCGCCAGAACGATTATGTGAGCGATGGCTGGAACCTGACCGGCGACGCCTACGAGATGGACGCCGACGGTTATTTTTACTACCGCTCGCGCACCGACGACATGATCATCTCGGCCGGCTACAACATCGCCGGCGCCGAAGTCGAAGAGGTGCTGCTGCGCCATGAGGCGGTGGCCGAATGCGGCGTCGTCGGGCGGCCCTGCGAGGAGCGCGGGCAGGTGGTCGAAGCGCATGTGGTGCTCAAACCCGGTTTCGATCCGAGCGAGGCGCTGGCCACGCAGTTGCAGGATTTCGTCAAGCTGCAGATCGCTCCGTATAAATATCCCCGCTCGGTCAGGTTCATCGACAAACTGCCGCGTACCGAAACCGGCAAGCTGCAGCGCTTCAAGCTGCGCGTCGCCTAGCGCGTCGCCTAGCGCTCCGCCTAGCGCTCCACCTGATACCAGAGACGAAGCCCATGAATATTGTATGTATCGGCGGCGGCCCCGCCGGACTGTATTTCAGCCTGCTGATGAAAAAGCAGGACCCATCGCACCAGATCACCGTGGTCGAACGCAACCGCCCGTACGATACCTTCGGCTGGGGCGTGGTGTTTTCCGACCAGACGCTGGGCAACCTGGTGAACGCCGACGAGCCGACCGCGCGCGCGATCCTGCAATCGTTCAATCACTGGGACGATATCGACATTTTCTTCAAGGGCGAGAAAGTCACCTCGGGCGGACATGGCTTTTGCGGGATCGGCCGCAAGCGCCTGCTCAACATCCTGCAGCAGCGCTGCGAGGAGCTGGGCGTGCAACTGGTGTTCGAGAGCGAGGTGGAAGACGACCAGGCGCTGGCCGCCAAATACGGCGCCGACCTGGTGATCGCGTCGGATGGCTTGAACAGCCGCACCCGCAAGCGCTACGCAGAGACGTACCAGCCGGAGATCGAGGCGCGCCGCTGCCGCTTTGTGTGGCTCGGCACGCGCAAGAAGTTCGATGCGTTCACCTTCGCCTTCAAGGAGACGGAGCATGGCTGGTTCCAGGCGCATATCTATCAGTACGATGGCGACACCTCGACCTTCATTATCGAAACGCCGCAAGACGTATGGCGCCGCGCCGGCCTTGACCAGATGACGCAGGAAGAGAGCATTGCGTATTGCGAGCGCCTGTTCGCCGACCAGCTGGACGGGCATGCGCTGATGTCCAATTCGCCGCATCTGCGTGGTTCTGCCATGTGGATCACCTTCCCGCGCGTGGTGTGCGCGCAGTGGGTGCACTGGAACGAGGTGGGGTCGAGCCGCGTGCCGGTGGTGCTGATGGGCGATGCCGCCCACTCGGCGCATTACTCCATCGGCTCCGGCACCAAGCTGGCGCTGGAAGACGCGATCGAACTGGCGCGCTGCTTCGGCGCGCATACGGACGCCGCCCAGGCGCTGGCGGCCTACCAGGAAGTGCGCGCAATCGAGGTGCTCAAGCTGCAAAGCGCGGCGCGCAATTCGATGGAATGGTTCGAGAACGTGGGACGCTACACCGCCATGGAGGCGCCGCAGTTCGCCTACTCGATGCTCACGCGCAGCCAGCGCCTCTCGCACGAAAACCTGCGCGTGCGCGACCCGGACTATGTCGCCGGCTTCGAAGCCTGGATCGCGCGGCGCGCCTGCGAGCAGGCAGGCGTCGAGGCGCCGCCTGGTGCGCGCGTGCCGCCGATGCTCACGCCCTTCAAGCTGCGCGCAATCACGCTGAAAAACCGCATCGTGGTCTCGCCCATGGCGCAGTATTCGGCGGTTGACGGCGTGGCCGGCGACTACCACCTGGTGCACCTGGGCGCGCGCGCACTCGGTGGCGCGGGGCTGGTGTTTGCCGAGATGACGTGCGTGTCGGCCGATGCGCGCATCACCCCGGCCTGCCCGGGCATGTACGCGCCCGAACACACGGCCGCGTGGAAGCGCATCGTCGACTTCGTGCATGCCGGTTCGGACGCCAAGATCGCGCTGCAGCTGGGCCATGCCGGTCCAAAAGGATCCACCAGGGCGATGTGGGACGGGATCGACCAGCCGCTCGATAGCGGCAACTGGCCGCTGGTGGCGGCATCGAGCGAACAATACCTCGAAGGCGTGTCGCAGACCGCGCGCGCCGCCACGATCGAGGACATGGAGCGCATCGAGGCCGATTTCGTGCGCGCCACGCGGGCCGCGGCCGAAGCGGGCTTCGACTGGCTGGAGCTGCACTGCGCGCACGGCTACCTGCTCTCGTCGTTCATTTCGCCGCTGACCAACCGGCGCGACGACGAATTCGGCGGCACGCTGGAAAACCGCTGCCGCTATCCGCTGCGAGTGTTCCGCGCGATGCGCGCCGCCTGGCCTGCGGACAAGCCGATCAGCGTGCGCATCTCGGCGCACGACTGGGTCGAGGGCGGCATTACCCCGGACGATGCGGTGCAGATCGCGCGCCTGTTCAAGGAAGCCGGCGCGGACATGATCGACTGCTCCTCGGGCCAGGTCAGCAAGCGCGAGATGCCCGTGTACGGACGCATGTTCCAGACCCCGTTCGCCGATCGGGTGCGCAACGAGGCGAAGATCCCGACGATTGCGGTCGGCTCGATTTTCGAGGCCGATCACGCCAACAGCATCATCGCCGCCGGGCGCGCCGACCTGTGCGCGGTGGGGCGGCCGCACCTGGCCAATCCGGCGTGGACCTTGACCGAGACGGCGAAAATCGGCTTCTCGGCGATCGCGTGGCCCAAGCAGTACCGGCCGGCCAAGCAGCAGCTCGAGCGCAACCTGGAACGCGAACGCCAGCTGGCCGCCGCCGGCGCCGGATTGACCCCGCAGCAGGTCGCGGCCAAGCTGCTGGAGGGCTGATGGACGAGATCATTCCTGACAAGGACGGTGCAGGACTTGACCTGGCCAGCCGCCTGACGCAAGACCATCACCAGTCGCTCAAACTGTGGCTGCGCATGCTCTCGTGCACGGTGCGCATCGAGAACGAGATCCGCAGCCGCCTGCGCACGACGTTCGACATCACCCTGCCGCGCTTCGACCTGATGGCGCAGCTGGAGCGCCATCCGGACGGGCTGCGCATGGGCGAACTGTCCAAGCGCATGATGGTCACCGGCGGGAACATCACCGGCATCACCGACCAGCTGGAGCAGGAAGCGCTGGTGGTGCGCGTGCCCGACCCGAAGGACCGGCGCGCCTACAGCGTCAAGCTCACGCGCGAAGGCCACATCGCCTTCGCCAAGATGGCGGTGGTGCACGAGGAGTGGATCGCCGACCTGCTCAAGGACATCTCGCCCGACGACAAGGGGCAGCTCATCGCGCTGCTCTCGCAAATGAAACAGCATCTTCAATGAGGAATCCCATGCGTTACCTACCAGGCCAGGCGCAGCAACTGCCCGGCAACCGCAGTGCGCTGGCGTCGTACCAGGCCAGCCATTTCCGTTTCGAGGTCGAGGGCGCGGTTGCCACCCTGACCCTGAACCGGCCGGAGCGCAAAAATCCGCTCACGTTCGATTCGTACGCCGAGCTGCGCGACCTGTTTCGCGCGCTGGCCTATGCCGACGATGTGAAGGCGGTCGTCATCACCGGGGCCGGCGAGAATTTTTGTTCGGGCGGCGATGTGCACGACATCATCGGGCCGTTGACGCAGCTCGACATGCCGGGCCTGTTGGCGTTCACGCGCATGACGGGCGACCTGGTGAAAGCGATGCGCGCCTGTCCGCAGCCGGTGATCAGCGCGGTCGATGGCATTTGCGCGGGTGCCGGTGCGATCCTGGCGCTGTCGTCTGACCTGCGGCTTGGCACTGCGCGCAGCAAGACGGCGTTCTTGTTCACGCGGGTCGGCCTGGCCGGCTGCGACATGGGCGCGTGCGCGCTGCTGCCGCGCGTGATCGGGCAGGGACGCGCCGCCGAACTGCTGTACACGGGCCGCTCGATGTCGGGCAGCGAGGCGGAACGCTGGGGCTTCTTCAACAGCATCAGCGAACCGGCAACGCTGCTGGCCGACGCCCAGGCGCTGGCCGCGTCGCTCGCCGCCGGGCCGACCTTCGCGCACGGCATGACCAAGAAAATGCTGCAGCAGGAGTGGAACATGGGCGTGGACGAAGCCATCGAGGCCGAAGCGCAGGCCCAAGCCATCTGCATGGCCACCAACGACTTCCACCGCGCGTATCATGCCTTCGTGGCCAAGCAGCGGCCCGTGTTTGAGGGAGATTGAGATGGCCGACAAAACCTACCTTGACTGGCCATTTTTCGACGCCCGGCACGCCGCGCTCGAGCAGTCGCTCGATGCGTGGGCCAGCGCCAAGCTGGCGCCGACGCACGGACGCGATGTCGACGACGCCTGCCGCACGCTGGTACGCCAGCTGGGCGCGGGCGGCTGGCTCGATCATGCCGTGGGCGCGATCGACACGCGCGCCATTTGCCTGATCCGCGAAACGCTGGCGCGCCATGATGGCCTGGCCGATTTCGCGTTCGCCATGCAGGGCCTGGGATCGGGCGCGATTTCGCTGTTCGGCAGCGCCGCCAACAAGGAGCGCTACCTGGCGCGCGTGGCGCGTGGCGAGGCCATTGCCGCGTTTGCGCTGTCCGAGCCGCAGGCCGGGTCGGACGTGGCGGCGCTGCAGTGCGCGGCCGTGCCGGACGGCGACGACTATGTTTTGAGCGGCGAGAAGACCTGGATTTCGAACGGCGGCATCGCCGACTTTTACGTGGTGTTCGCGCGTACCGGAGAAGCGCCGGGCGCGCGCGGCATCAGCGCGTTTATCGTCGATGCCGATACGCCCGGGTTTTCCGTGGCCGAGCGAATCGAGGTGATTGCGCCGCACCCGCTGGCGCGCCTGCGCTTCGACAACTGCCGTGTGCCGGGCTCGCAGCGCCTGGGCGAAGCGGGGCAGGGCTTCAAGGTGGCGATGGCGACGCTCGACGTTTTCCGCACCTCGGTCGCGGCGGCGGCGCTGGGCTTTGCGCGGCGCGCTTTCGATGAGGCCATCGCGCATGCCAGCACGCGCAAGATGTTCGGGCAGACGCTGGCCGACTTCCAGCTCACGCAGGCCAAGCTGGCCGAGATGGCGACCGGGATCGACGCGGCGGCGCTGCTGACGTACCGGGCCGCGTGGCAGCGCGACCAGGGCCGCAAGGTCACCAAAGAGGCGGCCATGGCCAAGATGACGGCGACCGAAACGGCGCAGAAGGTCATCGACGCGGCGCTGCAGATGTTCGGCGGGATGGGCGTGGTCAGCGAGCATCCGGTGGAGCGGCTGTACCGTGAAATCCGGGCGCTGCGCATTTACGAGGGCGCGACCGAGGTGCAGCAATTGATCATCGCGCGCGAACTGCTGCGCGAGGCCGTGCCGGCCGCAGAAGGGAAGGCATAGCATGGAGTTTCTACAACCGCCGGGTTGGGCGCGGGCACGCGGCTATTCGAACGGCGTGGCCGCCAGCGGACGCACGGTGTGCGTGAGCGGCATGATCGGCTGGGACGGGCAGGGCGTGTTTCATACGGACGACTTCGCCGGGCAGGTGCGGCAGGCGCTGCAGAATGCGGTCGATGTGCTGGCCGAGGCCGGCGCGCGGCCGGAGCATATCGTGCGCATGACGTGGTACGTGCTCGACAAGCACGAGTATCTGGCGGCCCACAAGGAAGTGGGGGCGGCGTATCGCGATGTGATCGGCAGGCATTTCCCAGCGATGACGGCGGTGCAGGTGGCCGGTCTGATCGAGGACCGGGCGCGGGTGGAAATCGAGGTGACCGCCATCGTGCCGGACTGAGCTTGGTGGGTCGATATCCGAGGCGATGGGCGCTCGATGTCCTGGCGCGTCTGGCGCTAGCCGGGGCGCCCTCGGCATCGCCTTCCGATCGACAGTTGCCAGGTGCTTTTTTACGTGCACAGCGCTAAGTTCTTCTATTTTTCAGTTGGTTCCGCTCTTGCGTATCTTGTCTGACTTGCGGCAAGACGCGCGCGGAAAGTGCAATGACGGCAAGCGTACCAGCCTACACTTGATGGCGTGGCGCCTGCCGTGCCAACCGGGGAATGTCGATGAGTATGAATGCCGTGCCGAGCGGGCCGCCGGAACCTGACAATAAACGTGCGCCCGTTGCAGGCGGTGGGGGGCCGCCGTATGATGGCGGCATGGACCGCCGCCTGACCGTGCTCGAAACGCGTTTCGATACCATTTTGCCGACCCTGGCTACCAAGGCCGACCTGGCCGACTTGCGCCTGGATATGGAGAAAATGCGATCCGAGCTGCTTGGAAAAATAGACGCGTTGGGGTCCGAATTGCGCGGAGAAATGATGAAGTTGCGCAATGAGGTCCATAGCATCTTGATGAAGGCGATGATGTGGTTCGGAGCGCTTGCCATCACGGTGATATTCAGCTTCGCCGGTGTCTTTATTCACTTTAGTAATCAGATCAGCAATCAGATCAGCAATCTCTCCGCCCGTCTGCCGGTCGCGGGCGCGCCGCTGGTGTCACCCCCGAATCGGCAAGTGCCTGGCGCGTTGCCGCCCGCACCTCGCTGAGCTTTCAATTTGTTCCCGCCATCGGCATGTTGGCCGATCCACGGCAAGGCGCACGTGCAAGACGCGATGACGGACATCGTTCACGCTCTCATCTGCGCAGCGCCGACAACGATTTTTATCAACCACGCCAATCACACCGAACTTTTGCGCTGCCGCCCACTCTGATAAGTATCCGGGCACGATTGCCCATCATTTAGCGGGGAAGCAATGCACCACCAACAAGCCAGGGATCACGCGCTCAGCTTCATCGACCAGTTGCGCCGCCTTGAAGACGGCGATCCGTCCGCGGTCGATGCGCTCGCCGGGTTGTTCGCCGACAATGCGTTTCTGCGCAATCCGATCGTCGAACATGGCGGCCGCGAGCAGATCGCCGCGTTCTGGCGCAATTACCGCGCCAGCTTCGGCTCGGTGCAGTCCACGTTCTCCCACATCACCACCGCCGACCACTGCGCGGGACTGTTCTGGCGCTCGACCGGCACCGGTCCGCACGGCCAGCCGGTCGACTACGAAGGAGTCACCCTGCTCGAGTTCGACGAGACCGGCAACATCACGGGTTTCCGCGGCTACTTCGACAGCCGCCAGGTCCGGATCGAAGCACCGGCGCAACAATAGCGGCTATCTTGCGGCAGGGCTGGCGCGGGCTTGGTCCGCGCGCAATCGACATATCCAGTACAGCGGCGCAGCGGAAACGGAAGCGGGAGCGGGCATGGACACGGTGGCAGGCATCGACGCAGTGTTGTTTTCGCGAATCCAGTTCGGATTCACGATCGCGTTTCATATCATTTTCCCGGCGTTTACCATCGGGCTGTCCGCCTTCGTCGCTACGCTCGAAGTGCTGTGGTTACGTACCCGGCGCCCGCATTACCACACGCTGGCGCGCTTCTGGACCAAGATTTTCGCCGTGTCCTTCGCGATGGGCGTGGTGTCCGGCATCGTCATGGAATACCAGCTGGGCACCAACTGGAGCCGCTTCGCCCAGATCATCGGCAACACCCTCGGCCCGCTGTTCAGCTATGAGGTGCTGACCGCTTTCTTTCTCGAAGCGAGCTTTCTCGGGATTATGCTGTTCGGCTGGAATCGCTTTCCGCCGTGGCTGCACACGCTCGCCTGCATCGTGGTCGCCTTCGGCACGGCGCTGTCCGGCTTCTGGATCCTGTCGGCCAACAGCTGGATGCACACGCCGGCCGGGTTTGCGATGGAGCAGGGCATCACTTACCCGGTCAGCTGGTCCGAGATCATCTTCAATCCAAGTTTTCCGTACCGCTTCACGCACATGATGATTGCCGCCTACCTCACGACCTCGCTGGTGGTGTGCGCCACCGGCGCCCGCTACGCGCTGGCCGGGCGCTTCCTGCCGGAAGCGCGCACCATGCTGCACATGGGCCTGGGCATGCTGGCGGTTCTGGCGCCGCTGCAGGCCGTGGTGGGCGACCTGCATGGCCTCAATACCTTGCAATACCAGCCCGCCAAGATCGCGGCGATCGAGGCGCACTGGGACGGTTCGCACCCGGCGCCGCTGGTGCTGTTCGCCTGGCCCGACAGCGCCGCCGGGCGCAACCGCGCCGAAGTGGCCATACCGAAGCTGGGCAGCCTGATTATCACGCACGACTGGAACGGGCGCTTTCGCGGACTGAACGACTTTCCCTTTGATCAGCGTCCGCCCGTGCTGCCGGTGTTTTTCATGTTCCGGCTGATGGTCGGACTGGGATTGCTGATGATTGCCACCGGCGCGATCGGCGCCTGGCTGTGGTGGCGCAAGCGCCTGATGGACGCGCGCTGGTTCCTGCGCCCGCTGGCGCGCGCGTGGCCGCTCGGCTTCATCGCCATCCTGGCCGGCTGGATGGTTACCGAAATCGGGCGCCAGCCGTGGATCGTGTACGGCGTGCTGCGTACGGCGCAGGCGGCGTCGCCGGTCACGGCGGCCCAGGTCGCTACGTCGCTGGCGCTGTTCGTGCTGGTGTACGTGGTCGTGTTTTCAGTTGGCATCTGGTACATCAGCAAGATGATCGGCAAGGGACCGCAGTCCACCTTGCCAGGGCCGGAAACCTTGCCCAACCGTCCGCTGGCGGGCGGCCAGCCCGAGCCGTCCGTACAGCCGCAGGTGGTGCCATGAGCGACCCTGCTTATCTGCTGCCCGTGATCCTGGCGCTGGTGCTGGGCGTGGCCTTGTCGATGTACGTGGTGCTGGACGGCTTCGACCTGGGCATCGGCATCCTGTTCCCCTTCTTCCGCGACGAGTCGGCGCGCGACCAGATGATGAATTCGGTCGCTCCTTTCTGGGACGGCAACGAGACCTGGCTGGTGCTGGGCGGGGTCACGCTGTGGGCAGGGTTTCCCAAGGCCTTCGCCATCATCTTGCCGGCCATGTACCTGCCGGTGCTGGTGCTGCTGCTGGCGCTGATTTTCCGGGGAGTGGCGTTCGAGTTCCGCTGGGTGGCCAGGCAGCACCAGCGCATCTGGGATGCGGCGTTTGCCGGCGGCTCCACCGTGGCCGCGTTTGCGCAGGGCGTGATCCTCGGCGGCCTGCTGCAAGAAATCCGGGTGCGCGACGGCCAGTTCGCCGGCGCTGCCTTCGACTGGCTCAGTCCTTTTTCGCTGATGTGCGGGCTGGGCCTGGTCAACGGCTATGCGCTGCTGGGCGCAACGTGGCTGATGATGAAAACCGAAGGCGAGGTCGAACGCAAGGTGCGCGCGATGGCGCCGGCGCTGCTGGCCGGCTTGCTCGGCTTCATCGTGCTGGTGAGCGTCTGGACCCCGCTCGAGATTGCGCGCATCGCGCAGCGCTGGTTCAGCTGGCCTAACCTGTTCCTGCTCGCCCCGGTGCCGCTGGCCACCTTGCTGAGCGCGTTCCTGTGCTGGCGCGGCATTCGCCACGGGCGCGGCGTGCTGGCGTTCGCGGCGGCGGTCGGCATGTTCCTGCTGGCGATGGCCGGGCTGGTGCTGTCGAACATGCCGTACGTGGTGCCGCCGGTGCTCACGGTGTGGGAAGCCGCGTCGCATCCGAGTTCGCAGCTGTTCTATCTGGTGGGCGCGGCCATCCTGCTGCCGATGACACTGGCTTATACGGTGCTGGTGTTCTGGCTTTTCAGGGGCAAGATCAGGGCGGGGGAGGGCTATCACGTGTGAGTGGACGCGCTGTGCAACGGGTGCCGGCGTGGCGGTTTCTATATCGAAATGTGCGACAACGTTCAGGCCGAGCTTGTAGGCTGCGGCTTTCGGCGGCTTGCCGCCAGTCGACTACCGCATTCGAAGGAGACCACATTTGGATATGCGCACCTTTACCACCCCGCTGTTGGGGATCGACCTGACCAACTGGCTGCTAGCGTGCGCCGTTGCGGTGGGCAGCTATATCATCCTGCACGGCGCCGTGGTGCTGTTTCGCCGTCACCTTGCCAAGCTGAGCGAGCAGGGAAGGGCCGACCGTCCCGCCGCCGAATTGCTCAAGGCCACCCTGGCGCGCACCAGCAAGCTGGCGCTGATGATTACCGCGCTGCTGCTGGGGCTGACCGTGCTCGACCTCGGCGCACCGTGGGACGAGCGGGTGCGCCACCTGTGGTTTATCGCCCTGGGCGCCCAGCTGGCGCTGTACCTGGACCGCGCGCTGAGCGTGGGCGCGCAGCGCTACTTCCGCAGCCGCGCCAGTGCGCCGGACGCGCCCGCCACCGTGGCCAACACGCTCATGGTGTGGGCGCTGAAAACCGTGCTGTGGGTGGTGTTTTTACTGGCCGTGCTGTCGAACGTGGGCATCGATGTGTCGACCCTGGTGGCCAGCCTGGGCATCGGCGGCATTGCCGTTGCGCTGGCGGTGCAAAACGTGCTGGGCGACCTGTTCGCCTCGCTCTCGATCGCAGTCGATAAGCCGTTTGAAGTGGGCGACTCGATCAGCGTCGCCGGGTTTTCCGGCAATGTCGAACATGTGGGACTGAAGACGACCCGCATTCGCTCCGACAGCGGCGAGCAGATCGTGATCGCCAACGCCGAACTGCTGAAAAACACGCTGCGCAACTTCAAGCGCATGTCGACCCGGCGCGTGCAGTTTTCGCTGCGTGCCAATCCGTCGACCACCAGGGCGCAGGCGGCCCGGGTGCCGGCCGTGCTGCGTGCCATCATCGAACGCCAGGAAGGCGTGCGCTACGACCGCGTGCACCTGAAAAGCGTGACCCAGGAAGCGCTCGAGTTCGATGTGGTGTTCCATGTGCTCGATCCGTCCTACGGCCGCTACATGGATATCCAGCAAACCATCTTACTCGCCGCAATGGAGGCGTTCGAGGAATTGGGTGTGTCGACCGTCGGTGCATCGCACCACGTGCTGATCGAACGGGTGCCGCGCCCCGACTGCGCCAGGCCTGCCGCGCCTGCCAAGCCGGCGGCGGCGCTGCACAATATCGTGTCGACGCGCAAGCAGCCATCCTGAATAATCTTTTGCAGCGGTAACGAAATGGCATCGAAAGTCGTTTCCGCGCACAATGTCTTCAAGGAGGAATGTGCCCTATGGAGTCCGCAGTCAGATTTCCCACCACGCCCAAGGCAGTCAAGGCGCATGCGCTCAAGCTGTCGCCGCGCATGAACGTCGAGAAAGCCTTCCAGGCCATCATGCGCAATTGCCTTGACCAGATCGAGGCCAACGAAACCGGAGTCATCAAGTACCACGATGTCGAGAGCCTGCACCAGATGCGGGTCGGCCTGCGCCGCCTGCGCTCGGCGCTCGGGATGTTCGACGACGTCTTGAGCCTGCCCGTGGCGCTGCGCCAGGAACTCGACTGGCTGGTGGCGCAACTGGGACCGGCGCGCGACTGGGATGTGCTGGCCGGCTCGACCTTGCCGGCCATTAGCGGCGCGGTCGACACGCCGGCGCCGCTGGTGCCGGTGCAGCTGGCCGCCGCCGACAAGGCCAATGCGCTGCATGCGGCGGCCGGTGCGGCGGTCGCGTCCGAGCGCTACCAGGACCTGATCGGCCACCTGGAGCGCTGGCTGGACGAGCGCGGCTGGCGTGCCATGCAACTGCCGGCGGACCGGGCGCGCCTGAAGATGCGCGTGGCCGACTTTGCCAGGGCAATTCTCGAAAAGGACCAGCAGCGCCTGCTCAAGCGCGGCAGCAAATTGAAGCATGCCGATCCCGATGCGCGTCACCGGGTGCGCATCGCGGCCAAGAAAACCCGCTACGCCGCCGAATTTTTCGCTTCCCTGTATCCGCAGAAAACCGTGCGGCCGTACGTCAAGGCGCTGGCCAGCTTGCAGGATGAACTCGGCTTGATGAACGACGCCAGCGTTGCCGAAGGCCTGCTGGCGCAATTGAGCGATGCCGACGGCAGTCTCAAGGACGGGACCGGCTTCGTGCGCGGCTACCTGGCCGGGCGCAGCGAGCAGGGCGGCGGCAAACTGCGCAGGCTGTGGAAACGCTTCGTGCCCTTGCGCGCGCCGTCGTGACGGGGAGGTGAACAGGCGAGGCGGCCGGCGTCATGCAGGTCATGCCGCTGCGCTGCCATCGCCAGCGTTTTCGTTCCGATACCGGCTGTTTAACCCGGGTGACTCGACGAACTTTTCCCTGTCCGCGTTGAAGAATTTTCTGAGTGCTCGATTCAGGCTTTGTCCGACGAATGGCGCTACCCTTGCGGCATATAATAGACAGGTGGAGGTAGCCTATATGGACGAAGAGAAGCGCATTCTGGAGGCAATCAAGAGCATTGCGTTGCCAGAGGATGTCAAGAAATTCGACTTGAAATTTTCGCCGGACTCGACCGGCATGCCGGCAGTGTGGATCAACCTCCATATCGACGATGATTATCATCCCAGCGATGCCAAGATCGATCGCCTGAACGAGGCGAAACGCGCCATTTCCGGCAAGCTCCTGGCAATGGAGCTCGATAGTTGGCCCTATGTCAGTCTTGTCACCGACTGACCGTGTCGCTCCACGCGGATTTATTGGAACAGGCGTTTGCCTTGGCGTTATTGGAGCGCGGCAAGCCAAAACAGGCCAGTCTGCGCCGGGCATTGTCGTCTGCGTACTATGCGTTTTTTCACTTGCTTGTCAGCGAAGGCGCGGCCCTCATCGGGTCAAAACTCGGCAAGGAAGCGCGCATCAGGCTCCGGCGTGCCTTTGTCCATGCCGACATGAAAGCTGTTTGTGCTTCCTACGCGAGCACACAAAGCCGCTTCCCGCCCCAAATCGCGTCTCTCCTGACGTTTCCGCTTGATGCGGACCTGCAGGCCTTGGCCGCGTTATTTCTGGAGTTGCAAGAAAGACGTCACTTGGCGGACTACGACATCGCCAGTGTTTTCAACAGAACCGACGTGCTCGCTCAAATTTCAGCTTTGAACGTCATGTTCGACAAATGGGCCAGGTTACGCGCGAGCGCTAACGCTAAAATTTTCCTGGCCGACTTGTTGTTAAGGAAATCGTGGAGCCGCCAGTAAAAGGCAGGCGCATCATCCAAGGCAAGAGTTGGTGCTTGCTTTGCGCATAGTCGAGGCAAAACCGCTCCCTTAGTTGCCTAATGGACATATTAACCGTTCTCCGGACGTACCGGCTGAATCAGGCTGAATAATAAAGGAGGGGGACCAGCAGACTGAAACAATGGTCCCTCCGACAAGAATCGAACTTGTATCCCACGCTTAGGAGGCATGTGCACTATCCATTGTGCTACGGAGAGGACGCTGTGATTCGGCGATCGGCGCCCGCCTTGGCCGGCCCGGTGTCGTGAATCGACCGCAATTATAGCCGAGGTTCGAGCGCTAAATGGCGGCAAATTGGGTGTCATCTGTCCCAAGTCGGTACAATGCGTGCTTCATTCATTTATCTGGCCGGTTTTCCGGCCTGCGCACTCATCCTCTATGGCTGTCATTTCTCTCTCGTCGGCGCAACTTGCGTTCGGCCACGTCGCGTTGCTCGATCACGCGGAATTTTCCCTTGAAACCACCGAGCGCGTCGGCCTGATCGGGCGCAACGGCACCGGCAAGTCCTCGCTGCTGAAAACCATCTCGGGCAAATTCAAGCTCGACGATGGCCTGTTGGTCATGCAACAAGGCATCAAAATCGCCTATGTCGAGCAGGAACCGACGTTCGACCCGGCCACCTCGGTGTTCGACGCCGTGGCCGCCGGCATGGGCGGCCAGGCCGCCATGCTGGCCGAATACGAAGAGCTGACCGGCAAGTTCGGCCAGGGCGACGATGATGCGCTGATGGAACGCATGCACGAACTGCAAGTGCAGCTCGACGCCACCGATGGCTGGAGCATGCAGAACAAGGTCGACACCACCCTCGACCGTCTGAGCCTGGCGGGCGAGTCGCTCATGGGCACCTTGTCGGGCGGGATGCAAAAGCGCGTCGCCCTGGCCGTGGCGCTGGTCTCCGCGCCCGACGTCCTGCTGCTCGACGAGCCGACCAACCACCTGGACTTCCGCTCCATCCTGTGGCTGGAAAGCCTGCTGCGCGACTTCAAGGGCTCGGTCCTGTTCATCACCCACGATCGCAGCTTCCTCGATAACGTGGCCACCCGCATCATCGAACTCGACCGCGGCAAGCTGCTGTCCTACCCGGGCAATTTCACCGCCTACCAGACGCGCAAGGCCGAACAGCTCGAAGTCGAAGAAGTCGAAGCGGCCAAGTTCGATAAATTCCTGGCCCAGGAAGAAGTCTGGATCCGCAAGGGCGTCAAGGCGCGCCGCGTGCGCGACGAAGGGCGCGTGCGCCGCCTCGAAGCATTGCGCCTGTTGCGCGCCGCCCGGCGCGACCAGCAAGGCCAGGTCAAGCTCGAAGTGTCCTCGGGCGAACGCTCGGGCAAGATCGTGGCGGACCTGGAAAACGTCAACAAGTCCTACGGCGACAAAGTCATCGTCAAGGACTTCAGCGGCACCATCCTGCGCGGCGACAAGGTCGGCCTGATCGGCGCCAACGGCGCCGGCAAGACCACCTTGCTGAAAATGATCCTCGGCGAGGAAAACCCCGACAGCGGCTCGGTGCGCCTCGGCACCAAGCTGCAGGTGGCGTACTTCGACCAGATGCGCGCCCAGCTCAACGAGGAAGCGAACCTGATGGAAACCATCGCCCCGGGCAGCGACTGGGTCGAGATCAACGGCGCGCGCAAGCACGTCATGACGTACCTGAACGACTTCCTGTTCGCGCCGGAACGCGCGCGTTCGCCGGTCAAGTCGCTCTCCGGGGGCGAACGCAACCGCCTGCTGCTGGCGCGCCTGTTCGCCAAGCCGGCCAATTGCCTGGTGCTCGACGAGCCGACCAACGACCTCGACATCGATACCCTCGAACTGCTTGAAGAGTTGTTGGAAGACTACACCGGCACCGTGTTCCTGGTCAGCCACGACCGTACCTTCCTCGACAATGTCGTCACCCAGGTGATCGTGGCCGAAGGCGAGGGCATGTGGCGCGAGTTCGTCGGCGGCTACACCGACTGGGAACGCGTGAAATCGCAGAGCGCGGCCCCGGCAGCGAAGGCGCCCGTTAAAGTTACTACAACATCTGCTAGCGTTCCTGTTGCCAAAAAGGTAAAATTGAGTAACAAGGAACAGCGGGAGCTCGATGAGCTGCCATTATTGATAGCCAGCCTGGAGGACGAGCAATCGGCCATCACGCTGCAACTCAATGCACCGGACTTTTACAGGACCAACCCAGCCGACGCCAAGCGCCTCAATGCGCGCTTCGCCGCCATCGATCAGCTTCTGAGCGATGCGCTGGAAAAGTGGGAACTGATCGAAGCCCGTTCAAAGGGATGATCACCAACGACTAAAACAGGAGCAGGCGTATGCCTGGCAGATGAAGAACCATGTCCGAACGCAATGAACAACACGACCTGACGGCGCCTGCCGCCGCCAACGTTCCGATGTTCAGCCGCGCGGCATGGGCCCGCATCCTGCCATTCCTGGTGTATATCTTCTTCATCATCGCGGTCGATGTCCTGACCCGCCTGGGCGTCGACGTCCAGGCGCTGCGCTGGATGTACGCCCTCAAGATCGGGGCCGTGCTGGCCACCCTGGCCTGGTTCTGGCGCGACTACACCGAATTGCACCGCTGGGACCTGGGCTTGCCGGCCGGCGCCGTGGCAGTCGTCGCCGGGGTGCTGGTGCTGGTGCTGTGGGTCAGCCTGAACGCCAGCTGGATGGTGATCGGCTCGCCCGATGGCTTCAATCCTACCACCGGCGGCCGCGTCGACTGGCTGATGGTGGCGGTGCGCATCGCCGGCGCCGCCCTGGTCGTTCCGGTCATGGAAGAGCTGTTCTGGCGCTCCTTCCTGATGCGCTGGATCGATTCGGATCGGTTCGACTCGCTTGATCCAGCGCAAATAAGCCTGAAAAGTTTTGTGATCGGGGTCGTGCTGTTTGGATTTGAGCATAACCTGTGGCTGGCCGGGATTGTCGCCGGCGCCGCCTATTCCCTGTTGTACATGAAGCAACGCAGCCTGTGGTCGTCCATCCTCGCGCACGCGGTCACCAACGGCCTGCTCGGGGTATGGATTGTGCGAACAGGAAATTGGACATACTGGTAATATCTCGCCAATTCGACATGACTTGAACAAAGACTAACAAATGCCTTCACCCTTGCCATCCTCTCAGCACCGTCCGCGCCGCGCTTCGCGCGCCTTCGCGCTGGCCCTCGCCCTGGGCGCCGCCGGCGGCCCGGCCTGGGCCGGACCGTCCGATGCGCTGCATGTTTATGGCGGCCTCGGCTATTTCTACGACGACAACCTGTTCCGCCTGCCTGAAGAGTCGCCGGGCTACGACAACCAGCGCAGCGATTCGGCGCGCCAGAGCGTGGTCGGGGTATTGTTCGACAAGACCTACAGCCGCCAGCGCATCCAGGCCCAGGGCAAGCTGTCCAAGGTCGCGTTTTCGCATTTCAAGCAGCTCGACTACGATGGCAAGGATTTCCAGGGCACCTGGAACTGGCAGCTGGCCAACCATCTCGAAGGCAGCCTGGGCGCGACTTACGCCCAGACCCTGGCGCCGTACACCGATTTCCAGAGCCGCGAGCGCAACCTGCGCGTGCAGCGCCGCCAGTTCTTCGACGCCGCCTGGCGCATGCACCCGAGCTGGCGCGTGCGCGGGGCCGCCTCGCGCGACAAATTCACCTACGAGCTGACCGTGCAGCGCTACAACGACCGCACCGAAGACGCGGTCGAAGCCGGCTTCGACTACCTGCCGCGCAGCGGCAGCACGGCCGGCCTGGTGGTGCGCCGCCTGAGCGGCAAGTACCTGAACCAGCGCGTCCTGTCGGGCATCGTGCGCGACGACGATTACGAGCAGGACGAACTGAAGGCCCGCGTGCTGTGGCGCGCCACCCCGGTCACCACGGTGCAGGCGCTGGCCGGCTACGCCAAACGCAAGAATGCGCAGTCCGGTCCGCGCGACGTGAGCGGCTTTAACGGGCGCGTCACGGCCAACTTCAATCCGCGCCAGAAACTGCGCCTCAATACTGCCGCCTGGCGCGAGTTTTCCGCCATCGAGAATTATTACTATACCTTCAGCCTGAACCGCGGCGTCAGCGCCGGCGCCAGCTGGGACGCCAGCGCCAAGGTGCGCGTGGACGCCAACGCGAGCGTGGAGCAGCGCTCCTACGAAGGCCGGCTGCTGAACAATTCGCCGGCGGACCTGAGCGACACGCTGCGCCAGGCGACTCTGGGCGCGACCTGGTCGCCCCTGCAAACAGTGCAATTTTCTACCTCTTTCGTCCACCAGGAGCGCAGTGGCGCGCAGTTCCTCGGCAATGGAAGTTTCAAGGCGAACACAGTTTCAGTGAACGCCAATGCGCAGTTCTAAAGGTGCCCATGACGGTCAATGACATCCCCTTAATTTCGTTTTTCCAGCGCGTGCTCGATCCCCTGATCATTATGGGAACGCTGTATGTCTCGTCGATGTTCTTCCAAGAGCCATTCACGGGGTATTCGCTGGTATTGATGATTCTCGCCTTCTTCGTCTCGTCGGCCGTCTACCAGCACGTCGATCCCTACCGCACCTGGCGCAGCGGGCGCATGCTGGCCTATGTGCGCGATACCGTGTTCGGCTGGGTGCTGACCGTGTGCGTGCTGCTGTTCCTCGGCTCGGCCAGCGGCTTGTCGTATTATTACGAC
Organism: Telluria sp.; assembly: GCA_036386755.1. Taxonomy (GTDB): domain Bacteria; phylum Pseudomonadota; class Gammaproteobacteria; order Burkholderiales; family Burkholderiaceae_D; genus Telluria_A. The sequence continues at coordinate 40,641 of DASVVC010000012.1, forward strand.
AATAAAGTCGTGCTGGCCTGGTTCATCGCGACCCCGATCGTGATGCTGGTGAGCCACCTGGCGGTGCGGCGCGTCTCCGTCGGTCCCGGCAACACCACCGAAATGCGTTCGGTGGTGGTGATCGGCGCCAATGACGTCGGCATCAAGTTCGCCGGCATCTGCGAGCGCCACAAGAACCTGTTCATGCAGATGCACGGCTTTTTCGACGACCGCACCGAAGACCGCCATCCGGCCAACCTGCGCCATCCGATGCTGGGCAAGATGGCCGATATCGCCGCCTACGTGCGCGAACATAACATCAAGATGATCTTCATCAGCCAGCCGATTTCGGCCCAGCCGCGCATCCGCAAGCTGCTCGACGAGTTGCAGGACACCACGGCTTCGGTCTACTTCCTGCCCGATATCTATGTGTTCGACCTGATGCAGGCGCGTTTCGACAACGTCGGCGGCATGCCCGTGATCGCCATCTGCGAAACCCCGTTCATGGGCCTGAACAGCATGGTCAAGCGCACCAGCGATATCGTGCTCGGCCTGATCATCCAGCTGCTGCTGCTGCCGATCATGCTCGTCATCGCCGCCGCCGTGAAGTTCACCTCGCCCGGGCCGGTGATCTTCCGCCAGCGCCGCTACGGGCTGTACGGCGAAGAAATCATCGTCTACAAGTTCCGCTCGATGACCGTGACCGAGAATGGCGACACCGTGGTGCAGGCGCGCAAGGGCGACCAGCGCATCACCCGGGTCGGGGCCTTTCTGCGCAAGAGTTCGCTCGACGAGCTGCCCCAGTTCTTCAACGTGCTGCAGGGACGCATGAGCATCGTCGGCCCGCGCCCGCACGCGGTGGCGCACAACGAGCAGTACCGCAAACTGATCAAGGGCTACATGCTGCGCCACAAGGTCAAGCCCGGCATCACCGGCTGGGCCCAGGTCAACGGCATGCGCGGCGAGACCGAAACGCTGGACAAGATGGAAGCGCGGATCCAGTACGACCTCGATTACCTGCGCAGCTGGTCGCTCTGGCTCGACTTGTGGATCATCGTCAAGACGGTCAAGGTGGTGTTCAGCCGCGAGAACGCGCACTGAGTTGTTGTTACAGCAAATTAAGAGAGGCTTAAGGCTCTGACGCAGTGCAGCAAAAGTTGTTTCGCTGTCATCGGTAACGCGCTAAAATGAGGGCCGGCGGGCGTGCTGCGGCGCGCTGCGCGGGGCATGATGCGGGGCGGAATAGCGGCACCATTTAAACGCATCGATTTGCCAATATGTGTAATAATCCCGGCAATGTCGTTGTGTATTAATCAAGCTTTATAACAAAAAATCGAGGATAAATTGAACAACTCCACCCTGGCCATGTCGCCGCCTTCACACAAACGTTTGCTGTGCGCCGCCCTGATGGTTGCGCTCGCCGGGCTGGCCGGCTGCGGCAACAAAGACAGCAAGCCCAAGGTGGGCCAGGCGCTGGTCAGCGTCAATGGAGAAGAGATCACCGAACTGCAGCTGAGCGAGGAGCTGATGCTGGCCAACGTGCCGCCGGCCCAGCAGACCGAGGCCAGCAAGAAGCTGGTCGAAGCCCTGATCGACCGCCAGCTGTTGCAGAACGAAGCGGCCAAGGACAAGACCGACCGCGACCCCAAGGTGGTGCAGGCGATCGAACGGGCCAAGGCCCTGATCATCGCCCAGGCCTACATGCAGAAAAAAGTCGGCGGCGTGGCCCGCCCGACCGCCGCCGAGGTCAACGATTACTATACCAAGAACCCGGACTTCTTTGCCAACCGCAAGCAGTTCGACATGAAGCAGCTGGTGATCCAGTCCAAGGACCTGAGCGAGGAAGTCAAGACCGTGGCCGAGAACGCCAAGTCGCTGGACGACGTCGCCGTCTGGTTCGACGCCAACAAGGTCAAGTACATGCGCACCCAGGCCTCCCGCACCACGTCCGACCTGGCGCCGGAGATGTCGGCCAAGCTGAAAAGCATGCCGAAGAACCAGCTGTTCATCGTCAAGGAAGGCGAGCGCAGCATGCTGGTCTCGATCGTCGACGTGCGCGACAACCCGGCCACGCTGGAAGTGGCGGCGACGCAGATCGAGAAGTTCCTGTT
>DASVVC010000013.1:0-33115 GCA_036386755.1 Telluria sp.
GGAAAGTGCGCCCATATTTCTGGTATTCCAGCGGCTTGTTGCGGTCGCCGCCGTAGGTTTCATAGGCGGTATCGCCGACGTTATTGACCTGCAGCACCAATCCCAGACCCTTTAACGTGCCTTCGGTGAAGTTGTAACCGACCTGGAAGTCGACCACGTCCTCGCCGACCACATAGCGCAAGGTGCGATCGTTGGCAAAGTTGCCGATTTCACCCACGAAGTCCGAGCGCTTGCGCTGGCTGATCCGGGTTTCGAAACCGTTCTTTTCATAGTACAAGGTCAGGTTGGTCACGCGCTTGGACAAGCCCGGCAGCGGAATGTTCTTGCCGATGCTGCTGTCCGGATCTTCGATGGCGATCGAGCTCTTGCTGTGCGTGGCGCTGGCCGACACGCCAAAACCATCGAGCACGGGCGTAATCAGGGACAGCGGCAGCGATGCCGACAATTCCAGCCCCTTCAGCTTGCCGCCATTGCCGTTATATGGCGCCTTGTAGTTGCCAATCGCGGTGATCGCATTGGTGCCAGGAATGTATTTCGAGAAATCGTAATCCAGCGTCTGGGTAAAGATATAGGTATCGAGCTTCTTGTGGAAAGCTGCGATCGCGAAATACGCCTTGTTACCGAAATATTTCTCGTAAGACAAGTCAAGTGCCTTGGCGCGCCATGGATCGAGACGCGCATTGCCGCCATTGGCGCTTGGCTTGAAGTCGGTGGTGCCGACGTTGAAGTCGAGCGCCGAGCGCAGCTGGTCGATCCGCGGACGGGCCAGTTGCTTGGCGGCCGCAAAACGGACGGTCTGCTGGTTGCTCAATCCAAACGACAGATTCAGGCTCGGCAGGTAATCGGTATACGTCATGCCATCGTGCACAGGCTTGACCTGGCTGCCGACGGGCGCCGTGCCGTCGAAATAATTCGCTTGCGAGGACTGCTCGGTGCGCTGCACCTGCACGCCCACATTGCCCTTGACCGTGACCGAACCGATTTCGCTGTCGATATTTGCCTTGATGAAGCTGGTCGTGATCTTTTCGTTCACTTCCCATGCCTTCGAAATCAGGAACGACTCGGTCGAGCTCGGATTAAAGTTCATCGACTGGCTCACCACGCCAGGCACATTCCACGAAGGAATCATGCCGGTGCCGGCAAAGCCCAGGTCGACCTGGCCATAGAGCAATTCGCTCGGAACCGGCCCCGGCGCGCCGCGCAGGGTGATTGCGCCTTCCGGCTGCACCTTGTTCTTGGTGCGGTCGGCGTAATTAACACCGATATCCACGCCCGAGAAGTAGCTTTCCAGCACGGTCGGCATCGGCAGCGAGGCGACCAGCTTGAAACCCTTGAGTTCGTCTTCGATCTGCGGGAGTTTGCCGTAGCCCGAACCGTAGATCGTGTTGCGCAGATACAAATTCTTTGCATCGCTGTAGTTCAGGCGGCCAGCGATGTGCGAAAAGGTCCCGGTGGAAAATTTCAGGTCGACGGTGTCGAGGAAGGGATCGGCGGCAGCGTTACTGAGCTGCAGGTTGTTTTCCAGGCTGACTTCATCGCGCGTAGCCTTCGAGAAACTGACGTCGGCAAACAGGGACCAGCCGCCATCGAAGCGCAAGGTATTGGCCCAACCGATCGCCTTGATCTCATCCTTACGGTCGTTGTACATGCCGCGCACCAATGGATACACGCCGGTGGCCGAGCCGCCCGTGAGCACGCCGTTCGATGTCGTTGCAGGCGAGTACAGCAAGCCCGGCTTGTAGCCGCCGTTGTAGTCGTTCAGTGCCACTTCGAACTGGTTGGCGGTTTCTTCACGCTTGAATTTCGATGCGTACACATCGATCATGCTGGTCCAGGACTTGTTCGGACGATATTGCAGCACGCCCATGACGCCGTCGCGCTTGTTGGTGCCGCTGCGGGCGACCGATTTCAGGCCGTCCATCAAATAGGTACCGCCGGGCACGCCAGGACGCGCATCGGTTTTCCATGGCTCATAGAGCCCGGTTTCGTTCGACAACACCGGCGAGGCCAGGTGGGCGTAGCCGATCGCGATACCGATCGTGCGGTCGGCGAACTGGTCGATATAGCTGACGCTGAAGCGGTTGCCGGTGTCTTTGGCATTGGCGATGCCGCCGAGCGAGTTCTTCTCGCCGCGCACGTTCATGGCGATGGTGCGCTTGCCGAATGACAGCGGACGCACGGTCTGCATGTCGATCGTACCGGACAGGCCCTGGCCGACGAGGCCGGCGTCGGGGGTCTTGTAAACGGTAACGCCGCTGAGCAGCTCGGACGGATACTGGTCGAATTCGACGCTGCGGTTATCCCCGGTGCTGACCTGTTCGCGGCCGTTGAGCAAGGTCGTGGAGAAGTCCGGCGACAGGCCGCGCACGCTGATCACCTGGGCACGGCCGCCGACGCGTTGCGCCGCCAAGCCTGGGAGGCGGGCGATCGACTCGGCGATACTAACGTCCGGCAACTTGCCGATATCTTCCGCGGAAATAGCCTCGACGATGGAAGACGAATCCTTTTTCACCGAAATCGCGTCCTCGATACCGCGGCGAATGCCCGACACCTTGACCGTGGCAATCGGTTGCTCGCTTGCTTGCGGGGCCGCGCTCGCTTGCGCGTACACATTGCCCGACATGGCGGAAACGAACAAGGCGCAACCGGCGGCAACCGGGCGCAGTGGAAATGCGGCACTCTTGGTACGGGTATTGGCGAAAAATTTCATTCTGTCCCCTCATCTCATCATTACTACACAATTCCCGTATCTTCAGTATGGCGGCGACTGCACGGGTTCCAAAGGCAACGTTCTAAGGACGTCTGGGGCCGATTCTGTACTAAAACTAGATGCACTGTCAACGACAGTTGCGTACGACTACGGAAAAGTGCGGTTTTTCTATCCATTGCCCGCAGCGAGGGGATAACTCGTTGTATTTCGGCTACAGAACATGGCACGACAAGCTGTAGTCCGACTACATATGCGTGACTTTTCACTGACGCCGACAAATTTCGCACGACGGCGGCGCGAATTTTCTTTTCGGAAATTTATCGTTACTACATTTTTGTAGGAATTTCGTAGTAAAACCGACAGCCGTTGATGATGCGCTCCTTGCACGCCGCAGAAACATCGACCAATCAGAGGACGGGGCGGCCGCAAAGGACTGAGAAATCGCGTATTGACGAGGCGTGTAGCAAAACTAGCAGTCAAAACACCAATCCAGCAGCCCCGCAGCGGACGGTTTGATAGCCATCCTATTCTGTAGTATCCTTTATCGACAACAAGAACATGTAGCCATACTACGCGACTGCGACCGCAGTCATCCCTACTTCGGAGACCGCATGACCCCAGCAGGCCGCCGCACGCCCCTTCTCAGACTGTTCGCCGCCGTTGCCCTGGGAAGTGCCGCCGCGCTTGCCGCCGCCGCGCCCGCCCCGCCGCCCCGCATCACGCATCTGGAACCGCCCTCGTGGTGGGTCGGCATGCAGCACAGCAAACTCCAGCTGATGGTCCACGGCGAGCGCATCGCCGACAGCACGCCCGCCATCGACCATGCGGGAGTGCGTATCGAGGCGGTCACCCGTGTCCCGAACCGCAACTACCTCTTCATCGACCTGCTGATCGCGCCCGAGGCCAGGGCCGGCAAATTCGACATCGTCTTCACACAAGGCGCGCGCACCATCCGGCACGCCTACGAGCTGCAGGCACGCGCGAGCGGATCGGCGCAGCGCCAGGGCTTTTCCAGCGGCGACGCGATCTACCAGATCATTCCCGACCGCTTCGCCAACGGCGACCCAACCAACGACAACATCGCCGGCATGGCAGACAAAGCCGACCGCGCTAACGGCAATGGACGCCACGGCGGCGACCTGCGCGGCCTGGCCGAGCACCTGGACTACATCGCCGCCATGGGCTTTACCCAGATCTGGCCCACGCCGCTGGTCGAAAACGACATGCCGGCCTATTCATACCACGGCTACGCGGCCACCAACCATTACCGCATCGACCCGCGCTACGGCAGCAACGAGGACTACCGCGCGCTGTCGGCGCAGGCGCGGGCAAAAGGCATCGGCATCATCCAGGACGTGGTGCTATCGCATATCGGCAGCCATCACTGGTGGATGAAAGACCTGCCCGGCCCCGACTGGACCACCAACGACGGCACCTTCACGCCCACCCGGCACCACCGCGTGTCGGTGCAGGACCCGTACGGATCGCAGCAGGACCGCATCAACTTCACCAGGGGCTGGTTCGCCAGCAGCATGCCGGACCTGAACCAGGCCAACCCGCTGGTGGCAAACTACCTCATTCAAAACAATATCTGGTGGATCGAATACGCCGGCTTGTCCGGCCTGCGCATCGACACCTACGGCTACTCCGACACCGCCTTCCTCACCGAATACACGCGGCGCCTGATGGCCGAATACCCCAGGCTGAACCTGGTGGGCGAGGAGTGGCACAAGTCGCCGGCGGTGGTGTCGCACTGGCAGCGCGGCAAAGTGAACTTCGACGGCTACGTCAGCTACCTTCCCAGCCTGATGGATTTCCCGCTGTCCGAGACGATCCGTTCCACGCTCGCGTCGACGGATTCCGCATCCGGCTTCACCGACGTCTACGAGATGCTCTCGCAAGACCATGTGTATCCCGATGCCGGCAACCTGGTGCTGTTCGAAGGGAACCACGACATCGCGCGCACCTTCAGCGTGGTCGGCGAAGATATCAACCTGGTCAAGATGAGCCTCGCCATGCTCTTCACACTGCCGCGCATACCGCAGTTCTACTACGGCACCGAGATGCTCATGACCAGCGAAACCAAGGTGCGCGACGATGCCAGCTACCGGCGCGATTTTCCCGGCGGCTGGCGCGGCGACACAGCCAGCGCCTTCACCGGCCAGGGCTTGAATGCGCAGCAGCGCGAGGCGCAGGCTTTCGTCAAGAAGCTGGTCAACTGGCGCAAGTCGCACAGCGTGATCCATCACGGCAAGACCATGCACTACGGCGCCGAAAACGGCACCTACGTCTACTTCCGTTACGACGGCAAGAACAAGGTCATGGTCGCGCTGAACAAGGGCGACAAACAAGCCGTGCTGCCGCTCGAGCGCTTCCACGAAATGCTTGGCGGCGCCAAAACGGGCGTGGACGCCATCACCGGCGCCACCCATGCACTCGCAACGACACTGGCTTTGCCGGCCCGTTCGGCACTGATCCTGGAGATTGAATGAAGTATCTGATGACCCTGGCCGCGGCCATCGCCATGCCGCTGGCGGCAAGCGCCGGCAAACCTGGCGTGGACGCCTTTTTCGACGCCATGGCGATCAGGGTGCCGCCGGGCCAGCAATCGCAGTTCGTCGTCGGCGACAACCTGGCCGGCTACTTCGAGGGCTACACGCAGAGCCATGACAGGGGCGCCGGCTACACGCTCAAGCAGACTTCCGTGTTCGAAGGTTACGCCACGTTTGTGGACGGCGCGGCCAACGAACGCGCGCGCTCGGACGAACAGGTCCTGCCCTACGGCCACCGCGTGCGCCACGCCGGCGGCGCCACCGAGGAAATGGCGCTGCTGTCGAAAAAGCACGCGCTGGCGATTCGCCTCACCAATCTATCCGGCGCCATATTAACTGTGCAGCCCCTGTTCAAGACGCCGGGCGCCATCGGCCGCGACGGCGACGTGGTGCTGATCGCGCCGACCGACGCCGGCGGCCTGTTTACGGCCATCGCCGCCGACCAGCCCTTCGTGGTGGGCGACGCGCTCAAGCTGCGCAGCGCGCAAGCGGCGCGCAGCATGACCGTTGTCGTCGCCTTTGGCGACACGGCCGCCCAGGCCAGCGAGCGCGCGCAGGCGCTGGCAAAGTTGGAACCCATCGGCGCAGAACGCAAAGCGCTGTACGACGCGCTGACCAAAAGCTATCTTGCCACCAGCGACCTTGAATACAACAAGGCGCTGAACTGGGCCAAGGCCGCCAGCCGCATGTTCGTGGTGGAGGAATTCGGCACCGGCATCTGGGCCGGCCTGCCGTGGTTCCGCGACAACTGGGGCCGCGACACCTTCATCGCGCTGCCCGGCACCTTGCTGGTCTCGGGCCAGTTCGACGACGCCAAGGCCGTGCTGTCGAACTTCGCCCGCTACCAGAACCTGCGCCAACCGCGCGACAAAGAGTACGGCCGCATTCCCAACCGCGTGTCCGCCAGCGACAAGACCATCTACAACACCGTCGACGGCACGCCGTGGATGCTGCGCGAAGCGTTCGAATATATCCAGTACACCGGCGACAAGGCCTTTGCGCGCCAGATGTACCAGCTTGCCCTGCCCTACTTCGACGGCGCCATCGCCAACTACGCCGACCAGGACGGCCTGCTGGCGCACGACTCGGCAGACACCTGGATGGACGCGCGCATCGACAACAAGGACCCGTGGTCCGCACGCGGCCCGCGCGCCGTCGAAATCCAGGCTCTGTGGCACACCGCCCTTAAAACCGGCGCTTACCTCGCAACGCAGGCCGGCGACGCTGCCCACGCGCGCCAGTGGACCGCGCTGGCCAACAAGGCGCAGCGCAGCTTCCTCAAGCTGTATTGGGACGGCAGCATCATGGCCGACCGCCTGCGGGACGACGCCAGCCGCGACACGAAGGTCCGCCCCAATCAGCTGATGCTGGTGTCGATTCCCTTCGACGATTTTATTGCGCCCAAGGTGCAGGCGCGCGTGACGCGTAATGCGGTGTCCGAGCTGCTCTACCCTTACGGCATTGCGTCGCAGAGCCAGAACGATCCCTACTTCCACCCGCGCCATGAAAACCCGGACTTCCATCACAAGGATGCGGCTTACCACCAGGGCACCATCTGGGGCTGGAATGCCGGCTTCACCGTCACGGCGCTGAACAAGTTCGGCTACCAGGACCTGGCGTGGAAGTTGAGCCAGAACCTGGGCCGGCAAATCCTTGGTTTGGGAACGCTGGGGAACATGAGCGAACTGCTCGACGCCCTGCCCGGCGACGACGGCAAGCTCAAACCATCGGGCACGTACGCGCAGTCATGGAGCGTGGCCGAATATGCGCGCAACGGCTACCAGGATTACGTGGGCTTTCGCCCACGCCTGCTCGACAACACGCTGGCCTTCGCGCCAGCCATTCCCGCCGCGTGGAGCGAGTTTTACGCGGCCCTGCCGTTCGGCACGGGCGAGAGCATCGAGGTGAATTTTCGCCGCGTGGGCAAGCATCAGCAGTGGAAGCTGCGCCTGACAAGCGCCACAAAGCGCAAGGTCGCCTTCAACATCCTGAACGCGGACAAGAGCCGTTCGCAGCTCGCGTTCGAACTCGCTCCCGGTAAATCCGCCACCTTGATAACGAGCGGCGGCAAGGCCAGCGTCAATGGCAAGCCGCTTGCGCTGCGTGCGCACCAGGCCAGCTACGCACGCGACATCGGCGAACTGGTCTTCCAGACGCCCCGGCCGTACCGCGCGGACGACTTCCCCATGCTCAAATCGAAGGACGTCCTGAAAGGCATCGTCGAACGGAAGGAATACCGCTGATGTTCACCACCTCCCACCTGCTGGCCGCCGCCGCCCTGTTCTCGGCCAGCGCGGTGTGCATTGCCGACAGCGGCCCGCTGGCCGCGCCCATGTACCTGCGCGGCGGCTTCAATGGCTGGGGCATCGACCATCCGCTGGCCTACAAGGGCAAGGGCGTGTACGAAGCCGATATCGTGGTCAGTCCCGGCTACCATGGCTTCAAGGTCGGCAGCAAGGACTGGTCCGTCGAATGGGTAATCGACCCGACCGCCAGCGTCACCGTGGCCGCAGGCGCCAGCTACAAGATGCAGACGCAGGCCGGGCCCGAGGATTACCTGTTCGTCAAAAAAACGTCCACCTGGCGCTTTTCCATCGACGCATCCGACCCGGCGGCGCCGCTGCTGCGCGTGGCGCAAACCGGCATGCCGCCCGCCAGCACGGACGACCCGCACAAGGGCCACGCGGCCAGCGTCGCCAGCGAGTACGGAGGCCACAGGGTGCGCTGGTCGACGCCTGATGTTGCAGCCGCGCTGCGCAGCTATACCCAATCGACCACGATGCCGCTGCGCGATCCGGGTCCGCAATCGACGACCTACCAGGAAGCGGCGCACAAGCCGACGGTACGCAGCGGCAGCCTCGCGTTTGACGCGCTGTTCGCGCTGGCGGCGGCTGAAATGAAGCAGAACGCCGTTGCGCAGATCAAGGACGGCAACTACAACGGCGGCGCCGCCATCGACTGCGACTGTTTCGAAACCGGCGAAAAGTGGCATTACGTGTGGACGCGCGACCTGTCGTACGCCGCCGACCTGGGCTTGGCGATGCTCGACCCGGAACGCGTGCGCAACTCGCTCGACTTCAAACTGTCCGGCTACCGCGCCGGCATCGAGCGCGCCCGGAATGTGGCCGACAGCGTGGCCGGCAGCGCCGACGGCCTGCAGATCATTCAGGACACCGGGACCGGCGGCAGCTGGCCGGTCAGCACCGACCGCGTGGCCTGGGTGCTCGGTGCCGAAGCTACGCTGAACAACCTGGCGCCCGCGCAGCGCGCCCCGTTCGCCGCGCGCGCGCTGGCGGCACTGATCAACACGCTGGAAAACGACCGGCTGGCCGTCTTCGATGCTGCTTCCGGCCTGTACATGGGTGAGCAGTCCTTTCTCGACTGGCGCGACCAGAGCTACGCCGCGTGGATCGTCGGCGACCTCTCTTCGCTGGCCAGCTCGAAAGCCCTGTCCACCAACGTCCTGCATTACAAAGCCTTGAGCCTGGCCGCCTCGCTCGCGCATGACAGCGGCGACGCTGTGCGTTCAGACCGATACGCCGGTTGGGCCGCTGCGCTCAAGCGCAGCATCAACCAGCGCTTCTGGCTTGAAGACGCGGGCATGTACAGCAGCTTGAGCGCGCCCCACTTCGACGGCGCGCCGCTGCACAAATTCGACTGGCTCGGACAAGCGCTGGCTGTGGTTACCGGCGTGGCCGACGGCGAACGCGCGCGCCGCATCCTGGCCAGCTATCCGCATGGCCCGATGGGTGCGCCGGTAATCTACCCACAGCAGCAAGGCATGCCGGTGTACCACAACCGCGCCATCTGGCCGTTCGTTACTGCCTATGGCCTCAAGGCAGCCGCCATGCACGCCAACGTCAGCGTGGCCGACGCCGCGTACGACACCTTGATGCGCGGCGCGGCGCTGAACCTGTCGAACATGGAGAACCTGGAGTGGATTTCCGGCCAGCCGCTGCTGCTCGACGAAAAAAATCCCTCCCTGATCGGCCCCGTCATCAACTCGAAGCGCCAACTGTGGTCGGTCGGCGGCTACCTCGGCATGGTGATCGGGAACGTGTTCGGCGTGAGCGTGACCAATAGCGGCATCGACGTGCGGCCGTTCATCACCAGCAAACTGCGGCGCGAGGTATTCGGCCCGGCCGGGTCCATCACCCTCGATAACCTGACCGTGCGCGGAAAACGCATCAACGTGCGCATCACGCTGCCCGATGCGACGAACGACACAGGCTGGTTCCCGGTCAAGACGATCAAGGTTGACGGCGCTGCCGTGGCGCAGTCCATCGGCTGGCAGCAGTTGCCCGACAACGCGATCATCGACATCACGCTCGGCGCACTGCAACAAGGCGACCAGCAGATTCGCCGCGTCGACGCGGCGCCGTACGTCGAAGGGCCGGACGTATTCGGTCCACGTGAACCGTCCATCGCCGCCATCACGAAAACGGCCCTGCTACTGATCGACGCCGGCGGCAATGGCGCCGGCACGGTGTACAACGTCTACCGCGATGGCAAGCTGCTTGCCGCGAAAGTCCCCGCAGGCGCCTGGACCGACCGCACCGCGCCGGCGGCGGCGTGCTACGCCGTCGAAGCGCAGTTTTCCGCATCGGGCAACCGCAGCCACCACAGCGTGCCGCGCTGCACAGGCACGGCAATCGACCTCCCGGTGCTGGTCGACGGCGTGTCGCAGCCGCACATCAAGGACTGGGGCACGCCCGGCGAGCGCCTGCGCTTCGGGACGGCGAGCATCACGCAGGCCGGCGAATATGGCGTGCAGGTGCGCTACCATAACCGCGCCAACCAGATTAACCTGGGCATCAGCGGCGGCGTAAAATGGCTGGCCCTGAAAGACGCGGCCGGCCGCATCGCGGTGCAGGGCGTGGTGCAGCTGCCGCACGCGCGCGTCGACAAGACCGGCGCGCCGCTGGTGATGTCCGCGCCATTGATAGCGCGCCTCAAGCCCGGCCGATACTCGCTGGAGATGAGCGACTTCTATAATATGAGCTACCTGCAAAGTAACAGCACCTTCAGCGCGGCCGGCGGCATGGAAGGTCCATCCAACAAGTTCGATGTGCATGGCGCGCGCCTGCTGCGCCTGAAGTAAAAAAGGAAAATGCGATGACACTGGCACGACTCACGCTGGCCGCGGCAGGCTTGCTGCCGCTGGCCGCCAACGCCACCACGGTGCGCGTCCATTACGACAGTCCCAAGGGCGGCGTTGCCATTCGCGGCGACAAGGGGCCGATGTCATGGTCCAAAGGCGCGGCTGCAAAGAGCGACGACGGCAAGGTCTGGACCTACACCTGGCCCGACGAGCTGGGCGACGTGGTCATGAAGCCGGCCCTTGGCGACGAGAAGGTGGCCGTGGGCGGCACCTACAAGCTCGCCGCCGGCAGCACGCGCGACATCTATCCCTTCTTCGGCGCGCCCTTCGGCAAGGTGAAGATCATTCCCGACTTCACCTCGCCGCAGCTCAAGAACAGCCGCAAGCTGCGCATCTACCTGCCGCCGAGCTACGAGGAGAACCGCGCCAAGCGCTATCCGGTGCTGTACATGCACGACGGCCAGAATCTGTTCGACGCCAAAACGGCCGCCTTCGGCGTCGAATGGGGTGTCGACGAAACGGTCAACCGGCTGGTGGCCACCGGCGTCATGGAAGAGATCATCGTGGTCGGCATCGACAACACGCCCGCGCGGGTGGACGAATACACGCCCTGCTGCGACCCGCAGTACGGCGGCGGCCAGTTGGACACCTACCAGCGCTTCGTGGTCGATACCGTCAAGCCGTATGTCGACAGCACGCTGCGCACCCTGCCCGGCAAGGAATCGACCGCCATCATGGGATCGTCCCTGGGCGGCATCGCCTCGGTCTCGATTGCGCAGAAAAACGCATCCGTATTTTCGAAGGCCGCGTCGGTATCGGGCTCGTTCTGGTGGAACAAAGAGGCGCTGGCGAAGACACTGCCGCCACGCTTGCCGGTGAAGTTTTACCTCGATGCCGGGACGGTGAAGGACGGCCTGGAAGAGACCATCAGGATGCGCGACGCGCTGCTCAAGCAGGGTTACCGGCAGGACGCCGACCTGTTTTACTACGTCGCCGACGGCGCCACCCACAACGAAAAATCGTGGGCCGCGCGCGTCGACAAGCCGCTGACGTGGTTCTTCCCCTGGCAGTAAATCAGCACAAGCCAGTACAAGCGCGTAGTCAGCGCTTGCGCCGCTGCAGGTCGAGCGACGTGACCTTGGCAAAATCGATCGGCTTGACGATATGGTCGTCGAAGCCCGCCTCCATGGCCTGCTCGCGGTCGCGCGCCTGGCCGTAGCCGGTCAGCGCGACGAGCACCGCATCGTCCATGGTCGGCAGCTCGCGCATCCTGGCCGCCACCTGGTAGCCGCTCATGTCGGGCAGGCCGATGTCGAGGAACACGTACGTGGGCTTGAACTCGGCCGCACGGTCGAGCGCCTGCTGTCCGGTATAAGCGACCTTCACATCGTGCCCGCCGATGCCGAGCAGTTCGGCCAGCATGTCGGCCGCATCGACGTTATCGTCCACCACCAGGATGCGCGTGGCGGTGACATCGTCGGGCTTCGGCGCTTTCGCGGCATCATCGCTGACGCCGATGGAATTGATCGGCAGGCGCAACTCGAACATGCTGCCCAGGCCAACCCCGGCGCTGGAGGCGCTGACGGTCCCATGGTGCAAGCCGACCAGCGTGCGCACCAGCGACAGGCCGATGCCCAGGCCATCCTGCACCCGGTCGGGCGTAAAGCCGTCCTGCGCGAACAGGTCGAAAATGACATCGAGCTTGCTGGCGTCGATGCCGATGCCGTTGTCCGACACGCGGATAAGTATCTCCTGCCCGGTCACGTCGGCCGTGAGCTTGACGATCCCGCCGGGCGGGGTGAACTTGAAGGCGTTATGCAGCAGATTGCCGACGATTTGCGCCAGCCGCACATGGTCGCCGCTGAGCCACACCTCGTGCGCCGGCAGCGTCACTTCCAGGCGCTGGTTGCGGCTCTCGGCGATGTGCGCCACCGACTCGCGCGCGCTGCCGATAAACGTCTGCAGCTCCACCTGCTCTTCGTGCAGGGTGATCTTGCCCTTCGAGATACGGGCCACGTCGAGCAGGTCTTCGACCAGCCGCACCAGGTGGCCGGTGTGGCGCAGGATGGTCTGGCGCGCCTTGTCCTGGCGTTCCGGCACGTTCGGGTCGAGGCGGCACAGCAGCTCGACCGCGTTGCGGATCGGCCCCAGTGGATTGCGCAGTTCATGCGCCAGCGTGGCCAGAAATTCGTCCTTGCGGCGGTCCACGTCGCGCAGCTCGCGCTCGACCCGGCCCAGGCGCAGCAGCGCCTTGACGTTGGCCACCAGTTCTTCCGGTTCGATCGGCTCGAACAGATAATTATCGGCGCCGCCTTCGAGCGCGCGGATCTTGTCGGCCACGCCGATGTACGACGCCGACGTCTGCAGCACCAGCACGGCGCGCGTGTCGGGGTCGTCCTTGAGCAGGCGGCACACTTCGAAGCCGTTAATGTCGGGCAGCTTGACGTCGAGCAGGACCAGGTCCGGCTTGTCCTCGCGCGCGCGCAGCAGGGCCGAATTGCCGTCGGTGGCCTCGATCACCCGGAAACCGGCACGCGTGAGGATGCGCGACTTGGCGTAGCGTGCCCCTTCGCTGTCGTCGACGTTGAGGATCAGGGAACCGGCAAATGGGATGGACTGCATGGTGGACCTCAATCCGGATTATGTAAATACGATGTGGCGGGGGCGTCGCCACGGTCTTGCGCGGGCGTGAGCGGGACCGACACCCAGAATACGGAACCGGCGCCCGGCACGCTGTCGACGCCGACCGCCCCGCCCAGCAGGTCGGCCAGCTTGCGGCACAGCGGCAAACCGAGGCCGGTGCCCTTGACGCGCGTCTGCAAGCGGTTTTCGATCTGGCTGAACTCCTCGAAGATGAACGCCTGGTCGGAGGCGGCGATTCCGAGCCCGGTATCGGTCACGCTGAAGTGCATCATACCCTGCTCCGGCAGCAAGGCTGCGCGGACCGCGATTTCGCCCTGCTCGGTGTACTTGATCGCATTCGAAATGAAGTTGCGCAGGATTTGCGCCAGCTTGCCCTGGTCGCTGTACAGCGCCAGCCCGGCTTGCGGCTCATGAAAGGTCAGCGCGACGGCCGAACTGCCCAGCAAAGGCCGCAGCAAGCCGCGCAAAGTGCTGAACATGTCGGCCACCATGAAGCGCTCGGCGCGCACATCGACCTTGCCCGCTTCGATCTTGGCCAGGTCGAGCAGGTCGTCGACCATCTCGTTGAGGGCGACGGTGCCCTGCAGGATGTACCTGACCTGTTTCTCCTGCTCTTCCGACAGCTCGCCGTCGGCGCGCGCCAGCAGCAGCTTGGCCAGCGCCCGGATCGAACTCAATGGCGTGCGAAATTCGTGGCTCATGTTCGACAGAAAGCGCGACTTGGCCTGGTCGGCGCGGCGCAGGTGCTCGGCCTTGTCGTCGAGCTCCGCGTACAGCACCTTGACGGCGCGGTTGTTTTCTTCGAGCTCGCGTGTCAGTTGCAGCAGCTCTTCCTGGCGCGCCTTGAGTTCATCGAGGGTACCGAGCAGTTCCTGGTTCTGCTGCTGCACTTCGCCCAGCATCGAATCGGGCGCCAGCGCATTCAGGCGCTGGCCGATCTCGCCCACCATGCGCGCCGTCATGCGCGGCGCTTCGCTGGCAAAGCGCTTTTGCAGCACGATCTGGGTACCGCTGCCGGGGGCCGTGCGGATGTCGCACAGGTCCATCAGGCGGCGCGCGCCGAGGATGCCCAGGCCCATGCCGGTGGCCGACTGGTAGCGCCCGGACAGCACCAGGTCCAGGTCGGCGATGCCGGGGCCCTGGTCGTCGATGCGGATTTGCAGCGCCTGCACGCCATCGGCATCCTCGATCGAAAACTCGACCCTGCCGCCGTGCGCATAATTGAAGACGTTACGGACCAGTTCCGACACCGACGTCGCGATGCGCACCTGGTCCTGCATGGCGAACCCGCACAGCACCGCGATCTCTCGCGCGCGCTGGCGGGCCTTGACCACATCGAGCTCGGTGCCGATGGCGATCTTCAGGATGCGCAGCGACATTACACAAGTCCCCGCTCGCGGATCACCAGCACGCTGACGTCGTCGCGCTGGCGCGCAAAATCGCGGTACAGCACCGCCGCGATCAGGCCCGGATGGCGGAACGCCAGGCCCGGATAGGCGTCCAGGTCCCAGCGCGTTCCCAGGCCATCCGAATGCATGACCAGCATGGCGCCCGGGGACCACGGATGGCCGAACTTCTGCACCTTGCGCAGGTTGCTGCCGACGATGCCGTTGTGCGACATCAGGTGGCGCCGCGCCGCGCCATCGACAATGCAGCCGGCGATATTGCCGATGCCCGCGAACGTCAGTTCGCCGGCATCGCAATCGATCGCCGCAATCGCCATCGCCGCGCCGCGGGTGCCGTGCAGCGCCCCGTGCGCCAGCTGCATCAGTTCCGACACGCCGACCGCCGGCCGCTCGGCCACGATCGCCACGGCCGCCTCGGAGGCGATGGCCGCGTGCGGACCGTGGCCCAGGCCATCGGCCATGCCGACCGTCAGCCCCCAGCTGGCGCTACCGATATCCCAGGCGTCGCCGCACACTTCCTCGCCGGGCATGGGCAGGCAGACCGCGCCCACTTCCCAGTCCGACAGCGGCGCGCCGGCCGCGCCGCTCCAGACGGTCATGAACAGCACCGTGCCCTGGCCTTCGGTCGAATAGATATCGAATTCCGGCGCCAGGCGGCCGATCGCGCCCAGGCCAACGCCGTAGGTACCGGTGGTGGAATTACCGTCTTCCATGCGCAGCGCCACGTTGGCCATGCCGGGACCGCGGTCGAGCGCGATCACCTCCACGCCGGCGCGCTCGCCCGCATGCAGCGCGCGCAGCAGGATCTCGCCTTCGCCGGCGTGCTTGACGATGTTGGTGGCCGCCTCGGTGATCACGATGGCCAGCTGGCCGGCGCGCGTCTCGTCGAAACCCAACTGGCGCGCCAGGGTGTTGCCGGCGCGCCGGGCCGCTGCGATCTCGCTCGATTCGCCGACGTGAAACGCCGCCTGCCTGCCTAACTTGTTCAAAACGGCTTCCATTTCGCGATGGTGACGGTGGTGCCTTTGCCTGGCGCGCTGTCGAGGATAAAATCGTCGGCCAGGCGGCGCGCGCCGGACAGGCCCAGGCCCATCCCGCCGCCGCTGGTGTAGCCGTCGGTGAGGGCCAGGTCGATATCGGCGATGCCCGGACCCTCATCGATGAAGCTGACCTGGACGCCGCGCTTGCCGCCGCGCTCGACCAGTTCGAGTTCGGCGCGCCCGCCGCCGCCGTAGCGCAGCGTATTGCGCGCCAGTTCGCTGGCGGCGGTGACCATCTTGGTTTGTTCGATCAGCGAGAACTTGAGCGCGACCATTTCGTCGCGCACCAGCTTGCGCAGGCGCACCACGTCTTCATCGGTAATCAAAGGCGCGTGGACCAGCCCTTCGGCGGCGCCGCTCACGGCACGCCCCGCCGCTGTACCACGGCGTTCATTCCCGTTCCTGCTGAAGCAGGGCCAGTCCGCGTTCCACATTGAGTGCGGTGCT
The DNA here is from genome assembly GCA_036386755.1 of Telluria sp. Classification (GTDB taxonomy): domain Bacteria; phylum Pseudomonadota; class Gammaproteobacteria; order Burkholderiales; family Burkholderiaceae_D; genus Telluria_A. The sequence goes on from DASVVC010000013.1 coordinate 15,900, forward strand.
GACGCCTTCGAGCGTCAGGCCCAGTTCCACCAGCGTGATCGCCACGGCCGGCTGCATCCCCACCAGCACCGTTTGCGCGTCGAGAATGCGGGCCATGGCCGCCGTGTGGCTGATCATGCGGCCGATGAAGGAGTCGACGATGTCGAGCGCAGAAATATCGATCAGCACGCCCGTGGCGCGGTCCTGGACGATGCGCGCGGTCAGGTCGTCCTGCAGCGTCATGGCCAGGCGGTCGTGCATGTCGACCTGGATCGTCACCAGGAGCAGACGGCCCATTTTCAGGATCGGTATGCGTTCCATGGCTTAGCGCGCGTTGTGCGGATGGGTGATGGTCGAACCGGTGCGCTTGAGCGCCACCACGAAGGCGTCTGCCAGGGTGGCCTTGGTGACCACGTCTTCCAGGTTCACGCCCAGGTGCACGATGGTCTGGGCGATCTGCGGGCGGATCCCGCTGATGATGCAGTCGGCGCCCATCAGGCGCGCGGCGGCGATGGTTTTGAGCAGATGCTGGGCCACCAGGGTGTCCACGGTCGGCACGCCGGTGATGTCGATGATCGCGATCGAGGCGCCGGTGTCGACGATTTTCTGCAACAGGTTTTCCATCACCACCTGGGTGCGGGCGCTGTCGAGGGTGCCGATCAGCGGCAGGGCCAGCACGCCTTCCCACAACTGCACCACGGGGGTGGACAGCTCCAGCAGTTCCTGCTGCTGGCGCAGGATGACCTGCTCGCGCGCCTTCTGGTACACCTCGATGGTAAACAGGCCGAGGCGGTCGAACAGCGCGCTGGTGGTGGCGGTTTCCTCGACCAGCTGGATCGGATTCTCGGCCAGCGCGGTGCGCAGGTAGGCGAACAGCGGCTCCTTGAGGGCGAAGATGAAGCTGGCCGTGTCGATCGACGAGAAGCCCTGGCGCACGCGCGCCTGCGAGATCTCGGTGAGCATGTGGCGGGTGTCGTCCCAGGCCGCGCCTTCGATATCGGTGGTGGCGCCGCGTTCGAGGGCGCGCACCAGCAGGGGCAGGAAACGGGTGGCTTGCTGGCGCAGTTCGGCTTCGGCGTTCTTATCGCGGCGAATCATGCGCGTCATCAATCCCGACAGCCACACTTCCAGCAGCTCATGTTCGAACTTGGTGATAATCAGGGCTAACTGTGTGCTTTTATCGTTGCTCATTGGATCCTTAGGGATAGTTCGGCTGAGATTGGGAGGGCATAGGCGGACGGCCCCGGTCAAGGCGATACCCCTGACATTATATAGTTACTCGACAACACCACGTGCACAATTAGTAAAGCAGGCGTAAACACAATAATTTCCACAAGCGGTGGTAGGAATCGTGATTCTCCAAACCATGGCAAACTCCTTCAACCGGGGTCTGACCTCTGATTCGCAACCGGGGTCTGACCTCTGATTCGAAACATTGTGAAACCGGCGGCTGGCAGCGCGTTGCAATGTCCGCTACGCCGGTTCAAAGCGTTGACCTGTTTGGTGCAATAGTTGTAAAACTGGGGTCTGTCCCCGGTTTTGCAACAAAAATGTTAAAAGTTTCGAATCAGAGGTCAGACCCCGGTCGGGGGGCTTAGAACTCTTCCCATTCGTTGTCGCCGGCGGCGACCGGGCGGGCCGGGGCGGCCTTGGCCTTGGCCTTGGCTTTGGCGGCCGGCAAGCGCGCCGCCGCCGGCGCGCGTGCTGCCGGTGCGCTCCGATGCTGCGGAGCACGCGCCGCCGGCGCCGCCACCACGTGCTGGTCGCCGATCTTGAACACGCTGACCGCTTCGGCCAGGCTGGCCGCCTGCTGCTTCATCGCTTCGGCCGCCGCTGCCGCTTCTTCCACCAGCGCCGCATTCTGCTGCGTGACCGTGTCCATCTGGCTGATGGCGTCGTTGATCTGGTCGATTCCCACGTTCTGCTCGCCACTGGCGACGGCAATCTCGCCGATGATCGCCGTGACCCGCTGCACGCTGGCGACGACGTCATTCATCGTGCTGCCAGCCTGCGCCACCAGCTTGCTGCCGGTGTCGACCTTGTCGACCGAGTCGCCGATCAGGGCCTTGATTTCCTTGGCGGCCGCGGCCGAACGCTGGGCCAGGTTGCGCACTTCCGAGGCGACCACGGCAAAGCCGCGCCCCTGTTCGCCCGCCCGCGCCGCTTCCACCGCGGCGTTCAGGGCCAGGATATTGGTCTGGAAGGCAATGCCGTCGATCACGCCGATGATATCGACGATCTTGCGCGACGATTCGTTGATCGAACCCATGGTGTGGATCATCTGCGCCACCGCGTCGCCGCCGCGCACCGCCACCGTCGAAGCGTCGCCGGCGAGCTTGCTGGCCTGGGTGGCGTTCTCGCCATTCTGCTTCACGGTCGTGGTCAGTTCTTCCATGGCCGAGGCGGTCTCTTCGAGCGAACTGGCCTGCTCTTCAGTGCGGGCCGACAAATCCTGGTTGCCCTCGGCGATCTCGTTCGACGCACTGGCGATCGCATCGGTACCGGCGCGCACCTTGCCGACGATCGCGGCCAGGCTGTCGTGCATGTCCTTGAGCGACTTGAGCAGCATGCCGATCTCGTCGCTGCCGCGCGCTTCGATCGAGGTCGACAGGTCGCCGCTGGCGACGATGCGGGCGATATTAACCGCCTCGTTCAACGGCCCGGTGATGCTGCGCACCAGCCACACCATGATCACCGCGCCCACCACCACCGTGACCAGCACGATCACCAGCAGTTCAATGGTGGCGGTGCGTTCGACGGCGGCCTGTTCCCGGGCCATGGCCAGGGTCAGCGCCCGCGTTTCGGTACCGATATAGGTGACGATGGCGTCGATCTTCTGGGTCGGCTCGCGGTCCATGCCCTTGACCAGGTTGTCGACGGTCTTGTAGCTGTCCGGATTGGCGCAATCGAATTGTTGCAGCGCGCCCAGATACTTCTTGCCCAGTTCGTCGGTGGCGCGGATGGCGTCGTCGACCAGCGGCGTTTTCAGCCCCAGCTCGCCGAGCAGGGAATTGACCTTGCCCAGTTCCACGCGCGTGTTCTCGCCGCTCTTGCGGAACGATGCGGTGTATTTTTCGAGCTGGGCCGCGTCCGAGCCGCGCAGCAGGATGTTCTTCCACTCCTGCACCTGGATCTTGAATTCGACCTGGGCGCTGCGCGCCGTATCGACCGCGTCGGTCAGCTTGGCGGCGCGCTGCATCGCGAGCGCGCTGCTGGCATTGGCGTCGGACAACGCCGACCAGGCGCCTATCCCCACCAACAATAATGCGGCAAAAAAGAAAGCGCCGAGCGCACCGAGGCGCACGGCAATTCGGAGGTTGGCGAGTTTCATGGGTTCTCTCGGAATGGTTGCGTGGATAGCCGTCGCAGCGCCTGTAAAGACGCGTGCTTTGCCAGCCAATCATGCACTCGCGAAAGATAAAAAGAAATGCGTTTCAGTTAACTGACTACAAGTATTTCAGGCAGTTGCACATAGTTGCATCGTGTACAGCCGGGTGCCGGGGTCTTCCGCTGTAAGATGGACAATCTTGTCAAAATGCAGGCCGAGCTTTTCGAGCAGCGCGCCCGATGCCGTGTTGTGCGGCGAGGTGATCGCCAGCAGGCGCGCCAGGCCCAGCCTGTCTCGCGCATGGTCGACCACGGCGCGCGCCGCTTCAAAAGCATAGCCCTGGCCGCGCCAGGCCGGCAGGAAGGCGTAGCCGAGGTCGACGTCGGGCAAGGTGTCGCGCTTGATCAGGCCGCACATCCCGATCGGCACGCCGCTATCCTTCTTCTCCACCAGCCAGATGGCGTGGCCGAGCACGGCCTGCATGCGCACCGGGCCGTTGTCGATGTGGGTACGCGCCGCGTCCACGGTGCGGATGCCGCGATCGCCGATGTTGGCCACAAAATCGGGATCGTTGACCAGCTCCAGGTAAAACGGCGCATCGGCCGCTTCCACGGTGCGCAGCACCAGGCGGGCAGTATCGAGGATCTTCATCAGGGCGCCGGCCAGTTGTCGGTGCCGCCCAGCAGCTGGTACATGACGTAGGCGTCGACGTAACCCAGGCGCGCATGGCGGAACGCTTTGGGCAGCGTGCCGACGATCGTGAAACCGAGCTTTTTCCACAAGCCGACGGCCGCGTGGTTGGTGCTGATGACGTAGTTGAACTGCATCGCCAGGTAGCCCTGGCTGCGCGCTTGCATCAGGCTGTGCCGGCCCAGCAGCATGCCCACGCCGGCGCCGCGCGCTTCCGGGCTGACCATGTAGGATGCGCTGGCCACGTGCGCGCCCAGGTCCATCTGGTTCGGCAGCAGCTTGTACATGCCCAGCACGCGGCCGTCTTCGCCCACGGCGACGAAGCTGGTCGCGCGCGGATCGAACCAGAAGCCGGCGCAGGCGTCACGCGAGGTGCCGGGGGCGAAGGGATAGGATTCGCCGGCCTCGATGACGGCGTGGAAAATCGGCCACAGCGCGTCGATGTCGCTGCCGGCGGCTGGACGGATCTGGATCTGGGCCTGCATGTGCGTCATGGGTTCTCCCGGTAGGAACTGGCTGCCAAGTGGCGCAAGTGGTGCAAGTGGTGCAGCAGGCAGCGGTGCTCAGCGCCCGAGGCGGAAATCGGTGCCGGCCGGGCGTCCCGGCAGGTTCAGGGTAGCCTGCGCGCGCGGCGTCTCGCTCACCACCACGCCGCGCCGGATCACCATGCGCCGCGCCGCGCGCAGGCGGATCGCTTCGACCGTGCTGCCGGCGTCGAGCAGCACCAGGTCGGCGTGGCAGCCGGGGGCGATCCCGTAGCCTTCCAGCCCCAGGATGCGGGCCGGGACCTCGGTCACCGCCAGGAAGCACTGGTGCATCGCCTCCTGCCCCGTCATCTGCGCCACGTGCAGCCCCATATGGGCCACCTCCAGCATGTCGCCCGAGCCCAGGCTGTACCAGGGGTCCATCACGCAGTCGTGGCCGAAGGCCACCTCCACGCCGGCGGCGATCAGCTCCGGCACGCGCGTCATGCCGCGCCGCTTGGGGTAGGTGTCGTGTCGCCCCTGCAGGGTGATGTTGATCAGCGGGTTGGCGATCGCCGCCACGCCGGCCTCGCGGATCAGCGGCAAGAGTTTACTCACATAGTAGTTGTCCATCGAGTGCATCGACGTCAGGTGCGAGCCGGCCACCCTGCCCTGCATGCCCAGGCGCTGCGTCTCGAAGGCCAGCGTTTCGATATGGCGCGACATGGGGTCGTCCGATTCGTCGCAATGCATGTCCACCCGCAGGCCCTGGCCGGCCGCGTATTCGCACAGCAGGCGCACCGAGGCCGCGCCTTCGCTCATGGTGCGCTCGAAATGGGGAATTCCGCCGACCACGTCGACACCCAGCTTGACGGCGCGCTTGAGGTTCTCGAACGCCGTGGCGCTGCGCAAAATCCCATCCTGCGGAAAGGCGACCAGCTGCAGATCGAGGTAAGGCGCCACGCGGCGCCGCACTTCCAGCAGCGCTTCCACCGCCAGCAGGCGATCGTCGCAGATGTCCACGTGCGAGCGGATCGCCAGCAGGCCGCGCGCCACCGCCCAGTCGCAGTACTGCGTGGCGCGTTCGACCAGCGCATCCTGAGTCAGGCCCGGTTTCAGTTCGCCCCACAGCGCGATCCCTTCGAGCAGGGTGCCCGACTGGTTCACGCGCGGCAAACCGTAACTCAGGGTGGCGTCCATATGGAAGTGGGCGTCGACGAAGGGCGGCGTCACCAGGTCGCCGCCGGCGTCGATCTCGCGCGCGCCCTGCACGGGCAGGCGCGCGCCGACAGCGGCAATGCGCCCGTTCTCGACCGCGATGTCCATGTGTTGGCGCCCGTCGGGCAGGCTGGCGTTGCGAAGTACGAGATCCATCGGGGGCTCCTTGGGAACGGCGGTATCTCGCGATTGTAGCGAATCAGGCCCAGCTTGGGTCGGGCCGGCGCGTGTTTCTCTTGCCACAGTCATGCCAATAACATAAATGCTGCAGTGCAAGATGTTTTCATGAGCACGGTTGAAAAACTGCTTTTCAATGCCGACAATCATGGATAGACTTAGCAATATTGCAGCGCGTCATAAAACACTTCCAAGGAACCCAGATGAGTAACCTTACAGAACAGTTTTCCGCAGCACGCAAAGCCCAGCTCGAAGCCCAGCTCGACGCTTTCCGCCATTTCTCCGGCAAAGCAGTAGAAAATACCGAGAAACTGCTTGCCCTGAACCTCAAGACCACCCGCGCCAGCGTCGAGAAATCGACGGCGGCCATCCAGCAGCTGCTGGCCGCAAAAGACCCGCGCGACCTGTTCGCCCTGACCGCGCACAGCCGCGACGGTTTCGACACCATGCTCGCGTACAGCCGCGCCCTGTTCGGCATCGCCGGCAGCGTGCGTGCCGCTGCGCCTTCATTGTCGGCGCTGGCCGCGCCAGCGGCGGTGCGCGATGCGATGCGCGAGGCGACGCGCGAACCGGCCAACGATCAAGCGCATGGCGCCGACGACGAGGACTACAGCGAGGATTACGACGAACAAGCCGCTAGCGGCGAGAGCCAATCCGAGTCTGAGTCCGAGTCTGAATCCGAAACCCGGCGCGGCGTCGCGCCGGACGAACGCGACGAGCCGATCATCGTGAGCTTGCGCGCGGCCGACGAATCCGAGGCCGATCCGCTGCCGCTGGCCGAAGCGACGCCGATCGCGCGCGCGCTCGCCGGCGTCGCCGGCGCCGTGCACGAGGAGCCGGCCGCCGCGCCGCTGGCCGCCGCCGACGACGCCATCCAGATCGACGTCTCCGGCATCAAGCCGGTCGACGCCACGCCGCCGCCGGCGGCGGGGACGTATCCGGGCAAGCCGGGCAACGGCAAACTGGGCGAATCGTCCACGTCGAAAGGCGCGCGCAGGAAGTAAAGTACGGGCGGCCTCTGCGCCAAGTTGCCAAAAGTAGTAAATTGACGGGCTTCGGCCCGTTTTTTTCATCTGGGCGCAACATCCAAGGACGTATTGAATGACTTTATCGCGGCTCGTTGGCAGCTTCGTGCGCCGCCATTGGCGCTCCTATATCTCGTCGGCCTTCATGCTGGCCGGCGTGGCGGCGCTCACTGTCTGGATTCCACGCAAAATCGGCGCGCTGATCGACGGCCTGGCCGCCCATAGCCTCAGTCGCGACGACCTGCTGCTGGGATTATTGCAACTGCTCGGCATGGGCGTGGCCATCTACCTGCTGCGGGTCGGCTGGCGCCTGCGCCTGTTCGCCGCCGCCTACCGGCTCGGGGTCGAACTGCGCACGCGCTTTTACGCGCGCCTGTCGGCCCAGGGGCCGGCCTTCTACCAGAAGCAGCGCACCGGCGACCTGATGGCGCTGGCCACCAACGATATCGACGCCATCGAAATGGCCGCCGGCGAAGCCATGCTGGCCGGCTTCGACGGCACCCTGACCCTGATCATGGTATTGGGGATCATGACGCTCGGCGTCGACTGGCGCCTGGCCTGCGTCGCCCTGCTGCCCTTCCCGCTCATGGCGTTCGCGTTCTGGCGCATTTCCACCCATATCCACGTGGCGGCCACCGAGTCGCTCCAGCGTTTCTCGAGCCTGAACGACCATGTGCAGGAAGCCCTGTCGGGCGTGCGCACCCTGCGCGCGCTGGGCCTGGAGCAGCGCAGCGCGGCGCAGTTCGGCGAACTGGCCGCGCGCGCCGCCGACGCCAGCCTGCGCGCCCAGAAGTGGGAAGCCGCCTACGAGCCGGCCGTCGGCCTCACCTTGACTGCCGCCAGCGTGCTCACGCTGGGCCTGGGCGGCTACCTGGTGTGGCAAAACCAGCTCACCATCGGCGCGCTGACCAGCTTCACCATGTACCTGGGCCAGTTGATCTGGCCGATGTTCGCGGCCGGCTGGGTGCTCTCCCTCATCGAACGCGGCCGCGCGGCGCTGGCGCGCGTGCAGCCCCTGCTCGACACGCCCCTTTCCGTGGACGATCACGGCAGAATCGCCATGCTGGCGCCCGGCCCGCTGGTGCTCGACCATGTCGGCTACACCTACAGCGGGCAGACCATTCCCGCGCTGGCGGACATTTCGTGCAGCGTCGCGCCCGGCCAGACCCTCGGCCTGGTGGGGCCGACCGGCTCCGGCAAGTCGACCCTGCTGCGCGTGCTGCTGCGCCAGGCCACCCCGCAGGCCGGCACGGCCACCTGGGGCGGCCAGCCGCTGGCCGACTACACGCTGGCCACCTTGCGCGCGGCGCTCAGCTGGGTGCCGCAGGAGTCGTTCCTGTTCTCGGCCACCATCGCCGAAAACATCGCGCTGGCCCGTCCCGACGCCTCGCGCGCGCAGATCGAGCACGCAGCCCACATGGCCGCCATCCACGAAGATATCCTGCGCTTCCCGCAGGGGTACGACACGCCGGTGGGCGAACGCGGCATCACCCTCTCCGGCGGGCAGCGCCAGCGCGTGGCCATCGCCCGCTCGCTGCTGGCCGACAGCACCCTGCTGCTGCTCGACGACGCCCTGTCGGCGGTCGATACCGGCACCGAAACGCGTATCCTCGAACACCTCGAGGAGCTGCGCCGCGCGCGCCCGGAGCGCAGCGTGATCATCGCCAGCCATCGCCTCTCGGCCGTGGTCAATGCCGACTTCATCGTGGTGCTGCGCGACGGCCGGATTACCGAATCAGGCACCCACGAGGCCCTGCTCGAACGCGACGGCTGGTACGCCAGCCAGTGGCGCTATCAACAACTGGAGGCCAGCCTCGATGCACTCTGATACCCGACTTGACACCGGCGCCAAGCCGATGCGCACGCAGGCCGCGCATGCCATCGGCCTGTTGCGCCGCGCCGCCCATCCCGACCGCCGCCATCTTCTCTGGGCCACCCTGTGGCTCATTCTCGCGGCCGGCCTGGAAGTGATCGGACCGATCCTCGGCAAGGCCCTGATCGACGAACACCTGCTGCCGCGCCACCTGGACTTTCCGCGCATGGCCATGCTGCTCGGCGCCATGCTGGTGAGCGGCTGGATCGCCAGCTGGCTGCGCTACCTGCAGCTGGTGCGCCTGTCGGGCCTGGCCATGCGTTCGGTGCAGCGCCTGCGCGAATGGGTGTTCGGCCACGTGCTGCGCTTGCCGATGGCGTTTTTCGACCGCGCCATCACCGGCCAGTTGATCAGCCGCGTGACCAACGACACCGAAGCGGTCAAGACGCTGTACATCCAGGTGCTGTTCGTGATCCTCGACAGCAGCATCGTGCTGGTCGGGACAATGATCGCCATGGCCTGGCTGGACTGGCGCCTGATGCTGATCGTGCTGGCCCTGGTGCCGGCGGTGGTGGTCATCGTGTTCGTCTACCAGCGCCTGTCGGCGCCGGCGGTGACGAAAGCGCGCGCCCTGCGCAGCGACATCAACGGCCAGATCGCCGAATCGATCGGCGGCATGAGCGTACTACAGGCGAACAATGCAGAGAAACGCTTCGGCGCGCGCTTCGCCGCCACCAACGAGTCGCACTACAAGGCGCGCCTGGCCGAACTGCGCGCCAACGCCTTCTTGCTGCGCCCCGCGCTCGACCTGCTCAACGTGATCCTGCTGGCGGTGGTGATCTACAGCTTCGGCCAGCGCGAGATGAGCGCGATCGAAGTCGGCGTGCTGTACGCCTTCATCAGCTACATCGCGCGCGTGGTCGAGCCGATGATCCAGATTACGATGCAGTTCAGCGGCTTGCAGCAAGCCGTGGTGGCGACCGCGCGCGTGTCGGCGCTGCTCGACGAAGCGGGCGCGCCGGAGCATGACGCCGCACGTGCGCTGCCGCTGGACGCGGGGGCGCCGGATGCGCCGGCGGTGCGCATCCGCGACCTGAGCTTCGGCTACGCGCCCGGCCAGGACGTGCTGCACGGCCTGAACCTGGACGTGCCGCAAGGCGCGTTTTTCGGCATCGTCGGCCACACCGGCAGCGGCAAGTCGACGTTGCTGTCGCTGCTGCTGCGCTACTATCCGTCGCGTCCCGGCTGCATCGAAGTGAACGGCCAGCCGCTGGCGGCGATCGACAACGAGCGTTTCCGCTCCGAGGTGGGGCTGGTGCCGCAGGACCCGTTCCTGCTGGCGGCGTCGGCGCGCGAGAACATCGACATGGGACGCGGCCTGTCGCAGCAAGCCATCGAAACGGCGGCGCGCGCGGCGCATGCGCACGACTTCATCGCCGCGCTCGAAGACGGCTACGACACGCCGCTCGGCGAAGGCGGCTCGCGCCTGTCGACCGGGCAAAAGCAGCTGATCGCGATCGCGCGCGCGCTGGCCGGCAAGCCGCGCATCCTGCTGCTCGACGAAGCGACCTCGCACATCGACAGCGCCACCGAACAGGTGGTGCAGGAGGCGTTGAACGAACTGCGTGGCCGCGTGACCATCATCGCGATTGCGCACCGGCTCTCGACCATCCGCGAGGCCGACCGCATCGTGGTGCTCAATCACGGGCGCATTTCGGAGGCCGGCTCGCACGACGAGTTGATGCAGGTCGACGGCGGCCTGTATCAACGCCTGTACCTGTTGCAGCAACTGGCGGTGTAGCTGTCCATGCTCGCGCGCCAGCGTCAGGTTCATGACGGCGCGCTCGTCGGCGCTTGAGGCCTCTCAACGCCACCACTCCGGCCGGGCCTGGCATCAATGATGCTATCGCCCACACCGGAGACTCACATGAACATCCTTTCAACCGGACTTGCCACCGCAACGTTCAGCGCAGCCCTGCTGGCATCGGCTCCCGCCGCCGCCGGCACTTTTTTAACTATGTACTACGGGGCCGACAACAGCGCCAGGATCGGCATCTACTGGAACTGGGACGGTAACACCCAGCGGACAAGCAGTTTTTACATCACCGATTCGAAGTGCGATCGCCTGGCGCCGCGGCTGACCTTCTACAACAGCTCCGGGTCGACATCGAGGACGAACACCAAGGGTTGCGGCACCACTGTCTGGTACTACGAACAAATCCGGCTCGGCGACCTAAGGGTGACCTTTGTGGGTCCATTCACCGGATCCGCGAAGAGTACTGGAGACGACAAGTGACGTCTGTGAGGCGCGCTGCATTCACGGCTCGGCCTTGTGTGCCCGCTTCCTTCGGTGCCCACGCCGTCGCCAGGTCGAGTGCCTGCTGGCGCGTCGCCGCATCCGGCGCGCGCAGGAAAGGCTGCAGGTTGGTTTGCATGCGGGCTTGTTCGGCGAGCGACACCGTTCCGCCCGGCCGCAGGGCGCCCAGGGTTGCGGTGACCAGGGCCGGATCGGTGACGCTGCCATTATCGAGAAAAGTCAGCAAGGCCGTCCGCGTCGCCGGCGACACCGAATTTATGCGCGCGAGCACATCGCCCGCGCGACATGCGTCGCGCTTGGTTCACATTAGGCGGAGGGTCGCCTTTGGCGGTTGACAGCTATCAAAGTGATCAGGTCGGCAAAACCTAGGATTGATGAACACCTCACCTAAAAAATGGAGAATCACATGAACGTCTTTTCTACCGGAATTGCAGCCACCGCCCTCGCCGCCAGCCTGCTGGCATCGGCACCCGCAACCGCCAAGTCATACGTCACCACTCTTTACTCGAGCGATTACGGGGCCAAAGCCGAAGTCTGGTGGTACTGGGACGGCAGCTACCGGCGTACGACCGGCTTTTACCTCTACGACAGGGCATGCGATGGCAAAGGGGCGCGACTGTCCCTCTACCGCATTCCGTACACAACGGTAAGGACATGGGGCGGATGTGGCACCCGCCACTGGTTTGGCGAACAAATTATTTTCAACTACATGCAGCTCTGCAACGGTGTCGGCACTAATTGCGGGCCGAGGATTTGAAGCCTTCCGGCGATGCAGGCGTCTTCAAGCCGCGCGCCGGTTCCACACATACCCCCATCAACAGCGCCGCCATTGCGACGGCGCCATACGTCAGCGCACCGCGCGCCGTGGCCACACCCCCGTTGAAACCGACCGCATCGAGCATCGGCACGCCTGTCGCGTTGACGGCTACGTAGAGCGCGAACAAAAACAGCGACAGGAACAGGCGCGCGCTCATGTCGCTCACGAGGATACCCAAAACGCCGCCGGGTCCAGTACCGCCGGCGCTGCCTCTGGAGGCGGGGGCGCCGGATGCGCCGGCGGCGCCCATCCGCGACCTGACCTTGTCTCCGCACCCGGCCGGGACGTGCTGCACGGCCTGGACCTGGACCGCCTCGCATCCGGTTGCTCGACGAAGCGACCCCGCATATCGACAGCGCCACCGAGCAGGTGGTGCAGGAAGCGTTGAATAAACTGCGCGAACGGGTGACCATCATCGCCATCGCGCACCGCTTCTCGACCATCTGCGAGGCCGACCGCATCGTGATGCTCAATCACGGGCGCACTTCGCAAGCCGGTTCGCACGACGCGTCGATGCAGGTCGACGGCGGCCTGTACCAGCGCCTGTACCTGCTGCTGCAACTGGCGGCATAGTCCTTCGCCTTGGCGCGTCGCCTTGGCGCGTCGCCTTGGCGCCTCGCCTTGGCGCCTCGCAGCTTCAGGTTCATGACGGCGCGCTCGTCGGCGCTTGAGGCCTCTCAACGCCACCACTGCGGCCGGGCCTAGCATCAATGATGCCATCGCCCACACCGGAGACTCACATGAACATCCTTTCAATCGGACTTGCCACCGCAACGCTCAGCGCAGCCCTGCTGGCATCGGCTCCCGCCGCCGCATCATTTTTTACCACATGGGTGACGCCAGATGGTGGCGCTCGAGCAGACATCGAAGTGATCTGGGTAAATGGTGCTTGGCGCACGAATGGATTTCGTCTCTACGACCTCAAATGCGACGGTCTGGCGCCAAAGATGAGCTACACCTACTTCAGCTACATCGTCAGGACGAACACCAAAGGATGCGGTACTTCTGTCTGGTTTGGTGACCGGGTCAATCTCGCCTCCCTACGGCTGTGCAATGGCACCAGCTGTATCACCCCAGGTCTATGGCCGCTTGGCGCGACCAATTAAACTTGGGCGCGGCGTGTCACCGCGAACGCTTGCCGCGCCATCAAGGCGCGGCACTATCACGGCTCGGCCTTGTGTTTTTGCATGAACGCGCCATACGCCGCCATCGCTGCGGCATCCATGGGGATATCGCCCAGCGCGAAGGCCGCCGCCTGGCGCACGGCGAGCACTTCGCGCTCATCGGACATGCGCGCCATCAGCACCCCACGCACTTCGTCCGCGCCGGCATTGGTGCGCGCCAGCGCGGCAACCGCCGTGGCCCTGACCTCGGGCGACGGATCGGACACCGCGCTCTTGAGCGCCTCTACCGTGCCCGCTTCCTTCGGTGCCCACATCGTCGCCAGGCCGAGCGCCTGCTGGCGCGTGGCCGCATCCGGCGCACGCAGGAACGGCTGCAGGCCGGCCTGGACATGCGCCTGCTCGGCCACCGACATCGCGCCGCGCGGCGCCAGCGCACCCAGGGTCGCGCTGACCATGGCCGGGTCGGTCACGCTGCCATTATTGAGAGAGGTCAGCAAGGCCGTCCGCGTCACCGGCGACACCGAATTCATGCTCGCGAGCAGGCGCAGCGTGGCCAGCCGTTCGGGCAACGGCGACTCCGGACCGCTCGCCCGCAAGGCCGCCTGTTCAAGCTCCGGTCCGTCGGCCTCGGCGAGCGCATTGGCCAGGCGCCCCGCAGCCTCGCCTTGCGGCGCCTTGAGGTAAGCGGCAAAGGTGCGCCGCCGCAGGCCGTCGTCGGCGCGCAAGGCCGCACCAAGCTGGCTGACGAGACGATCGCGTTCGGTGCTGTCGTCATTCGGGGCCATCGCTTGCAGCCTTGCCAGCAGGTCGGTGCTGGCCGCCGGCGCCTGACTGCCTGCGGCGGGGGGCGCCGGCGGCGCTGCAGGCACCGATGAGAACCATCCTTGAGCTTGCGCCACCGCTGCCTGCTGCACCTGCGGCGAGGCAACCGGCGCCGCTGCGCCGGTCCCCTTGTCGAGCGCATAGCCGGCGGCAAAGCTGATCAATGCGGTGCCCGCCAGCCACATCGAATTACCCGACATTCTCCCTGGTTTACTCACAATAATTCCCCTCGTAAAAGCAGTCCACATCGCCCGCGCGACATGCGTCGCGCTCGGTTCACATTAGGCGAAGGGTCGCCTTTGGCGGTTGACAGCTATCAAAGTGATCAGGTCGGCAAAACCTAGCATTGATGAGCACCTCAACCGAAAATGGAGAACCACATGAACATCTTTTCTGCCGGAATCGCCGCCACCGCCCTCGCCGCCAGCCTGCTGGCATCGGCACCCGCAACCGCCGCCACAACGTACGTCACCACTCTTTACTCGACCGATTACGGGGCTAAAGCTGTAGTCTACTGGCACTGGGAAGGCGCCTATCGGCGTACGAGCGGGTTTCAGCTCTACGACAGGGCATGCGATGGCAAAGCGGCGCGACTGACCTTCTACCGCGGTGCGTACACGACGGTAAGATCATGGGGCGGATGTGGCACGTCCCACTGGTTTAGCGAACAAATCAATTTCAACTACATGCAGCTCTGTAACGGTGTCGGCACCAATTGCGGGCCGAAGATTTAAGGCCTCCCCCAGCGGCATTGCCTTTCCAGGCACTGCCGCCTTCATCGCGCGCACTGCCTGCACGCCAGCGCCAATGACCTGCGCCGGTGCGCTCGGCACGTTCCCAATGGATGCGGCGGCACTGGCGGCGCATGCCGCTTTCGTTGCGGCGCACACGCGGCAATCTCCGCCTGGGGCCGACGCCGGCCATTAAACGCCGAACCTGAAGAAGCCCGCGACTTCGTCTCGTCCCGAATTGCCGCCGCAAGGTTCGGCGCCGCCCGAACATTTGACGGTGCAGGCGTCTTCAATCCGCGCGCCGGTTCCACGCATACCCCAGCAACAGCGCCGTCATTGCGACGGCCATACGCCGGCACACTGCGCGCCGTGGCCACCCCGTTGAAACCCACCGCATCGAACATCGGCACGCCTGTCGCGTTGACGGCTACGTAGAGCGCGAACAAAAACAGCGACAGGAACAGGCGCGCGGCGCAGGTCAGCACGTCGGTGACGGCGGCGCGCAATCGCGCGCTCATGTCGCTCACGAGGGTACCAAAAACGCCGCCGGGTCCAGCACCGCCGGCGGCTGCCTCTGGAGGCGGGGGCGCCGGATGCGCCGGCCGTGCCCATCCGCGACCTGACCTTGTCTCCGCACCCGGCCGGGACGTGCTGCACGGCCTGGACCTGGACAGCCTCGCATCCGGTTGCTCGACGATGCGACCCTGCATATCGACAGCGCCACCGAGCAGGTGGTGCAGGAGACGTTGAATGAACTGCGCGAACGGGTGACCATCATCGCCATCGCGCACCGCCTCTCGACCATCCGCGAGGCCGACCGCATCGTGGTGTTCAATCACAGCCGCATTTCGCAAGCCGGTTCGCACGCCGCGTTGATGCAGGTCGACGGCGGCTTGTGACGGCGGCTTGTATCAAGCGGGCGTAAAACACAAGTGACCCTGGCCGGGCGGGCCACTTTTACGGACCGGTTCCCTTGTGTTTTTCCATGAACGCGGCATACGCCGCCATGGTGGTGGCATCCATGGGAGTATCCCCCAGCGCGAAGGCCGCCGCCTGGCGCACGGCGAGCACTTCACGCTCATCGGACATGCGCGCCATCAGCACACCGCGCACCTCGTCCGCACTGGCATTCGTGCGCGGCAGCGCGGCGACGGCTGTGGCCCTGACGTCGGGCGAAGGATCGGACACCGCGCTTTTGAGCGCCGCCACCGTGCCCGCTTCTTTCGGTGCCCACGCCGTCGCCAGGTCGAGCGCCTGCTGGCGCGTGACCGCATCCGGCGCGCGCAGGAAAGGCTGCAGGCTCGTTTGCATGCGGGCTTGTTCAGCGAGCGACACTACTCCGCCCGGCCGCAGGGCGCCCAGGGTTGCGCTGACCAGGGCCGGGTCGGTGACGGTGCCATTATTGAGCGATGCCAGCAAGGCCTCGCGGGTCGACGGCGACGGCGCATTGCCGCTTGCCAGAAGACGCAGGCTGGCCAGGCGTTCGGGCAGCGGTGACTCGGGACCGCTCGCGCGCAACGCCGCCTGTTCGAGGTCCGGAGCATCGGCCTGGCCCAGGGCGCTGGCCAGGCGCGCGGCCGCCTCGCCCTGCGGAGCCTTCAGGTACGCGGCAAAGGTCCGCCGGCGCAAGCCATCGTCGGCGCGCAGCGCTGCGGCAAGCTGGCTGACCAGGCGCTCGCGTTCCAAGCCGTCGTTTGCCGGGGGCAGCGCTTGCAGCGCCGCCAGCGCATCGCCACGCGCCGGCGCGGCCGGGTTGCCTGACGCAACGGGAGCAGATGACGTCGGCGCCGCCGGAACCGATGAAAACCATGCCTGAGGTTGCACCGCCGGTGCCGATTGCGCCGGCGGTGTCGCAGCTGGCACCGGTCCGCCCGCCCCCTTGTCGAGCGCATAGCCGGCAATAAAGCTGAGCAGTGCGGTCCCCGCCAGCCACCATGGATTACCTGACGTACGGTCTGTTTTGCTCACAGTAGTTCCCCCCGTAAAAATGACATCAAACGCACGGCCTGCGCCGCACTTGGTTCACCTTAGAGGAAGCGTGGCGATTGACGATTGATAGCGATCAGGTGGGCAGACCATGGCGCCTGTGTTGACGGCGCGTCGCGAGCGAACCGAATGTTTTCTGCCGCCCCGCCTGGGTTTCTACGCTTTTCACTAGCAATAATTCTGCTCGTAAAAGGTGATCGGACCGCGCGACAGACCTGCGTCGCGCTTGCGTCAGATTGGGGAGCGCAGCGCCTTTGGCCGTTGATAGCTTTCAAAGCGATGAGGTCGTCAAAACCTAGGATCGATATACACCTCACCTGAAAATGGAGAATCACATGAACATCTTTTCTGCCGGAATTGCCGCCGCCCTGGTTACCGCCGGCCTGCTCGCATCGACTCCCGCCGCTGCCACCGTTATCTACTATTCGAATCTTTATACAGCTGATGGCGGCGGGAAGGCCTACGTCGAATGGTACTGGACCAACAGCGGCAGGCGTACCACCTACATTAAAATCTGGGATACGCGGTGCGACGGCTTCTCGCCAAAACTGCACTTTTACAGGACCTGGACCTCGAGCACAAAGGCGGCCGTCAAGGGATGCGGGACCTATAACTATTATTTCGACCAACTCGATGCAGCTCTGTAACAGCAAAACGTGTACCGGACTAAGATAATATTGCGCCAGCGTAGCCCCGCGGCATGAAGGCGGCTTGCCGCCTTCATG
>DASVVC010000014.1:0-31415 GCA_036386755.1 Telluria sp.
CCCGGCCTAGGCCGGGAACGACGCTGTAGGCCTTACGGCTTAATCCCCACAATCCCCACTTCCGCCGCCCACTGCCCCACATCGCTGCGCTTGATCGCGGCAGCCATCAACTCCGGGAACAAATCCGGCGTACACGCAAAACACGGCGCCCCCAGCGCCGCAAAATACGCCGCATTGGCGTGATCGTAACTCGGCGCCCCGTTATCGTCGAGCGCCAGCAGCACGATCACCTGCACGCCCGCCGCCACCAGCGCCGCGGCCCGCTTGCGCATCTCGGCATTATTCCCACCCTCGTACAAATCGCTGATCAGCACGAAAATGGTATCGGCCGGACGCGTGATCAAACCCTGGCAATAGCCCAGCGCCCGATTGATATCCGTGCCGCCGCCCAACTGCGTGCCGAACAGCACATCGACCGGATCGGCCAGCATCGGCGTCAGGTCGATCACCGCCGTATCGAACACCACCACCTGGGTACTGACCGCCTTGATCGTGGCCAGCACCGCCGCGAAGACGCTTGCATACACCACCGACGGCGCCATCGACCCGCTCTGATCGATGCACAGCACGATATCGCGCAGCGTTTGCCCCTTGCGTCCGAATCCGATGCGCGTTTCCGGGATGATCGTCCGGTACTCCGGCTGGTAATGGCGCAGGTTGGCGCGGATCGTGCGCAGCCAGTCGATTTCGTGATGGCGTGGCCGGCGGTTGCGCGTGGCCCGGTTCAGGCTCCCCGTCACCGCTTGCCGGAACGGACTGGCCAGCTTGCGCTCCAGCTGGTCCACCACTTGCCGCACCACCATGCGCGCGGTTTCCTTGGTCTTGTTCGGCATCACCTTGTTCAAACTGAGCAGGGTGGCGACCAGGTGCACATCCGGTTCGACCGCCTTGAGCATTTCGGGTTCCAGCAGCATTTGCTCCAGGCCCAGCCGTTCCAGTGCATCCTTCTGCATCACCTGCACCACGCTCGACGGAAAATACTGGCGGATGTCGCCCAGCCAGCGCGACACGTTCGGTGCCGACGCCCCCAGCCCGGCGCCGCGTCCCGACGGCGGGTTGTACAGGGCCGACAGCGCCCGGTCCATGGCCAGGTCGTCGACGCCGAGCGAGTCTTCGGCCTGGCCCGGCTCGCTGCCCAATACCATGCGCCAGCGGCGCGTTTGTTCCTGCGGGGTGATGTCATGCGCCATGAAGGGTCTCCGTTGTCGATGCCGATGTCGCAGCGCTGCCGAGGATCATGCCCAGCACCGGCAGCACCAGCGCCGCCCGCGCTTCGTTGATGTTGCCGGCGGACGCGGCGATGGTCACCGTGCCCCCGGCGCTGCCGGCCCGTTCGCTCAGCTGGCGCCGCTCCGGCGCTTCGAAGGCGCCAAAGGTGCGGCGTAGCAGCGGCAGCAGTTCGACGAAGCTTTCCGCATCCAGGCCGTTGATCCAGCTATTGACCAGGGTCCACAGGCTGTCGTTGTGCAGCAGCAGTGCCGCGCTGCCTTGCAAAAAGCCTTCGAGCCAGTTGCCGCTGGCCAGCGGCGCGCTGGCGTGCGAGCAGCGCAAGGCCAGTGCGCGCGCGGTGCGCTCTTGGTCCCAATGTCCTTGCTCCGACAAAATACGGGTGCAGCGTCCGCTGATCAGCGGATGCGACAGTTCGTTGCCCGCCACCTGGTCGAGCGCGCCGAACCACGCGTCGAGCAGCGCTTCTTCCTGGATCAGGCGGATCGCGCGGTCGGCGGCGATGAGCTGCTTGACCAGCACCGCGGCCGGTTCGTCGGCCATGCCCAGCACGCCGAAGGGCAGGGCGATGCAGGCGCGCGTGACGAGCCCGTCCACCACCTGGCCGATGGCGCTGGTATCGGTGCCGCGCACGCTGCCGTAGCGCATCACGCCCGCCAGCGGCGGCAGGGCCGCCAGCATGAAGCCGACGTCGGGCGTGAGCGCGCCCACTTCCTGGATGCGCCGCATCAGCAGATCGACCGCGTGCGGCAGGTCGGCCAGCAGCACCTGTTCGATCAGGGCCGTGAGCTCGGGCAGGGTGCTCGCCTCGTTGGCCTGGCTGACCGCCTTGCCGGTGGCGGCCGCTTCCACGCTGGCGCCCCAGACGTTCGCTTCGATCAGGCGCAGCGCGAATTCCGGCTCCCATGCCAGGCGCCACCATTCGTGGAAGGTGCCCGACTTGCCGGTAACGCGCTCGGCGCGGCCCCACTCGACGCCGAGCAGCGCCAAGCGGTGCAGCAGCACGCTTTTTTCCAGGTGCGCCGGCTGGCGCAGGTCGAGTTCGAGCTGGCTGTGGTCGGCCCTGGGCGGCAGGCGCAGGCGCTTTTGCTGGGCTTGCACATCCTGCGGCAGCGGCAGGGTCGGCACGCCTTCAGGGACTTCGCCGAGGCGGTCGTTGATGAGCAGGGCGTCGTGGATCAGGCGCAGCGGCGTGTCGCTGTCGTAGCAGAACACCGCGCGCACCGCCTCCTGCAACTCGCCCAGGCCCGCGCGCGGCCGTTCGCGCATGGCCGCCAGCGTATCGGCCAGGCGCACCGCTTCGATGATGCTGGCCGAGGACGCATCGAGGTCGTGCTTGCGCAGCAGGATGGCGACGTCGGTCAGCCAGTACAGGCTGGCCTGGGCCGGGTGGTTCCACAGGTGATGGTACCAGCCGGGCGCGGTAACGCCGGCACCATAGCCGCTGCGAAACGCCAGGCGGCCGTAGCTCCAGGGCGTCCAGGTCGCGGCCAGCTTGACCTTGGGTAAGCCCTTGAGCAAATCGTTGTCGCTCTTGGCCGACGGCATGCTGGCCAGGGCCGGGACGTGGTAGGCGCCGCAGACCACGGCGATGCGCTGGTGGCCCTGTTTTTCGGCCAGGCGGATGGCGTTGCGCATCCAGGCTTCGCGCTGCTGCTCGCGCAGGTTCGGCGGGGCGGCGATCTCGGTGCGCACCGTGGTCATCATTTCGGCAATGGCGGCGAACAGGTCGAGGCTGTCGGCGCGCTGCTCGACCAGGTGTTCCCACCAGGTGTCGGTGTCGGAGAAACCGGCGGCGTTGGCGAGCCAGTGCAGCGGATCTTCGTGCAGCTCGTCGTGCCGTTCTGCGGTCGCGGCATCGATCTCTTCCGACTCCGGCTCCGGTTCGGAGTCCTCATCGACTGCTGCGGCGTCAGCCGGCTTGGTGTCGACAAGGTCCGGCTCGGCCAGCCGATGCGCCTGCGGCAAGTCGCAAAAGCGCACCGGGACGCCGTTGGCGGTGGCGTAGCGCATGGCCTGCCATTCCGGCGAAAACTCGGCGAACGGATAAAACACGGCGCGCTGCGGCGCGGCCGGCACGTAGACCAGCAGCGCGACCGGCGGCTTGATGGCCGGATCGGCGGCAAAGGCGATCAGCTCGTCGGCCTCGGGCGGGCCTTCGATCAGGATGCAGTCCGGCTGCAGCGCCTGCAAGGCTTGCGCCAGGCTGCGCGCGCAACCCGGACCGTGGTGGCGGATGCCGAATAAATGAACGCTCATCGGCCAGTCAATTCATCACGTCGCGGCAGGCCCGGTACAGGTCTTTCCAGCCTTCGCGTTCCTTGACCACGGTCTCCAGGTATTCCAGCATCACGACGCGGTCCTGGACCGGGTCCTTGACGATGGCGCCGATCATGCCGGCGGCCACGTCGGCGCCGCGCATGGTGCCATCGCCGAAGTGGGCGGCCAGCGACATGCCGTTGGTAATGACCGAAATCGCCTCGGCCGTGCTCATGCTGGCGCTGGGCGCCTTGATCTTGCGCTTGCCGTCGGTGGTGACGCCGGCGCGTAGTTCGCGAAACACCGTGACGACGCGGCGGATTTCTTCCAGCGCCGGCACTTCGCCCGGCAGCTCCAGGGCGCGCCCGAGGCTGGCCACGCGGGTTTCGACGATGCGCACTTCTTCGTCGGCGGTGGCCGGCGGCGGCAGCACCACGGTATTGAAGCGGCGCTTGAGCGCGCTCGACAGTTCATTCACGCCGCGGTCGCGGTCGTTGGCGGTGGCGATGATATTAAAGCCCTTTTGCGCCAGCACTTCATCGTCGAGTTCGGCAATCGGCAGCATTTTTTCAGACAGGATGGTGATCAGGCTGTCCTGCACTTCGCTCGGGATGCGGGTCAGTTCTTCCACCCGGGCGATTTTGCCGTCGCGCATGGCGCGCATGATCGGGCTCGGCACCACCGCTTCCATCGACGGACCCTTGGCCAGCAGCTGCGCGTAGTTCCAGCCGAAACGCACCGCTTCCTCGCTGGTGCCGGCAGTTCCCTGCACGATCATGGTCGAATCGCCGCTGATGGCGGCAGCGAGGTGTTCCGACACCCACGACTTGGCCGTGCCCGGCACGCCGAGCAGCAGCAGGGCGCGGTCGGTGGCCAGCGTGGCGACGGCGATTTCGATGATGCGTGCGTTACCGATATATTTAGCGCTGATTTCCACGCCATTGTCGAGCGTGCCGCCCAGCAGGTACTTCGACACGGCCCACGGCGACAGCTTCCAGCGCGGCGGACGCTGGCGCGTATCGGCCGCGGCCAGCGCTGCGAGTTCCTCGGCGTACTGGGTTTCGGCGTGCTGGCGCAGGATGGTAGAAATGGCGGTCATGCAGAGTGCTCCTGGAAAGGGTGATCCTGAAAAGATGAATACATATCGTGTCGGAAACGCAGGGTGCGCAGGAATTTGTCGACCGTGTCTTCCCACTGCGCAAATTCCGGAATGTCTCTCGGCCAGCCGTTTTCGTAGGCGTCGATGCCGCGCGGATCGAGCACCAGCGCCAGGGTGGCCATGGTGTAGCTCAGCGACCAGCTTTGCAGCGTATTGGCCGCGCAGCCGGCCTGGATGCGGCTGACCACGGCCTTGGACAAGGCCAGCGGCCAGTTGCGCTGCGCGTTCTTGGCGGCGTCGTCGAGCAGGTCGATCAGGCTCGAATGGGCGCGCATCCAGGCCGCCGGGGTCGCTTCGACGAGGGTACTGAGCAAGTCGTCGGCGGCGTCGGGCGGCAGGGTGCCGAACAGGCCGAAGAAGTCGCGCGGCATGTGGGTATGGATGCCGGTCGACTTCAGGTACAGGTCGAGGAAGGCGGTGAACCAGGCGTGCAGGCCGGCATCGTATCCGGCTTGCAGGCTGCGCTGCAGCGCGCTCGACCAGCCCAGCAGCAAGGTATGTTTGAACTCGCTCGCCATGGCCAACGTCAGGCAGGTGCGCGGCGAGGCATCGAAGGTGCTCGACCAGTGCGTTGGCGGCACGGCGGCAAGAATGTCGACCAGCCAGCCCGATTTTTCACCCATGGCGGGGTACAGGCCGGCGCCGACGCCGTCGCGCTGCATGCTTTTGTCGCGCTCTGGCGGCACCTCGGCCAGCATGTGGGCCGAGCCAGCGTTGCGTTCGACGCGCAGCAGCGGCATGGCGCGCTCCAGCATGCGCTTTGCCAGTTGCGATCCGGGCAGGCCGGCCAGCAGGCGCTGCGCCACGGTGCGCACTTCCTTGCGTTTGTCGTCGAGCGCGCTTTCCAGGAAAGCTTCGTCGGCCAGGGAGAGGCCGACCGACAGGCAGCCGAGCAGCGTGGCGCGGTGTTCCGGCGTTTCGCTGGCCCAGGTCGCTTGCAGGGCCAGCAGGGCGGCGCCAGTGTCATTGCCGCGCATGTCGCGCAGAGCGTTGGCGCGCTGTTCGATATTGCCGTCTTCCCACAAGGCATGGACATCGCTCGTGTCGGCGCCAACCCAGTTCCACTCGGGATTCTGCTTGGCCAGCCAGTGCCCGCGCGCGCCCAGCACGCCTTCGATGAGCGCTCGCAGCGGACGCTGCGCGGTGCCCATGTCCAGCACGCCGGGCAGCAGGCGCGGCGGCAGGCGGCATTGATGGGCGTTCGCGAGGCGCAGCCATTCGGGGCGCACTTGCGGAAATTCATCGAGGAGCAGCAGCGCCAGTGCCTTTTCGGCTTGCGCCGGGCAGGGGCGCAAGGTATCGCTGTCGCTCGACGGCGTTGCCGCAGCGGTTTGCTGGGGCGTGCCGGGCTGGTAGCCGGCGCGCTGCCACAGGGCATGCGCGGCCAGCGAGAGCCACAGGTTTTCCTCTTGCGTGGCGGCGTTCGCGCCGGGACGGCCGCGCACGCTGTCGCGCAGGGCCAGCGGCAAGTCCTCGTCGAAACCGGGCGCGGCGCGCGAGGTGCCGATTTGCAGGGTTTGATGGATCTTTATCGGGAGCGGGGAACTCATGCTACGGTCTCATTGTCGAAGTGATGCAAGCGGCCTTCGGCGAAGACGCTGAGCGGGACGATGGCGTAGCCGTCCCACTCGCCCATCACCGTGACCGGGTGGCCGCCGCTGAGCGCGAGCAGCGGCCACAGGTGGCGAAAGCCTGCGTGCAGCGGCAATATGCGTCCATCGGTGCCGGCAAGGTGGGGCGCGCTACCCGCGCGCGGCACCATGGCGTCGAGCAGCAGCGGAAAGCGGTCCAAAAAAGGGTTGCGCGCCAGTGCCCCGGCGTAGGCGGCCAGCGAGGCGTCGAGCGTGGGGGCGGGCGCGAGGGCGGCGTCGAGCGTGCCGAAGGCATCCTGCTGCTTGAGCAGGGCGCGCAGCGGATAGGCACTGGGGTAGAAGCACAGTTCGCCGTCGAACTGGGTGCCGGGGGCCAGCACCTTGTCGTAGCCCTGGCTGCCGGCGGCGTACTGCAAGATCATGGCCCAGCGCCCGCTGCCTTGCCCGCGCAGCCAGGTCGTGCGTGCGCGCACGCGTTCGTTGTCGCTGGTGTGCTGGGCCAGTACTTGCCAGCGGTCCTGCACGCCGGCCTGGGCAAGCACGTCATCCTGGCTGACGGTCCAGCCGATCAGGGCGCGCACGTCGCTTTGCAGTTCCGGCGCCAGTTCCGGCAGGCGGCGGCAGGCGGTGCCGAGCAGGTAGATCGAGGCCAGTTCGCGCGCCAGTTGGGTTTCCCAGTCGGGCAGGGCGGTGTCGAAGCACATGCCGCTGGCGCGGCGCAGGCGCGCAGCCAGGCCGGCCGCCTGGGCGTCGACCATGCGGGCGGCAATATCGTTCCAGAAAGACGGGCCACGCGCACGCAGGGTCGACAATCCCTCGCGCGCCAGGTCTTCCAGCCAGGTTTGCAGCTCGACGATGCCGGCTGCGACCTTGCTGTCGCGCTTTTCCTCGCGCTTTTGCGCGGCTGCTGCCTGGGCTGCGGCTTGCTCGGGCGTGGTGGCGGCGGTTTTTTCGGCGGTGCTCTGGAGTTTCTTTTCGGTGCGCTGCTGGCGGCTGTCGAGCCAGTCGCTGACCCATTGCGGCGGCGCGGCGGCCGCGAACAGCGGGCCGTTGCTGGCTAATAATAAATACAGGCCGATACCATGCTTGCAGGGAAACTTGCGGCTGGGGCAGGAGCACTTGAAAGCGGGCTCGCCAAGATCGATCTGGGTACGGTAGGGGACTTTGCCGCTGCCCTGGCATTCGCCCCACACGGCGCTGTCGGTCCGGCCCAGGTTGCCCCACTTGGCGGGCCCGGCCAGCTGGCTGCCGGCCTTGGCGGAACTCGCATCGGGCGCCAGTGCGAGGATTTGATCGGCGTTCAAAGTCATGGAGGGAACAATGCCTGCGGCCAAAGACCGTTGGCAAATGATTAAAGTCAGTAAATTAACCGCTAGTGATCATTTTGGGAAGTCCTTTTTTGCCGGGGCGCAGGATGTAGGCGCGTTGGGCAAGAACGGGCTGCTGCGTTCTTGCACGGCGGCGTCAGGCTTGGCCTGGCTCGGCTCGGCTCGGCCTAGCCTGGCGCGGCCTGGCCTGGCGCGGCCGGGTTCGGCCTGAGCGGTCCGGTCAGCACAACCCAGCCTGTGTGGCCCGACCAGCAGGGCGCGGACTGCGCAACCGGACCAGCACGGCCCCGCCAGTATGGCCCGGACCATGCCACCCGGCCAGCACGGCCTCGCCCGAACGGCTCGGCTAGTACGGTCTAGCTTGCGCGGCCCGACGGCGCGGCCTGCGCAGCCCGGCCTGGGCGGCCCAGCCAGTACGGCCCGGCCTGCGCGGCCCGGCCTGCGCGGCCCGGATGCCCTTCAGGCGTTGCCGGTCCAGAGCGCCTGAGCGCGTGCGAACACGGCGGCGCCGACCTGCTCGCCAAGCGTGCGGCCGTCGGTGCTGGCGCGCTCGAAATGAATGCCGGCGTACACGCGCGAGATGCCCGCTTCAAGCACGGCATCGCTGAAGGTTTCCCACGCCAGGGTGACGGGTTCGCTTGGGAGGGCAGGGTCGATCAGCAATGAGCGGGCCGGTACCGTGATTTCGTGCCTGAACGTATCGCTGCCGGTGAAGCGGCGCAGGATGTCGGCCGAGGCGGCGCTGAAGGTGCTGTGGCCGGACACATGGTCGGGAAAGGCCGGCGTGGGCGAATTGGGCAGTTGGAAGGGCAGCCAGGCTTCGCCCGCGACCGGCCGCAGTCCGGCGGCCGGGCCTTCGTGGCCGAAGCTTTGGATGAGGCGGCCCTGCATCAGGTAGCGGATCGCGCTGATCGGGCGCGCCGAATCGTAGGCGCGCTTGGCGTCCCAGGCGGCAATGCTGGCATCGAACACCGCGTTGGAGAGGGCGAAGAACAGTTTGACGTCATCGTCGTCGGTGTAGCCGTTGCGCTTGGAAATGACTTGCGCGAAGCGGCACCAGTACGAGCCGGGCAGTTCGCCGATGGTGCCGCCGGCCCAGACATCGGCAATCACCTTCTGGCGCTCGGTCAGGTTTGCCTGGATTTGCACCACCTGCTCGGCCTGGTCGATGAATTCCTGGCTGCCGAAGGCGGCCGGGGCGGGCGGACGGAACTGGCTGCCGGAGCCGAGCGCGAACGGGCGCACCTTGCCCCAGAAGGGCAGCAGGTACGCCTGCGTGCTGCGCACGCCGGCGGCATCGATGAAGGAGAGTGGTTGCCACATGCCGGGGAAGGCAATGTCGCTGCGTGGCGTAGGCTGGGTCACCAGCAGCGGCCCGTTGCGTGGCTGGTAGCCGCTGTAGTCGGCGAACGGGACGCCGCTCGGCGTGAGCTTGCCGTCCTGGTTGGCGCCGTCGTCGCGGCGCTGGTCGAGCACGGCGTGCGCGGCGATGGTGCCCAGGCGCGGCGCCATGGCGGTGCCGTTAAAGGCGTCGATCGGCTTGCTGTTCGAGGCGGCAAGATGTGCTTCAAACACGGCCTGCTGGCTGGGAAACTGGTCGAGCAGGGCGGTGTAGGCGGCAAAGTTCATCGCCAGGGCCTTGTTGGCGGCCGTGCGTTCCGCGGCCGGCCTGCGCAACTGGGCGCCGAGGTATTGGCCGAGGGCCACGCTGTCGTAGGCGGCCCAGGCTTCGTACATGGCGCTGTGGACGATCGCCATGGCGCGCGCGGCGACCGGGGGCGGCATGCGGGTGGCGCGCACGGCATCGAGCGTGATGTTATCCCAGGCAATCACCGTTCCCGACTGTGCGGGTTCTTGCGGCGGGTAAGCGGGCGGAGCATGGTCCGAGCCGCCGCACGCCGTCAAGGCACTGCCGAGGGCGGCAGCGCCGCTCATCGTTAAGAAGGTGCGTCGTTTCATGGTGGATTCCCTGTGAGATGGCTTCCGGCCGGGAAGCGCGGGGGATGCCTGGCGGCATGGGCTTCGATGAGGATGACTTACGTGGCGACGATAGCGCGCTGCCGCTGCCCCGGTCTTGAGCGGTCGCAGCAGCAATACCGCAGCCAGAACAGGGATCGTCGCTGGGGCCGATGCCGCTCTGCCGGCGCCGGGTGGTGCCGCCAGCGCCGGGGCAGGCCGCGCAGTTTGCAAGAGCAAGCAAATCTTTGCCAGTAGCCACTACAATACGGCTGCCGCCTGTCGAGGTCACTTACCGAGGTCAGATTATGAAATTTATCCACGCTGCCGATTTGCACATCGACAGCCCTTTGCGCGGGCTCAACGGCTACGATGGCGCGCCCGTGCAGGAGTTGCGCGGCGCCACGCGCCGGGCCTTGTCGGCCCTGGTTGACCTTGCAATCGAGCAAGCGGTCGATTTCGTCATCCTGGCGGGCGACATTTACGACGGCAACTGGGCCGACTTCCGCACCGGCCTGTTTTTCCGCGACCAGATGGTGCGCATGACGCGCGAAGGCATCCGCGTCTACATCGTCAAGGGCAACCACGACGCCGAAAGCCAGATCACCAAGCAGCTTCCGCCGGTGGAGGGCGTCCATACGTTCAAGTCCAGCTCGGTCGAGACCTTCACGATCGACGGGCTCGGCGTGGCCTTGCATGGCCGCAGCTTCCCGAACCGCGCCGTGCCGGAAGACCTGGTCGAGCACTATCCGGCGGCCATCGCCAACATGTTCAACATCGGCGTGCTGCACACCAGCCTGAACGGGCGGGGCGGGCACGACGTGTATGCACCGACCACGGTCGATGCGCTGTGCGACAAGGGCTACGATTATTTCGCGCTGGGCCACGTGCACGCGCGCGAGATCGTGCGCGAGGCCCATCCGCGCATCGTTTATCCCGGCAACCTGCAGGGCCGCCACGCCAAGGAGACCGGGCCCAAGGGCTGTGAACTGGTGACGGTGACCGGCGGCGCCATTACGGATGCGCAGTTCGTGCCTCTCGACGTGGTGCGCTGGCACCGGATGCAGCTAGACGCGGGCGGCGCGGCCGACCTCAATGCCTTGCGCCAGCGCTTCATGACGGCCGCCACCGAGCTCGTGGCCGGCGAGCACGAGCGCCTGCATGCGCTGCGGGTGATCGTCAGCGGCCAGACCGAGCTGCACCGGATCGAGGCCGAGCAGCCAGGCACCATTGCCGCCGCGATCCAGGCCGGTACCCAGGACTTCGAAGGCGCCGACCTGTGGGTCGAGGAAGTCCAGCTCGACCTGCGCTCGCCGCTCGACCGTGACGCCGCCCTCAAGCGCGAGGACGCCGTCGGCGAAGTGGTGCAGCTGGTTGACGAGATCGCATCAAACGAAGAACACCTGCGCGCATGGGCGCTGGCGCAGCTCGGCGCGCTGGGAACATTGCCGCCGGGCCTTGCCGATTGCGACCCCGGCGGCTTGCCGCCGGCTGCGTTGCGCGCGCTGCTGGCCGACGCCGAAGCGACCGTCCTCGCCCATCTGGGCGGCATGGAAGGATTCGCACGATGAGACTGCGCGAACTGCACCTGACCGCTTTTGGCCCCTTCACCGACCGCAAGCTCGATTTCGGCAGCGCCGGACAGAACGTGGTGTTCATCCACGGCCCCAACGAAGCGGGCAAATCGTCCACCCTGCGCGCGATCTCGGACTTGCGCTTCGGCATCCCGCAACTGAGCCGCGACAACTTCGTGCACGAGCACCGCAACATGCTCCTGGGCGGGGTGCTGGAGGACCGCAACGGCAAGTCGTATCACATCCTGCGCCGCAAGGGCCGCACCAACACCTTGCAATATGCCGACGGCAGCCCGGTCACGCCCGACGTCGAGGCGCTGATCACCTGCGGCCTGTCGAAGGAAGATTACGAAGCCATGTTCGGCCTGGACCACGACCGCCTGCGCAACGGCGGCGAAGCGCTCCTGGCCGGGCACGGCGAGATCGGCGCGGCCCTGTTCGAGGCCAGCGCCGGGGTGCGCAGCATTCCGGCGGTGCTCGAACGGCTCGACCAGTCGGCGCGTACCTACTTCATGCCGGGCGCGCGCGCGAAGAACGGCCGCATCAACGAGGCGCTGCGCAACTACGGCGAACATCACGCCGAATTGAAAAACGCCCAGATCAAGCCGGCATGGTGGGCGGAACGCTTCAAGGAGCACCAGGCGGCGGCCAAGCGGCTGGCCGAACTGGAGGTGCGCTATGACGAGGCCAACCGGCGCCAGCTGCGCCTGTCCGAATTGCGCGGCGTGGCGCCGCTGATCCGCAGCCAGGATGCGGCCGCGGACATCCTGTCCGAACTGGACGGCGTGCCGCTGCTGGCGGAAAACGCCGCCACCGAACGCGCCGCGGCGCAAGCGGGATTGGCCGCCGCATTCCACAACGCGCAGGCCGCGCAAGATGCGGTTCAGCGTTTGTCCGCCCAGCTCAAGGCCCTGGCACCGGATCAGGCGGCGCTGGACGCGGCCGCCCGCATCGAGCGCCTGGCCGCCAGCGCGGAATCGTTCGACAGCCTGCGTAATGCGATTGCCGAGGCGTCGGACCAGATGGCAGAGGCGCGCCGCCTGCTGGACGAACGCGCCGGCGCCATTTTGCCCGGCGCGGCGGCGCAGGCGGTGCTGGCGCTGGCGCCGGCGGCGGCCGCGCGCGCCCGGATCGACACCGTGCTGGGCGACTTCAAGGAAGCGCAACAGCGGCTGCGCCAGCATCTGGAGTCGGCACTGGCGCTGGAAGACGAAGACGAGCCGGCAGCCGACGCGCTGCCGGCGCCCGGCCTGGTCAGCGCACTGCATTCGGTGCGGGACGAGGCCAGGCGCAAGGAAGTGCTGCTTAAGCGCAAGGAGCAGCTGCCGGCCGACATCCGCCAGCTGGAACGCGAGATCGCCGCCGACGTGGTCGCGCTGGGGCTGCCGGACGACTTGGCGCTGGCGCGGGTGCGTGCCCTGCTCGACAGCGAAATCGATGCCGCCCTGAGCGAATTTGACACGGCCGACAGCGAACTGGGCGCCCTGCGCAAACAACATACCCAGCTCAAAACCGAGCACGCGGGCGCAGCATCCAAATGCGCGCAGTTGCTGGCCGCCGGCGCGGTGCCGACCATGACGCAGGTGCGCGCCGCGCGCGGCCAGCGCGACGGCCACTGGGCGCAGGTGCGCGAGGCGAACGCCGGCGGCAAGCCGGCACCGGGCGCGCTGTTGGATACCGTCGAAGCCGATGTGCGCGACGCCGACCGGCTGGTCGACGAGCTGGCGCGCGACACCGAACGGGCAACGCAGCTGCAGGGCAGCCAGGACGAACTGGCGCGCCTGGCGCAGCAGTTGGCCGACATCGAACACGAACGCACGGCGCATGCCGAGCGCGGCGCGGCGGCGCTGGAACGCTGGCACGCCACCTTGGCGGCGCGCGGCCTGCCGCAACTGGCGCCGAAAGCGCTGCGCGAATGGCAGGCCCGGCTTGCCGACGCGCGCGAGCAGAGCGCCAACCTGCAAGCGTTGATCGAGGAGCTGGAGACGGCGCGTGCCACCGAGCGCGCGCTTGTGAGCGACCTGTCCGATGCGATCGCCGCCGTTGGCGTGGCAGCGCCGCCGAACGGCTCGCTGGCCACCCTGTGGTCGCTGGTCGACGAGATCGAGGATGACATCGAACGGCGCCAGCGTGCCCTCAGCACGGCGGCCGGCAAGCGCATCGAACGCGAACAGCAGCGGCGCCGCTTCAAGGCGCAGCTGAGCACCCTGGAGGAGCAGCTTGCCGTCGCGGCGGCGGCGGTGACGTCGCACGTGTATGGCGCGCTGCACCTTGATCCGCAGGCCGGTATCGCCGCGGCCGGCGCGCGCCTGGTGGAATTCGGCCATCTGACCGATGCCAAAGCCGAGCTCGATAGCGCAAGCGTGCGGGAGCTGCGCGCGCAGCAGGCATTCGACCGGCTGCAAGGCCTGGGACGCGAACTGGCCGAGGCGATGGGCGATGCGCCGCCCGCCAACCTGCGCCACTACGTCGAACAGCTTCAGGCCAGGCTGGCGCAAGCGCGGCGCACCGACAGCGAACATGCGCTCAAGCAGCAGGCGCTGGAAGAGGCGCAGGAACGCTGGCGCGAACAGGAAAGCCTGGCGCAGCGCCATCAGGCCGAACTGGAGCGCCTGTGCCGCGCGGCCAATGTCGATGCGCCCGAGGCGCTGCCGGCGGCGGAAGCGCAATCGCAGCGCAAGCGCGGCGCCCAGGCCGAGGCGGACCGGGTGCGCAGGGACCTCGCCACGGCGTCCTCGCGCCCGGTGGACGAACTGCGCGCGCTGCTGCGCGACTACGATGCCGAGCGCATGAACGACGAGCAAAGCCAGGTCTCGGCCGAGCTGGCGACATTGGAAGAGAGCTTGCGCAACGCGCGCCAGGCCGAGGAAACGGCGCGCCGCGCGCTCGAAGCGGTGGACTCCGCCGATACCGCGGCGGCGGCGCGCGAGCACATGGAGCGCGACGCGGCCGGGGTACGGCTGGCGATCGCGCCGTGGATGCGCTCCCGGCTCGCGCATGCCTTGCTCGACGAGGCGCTCAAGCGTTTCCGCGAGCGCGCCCAGGGGCCGATGCTGCTGGCGGCCTCGCGTTACTTCCAGCAGATGACCGACGGCCTGTTCGTGCGCCTGGTCAGCGACGACGCCGGCGCCAAGCCGGTCCTGCTGGCGCAGCGCGACAGTGGCGGCCAGGTGCGGGTCGAGGGCCTGAGCGAAGGCACGCGCGACCAGCTCTACCTGGCGCTGCGGCTGGCCGCGCTCGAACTGCGGCGCGACGCCGGCTACGACCTGCCGGTGGTGCTCGACGACGTCCTGATGACCTCCGACGACGGCCGCGCGGCGCTGGCCTTGCGCGCGATCGCCGATTTCGCCCGCGACCACCAGGTGATCGTGTTCACCCACCACGCCCATCTGCTGGGCGTGGCCGAGCGCAGCGTACCGGCGCCGCTGCTGCAGGTGGTCAGCCTCTAGGGCGCAGCCTTTTTCGCCGCCGCTCCGCCAGCGATGGCGCGGCGCGGCGGCGACGCTGTAAAATACTTCTCTTTATCTCAATACCGATCCCATGACCGTCGTCCGCACCCGTTTTGCCCCCAGCCCAACCGGCTACCTCCACCTTGGCGGCGCCCGCACCGCCCTCTACAGCTGGGCGTATGCCCGCCACTTCGGCGGCACCTTTGTGCTGCGTATCGAAGACACCGACGTCGAGCGTTCCACGCCGGAAGCGGTGCAGGCCATCATCGAGGGCATGCAGTGGCTCGGTTTGAACCATGACGAAGGCCCGTTCTACCAGATGCAGCGCATGGACCGCTACCGCGAGGTGCTGGCCCAGATGCTGGAAGCGGGCACCGCCTACCACTGCTATTCGTCCAGGGAAGAAGTCGACGCCATGCGCGAGCGCTTTACCGCCGCCGGCGAAAAGCCGCGCTACGACGGTACCTGGCGTCCGGAGCCGGGCAAAACCTTGCCGGCGGTGCCAGCCGACCGCGAGCCGGTGGTGCGCTTCAAGAACCCGCTCGACGGCGAAGTGAGCTGGGACGACGTGGTCAAGGGTACGATCACCATCGCCAACAAGGAACTGGACGACCTCGTCATCGCCCGCCCGGGCGGCGTGCCGACCTATAACTTCTGCGTGGCGGTCGACGACTGGGACATGCAGATCACGCACGTGCTGCGCGGCGACGACCACGTCAACAACACGCCACGCCAGATCAATATCCTGCGCGCGATCGGGGCGCCGCTGCCGCAATACGGCCACCTGCCGATGATCCTCGATCATGAAGGCAAGAAACTGTCCAAGCGCACCTCCGCCGTCAGCGTCATGGATTACCCGGCCAAAGGCATCTTGCCGGAAGCAATGTTGAACTACCTGGCGCGCCTGGGCTGGAGCCATGGCGATGATGAAATCTTTTCGATGGAGCAGTTCTGCGAGTGGTTCAATACCGATCACCTGACCAGCTCGGCTGCCCAGTTCGACCTGGAAAAGCTGGCCTGGCTGAACAACCACTATATCAAGCAGGCCGACAATACCCGCCTGGCCGCGCTGGCGCGTCCGCTGATGGAAGCGCAGGGCGCCCAGTTCGACGGCGCCCCCGCGCTGGCCGACGCGCTGGCGCTGATGAAGGACCGCACCAACACGATCAACGAACTGGCCGACGCGGCCATGCTGTTCTACCGCACGCCGCAGCCGGATGCAGCCTTGCTGACCCAACACCTGACCGACGCCATCAAGCCGGCGCTGGCCCAGTTCGCCGAGCGTTGCGCCAGCGTCGAGTGGACGCGCGAAGCGCTGGCCGCGATGATCAAGGAAGTACTGGCCGCCAACACCATCAAGATGCCGATGCTGGCGATGCCGCTGCGCCTGTTGCTGACCGGGCAGTTGCAGACCCCGGCCATCGATGCGGTGCTGGTGCTGCTGGGCCGCGAACTGGTTCTGTCGCGCCTGAAAGCTGCCGTTTAAATTGTTCGCCCCGGGGCTTTGCATATTGCAAGCCCTAGTATATAATTCTGCTTCTTCGACGGACGGGGGTATAGCTCAGCTGGGAGAGCGCTTGCATGGCATGCAAGAGGTCAGCGGTTCGATCCCGCTTACCTCCACCACTAATCGAAGCAGTAATGAAGATGTGCAGGTAGATGCCACTACCTGATTGCAGTACCGGGTCCCCATCGTCTAGAGGCCTAGGACATCACCCTTTCACGGTGAGTACAGGGGTTCGAATCCCCTTGGGGACGCCAGGATTCGAGTAGTAAAAAACAGCAAGAAGTAGTATAATGCGGTCGCAGTTTAGTACCACTAAACGCCCTGATACGTCAGGGTTTTTTGTTGGTGCGGTAAGTAAGGTCAGGATGTAGAATACGTCCAGGACAGATTTCTGTCCCCATCGTCTAGAGGCCTAGGACATCACCCTTTCACGGTGAGTACAGGGGTTCGAATCCCCTTGGGGACGCCAGTTTTACCAGAGGGTCGTGAAAAAGGTTCTTTGTTATTCCAGCGCAGAGTAGTTCGCGTTACATGGGGGGTATAGCTCAGCTGGGAGAGCGCTTGCATGGCATGCAAGAGGTCAGCGGTTCGATCCCGCTTACCTCCACCAAGTTTTGATGTCGTCGTACATTGCAGGTAGTTGCCGCTACCTGACAACAGTTCAGGTCCCCATCGTCTAGAGGCCTAGGACATCACCCTTTCACGGTGAGTACAGGGGTTCGAATCCCCTTGGGGACGCCAGTTAGTGTGGAAAGCCGCCTTGTGCGGCTTTTTGCGTTGTGCGAGCCGATCAATTGATGATAGTGATGCGCACCTGTAACGCGTCGTCCCCGCGCCAAGGCGGCCCTCGGCGGGGATCCATAGCACCGGTGATCATAGGTGACATGGACCCCTGCCGAGGGCCGCCTTGGCGCGGGGGCGACGGCTCATAAGTTGATGAACGTTCCCAATACTGCCTCAGACACAGTCCTATGACCGAAGCTCAAGCACCCCAGCTCACCCTCGCCCTGTTCTGCCGGGTCGTCGACAACTACGGCGATATCGGCATTTGCTGGCGCCTGGCGCGCCAGCTCCAGCGCGAGCATGGCGTGGCCGTCACCCTGTGGGTCGACGACCTGCAAAGCTTCCATCGCATCTGCCCGGAAATCGACCCGGCTGGTGCGCTGCAGCAGGTCGGCGGCGTGCAAGTGCGCCACTGGACCAGCCAGGAGGGCGAGTTCACCCCCCTTGATATCGCCGACATCGTCATCGAATTTTTCGCCTGCGACATCCCGCCCGGCTACATCGCCGCCATGGCCCGCTGCAAGCCGCGTCCGGTCTGGTTCAACCTGGAAGGATTGACGGCCGAAGAATGGGTCGAAGGCTGCCATACCTTGCCATCGTCCCATCCGCGCCTGCCGCTCACAAAACATTTCTTCTTCCCCGGCTTCACCGCCAAGACCGGCGGCCTGATGCGCGAAGCGACGCTCGACGACGAACGCCGCCAGTTCCAGGCGGATCCCGCCGCAATGGCGGCTTTTTTGAAACGCTTCGGCGTTACGCCGCAAGAAATCGCCTCGACCAAAGTCTCGCTGTTCTGCTACCCCCACGCACCGGTGGCGAACCTGTTCGCGGCATGGCAGGGCGGCTCGCAGGCGATTACCTGCCTGGTGCCCGAAGGCGTGGCAAGCGATGCGGTCGGCGCCTTCCTGGCCGCACCTGCCGAGGCCGGCGTCGTCCGCACCCGTGGCGCGCTGACGGTGCGCGTGCTGCCCTTCATCCCCCAGCCCGACTACGACCGGCTGCTGTGGGCGTGCGAGCTGAACTTCGTGCGCGGCGAGGATTCTTTCGTCCGCGCGCAATGGGCCGGGCGCCCGTTCATCTGGCATATCTACCCGCAAGATGAAAACCTGCACCACAAAAAGCTGCGTGCTTTCCTCGACCGCTACGCCGGCGGCCTGGACAGCCTGGCCGCGCTCTCGCTGTGCTGGAACGGCGCCACGCCTGGTGCCGCCGATCCGGCGCCGCTGTGGCCGGCTTTTCATGCCGCTTTGCCCGCCATGCATGCGCGTGCCGACGAATGGCAGCGACAGATGTTGGCAAACGGCGACCTCACCAGTAATTTACTGAACTTTGCCTCTTGGCTTAGGTCATCTCGCCCTGGATAAGGTACAATATTCGGTTAATTTCTAACGTATTATTACCTCGATCAAACGTGAGCTTCCGGCGTCATGCCAGCAGGCGACAGATGATTTTTATGCAACCCACTTTTTACGTACACTCTTTATGAAACCTGCAAAAGAAATTCGTGTTGGCAATATCATTATGGTCGACAGCAAGCCTATGATCGTGTTGCGTTCCGATGTGAACGGCTCGAGCCGCACGGGCTTCACTTATAAATGGAAGATGAAGAATCTTCTGAACAACAGCCCAATGGAAAACGTTTTCCGTGGCGACGACAAGTTCGACGTCGTAGTGCTGGACAAGAAGCCGGTCACGTACTCGTACTTCGCCGATCCGCTGTTTGTCTTCATGGATACCGAATACAACCAGTACGAAATCGAAGAAGAAAACCTGGGCGATGCATTGCATTACCTGAAAGACGGCATGGAATGCGAAGCCGTGTTCTACGACGGCAAGGCCATCTCGGTCGAACTGCCGACCACGATCGCACGCAAGGTTGCTTACTCCGAGCCGGCAGTCAAGGGCAACACATCGGGCAACGTACTGAAAGAAGCCAAGCTGGAAAACGCCATCGAAGCGCACAGCCACTCGGTCCAGGTGCCGCTGTTCGTCAGCACCGACGACGTCATCGAGATCGACACCCGCACCAACGAGTACAAGCGCGTCGTCCGTAACTGATCACGCTGCTGCTCCAAAAGAAACGCTGCCTCATGGGCAGCGTTTTTTTTCGTCGGTAGCAATTGCTTATTTCGCGTATTACTTGGCTTTCTTGGCCTTGGCGAACACCGGGCCCCACAGCGGATGCCCGCTTTCGCCCGGCGCCAGCGCAAAGGCCGGGTCGAGCTTGAAGGCTTTTTCGAAATGCTGGCGGCACGGCACCGGGCGCGAGGTCACGCAGTAGCTGAAGGCGATATATTTGTGCGCAATGACCTGGTTGGCCTTCGAGCCGCCCGTCACGTCGGCTGCGCCGAGGCGCTTGATGGCGTCGTTGTAGGCGCCCTGGTTGTACAGCTCGATGCCCTCGTTCAGGGCCAGCTGGTCACTGCCGGGCGCCTGGGCGGCGGGTACGACCGGTGTCGGCGGGCGTGCCGTGGGCGGGCGCGGCGCCGTTGGCTTGGCGGCCACGCTCGGCTTGGACGGTGGCTCGGGCGTGACGCAGCCGGACAGCGCGAGGCTGCCGGCCAGTGCGGCATATATCAGAAAGTGTTGGGATCGGTTCATGCCTCGATCTTAATGCGTTTATTTAGGCTGCGCTGTGAAATCATGTTCAATCGTGCGTGACTTGTTTTTGCTCGTGTCGAGATTGACCGTGAAATCCTGGAAGCCGGGATTGGCGATCCGGATCTTGTGCTTACCGGCCGGCAGGGTCAGTTTTTTCAGCGGCGGCGTCACGCCCGCTTCCTTGCCATCGACATGGATGGTGCCCCATGGCTTGATCGACAGCTTGTAGTTGAACGATTCCGGCGTGGCTTCGGCGGCCGGCTCGGCCAGCACATCGGCGGCAGCGGCGCCCTCGGCCGGCAGCGTGGCGGCGGCCGTCACGGTCTCGGCCGGTACGGCAGGCTCGGCCGGCGTAACCGCGGCCACGGGCGGCGTCACGGCGGCCGGCGGCGGCAGGGCGGAGGCGTCGGCCACGGTTGGCCGGGCCGGCTGGGCTGGCGCCACCATGATCGTGTCGGACGGCTTGGACAGCAGCGAATACAGGCCCACGGCAATCGCCGCGACCATCACCACGCCGGAGGCGGCAATGCCGGTCCAGGGCGGCAAGCCCTTCTTGGCCGGCTTGACCGGTTTGGCGGGCTTTTCCGCCACCTCCGGCTTCGGGCGGCGGGGCGACTTGGCATGCGCATCCTGTTTCGACGACGAACTTGGCGACTTCGACAGATTCGGTTTGGCGGGCGCCGCATCGGCCGGCGTCGCCCCGTTGGCCGAATCCGGGCCGGTAGTGGCCCCTGGCGTGGCGTCCGGCAGGCGGTCGAGCGTGGCGAAGCGCTGGGCCGGGCCGGTAGGGCGGGCGCGCGGCGCCTCGCCGCTCGTTTCGATGCCGAGCAGCGCGCGGAAGGCGTCGATGGTTTGCGGGCGGTCCTGGGCCAGCACGGCCAGGCCCTTGTCGATGGCCGCCAGAAATTCCTGGCTGTAGCCGGGCAGGCCGCGCTCGGCCAGGGCCTTGACCGGATCGCGCACCATGCGCGCGATCGAGGTCGCGGGCGGTTCCTTGATGATGGCAAAGAACATCACCGCGGCCAGCGCGTAGATGTCGGTGTACGGGCCCTGGTCGAGCGAGGCGTCGCCGGCGTACTGTTCCACCGGCGCGTAGCCGGGTTTGAGGATCACGGTCAGGCCGCGCGTGCGGTCGCCGATGATCTGGCGCGCCGAACCGAAGTCGAGCAGCACGGCGTCGCCGCTTTCCTGCACGATGATGTTGTCCGGCGAGACGTCGCGGTGCAGGATTTTCATGGTGTAGAGCATCTCGAGCGCGTCGAGAATCTGCTTCATCACCTTTTTGCACCAGGCTTCCGTGACCAGTTCCGGGCTGTGCGTGACGATATCCTTGATGGTGCGGCCGTCGTAATACTGCATCGCCGTGTAAGCGGTGCGGTTCTGTTCCCAGAAACGGTGCACCTTGACCAGCGAAGGATGGTCGAACTGGGCCAGGAAACGCGCTTCGTTGATGAAGCTTTTCAGCCCCACGTTGAAGGTTTCCTGGTGCCGTTCGGCACGCACCATGATGCTGTTGTCGCTGGCGCGCGCGGCCAGCACGCCCGGCATGTATTCTTTCAGGGCCACGCTGCGCTGCAGCGAATGGTCGAACGCCATGTAGACGATGCCGAAGCCGCCTTCACCGAGCACGCCGGTGATTTCGAAGTCGGCCAGCCGGGTGCCGATCGGCAGGCAGTTCTCGGAGCCGGGGGCGAGCGCGTTCATACCGTCTCTCTCTCGACGCGGATGGCGTACGCGGAGAAATTGTCGCGTACCTTCTCCGTGCCTTCCAGGGCCGCTTCGGCCAGCGCGCACATGGCGGTCAGCCATTGCTCGCTGTTGCCCGATTCGGCCAGGGTGCGCTCCATCTCGTCCTCGTGCACCCATTCCCACAGGCCGTCGCTGCACACCAGCAGCGCGTCGCCGTCGAGCAGCTGGACCGGGCCGTCGCCGAGCGCAACCGGAGTCTCGCCTTCGGCGCCGACGGCGGCGAACAGGATGTTGCGTTGCGGATGGGTGCGCAGCTGCTCGGCGCGCGCGTAGCCGGCGTCGATCAGTTGCTGGGTCAGGCTGTGGTCGCGCGTGACGCTGACCAGCCTGGCGTCGCGGAACAGGTACACGCGGGTGTCGCCCAGGTGCGCCCATAAGGCGTGGGCATTGGCCTGGTCGACCAGCAGGGCGGCCACGGTGGCGCTCATGTCGTGGTTGGCCGGCTGGGTTTGTTTGTTTTTCGCAACACAGGCGATCGCGTGGGCCGTATACGACAGCAGGGCGTGGGCGCCGAAGGCCGGCACGCTGGCGAATTTCTCCAGCATCGCTTCGACCACCAGGTTGGCGGCCACTTCGCCGCCTTCATGGCCACCGGCGCCGTCGGCGATGATGAAGCAGGAAATATCGCCATGCTGGGCTTCGCCGACGGCGTCCTGGTTAGTGGCGCGCATGCCGATTTCGCTGATGCGGGTCCAGGCCAGCCGGATCGGATTGCGCTCAACCATTGCTGGTGCCGGCATTCGTGCGCTCGACTTCCTTTTCGTAAGCGGCCAGGAACACGGGGCCGAAGATCGACTTGAACTGGTCCTTCGCTTCCGCCTCGGCGGTGTGATAGGCCTGCTTGTAGGTCTTCCAGCTCTCGGCCTGGCGGCGCGAGGGAATCAGGGTGCCCATCATGCCGCCGCTCGACACTTCGGTCTCGAACAGCTCCGGCTTCAGGCGCGCCATCATGGCGCCCATGCTGGCGCGGGTGCCGGCCACCATGCCTTTCTGGTGGCTGCGCAGGTCGTTGTAAGCGTCCTCGATCGATTCGAGCGGCTCCATGAAGCCGGGCATTTTCTTGCGCAGCATCTGGGTCAGCACGGTCTGGCTGTCCGGGAAGAATTTGAGCGGGTTGTTGTTGCGCATCACCACCATGGTGACGTCCGCCTTGACCTCCTGCTTGACCAGCGAACGCAGGGCCAGCAAGTCGATCGTCCCTTGCAGCGAATTGGCCAGCAACTTGCCCATCAGCTCCATCAACTCCGGCGTCAGGCCGGAACCGAGCGCATCGGCAGGAATGCCGGCGCCACGCAAGAAAGCCTGTTTCAGTGTTTCAATGTCATCTAGCACGACGGTATTATTCATGAGTGCGGGGCCGCAGGGGAGCGTCGATGTTTATCTCAAGCAATCATGCCAGATTTAACGATTAAGCGCATCATTCGGATGAACCTAATTTACGCATTTTGCCTCATGACAACGCAATTTGCCGCATCTTCCGACATGAACGCCATCATTGGCGTCATGCGCCCGTCCTTCCGCTACATTTCTGTGCAGCAGGACGGGTGACACGTTTAGTGTAGC
The DNA here is from genome assembly GCA_036386755.1 of Telluria sp. Taxonomy (GTDB): domain Bacteria; phylum Pseudomonadota; class Gammaproteobacteria; order Burkholderiales; family Burkholderiaceae_D; genus Telluria_A. Next base: position 22,748 of record DASVVC010000014.1, read on the forward strand.
TGCATAAGTGCCGCGCCGCAAAGCCCGGCTTATCGGATGCGCAACACAATGGCTTGCAAAGTCGTTAGCAAATGTTTCCTTAGGCGTCGATAAAGCGCATCTTGAAGCTGCGGCCCTTGATGTTGCCGAAGTCGCGGCCCAGCTTGTTGCCCGCGTTGAGGCGCTGGAACGCCTGATCGGCGATGTGGCGGTCGAGCGCCACATAGGTCATGAATTCGAACACATTGATCTTGCCGACCTGTTCCTTGGTCAGCCCGGCGTCGCCGGTCAGCGCGCCCAGCAGGTCGCCCGGGCGCAGCTTGTCCTTCTTGCCGCCCATGATGACCAGGGTCACCATCGGGGCTGGGGCGGCCGGCTCGCCATCGTCGGCCAGTTCGGACAGCGGATGCCAGCTGACCGGCGCGTGCTGGTATTCCTCGATCAGCTTGACCCATTTCTTTTCGTTGGGCGCGCACAAGGTCAGCGCCAGGCCCGATTCGCCGGCGCGGCCGGTGCGGCCCACGCGGTGAATGTGCACTTCGGTATCTTTCGACACGTCGGCATTGATCACCGCGCCCAGGTTGGCGATGTCGAGGCCGCGCGCGGCCACATCGGTCGCCACCAGCACCGAGCAACTGCGGTTGGAAAACAACACCAGGATCTCGTCGCGCTCGCGCTGTTCCAGTTCGCCGTACAGCGCCAGCGCCGAAAAGCCCTGCGCGCGCAATTCGTCGGCCAGTTCGCGGCAATGCACCTTGGTGTTGCAAAAGGCCAGCGCCGAAACGGGTTTGAAGTGCTTCAAGAGGCGGCCCACGGCCTGGTCGCGGTTGTCGAAGCCGACTTCGTAGAAGCGCTGTTCGATCTGGTCGCCGCTGTGCTGGGCCTCGACCACGACTTCCACCGGGTTCCTCAGGAACGATTCGGTGGCGCGGCGGATATCGTCCGGATAGGTGGCCGAAAACAGCAGGGTCTGGCGGCGCGGCGGGCAGGCACTGACGATGCCGGCGATTTCGTCATAAAAACCCATGTCGGTCATGCGGTCCGCTTCATCGAGCACCAGGGTCTGCACCTTGGACAGGTCGATACTGCCGCGTCCGAGGTGGTCGCGGATGCGGCCCGGGGTGCCGACCACGATGTGGGCGCCGTGTTCGAGCGAGGCGATCTGCGGGCGCATCGGCGCGCCGCCGGTCAGGGTCAGCACCTTGATATTGCCTTCGCCGCGCGCCAGGCGGCGCAGTTCGTTGGCGACCTGGTCGGCCAGTTCGCGCGTCGGGCACAGCACCAGGCCCTGCACCGCGAACCAGGCCGGATTCAATTTATGCAGGATGCCGATGCCGAAGGCCGCGGTCTTGCCGCTGCCGGTCTTGGCCTGGGCGATCAGGTCGCGTCCGTCGAGCACGTGCGGCAGGCTCTTGGTCTGGATGTCGGTCATCTCGCGATAGCCGAGCGAGTCCAGGTTGGCCAAAAACGTGGCGGTCAAAGGCAGGGTGGCGAAGGCGTTTGGATTCATGGCGTGCTCTGGCAAAAAGGGAACGGGCCCAGTCTAGCAGGGCAAGCTCAGAGAGGGCGGATGGCGCTGCTGCGTGCTTCTGCGCGCCGGGAAATTACGCGGCAGCCCAGTTGGGCAGGCCGGTCAGGTCGGTATTGTCTTCGCGCTTCCATACTGGCAAGCCGCTGGCGTCGGTTTCGTCGAGCAGTTCGAGCTGCTGCTGGCGCAGGGTGGCTTTACGCTGGCGCGGCACCGTGGTGCGGCGCGCTTCGGCAGGGGGATGAACGAGCGGCGCAGCCGCGCCGAACCCCGGCAAATCGAAGGTCGCGTTATCTTTTTTGTCTCTCATGGGAAGCGCGGCGGACTGGCTTGAAGGCAGCAAGTCCCTTTCTAAAAACAAAAGCCCGGCTGTGTGAAGAGTCGGGCTCAGTTCAAAATGTTTGGTTGCGGGGACAGGATTTGAACCTGTGACCTTCGGGTTATGAGCCCGACGAGCTGCCAGACTGCTCCACCCCGCGTCTGAGCGGCGAATTATATAGAGGTTCTGGCGCAAGTGCAATGGCCGGGCGCAATTAAGCGGACCGGTCCCTGGCCGCTGGCCGGCGCGGCGTCATGTTACAGTGAGCGTGAGCTGTTTGACTCCACCCCATTGGCCATGCTTATTCCGACACTGCACACCGAACGCCTTGCCCTGCTGCCGCCTTCGCTCGCGTGCGAAGCCTTGTACGACGCCTTTTATACCGATGCCCACGCTTCAAGCCCGTACGGCGGTCCGCTCACGAGCGCCGCCGCCTGGTCGCGCCTCGCCGCCGACCTGGGCGCCTGGCATTTGCAGGGATTCGGGGTGTGGGCGATTGAACGGCGCGACACTGGCGCCCTGGTCGGGGTCTGCGGCTTCTGGCAGGGCAAAGGATGGCCGCGCGAGCTGACCTGGTGGCTGCTGCCCGAGGCGCGCGGCGCCGGCTTTGCCCAGGAAGCGTCGCGCGCGGCGATCGAGCACGCCTATCGGCACTTTGCGTGGCAGTCGGTCGAGACGTACATGAACGACGACAATCACGCCGCACGCGCACTGGTGCTGCGCCTCGGCGGTGTTGTCACCGGGCGCCACGCTTTTCCCGACAGGATCGAGCGTGACGTTTTTCGTCTTCCCCGCGTCGCGGGGGCGATTAATTGATGGCCGCAGGGCCGGTCGGCAAGCCATAGCGCCCGCGCAGCGCTTGCAGGGTGCCGTTCTTTTCGAGCCGCGCGATGGCCGCGTTGATGCGCGCCAGGTCGCCGTCGGTGGTGCTGGCGCGGCTGAGCATCAGGTGCACCGGCGCCTGATGCAGCACGAACGGCAGCTGGCGCAGTACCAGCTTCTGGCGCTGCGCTTCGTACATGACGGCGGCGCGGTCGCCCATGATCAGCGGCGCGCGCCCGGCGCCGAGCATGCGCATGCCCTGTTCCAGGCTGCCGAAATCGAACAGGCGTCCTTCGGCGCGCAGGCTTGGTGCCGCGTGCGCGAATTGCCGCCCGTACCAGCCGACGCGCGGCGCCAGCAGCGCCGCCTTGCCGCGTGCGACGGTCGGCATGTCGTTGACGCCGGCGTAGCGCGCATAGTCGCGCGCCAGCGCGAACAGCGCCACCGTCTCGTGCCGGTAGGGATTGGAAAAGCGCGCGAAACGGCGCCGTTCGGGCGTGTCGGTAGCGGCCAGCATCAGGTCGAATTCGCCGCGCTCGAACAGCAGTGCGCGCCGCACCGTCGGCAGCGGCGGGGCGGTCACCAACACGCAGCCGGCTTCCTTGAGGATGGCCTTGGCCATGTCCATATCGAGGCCGGTCTGGACGTTCTCTTCGTTGGTGAAGGAATACGGCGGCCACTCTTCGCTGACCATGTTCAGCGGACGGCTGCAGGCGAGCGCCTGCGCAGGCGCCAGCAGCCATGCCAGCCCGAGCGCCGCGGCCAGCAGCGCCCTTACAGTGCGCGCAGGCGCCATAGCGATGTCAGTTCGGCGGCGCGCGCGGCGTGCAGCGGGTCGGCAGCGTCGCTCGCGCGCGGATGGGTGGGACGCACATCAATGCGCTCGATCACTTGCAGCCCGCCGGCCGCGATCAGCGAAAGCAACTGCTCGCGCGGACGCAGGCCGAGGTGCTCGGCCAGGTCGGACAGGATCAGCCAGCCCTCGCCGCCGGGAGCCAGGTGCGCCGCCAGGCCGCCCAAGAAGCCCTTGAGCATGCGGCTGTCAGGATCGTACACGGCGTATTCGATCGAGGAACTTGGGCGCCCCGGCAGCCATGGCGGATTGCACACCACCAGGTTGGCGCGCCCTTCGGGGAACAGGTCGGCCTGCACCACCTCGACCGTCTCGGCCACGCCCAGGCGCTGCAGGTTTTCGCGCGCGCAGGACAGGGCCCGCGCATCCATGTCGGTCGCCACCACGTGCCCGGCGCCGCGCCGCGCCAGCAGGGCCGCCAGCACCCCGGTGCCGGTGCCGATGTCGAACGCCAGCGCGCACGCGGGGGGCAGCGGCGCGTCGGCCACCAGCGCCACGTACTCGCCGCGAATTGGCGAAAACACGCCGTAGTGCGGGTGGATGCGCGCCTCCAGCGCGGGAATCTCGACCCCGTTCTTGCGCCACTCGTGGGCGCCGATCAGGCCAAGCAGCTCGCGCATCGAGGCGACAAAAGGCTCGTCGCCGCGCCCGTACGCTTCGTTGCAGGCTTGCCGCACGTCCGGCGCGCGCCGCAGCGGAACGCTGTAGTCGGCCTCGAACGGCAGCAGCAGCATGGCCAGGGTGCGCGCGCGCTGCGACTGGGCCTGGCGGTGCAGGTGGAACGCGTCGGCGGGCGAGGCGGGCACCTTGGGCGCCCTGGCGCGCCCGCCCTTATGGTCGGCGCGGCGCGCCAGCGCCTGCAGTAGCTGGCGCGCGTTGTGGAAGTCGCCGCGCCAGAGCAGGGCGGTGCCTTCGCAGGCGAGGCGATAGGCCAGGTCGGCCGGGGTCTTGTCGTCCGCGATGACGACTTTTTTCGGCGGCGGCATGCCGCTCTCGGAGCGCCAGCGCGCGCTGCGCGGCTGGCCCTCTTCGGTCCAGTGGATGCGCGCCGGTGCGTCGGCAGTGTGTTCAGGTTGCATGGGGGCGATCGGTCAGTGGTGCAAAAACGGAAAACGGCAAGCGCCCCGTGCGGGCACGGGGCATCAATCTCACTATTATACGTGGGCCTGGGGCGCCTTCAGGCGAGCGCCAGCATGCTTGCGCCCGCCGGCGCGCTGCCGTAGGAACTGGCCAGCGCCTTGCTGCGCTCTTGCGCCGGCACATCCGGCGCGTCGGCGCGCGGGCGCGGGGCGAGCAGGGCGGCGCGGTCGACCAGGCGCAACAGGCGCAGGCTCAGGTCGCCGCCGCCTTCGCCGGAGGAGCCGTTGACGTTGCCCTGCAGTTCGCGGCCGAGCAGCTTGAACAGGTCGTCCAGGCTGCCGGGAAACTTCACCGGCGGCAGTGGTTTGCCGGTCAGCACCAGCACATCGGGTAATTGGAGCCTGTTCTGACTGCTGGCCGGCGCCTCGGCCGATGTCGCTTCACTGGCCACGCTGGCGCTCGCTTCGTAATTGACTTCGAGCTCGAAGTCGAAGGTCTGGCCGTCGGCCGTGACCAGCTGGCCGGTGCCGATGAAGCTGGCGGACTCGTTCAGGGAAAAGGCGCTGCTGCGCACGCTGCCGTTCTGCATGGTCGAGGCCGCAAACGCCGATTGCGCCTGCACCGCGACGGCGTCGAAACGGACCGTGGCGCCCTTGGCGGCGTCGCCGAACAGCTTGCCGACAAAGGTATCGAGAAACTTCTGGGCCACATCGACGGTCGAGCTGGCCAGCTCGCCGACCCGGTTCATCATGCTTTGTGGCGACAAGCTGACGTTATCGTTGTACATCGACACCGGATCGACCACCGGCAAGCGCGCCGCGACGTTGCCGCTGGCCGGCGCCAGTTGCGCGCCCACGGACCGTCCGCCAGCCTGCGCGGGGGCAGGAAGGAGGGTGGAAACGGGCGGACGGGCGCTCAGGGCGGACAAAAAAGACATGGAGGTCAGACAATAAAAACGTTGCGTTACTGACCATAACGGCAGCCATGCCGATTACTTTAGTTAATTTTCTATTATTTTTTTATTGCCTTGAGGCATCTCAATCAATGGTGATGGGACCATTGCCCTTCGGGCGAAGCGAGATAGGATTGAACAGCGTCCTTGCTTCCTGTTGCATGGCGCCGCAGTTCACCGCAGGCGCACACGCCCTGGTACGGCTGGATATGGGAGCAGGCGGACACTTTCTGCAGGAAGACTTTGACAGGTTTCTCGCACTTGACGCATTTAAAGGTCAGCACGCGGGCGGGTTTTGACATGGGAAAGATCCGGACGTAAAAAACGCGCATTTTATCATCGGGGTGCGCATACGCAGTCAACTGCTGGCCTGGCACAGCGTTAAGGGAGCAGGCCCCCGGGCGAAGTGATCGAGACAGGATGCGACATGAACACCGACAAGCAACCAAGCAAGGAAAGTGTCCGCCAGTGGCTGCGCATGCAGATCGCCCAGCGCCGCCCGCCGCCCGACCCGCAGGAAATCCGGCGCGAGCTGGGCTGGGAACTGGCGAAAGCGCCCCTGGCGAGAGTGCCCCTGGCTGAAGCGCCCCTGGCGAAAGTCAAACGATAGCAAGCCAGGTTTATTGGACCGTCACGGTACTGGCGCCGCCGCCGCCCGGCTGCACCAGGATGCGCGTTGCGATGCGCTCTGTCATCGCCTGCACGTGCGAGATCACGCCGACCTTGCGCCCCATCGACTGCAAGCCGTCGAGCGCATCCATCGCCACCCGCAAGGTGTCGCTATCGAGGTTGCCGAAGCCCTCGTCGATGAACAGCGGCTCGACCCGCACCCGGTTCGACGATAGCGACGCCAATCCGAGCGCCAGCGCCAGCGACACCAAAAACGTTTCGCCGCCCGAGAGCGAATTGACCGAACGGATCTCGCCGCCCATGTCCTGGTCGCGCACCAGCAAGCCGAGCGATGGTCCGGCCGCGTCGATCACGCGTTCGAGGCGATAGCGCCTGGCCAGCTGCTCCAGGTGGCTGTTGGCATACCCGAGCAGGACATCGAGCGTGAACTGCTGCGCGTAATTGCGGAACTTCTTGCCGTCGGCCGAGCCGATCAACGCGTTCAACCTGCCCCAGCGCCGTTCGTTCAATTGCTGTTCCCCGATCTGCGCCGTCACCGCCTGCGCCTGCGCGCGCCGCACGTCGTCCTGCGCGATTTCCAGGCGCAGCGCGGCGGCGGCATCACCCGCCGCCTTGCGCTCGACCAGCAGCTCGGCCAGCGTTTGCTCCAGCAGCGCCTCGGTGGGGGCCGGATCGCCGTGCTGCTGCTGGTGCTGCTGATCGTGCAGTTCGCGCCGGGCGCGCCGTTCGGCCAGCACCGCCCCGGCGTTGGCGCCGCGCGCGTCGATCGCCTGCAAGGCCGCGCGCTCCTGTGCGGTGACGCCGGCGTCGAGCGCGAGCAGTTCGGCCAGGCGCGCGCCATCTGCCACCTTGTCGAGCGCCGGATGGCGTTCGGCGTAGCTGGCCAGCCACTGTTCCAGCCGCTGGCCCACCTGCCGCCCGTTGTTCTTCACGGCCGTGATCCGGGTACCGGTGTGCAGCAGCGCCGCGCGTGCGCGTGTTTCGGCTTGCGCGGCTTGCCGGAAGGCGCTTTCCTGCTGCGCCAGTGCGGCGCGGGCGGCGTCGGCTGCGTCAATGAGCTGCGCTTCGATCTCAATCACCGGCTGGCCGTCCCACAGACTGGCGCGCTGGGCCAGCATCGCGGCGAGGTCGGCGTCGATGCGCGCAAAGCCGGTGCTGGCCGCCGCCTCGTTTTGGCGAGCGTCTTCCAGGTCGCTGGCCTGCGCCATGTGGGCCGCTTCCAGCGCCAGGATCGCCCCGGCGCGGCTGGCGTGCAGCGCCGCATGCGTATGCCATTGCCGCGCCTCGGCGGCGCGGGCATCGCGAAAGGCGGCCGCATCGCGCTGCCATGCGGTTTTCCAGCCGTCCCCGAAAGCGGGGTCGAGTTGTTCCAGCAGCTGCGCAAGGGCGCTTGCCGCGCGGCTGCGGCTGTCCGCCAGCGCCGCGTGCTGCGCGCTGGCCCGGATCAAGGCTGCGTAGCCTGCGCCGGCCGCTTCGTGAAGGCGCGCGTGGGCGCCGTTGGCCGTGTCGCACGCGCGCTGCGCGGCATCGAGGGCGCTGGCGGCGCTACGTGCGGCGCGTTCGCGCTCCTCCAACAACTGCGCACGCGCCTCGAGCGCGGCCAATTCGCTGACGAACCATGCGCTGCGGCTTTCTTCTTCAGGCGCGCCGGCGGCCAGCGCGTGCGCATCCCATGCGGCGTGGGCATTCGCCAGCGCGGCCTCCAGCATGCCGTGTTCGCGCGCACTGGCGTCGAGCCGGACGCGCGCCGCTGCGGCGACGGCCCGTTCGGTGGCCTGGGCCGACAGGTTCTCTTGCAGCGCGGCGCGGCAGGTGGCCACTTCGGCGTGCAGGCCGCCCAGCATGGCGCGCAGGTCCGGATCCTGGTGCCGGTATGGGTGCCCGGCGCTGCCGCACACGGGGCACGCTTGGCCGTCGTCAAGGTTGGCGCGCAGGTCGACGACGCTGTCGGCGCATGCCAGTTCGGCGACCTTGAGCGAGCGCTCGGCGTGGGCCAATGCCGCTTCGAGCGCGCCGGCGCCAGCCACGCGGGCGGCCAGCGCGTTGCCGGCGGCGGCGATCGCGCTGCGCGCGCGGGCCGCGTCGGCGCCAGCCTGTGGCAGGCGCTCGCGCGTCGAGATCACCATGGTCCAGATGTTTCCGGCGCCGGCCAGGCTGTTGCGATGCCGGTCGAGCGCCGCGCGTTCGGCGCGCAGCTGGCCGGCATCGAATGCGTCGAGCGCGGTGATGGCTTGCTGGCGCGTGGTCTCCAACGCCTGCAGTTGCCGGGTCGACTGCGCCAGCGCTTCGGCGGCGCGCGCTTCGCTGTCGGCGGCGGCGAGCATGGCTTGCTGCGCCGTTTGCAGGTCGGCGGCACTGGCGCGGTCGAACGCAGCCGCCTGCGCGGCTTGTGCGAACAGCGTGTCCCAGCGCGGCCAGTCGGCGTCAAGCACTTTCCAGCGGCGCTGGCGCTCCAGCCAGTCGGCGCCTTGCTGCTGTTCGGCGCACAGGGCGGCCAGTTGGGTC